>NZ_JBIAFG010000039.1:0-1060 GCF_042869175.1 Micromonospora sp. NPDC007208 | reverse complement strand
GCAGCAGTCCGCGGACGACGCCACCGGACCTGGACGCCTGGATCTGCAAACTGCGCGCCGAACTCGGCCTGGACAACGGGGCCGACTTCATCCGCGACGCCCTGATCGAGGTGCACAACGCCACTGCTCCGGCGTGGCTGGTGCCCTCGAGGTCGACGATCAACCGGGTCCTGGCCCGGCATGACCTGCTCGAACGGAACCCGGCGAAACGGCCCCACAGCTCGTTTCGCCGGTTCGTCTACGCCCGCCCCCGCGACTGCTATCAGATCGACGCCACGAACGTCCGGCTCGCCGACGGCAGCCTCGCCGCGGTCTTCGACGTCCTGGACGACTGCACCCGAACCCTCGTCGGCTGTTACACGACCATCGCGGAGACCGCCGAAGGCGCGGTCACCGCGGTCAGGCAGGCGTTCACCGAGTACGGCGCCCCGGCGATCGTGTTGTCCGACAACGGCACCGCGTTCACCAGCCGGCTGACCCGGCCCGGATCGATCTCCACGTTCGTCCAGTGCCTCCTGGACCACAGCGTCCGACCGATCAACTCCAGCCCTTACCATCCGCAGACCTGCGGCAAAGTCGAACGCCACCACCAAACCCTCAAGAAATGGCTGAGCACCCAACCCGCCCCCAACACCCGCGCGGAGCTGCAAAACCTGCTGGACATCTACCGCCGCTACTACAACACCGAACGACGCCACAGCGCCCTACCGCGACGCACCACCCCCGCCCAAGCATGGACAGCCGCGCCCAGCCTCGGCGGACCAACCAGCCTCCCGATGCAGACCGACGCCACCCTGCACCGCTGCCTCGTCAGCAGCACCGGCGCGATCTCCGTCGCCGGACACCGCACCAGCGTCGGCACCACCCACGCCGGCGCCACCGTCACCGCTATCCGCGACCAAAACCGGATCACCATCTACCACCGCGACGGCCAACCCCTCGGCCACTTCCACCCCAACCCCGACCGGACCTACATCAGCCTCACCCGAGCAGCCTGATCAACAACTCATGACACATCTATCGGGACTTCCCCTTGACACATGTCTCGGGACAGCACAGT
>NZ_JBIAFG010000038.1:0-1085 GCF_042869175.1 Micromonospora sp. NPDC007208 | reverse complement strand
CCCGTGCTCAGCTGGTCGTAGCAATCGATCTTGTCGTTCGTTGTCCTCTTGGCGGGGCGAATCGCTGAGAGGTCGGTGGCACGTGGCGGGTCGTAGGCCGTTGACGGTGGCGGATCGGGAAGAGATCACGCGGGGTATCGCTGAGGGGTTGTCGGGTCAGCAGATCGCGGTGGTGATCGGTCGGGATCCGAGTGTGGTGTCGCGGGAGATCAGCCGGGGTGGTGGGCGGGGGTTCTATCGGGCGTGGCGTTCGCAGCGGCAGGCGCAGCGGGCGCGGCGTCGGCCGAAGCCGTGCAAGCTGGAGTTGGACGCGCGGCTGCGGGAGGTGGTGGTGGCGTTGTTGGGTGAGGGCTGGTCGCCGGATCAGGTTGCTGGGCGGTTGCGGTTGGACTATCCCGACGACGAGGCGATGCGGGTGTCGCACGAGGCGATTTACACGTGGATGTACGCGTTGCCGGTCGGGGAGTTGGCCCGGCAGCACCTGCGGTTGCGCAGTGGCCGCAGAAACCGTCGTCCGGCGCGTTCGGCCGCCTCGCGGGCGCCGAAGATTCCCAACCCGACGTTCATCGATCAGCGGCCCGCCCAGGCCGAGGACCGGCGGATACCCGGGCACTGGGAAGGCGACCTGATCATCGGCAAGAACGGCGCCAGTGCCACCGCCACGCTGGTGGAGCGCACCTCCCGGTTCTTGATCCTGATCCCGCTGTCCGGCAGAGACAGCCCCACCGTCACCAGCGCCGTGGCCACCGGCATCGCCGGCTTACCCGACGCCCTGCGCCGCACCCTGACCTGGGACTGCGGCACCGAGATGGCCGAACACGCCGCCCTGAGCGTCGCCGCTGACATCGACGTCTACTTCGCCCACCCCCATAGTCCCTGGGAACGCGGCACCAACGAGAGCACCAACCGCTGGATCCGCGAATACCTCCCCCGCGGCACCGTCATCCCCAACGACCACCAGCACCTCAACGCCATCGCCGACCGACTCAACAACCGACCCCGCCGTATCCTCGCCTACAAGAAACCCAAAGAAGTCTTCGCCGAGCTGCTGACCAGCCAGATTGCTTCCACCAGCTGAGCACGGG
>NZ_JBIAFG010000037.1:0-1116 GCF_042869175.1 Micromonospora sp. NPDC007208 | reverse complement strand
AGATCTTGGACAGTTTCCGTTACGTGGGCGGGCTCAACTGGTGGTTGCAACACCCCCTTTGGTGATTGTCGTTGGGGTGGTTATGGCGTCGAGGTTGAGTCCGTTGGAGCGGGAGCAGATTGGGTTGGGTCGGGCTGCGGGTGAGTCGTTGGGGTCGATCGCGCGGAGGTTGGGGCGGTCGGTGTCGACGATCTCGCGGGAGGTGGGTCGGTTCGAGCGTTATGGGCAGCGGTATCAGCCGTTGATGGCGCAGTGGGCGTCGTTTCTGCGGCATAACCGGTCCGGGCGGGTGCCGGTGTTGGCTGTTGACGGGCCGTTGCGTGAGGTGGTGCTGGATATGCTGCGGCGACGTCGTTCGCCGCAGCAGGTCAGTGCTCGGCTGCGGGTGCAGTTCCCGGACATGCCGGAGATGTGGGTGTCGCACGAGACGATTTATCAGGCGATCTACCTGCAGGCGCGGGGTAACTTGCGGGCGGAGTTGACGCGGCAGGTGGCGTTGCGCTCGGGTCGGGCGGCTCGCCGGCGTCGGGCGGCGCCGGCCGGGGCGGTGCGTTCGGCGCGGCCGTGGGTGAACCTGCGCATCGCTGACCGTCCGGCTGAGGTCGCTGACCGGGCGGTGCCCGGTCATTGGGAGGGTGATCTCCTCGAGGGGGTCCGTCGGGGTGGGCGTGGTGGTTCCGCGATCGCCACGCTGGTGGAACGCGCTACCCGGTTCGTGATCCTGGTCGGACTGCCCGAGGGCAAGGTCTCCGAACACGTCGTGTCCCAACTCGCCGCGGCGATGACCTGGCTACCGCAGCGGTTGAGGGCCTCGCTGACCTGGGACCAGGGCGTCGAGATGGCCCGACACCGTGACTTCACCATCGCCACCGACTGCCCGGTCTACTTCTGCGACCCGCACAGCCCCTGGCAGCGTGGCAGCAACGAGAACACCAACGGGCTGCTACGCCAGTACTTCCCCAAAGGCCAATTCGACTTCACCACCATCGACCAAACCGGCCTCGACCACGTCGCCGACGAACTCAACGACCGCCCCCGCATGACCCTGGGCTGGGCAACCCCAGGCGAGAAAATGACCCAACTCCTCAATGTTGCAACCACCGGTTGAGCCCGCCG
>NZ_JBIAFG010000036.1:0-4168 GCF_042869175.1 Micromonospora sp. NPDC007208 | reverse complement strand
TGCGGGCCCAATGTACCCCCAATTGGCCCGTACGTACCCCCAACCCCCCCCGGGGGGGGGGGGGGGCCCCCCCCGGGGGGGGGGGGGGGGGTTCACCCCCCCCCACCCCCCCCCCGCCGTATTGGTGGTGTTGGCTCCGATCGGCCCTGAGCTGGGCTCCGACCAGCGGCTCCGCCGACCGGAACGAGGGCGGCGGGTCGCTCTCCAGGGGGAAACACGCAGCAAGGGGAATACCGGCCCTTGACGCGGCCCGGGGCTGCCAGGCACGCTGACACCAGCAAGACACCGCGCTTGCGACGGCCACGACGTGGGTATGACAGCGGCGGCACCATCGGCCGCTGGAACCCGAGCGGCCCAGTGGGGAGTTGCGTTCTGAGCGGCCCGGCAGACCCCGGTTGACGGGGGCCGAGGCGCGCTCCGCAAACAACCTGCGGGGTGGGCTGGACAGCGGTTAGCCTCTCGGCTACACTGCTAGTTTGCGCTGCCTTCCGACTTGACCCCTGCTCGGAAATGTCCGTTTACGGATATTTCTGGTGGGGTCATTGGAGTGCACGCGTACCAGCCGTTCTGCAGCACCGGTCCTCGGAAGGACGCATCTTGGCAGCTTCCCGCCCTGCGAAGACCAGTCGTACGTCGAGCGCATTCGCTCCCCGCCGAGTTTCATTCGGCAGGATCACCGAACACCTCGAGGTCCCCAACCTCCTTGCCATTCAGAACGAGTCCTTCGACTGGCTCGTCGGCAACGAGGCTTGGCAGGGCCGGTCGGCGGACGACCCGCACGCACGCTCGGGTCTCGCGGAGATCCTTGAAGAGATCAGTCCCATTGAGGACTTCTCCGGCACCATGTCGCTCTCCTTCTCAGCGCCGCGCTTCGATGAGGTCAAGGCCTCGATCGAGGAGTGCAAGGAGAAGGACCTGACCTACTGCGCTCCGCTCTTCGTGACCGCGGAGTTCACCAACAACACCACTGGCGAGATCAAGAGCCAGACGGTGTTCATGGGTGACTTCCCGATGATGACGCCCAAGGGCACCTTCGTCATCAACGGCACCGAGCGTGTCGTGGTCAGCCAGCTCGTCCGGTCTCCGGGCGTGTATTTCGACAAGCAGCCGGACAAGACCTCCGACCGCGACCTCTCCAGCGTCAAGGTCATCCCGAGTCGGGGTGCCTGGCTGGAGTTCGACATCGATAAGCGCGACACGGTCGGCGTACGCATCGACCGTAAGCGTCGGCAGGCCGTCACCGTCCTGCTCAAGGCCATCGGATGGTCGGCCGAGCGGATCCGTGAGAAGTTCGGCTGGTCCGAGCTGATGATGACCACGCTCGAGAAGGACCACATCGCCGGCGCCGACGAGGCCCTGCTCGACATCTACCGCAAGCTGCGCCCTGGCGAGCCGCCGACGCGCGAGAACGCCCAGACCCTGCTCGACAACCTCTTCTTCAACCCGAAGAGGTACGACGTCGCCAAGGTCGGGCGCTACAAGTTCAACAAGAAGCTCGAAGTCGGCGTACCGATCACCACCGGCACGCTGACCGAGGACGACATCGTCGCCACCGTGGAGTACCTGTGCCGGCTGCACGCCGGTGAGGACGGCTACGAGGCCGACGACATCGACCACTTCGGCAACCGGCGCCTCCGTACCGTGGGCGAGCTGATCCAGAACCAGGTTCGGGTCGGCCTGTCCCGGATGGAGCGGGTCGTCCGCGAGCGGATGACCACGCAGGACGTCGAGGCGATCACCCCGCAGACCCTGATCAACATCCGCCCGGTGGTGGCGGCGATCAAGGAGTTCTTCGGGACGTCCCAGCTGTCCCAGTTCATGGACCAGACCAACCCGCTGGCGGGCCTGACCCACCGGCGTCGGCTGAGCGCGCTCGGCCCGGGTGGTCTGTCCCGGGAGCGGGCCGGCTTCGAGGTCCGCGACGTGCACCCGTCCCACTACGGCCGGATGTGCCCGATCGAGACGCCGGAAGGCCCGAACATCGGCCTGATCGGCGCGCTGTCCACCTTCGCCCGGGTCAACCCGTTCGGCTTCATCGAGACGCCGTACCGGAAGGTCGTCGAGGGTCGGGTCACCGACCAGATCGACTACCTGACCGCGGACGAGGAGGACCGGTTCGTCAAGGCCCAGGCCAACGCGCGCCTGAAGGCTGACGGCACGTTCGCCGAGGAGCGGGTGCTCTGCCGCCGTAAGGGCGGCGAGACCGAGGACGTCCTCCCCGGTGCCGTCGACTACATGGACGTCTCGCCCCGGCAGATGACCTCGGTCGCGACCGCCATGATCCCGTTCCTCGAGCACGACGACGCCAACCGGGCACTGATGGGCGCGAACATGCAGCGCCAGGCGGTGCCGCTGGTCAAGGCCGAGGCGCCGCTCGTGGGTACGGGCATGGAGTACCGGGCCGCGGTCGACGCTGGCGACGTGGTGGTCGCCGAGGTCGGCGGTGTGATCGAGGATCTCTGCGCCGACTACGTCACCATCCACCAGGATGACGGCCACCGCCGGACGTACCTGCTGCACAAGTTCCGCCGCTCCAACGCCGGCTCCTGCGTCAACCAGAAGCCGGTCGTCTTCGAGGGCGACCGCGTCGAGGCCGGTCAGGTCATCGCCGACGGTCCGTGCACCGACGAGGGCGAGATGGCACTCGGACGCAACCTGCTGGTGGCGTTCATGTGCTGGGAGGGTCACAACTACGAGGACGCGATCATCCTGTCGCAGCGCCTCGTGCAGCAGGACGTGCTCACCTCGATCCACATCGAGGAGCACGAGGTCGACGCCCGGGACACCAAGCTCGGCCCGGAGGAGATCACCCGCGACATCCCGAACGTCAGCGAGGAAATGCTCGCCGACCTCGACGAGCGCGGCATCATCCGGATCGGCGCCGAGGTCGTCCCCGGTGACATCCTGGTCGGCAAGGTCACGCCCAAGGGTGAGACCGAGCTGACCCCGGAGGAGCGGCTGCTCCGCGCGATCTTCGGTGAGAAGGCGCGTGAGGTTCGGGACACCTCGCTGAAGGTGCCGCACGGCGAGACCGGCACGGTCATCGGTGTGCGCACGTTCTCCCGCGAGGACGGCGACGAGTTGCCGCCGGGCGTCAACGAGCTGGTCCGGGTCTACGTCGCCCAGAAGCGCAAGATCCAGGACGGCGACAAGCTCGCCGGCCGGCACGGCAACAAGGGTGTCATCTCGAAGATCCTGCCGATCGAGGACATGCCGTTCCTTGAGGACGGCACCCCGGTCGACATCGTGCTCAACCCGCTCGGCGTGCCGAGCCGGATGAACATCGGCCAGGTGCTGGAGACCCACCTCGGTTGGGTCGCCAAGACCGGTTGGAAGGTCGAGGGCGACGACGCCGACTGGAAGCGCCAGCTCCGCTCGATCGACGCGCACGAGTCCGAGGGTGACACCAACGTGGCCACCCCGGTCTTCGACGGTGCCCGCGAGGAGGAGATCTCCGGTCTGCTCGAGTCGACCCTGCCCAACCGGGACGGCAAGCAGCTGATCGGGCGTACCGGCAAGGCGCAGCTGTTCGACGGTCGTTCCGGCGAGCCGCTGCCGGACCCGATCGCGGTCGGCTACGTCTACATCCTGAAGCTCAACCACCTGGTCGACGACAAGATCCACGCTCGTTCGACCGGCCCGTACTCGATGATCACGCAGCAGCCGCTGGGTGGTAAGGCGCAGTTCGGTGGTCAGCGTTTCGGTGAGATGGAGTGCTGGGCGATGCAGGCGTACGGCGCTGCCTACGCCCTGCAGGAGCTGCTCACGATCAAGTCCGACGACGTGCTCGGCCGAGTGAAGGTCTACGAGGCCATCGTCAAGGGCGAGAACATCCCGGAGCCGGGCATCCCGGAGTCGTTCAAGGTGCTGCTCAAGGAGCTGCAGTCGCTGTGCCTCAACGTTGAGGTGCTCTCCAGCGACGGTGTGGCCCTGGAAATGCGCGAGACCGACGACGAGGTGTTCCGGGCCGCTGAGGAGCTGGGCATCGACCTGTCCCGGCGCGAGCCGAGCTCGGTCGAAGAGGTCTGAGGTGAGCGGTCGGGGGGGGGGGGGGGGGGGGCCCCCCCCCCCCCCCCCCCCACGCGGCCCCCCCCCCCCCCCACGGGGGGGGGGGGGGGCGGGACCACAGAGTGTCGGAGCGGCGCGGTGGGGGGGACGCCCCCCCCCA
>NZ_JBIAFG010000035.1:0-4657 GCF_042869175.1 Micromonospora sp. NPDC007208 | reverse complement strand
GCGGGCTGGGGGGGGGGGGGGGGGGGGGGGGGGGGGCCGCCCCCCCGGGCCCCCCCCCCCCCCCCCCCCCCCCCGGGGGGGGGGGGGGGGCGCGGGGCCCCCCCCCCCCCCCCCCGCGACGCGATGGTGTCCCAGCTCACGAGCCGGGTACGCGTTGGTGGAACGTCAGGTCACTTGAGGGTGACCTTGGCGCCCTCACCCTCGAGCTTGGCCTTCGCCTTGTCGGCGGTCTCCTTGTTGACCTTCTCCAGGATGGCCTTCGGCGCGGACTCGACCGCGTCCTTGGCCTCCTTGAGGCCCAGGCCGGTCAGCTCACGCACGACCTTGATGACCTGGATCTTCTTGCCACCGTCAGCCTCGAGGATGACGTCGAACTCGTCCTGCTCCGGCTCGGCCTCGGCCGCAGCGCCACCGCCACCACCGGCAGCGGCAACCGCGACCGGAGCGGCGGCGGTGACCTCGAAGGTCGTCTCGAACTGCTTCACGAACTCAGAGAGCTCGATCAGCGTCATCTCCTTGAACGCGTCGAGCAGCTCGTCGGTGCTGAGCTTCGCCATATCTGGCGTCCTTTCCTGATTCTGTTAAGTAAGAACTGGTGCGCCGTGGGGGCCTCAGGCCGCCTCGGCGCCCTCCTTCTCGCGCTTGTCCTGCAGTGCAGCCGCCAGACGGGCGGTCTTCGACAGCGGGGCCTGGAACAGGGCCGCGGCCTTGCTCAGGTTGCCCTTCATCGCGCCGGCCAGCTTGGCCAGCAGCACCTCGCGGGACTCCAGGTCGGCGAGCTTCGTGACCTCGGCCGCGGTGATGGCCTTGCCCTCGAAGACACCGCCCTTGATGACGAGCTTCGGGTTGGCCTTCGCGAAGTCGCGAAGTCCCTTCGCCGCCTCGACGACGTCGCCCGAAACGAAAGTCAGCGCGGTAGGACCGGTGAACAGCTCGTCGAGGCCGTTGATGCCCGCGTCCGTCGCAGCACGCTTGGCCAGCGTGTTCTTCGCGACCGTGTAGCTGGTATCGGCGCCGAGCGAGCGCCGAAGCTGGGTGAGCTGGGAAACCGTCAGACCGCGGTACTCGGTCAGCACGGTGGCGCCCGAGCTACGGAAGCTCTCGGTCAGCTCAGCGACGGCCGTGGCCTTGTCGGCCCGGATCGGCTTGTCCGCCATGTCCCTCCTCTCTCGTTACTCGAGGCTGGTCCCCGTCTCGGCCGAAGCCGGAACGGGGGCGGAGGCAGCACGACAACGAAAAAACCCCGGCGCAGGGCGCACGGGGCGAGGGCCGGAAGATCGTCACGGTCGGCGGACCATGCTCACTGCCGAGTTACGCTTGCCGCCCTACGCGGGTCGCCCGATGTCGCGGGACCTTCGACCGTGCCGAAGCACGGTGACCAGCGGTCTCTGGGTGGTTCCTCATCCATGAGAACACGGATGACGGTTGAAGAGTACGCGCCCAGGCCAGCAGCGCCAAATCGCACGCGGTGAGCCGCGCCACTGACGCCGGCGCCGGTCAGCCCTGGGCCCGCCGCCGCCACAGGTAGCCACCGACGACCGTGGCGCTCCAGGCCAGCGCCCACCCGCTCAGCCCCAGCAGGGTCAGCGCGGCGGCGTCACCGCCGGTGGTGCGAGCGGCGGCCATGATCGGCGGCGCCAGCCAGGGGGCCACCGAGCCGGTCAGGCCGAGCACCACCGCGCCGACCCCGCCGAGGGCCAGCACCGCGACGCCGTACCCGGCGCCGCCCACCGACGCCCGGCTGGCCAACGCCCCAAGAGCAACCGCGGCGGGTACGACCAGGAGGTGCGCCCACAATCCCAGCGCGAGCCCGACCGGAATCGACCGGTCCCCCGGGTCGACCGGGCCGGACACCCCGCCGACCAGCCACGGAAAGAGCAGCGCGACGGCCACCGTCACCAGCGCCGCCACTGCCGCGGCGAGCAGCCCGGCAAACCGCTCCCGCGCGACCCCGACCGTCACCTGCGCCAGCCGACGCTGCACGTCCGGCTCGACGTCCAACAGGATCTTGGTCTGCCAGGCGAGCACCGGGAAGAGCACGACCGCGGAGACGCCGTACGCCTCCGCCGGCTGGGCACGACCACCGCCGTAGAGGGTGCCGAGCGCGATCAGGCCGGCGAGCAACGGTGCCACCGCCCGGCCGGTCCGCAGGAAACCGGCCAGCCGCATCCGGACCAGGGCGCTCACCGGGCCTCCCCCGCTGCCGGCTCGACCACCGGATCAGCGGCCTTCGGCTGCTCCGCTGCCAGCTTCCCGGTGAACCCGAGCGGCGGCTCGGCGGGTCGGGCGGCACCGGCCTCCCGGAACGGGTCGGCGGGTCGGACCTGGGCTGCGGCGGAGGAGGCGTCGGAGCGTACCCGCAGCACCTGGTGGCCCTCGGCGCGCAACCGGGCGACGGTGCCGGCGACCCGCGTGGCCGGCACCGCGACCTCGACCACCGCGATCGTCTCGTCCGTCGACGACGTCTGCTCGGAGAGCGAGCCGTCGGCCACCAACCAGCGGCGCGCGGCCGGCAAGCGGACCGTTTCGCCGCGGTGGTCGCTGACCAGGACGGACCCGTCGGCGGCGAGCACCTCGGCGATCAGCTCGGGCACCAACTCGCGGGTGGCGGCGTCCAGCCCCTCCCACGGCTCGTCCAGAACCAGCAGGCCCGGCGGGCGCAGCATCGCCTGGGCGAGGCCGACCTTCTGCGCGGTGCCCTTCGACAGCTCCGGCAACCGGACCGAACGGAAGGCGGACAGCCCGAGCCGGTCGGTCCAGGAGGTCACCGCCTCGTCGGCCGCGGCCCTGCCCAGCCCCGCCACCCGTGCCATCCCGGTCAGATAGCGGGTCACCGTGAACGGTTGGTCCGTGGGGAACCGCTCCGGCACCCAGCCCACCCGCGCCGGCCGGTCGGTGACCCGGCCCCGGCCCGGTCGGAGGACGCCGGCGGCCACCTGGAGCAGTGTCGACTTGCCCACCCCGTTGCGGCCCAGCACGATCGCGGCCTCACCGGGACCGATCCGCACGTCGATGCCCTGCAGCACCCACGGCCCCCGCCGGTGGTACCGCAACCAGACGTTCTCCAGCCGCATGGGTCGAGCCTGCCACACCTCAAACGCGCCGGGGCGCCGCCACGGTCGTGGCGGCGCCCCGGCGGAGCGAACTGTCGACTCAGGCGTCGGCCTGGTCCTCCCGAAGGTTCTTCACCAGGTTCGGGTCGACCGGGACACCCGGGCCCATCGTGGTGGTCAGGATGACCTTGCGGAGGTACTTGCCCTTGGCCGCGGACGGCTTGGCGCGCAGCACCTCGTCGAGCACCGCAGCGTAGTTGTCCACCAGCTGGGTCTCCGTGAAGGAGGCCTTGCCGATGATCAGGTGCAGGTTGGAGTGCTTGTCCACCCGGAAGGTGATCTTGCCACCCTTGATGTCCTGCACCGCCTTGGTGACGTCCATGGTCACCGTGCCGGTCTTCGGGTTCGGCATGAGACCGCGCGGGCCCAGGATCCGCGCGATCCGGCCGATCTTGGCCATCTGGTCCGGCGTGGCGATCGCCGCGTCGAAGTCGAGCCAACCACCCTGGATCCGGGCGACCAGCTCGTCGGTGCCCACCTCGTCGGCACCCGCGGCAGCGGCCTCTTCGGCCTTCGCGCCGCTGGCGAACACGATCACGCGGGCGGTCTTACCGGTGCCGTGCGGCAGGTTGACCGTGCCGCGGACCATCTGGTCCGCCTTGCGGGGGTCGACGCCGAGGCGCATGGCGACCTCGACCGTGGCGTCGAACTTGACGTTGGTGGTCTCCTTGGCCAGCTTCACGGCCTCGGTGGGGGTGTAGAGCTTCGACCGGTCGATGACATCGGCGGCCTTGCGGTAGCTCTTGCTGCGCTGCATTGCTGATTACTCCTGTGGTCTCTGGCGGGCCGCTCGGCGCGAGCCCTCCCACGGTCGGGTCGAAGGCCGGGGCCGACGTCAGTCGTTGACGGTGATGCCCATCGACCGGGCGGTGCCGGCGATGATCTTCTCGGCCTGGGCGATGTCGTTGGCGTTGAGGTCGGCCATCTTCTTCTCGGCGATCTCACGCAGCTGGGCGCGGCTGACCGAGCCGACCTTCTCGGACTGCGGAACACCCGAACCCTTCTGCACACCAGCGGCCTTGATCAGCAGCCGGGCAGCGGGCGGGGTCTTCAGCACGAACGTGAAGGACCGGTCCTCGTACACGCTGATCTCGGCGGGGACGATGTCGCCCCGCTGAGACTCGGTCTGCGCGTTGTAGGACTTGCAGAACTCCATGATGTTCACGCCGTGCTGGCCGAGCGCGGGGCCGACCGGCGGCGCCGGCGTGGCCTGGCCCGCCGGCAACTGAAGCGTGAACGTCTTGACGAGCTTCTTCTTCGGAGGCATGTCACTTCCTGGGGCTTGGAGCTGGGAAAATGCGGCTGTCGCCGCCCTCGGGGCGCGCACGGTCAGCGCGGTGCGACAGCGGCGACATTCAAGAGTAGCGCAGGCCGCAGCCCACTCGTCCGCCGAGGTCGAGCGAGAGCGCGTACGCCGACGTCGGGGGGGGGGGGGGGCGCCCCCCCCCCCCCCCCCCCCAACAACAAAAAAAAAAAAAAAAAAACAAAAAAAACCAGCACCCACAACCACCACACAAACACCACCACGCCCCAACACAAGACTC
>NZ_JBIAFG010000034.1:0-4796 GCF_042869175.1 Micromonospora sp. NPDC007208 | reverse complement strand
CAACGGCCGGGCCGGCACCGGGTACCCCCCTGGCCCCCGGCGCGCCCCCCCCGGGGGGGCCCCCACCCCCGTGGGGGGGGGGGGGGCCCCCCCCCCCGGGGGGGGGGCCGCCCGGCGGCCGTTTCCCTTTCCGGGTACGCCCGGGCAGCAGGCACTGCCGGGTACGCCCGGGCAGCAAGCACTGCCGGGTACGCCCGGAAGCCCGCGCCGCGGGTACGCCCGACACAGCTGCGCTGAGAGCGAACAGTGCCCCGACCGGGACTCTGCCGCCCCGCACAGCGGTTAGTGTCGGGAAAGACGGTACGGAGAGCGAAGGGCTGCCATGACCGACATGCACATCCCCAAGAAGTCGCTCCGGGCGATTGACGCGCGCGGTGGCGACTCCATTGGCAACCTCGACGACTCGGTCTACAACCGGTTGCTCAAGGAGCGCATCATCTTCCTGGGCAGTGAGGTGACCGACCAGGTCGCCAACCGCATCTGCGCGCAGCTGCTGCTGCTCGCCGCGGAGGACCCGGACCGCGACATCAACCTGTGGATCAACTCGCCGGGTGGCTCGGTCTACTCCGGCATGGCGATCTACGACACCATGCAGTTCATCGACAACGACGTGTCGACCGTGGCGATGGGCATGGCTGCCTCGATGGGCCAGCTGCTGCTCTGCGCGGGCACCAAGGGCAAGCGGTACGCCCTGCCCCACGCACGGATCATGATGCACCAGCCGTCCGGTGGTCTGGGCGGCACGGCGTCCGACATCGCCATCCAGGCGGAGCAGATGCTCTACACGAAGCGGATGTTCCAGGAGCGGGTCGCGCACCACACCGGCCAGAGCCAGTCGCAGATCGAGGCCGACTCGGACCGGGACCGTTGGTTCACCGCCCAGGAGGCCATGGACTACGGCTTCATCGACAAGGTGATCATCGGGGCCGCACAGGTTCCTGATGGCGCCGGGACCCTGAGCTGAGGAGCTGACGATGACCGATCTGAGCCTGCCGCCCCAGTTCGCGGCCGTGCACAACCGCTACGTGCTGCCGTCGTTCGTCGAGCGCACGTCGTACGGGGTCAAGGAGTCGAACCCGTACAACAAGCTCTTCGAGGACCGGATCATCTTCCTCGGCGTCCAGGTGGACGACGCGTCGGCCAACGACGTGATGGCCCAGCTGCTGACGCTCGAGGGCACCGATCCGGACCGCGACATCATCATGTACATCAACTCGCCGGGTGGGTCGTTCACCGCCATGACGGCGATCTACGACACCATGCAGTACGTCCGTCCGGACATCTCGACGGTCTGCCTCGGGCAGGCGGCGAGCGCGGCGGCCGTGCTGCTGTCGGCGGGCACTCCGGGTAAGCGGATGGCCCTGCCGAACTCGCGGATCATCATCCACCAGCCGGCCACCGAGGGCGGCTACGGGCAGGGCTCGGACATCGAGATCCAGGCCCGGGAGATCCTGCGGATGCGTACGCAGCTGGAGGACATGCTGTCCCGCCACTGCAACCGCCCGATCGAGCAGGTTCGCAAGGACATCGACCGTGACAAGATCATGACGGCCGAGGAGTCCAAGGAGTACGGGCTGGTCGACACGATTCTGACCAGTCGCAAGAAGGGTCTGCTGGCGGCCAACGCCGCCCGCTGAGCAGCATCGGGTCAGAGGTTGGCCGGGGCTCCGTTCCTGGCCGACCTCTGACACACCCGTTTTGGGGGTCGGAGAATGCCCCGCCAGCGGGTAACGTCGGGTCCGTACCGCTTCGCCGGTTCGGCCGGCGGCGCGAACTAAGCCGGACGGCGCGCAACGTCCGCAGGTCAGGGCCGGGTCTCCGGCCGATGAGTGCAGGGAGAACGTAGGTGGCACGGATCGGTGACGGCGGCGACCTACTGAAATGCTCCTTCTGCGGCAAGTCGCAGAAGCAGGTCAAGAAGCTCATCGCGGGCCCAGGGGTCTACATCTGCGACGAGTGCATCGATCTCTGCAACGAGATCATCGAAGAGGAGCTGGCCGAGTCCGGCGAGGTGAAGTGGGAAGAGCTTCCCAAGCCGATGGAGATCTGCCAGTTCCTCGACACCTACGTCGTGGGTCAGGATCAGGCCAAGAAGGCACTCGCCGTCGCGGTCTACAACCACTACAAGCGGATCCAGGCCGAGGCGGCTGGTGCGCCGGGCTCCGGCAGTGACGCCGTCGAGCTGGCCAAGTCCAACATCCTGCTGCTCGGCCCGACCGGGTGCGGCAAGACCCACCTGGCCCAGACCCTCGCCCGGATGTTGAACGTCCCGTTCGCCATCGCCGACGCCACCGCGCTGACCGAGGCGGGCTACGTCGGCGAGGACGTGGAGAACATCCTCCTCAAGCTGATCCAGGCCGCCGACTACGACATCAAGCGCGCCGAGACCGGCATCATCTACATCGACGAGGTCGACAAGATCGCCCGCAAGTCGGAAAATCCGTCGATCACGCGGGACGTCTCCGGTGAGGGCGTGCAGCAGGCCCTGCTCAAGATGCTCGAGGGCACGGTGGCCAACGTGCCGCCACAGGGCGGCCGTAAGCACCCACACCAGGAGTTCATCCAGATCGACACCACGAACGTGCTGTTCATCTGTGGTGGCGCGTTCGCCGGCCTCGACCAGATCATCGAGTCCCGCACCGGGCAGGGCGGCACCGGCTTCGGTGCCCGGCTCCGGTCGGTGTCCGAGCGGTCGACCGACGACATCTTCAGCCAGGTCATGCCGGAAGACATGCTCAAGTTCGGGCTGATCCCCGAGTTCGTCGGCCGGCTGCCGGTGATCACCAACGTGCGCAGCCTGGACCGCAGCGCCCTCGTGCGCATCCTCACCGAGCCGCGCAACGCCCTCGTCCGGCAGTACCAGCGCCTGTTCGAGCTGGACGGTGTCGAGCTCGAGTTCGACGAGCCGGCGCTGGAGGCCATCGCCGATCAGGCGATGCTGCGGGGCACCGGTGCCCGTGGTCTGCGGGCCATCATCGAGGAGGTTCTGCTCTCCGCGATGTACGAGGTGCCGAGCAACCCCGACGCCGCCCGCGTGCTGATCACCCGTGAGGTCGTCCTGGAGAACGTCAACCCCACGATCGTGCCGCGTGAGTTCACCGGGCGTCGGGCTCGGCGCGACCGCGAAGAGAAGTCCGCCTGATCCTTCCCGCGTCACGCCGGCCGTTCGATCCTGAGCGGCCGGCGTGATCGTGTTCGGCGCCGCTCGCCCGTGATCACCCGCGCCGGCCGAGACCGTGACGCTGTCCGTCAGCGCCCTCCAGCCGTACCCTTTGCTCATGCGTGTCGCCGTCTGCCAGTTGAACGCCCGGGACGACCGTAAGGCCAACCTGGCGGCCGCGGAGGCCCTACTGGAGCGCGCCGCCGCCAGCGGCGCGGACCTGGCCGTCCTCCCGGAGTACGTCGACTACCTGGGTCCCGCCGCCGGGCTGCCCGAACCGGAGCCGGTCGACGGGGAGGTGGGCAGCTTCTTCGCCGGGGTCGCCCGACGGCTCGGGATCTGGCTGGTGGCCGGCTCGTTCCACGAGGCCGGCCCCGACCCGGACCACACCTGGAACACCTCGCTGGTCTTCGACCGTGCCGGCAGCCTGGCCGCGAGCTATCGCAAGATCCACCTGTACGACGTGGAGATCCCCGGTCGGGTCTCCTACCGGGAGTCGGCGAGTGTGGCGCCCGGCGCCCAACCGGTGGTGGTCGACGTCGAGGGGCTGCGGGTCGGCCTGTCGATCTGCTACGACCTGCGCTTCCCGGAGCTGTACCGGCTGCTCGCGTCCGATGGGGGCGCGCAACTGCTGGTGGTTCCGGCCGCGTTCATGATGCACACCGGGCGGGACCACTGGGAGGTCCTGCTGCGGGCCAGGGCGATCGAGAACCAGTGTTTCGTGGCGGCGGCCGGCCAGATCGGCGACCACGAGCCGGGTCGCACCTGTTTCGGCCGCAGCATGGTGGTCGACCCGTGGGGGACGGTCGTCGGCCAGGTGCCGGACGGCCCCGGGGTTTCCGTCGTCGACCTGGAACTCGACCGACTCGACGCGATCCGCGCCGAGCTGCCCAGCCTGGCCAACCGCCGGCTCTGAGCCTCAGCCCTCCAGCAGGACGCCGATCACCGCAAACCCGGCGATGGCCGCTGCGGTGACCAGCAGCGCGGTGGTCATCCGGGACCTGCCCCTTCGGGCCAGACGTCCCACCGAGAGCACGAGTACGACCAGCACGACCGCACCGATCACCACCTGCCAGAACGGCCCGATGAGGCCGAGCAGCGCCTCCTCGGCGAACACCCTGGCGCCGTGCCCGGACTCATCCATGACTGACACTCTGGCACGTCGAGGCGGCCCGCGTCCTCGGCTGCGCCGGGGACCGTCGCGTGCTCGTCGTCCGAACCAGTGATGAACCCTGATTTGCCTTCTCCCGGCCGTCCGCGTAACTTTCTCTCTGCACGGGGGAGGCCGGACAAACCGGCCGAGAACGGGCGCCAGGCTCGTGGCGGGAACGCCGAGCGAGACTGAGGATCGGGCGGTGCGGAACACTCCGGAAACGGGGTTGCGAACGCGGAGCCGACCGGGTAGAGTTCTGAAGCCGGCAGGAGCCGGGCGGAGAGCCGCGACGCGGTGATCGGCCGGTCTGCGGCTTCCCACGACAGAAACGAACGTCGGCGACGACGTGCGTCATCGTGGACTCGAACAAGTAAGACTATCCGAGCTCTCGGGTGAAGCACGACGAACCGCGAAATATCGGTTTGACACGGCGGAAACGAGCGGGTAACGTAGTAAAAGTGCCTGGCGCTGGAAAGCGTTGGG
>NZ_JBIAFG010000033.1:0-5255 GCF_042869175.1 Micromonospora sp. NPDC007208 | reverse complement strand
TCACGGGTGTTCGCTTGTTCAGAGTTGCACAGTGGACGCGTAGCAGCTTAGTAGTCAAGTCCTCGGCCTATTAGTACCGGTCAACTGAACCCGTTACCGGGCTTACATTTCCGGCCTATCAACCCAGTCGTCTAGCTGGGGGCCTTACCCCACCAAGGTGGGTGGGATACCTCATCTTGAAGCAGGCTTCCCGCTTAGATGCTTTCAGCGGTTATCCCTTCCGAACGTAGCTAACCAGCCGTGCCCTTGGCAGGACAACTGGCACACCAGAGGTTCGTCCGTCCCGGTCCTCTCGTACTAGGGACAGCCCTTCTCAAGTATCCTACGCGCACGGCGGATAGGGACCGAACTGTCTCACGACGTTCTAAACCCAGCTCGCGTACCGCTTTAATGGGCGAACAGCCCAACCCTTGGGACCTGCTACAGCCCCAGGATGCGACGAGCCGACATCGAGGTGCCAAACCATCCCGTCGATATGGACTCTTGGGGAAGATCAGCCTGTTATCCCCGGGGTACCTTTTATCCGTTGAGCGACACCGCTTCCACTCGCAAGTGCCGGATCACTAGTCCCGACTTTCGTCCCTGCTCGACCTGTCAGTCTCACAGTCAAGCTCCCTTGTGTACTTGCACTCAACACCTGATTGCCAACCAGGCTGAGGGAACCTTTGGGCGCCTCCGTTACCTTTTAGGAGGCAACCGCCCCAGTTAAACTACCCACCAGACACTGTCCCTGAACCGGATAACGGTCCGAAGTTAGATACCCAAATCAACCAGAGTGGTATTTCAAGATTGCCTCCACCCATACTGGCGTATGGACTTCACCGGCTCCCACCTATCCTACACAAGCTAATTCGAGTACCAATGTCAAGCTATAGTAAAGGTCCCGGGGTCTTTCCGTCCTGCCGCGCGTAACGAGCATCTTTACTCGTACTGCAATTTCGCCGGGCCTGTGGTTGAGACAGTGGGGAAGTCGTTACGCCATTCGTGCAGGTCGGAACTTACCCGACAAGGAATTTCGCTACCTTAGGATGGTTATAGTTACCACCGCCGTTTACTGGCGCTTAAGTTCTCCGCTTCGCCCCGAAGAGCTAACAGGTCCCCTTAACGTTCCAGCACCGGGCAGGCGTCAGTCCATATACATCGAATTACTTCTTCGCATGGACCTGTGTTTTTAGTAAACAGTCGCTTCCCCCTGCTCTCTGCGGCCATACAACGCTCCACCCGCGCGGGGCTTCACGTCTCCGGCCCCCCTTCTCCCTAAGTTACGGGGGCAATTTGCCGAGTTCCTTAACCACAGTTCGCCCGATCGCCTCGGTATTCTCTACCTGACCACCTGTGTCGGTTTGGGGTACGGGCCGCTAAGAACTCGCTAGAGGCTTTTCTCGGCAGCATAGGATCACTGACTTCACCTGAATCGGCTCGGCATCACGTCTCAGCCTATATGTGTTGCGGATTTGCCTACAACACGGCCTACACGCTTACCCCGGCACAACCACCGGCCGGGCTCAGCTACCTTCCTGCGTCACCCCATCGCTTGACTACTACCCATCAGGTTCCCACGCTCCCTCAACTCAGTCCGAAGACCTCACCAAGTTCGGGTGGTTAGCACAACGAGGTTCATCAGGGACGCTCTTTCGCGGGTACGGGAATATCAACCCGTTGTCCATCGACTACGCCTCTCGGCCTCGCCTTAGGTCCCGACTCACCCAGGGCGGATTAGCCTGGCCCTGGAACCCTTGGTCATCCGGCGGAAGGGTTTCTCACCCTTCTTTCGCTACTCATGCCTGCATTCTCACTCGTGCCGCGTCCACAACTGGGTCACCCCGCTGCTTCACTCGCGGCACGACGCTCCCCTACCCATCCACACACCTGCACAAGGAATCAAGTCCAAGCGAGGATAAAATGTGAATGCCACAGCTTCGGCGGTGTGCTTGAGCCCCGCTACATTGTCGGCGCGGAACCACTTGACCAGTGAGCTATTACGCACTCTTTAAAGGGTGGCTGCTTCTAAGCCAACCTCCTGGTTGTCTATGCGACCCCACATCCTTTTCCACTTAGCACACGCTTAGGGGCCTTAGCTGGTGATCTGGGCTGTTTCCCTCTCGACTACGAAGCTTATCCCCCGCAGTCTCACTGCCGCGCTCTCACTTACCGGCATTCGGAGTTTGGCTGATTTCGGTAAGCTTGTGGGCCCCCTAGACCATCCAGTGCTCTACCTCCGGCAAGAAACACGCGACGCTGCACCTAAATGCATTTCGGGGAGAACCAGCTATCACGGAGTTTGATTGGCCTTTCACCCCTAACCACAGGTCATCCCCCAATTTTTCAACATTGGTGGGTTCGGCCCTCCACGCGGTCTTACCCGCGCTTCAGCCTGCCCATGGCTAGATCACTCCGCTTCGGGTCTAGGACACGCGACTGAATCGCCCTATTCAGACTCGCTTTCGCTACGGCTCCCCCACACGGGTTAACCTCGCCACATGCCACTAACTCGCAGGCTCATTCTTCAAAAGGCACGCCGTCACCCCGCAAGGCTCCGACGGATTGTAGGCGAACGGTTTCAGGTACTATTTCACTCCCCTCCCGGGGTACTTTTCACCATTCCCTCACGGTACTTGTCCGCTATCGGTCACCAGGAAGTATTTAGGCTTACCAGGTGGTCCTGGCAGATTCACGGCAGATTTCAGGGGTCCGCCGCTACTCGGGAACACCCACAGAAGGTCAGCAACTTTCACCTACCGGACTCTCACCGTCTACGGTCAGCCATTCCAGACTGTTCGACTAGCCACTGACTTTGTAACTCCTCGAGTGCATGTCAGTACACTCAGCGGGGTCCCACAACCCCGACCACGCAACCCCTGACAGGTATCACACGCAGCCGGTTTAGCCTCGATCCGCTTTCGCTCGCCACTACTCACGGAATCACTAAATTGTTTTCTCTTCCTACGGGTACTGAGATGTTTCACTTCCCCGCGTTCCCTCCACACACCCTATGTGTTCAGGTGTGGGTGACACCACATGACTGGTGCCAGGTTTCCCCATTCGGACACCCTGGGATCACAGCTTGGTTGACAGCTCCCCCAGGCCTATCGCGGCCTCCCACGTCCTTCATCGGCTCCTGGTGCCAAGGCATTCACCGTTCGCCCTTGACAACTTGACCACAAAGATGCTCGCGTCCACTGTGCAATTCTCAACAAACGACCAACCCACAACCCGATCCGCCCCACACCAAACCCAACAACAGTTGGCGGTATGTGAGGCCAGGCCATGCCTGGCAGACTTCCAGCCCCCACACAGGAGGCCAGACAAGTCTCTGAAACAACAACACAATGGTTGTTCCTTCAGGACCCAACAGGGTGCCTACATTTCCCCCCAGCCGCACCAGAAGCATCCGTTCCCACCACCCGAAGGTGGCTGTACTAGGCGCCGCCGGCCGTTGCCAGGGCAAAACTTGCCAGTGTCTCCGCCATCTGAGCACCCCACCACCACAGTCGGGCGGTGCGGGCTCCTTACCGACTTTCGTCGGAAGGTGCTCCTTAGAAAGGAGGTGATCCAGCCGCACCTTCCGGTACGGCTACCTTGTTACGACTTCGTCCCAATCGCCAGCCCCACCTTCGACGGCTCCCTCCACAAGGGTTGGGCCACCGGCTTCGGGTGTTGCCGACTTTCGTGACGTGACGGGCGGTGTGTACAAGGCCCGGGAACGTATTCACCGCAGCGTTGCTGATCTGCGATTACTAGCGACTCCGACTTCACGGGGTCGAGTTGCAGACCCCGATCCGAACTGAGACCGGCTTTTTGGGATTCGCTCCACCTCACGGTATCGCAGCCCATTGTACCGGCCATTGTAGCATGCGTGAAGCCCTGGACATAAGGGGCATGATGACTTGACGTCATCCCCACCTTCCTCCGAGTTGACCCCGGCAGTCTTCGATGAGTCCCCGCCATAACGCGCTGGCAACATCGAACGAGGGTTGCGCTCGTTGCGGGACTTAACCCAACATCTCACGACACGAGCTGACGACAGCCATGCACCACCTGTGACCGCCCCCGAAGGACCTCACATCTCTGTGAGTTTTGCGGCCATGTCAAACCCAGGTAAGGTTCTTCGCGTTGCATCGAATTAATCCGCATGCTCCGCCGCTTGTGCGGGCCCCCGTCAATTCCTTTGAGTTTTAGCCTTGCGGCCGTACTCCCCAGGCGGGGCGCTTAATGCGTTAGCTGCGGCACAGGGAACCGGAGAGGCCCCCCACACCTAGCGCCCAACGTTTACAGCGTGGACTACCAGGGTATCTAATCCTGTTCGCTCCCCACGCTTTCGCTCCTCAGCGTCAGTATCGGCCCAGAGACCCGCCTTCGCCACCGGTGTTCCTCCTGATATCTGCGCATTTCACCGCTACACCAGGAATTCCAGTCTCCCCTACCGAACTCTAGCCTGCCCGTATCGACCGCAGGCTTGGGGTTGAGCCCCAAGTTTTCACGGTCGACGCGACAAGCCGCCTACGAGCTCTTTACGCCCAATAAATCCGGACAACGCTCGCACCCTACGTCTTACCGCGGCTGCTGGCACGTAGTTGGCCGGTGCTTCTTCTGCAGGTACCGTCACTCTCGCTTCGTCCCTGCTGAAAGAGGTTTACAACCCGAAGGCCGTCATCCCTCACGCGGCGTCGCTGCATCAGGCTTCCGCCCATTGTGCAATATTCCCCACTGCTGCCTCCCGTAGGAGTCTGGGCCGTGTCTCAGTCCCAGTGTGGCCGGTCGCCCTCTCAGGCCGGCTACCCGTCGTCGCCTTGGTAGGCCATCACCCCACCAACAAGCTGATAGGCCGCGAGCCCATCCCAAGCCGAAAAACTTTCCACTCCCAGCCATGCGGCCAAAAGTCCTATTCGGTATTAGCCCCCGTTTCCGAGGGTTATCCCAAAGCTTGGGGCAGGTTGCTCACGTGTTACTCACCCGTTCGCCGCTCGAGTACCCCGAAGGGCCTTTCCGCTCGACTTGCATGTGTTAAGCACGCCGCCAGCGTTCGTCCTGAGCCAGGATCAAACTCTCCAACAAAAAATTAGTTGAACAGCATCCTGACAACAAACAAATGTTGCCAAAGGAATCCCAACCAGCCAGCAAAAACTGACCAGTCCGGGGTATAAATCATAATTGGCACTGGCTTTACAAGCACCCTGTTGAGTTCTCAAAGAACAACCACACACCGACCAGAAGCCCCACCACAGTGGAACCCCAACCGGGGCTATCCGAACCGC
>NZ_JBIAFG010000032.1:0-12241 GCF_042869175.1 Micromonospora sp. NPDC007208 | reverse complement strand
GGTGGGTGGGGCGGGGGCCGCGGGGGGGGGGGGGGGTGGGGTGGGCGGGCCGGCGCTGGTCTTCCGGGTGGGGGGGGGGGGGCCCGGGGGGGGCCCCCCGGGCGGGCGGGGGGGCCCGCCCGGCCCCCCCGGCTGCGGCGTCAGAGGGCGATCAGGTCGAACTTCTCCCAGGGGCCGACCGAGTCCCGGTTCGCGATCAGCGCCTCGGCCCCGCCGTTCTCCGCGACCACGTACCTGTTGTTCACCGTCGCCCGCAGGCTGACCGAGCCGTCCGCGTTGCGGACCAGGGCGAAGGACTCCCACGACCCGGCGGACGCCCGGTTGGCGATCAGCGGGTTGGCGCCGGCGTTCTCGGCGCAGACGATCTGGTTGTTGACCCGGGCCCGCAGGGCGATCGTGCCACCGCCGAGGTCGATCTGGTCGAACTGCTCCGAGCTGCCGACGCTGGTGGCGGAGGCGACGAGGTTGCCCGCGCCCGCGCTGGTGGCGCTGACGTACCGGCCGTTCGCCTGGGCCCGCAGCGCGACCGCCCCGGTCGTCGGCGTGCCGCCGGTGAGGATCCGCAACGCGTCGACCATGCCCACCGAGGTGGTCTTGTTGACGATGCGGATCGTGTGGGAGCCGTTGGCCAGCCCGGTCTTACGGAACACGACCTGCTGGGCCTGGCGGGCGCCGGCGACGTTCAGGTTGACGTTGGCCTGGAACACGTTGTCCAGGTAGACGTCGACGTTGCCCATGTCGCTGAACCGCTCGGACAGGTACTCCACCCCGGTCCCGGTGAAGGTGTAGCTGGCCGCCGAGCCGACGGTGGTGCTGTGGTGGGTGTCGTCGTTGTAGTCGCCGTACCCCCGGGCGGTGGTGTGGTGCCAGTTGGCGTCGTAGGTCAGCATCGTGTCGTTGACCAGCCCACCACCGCCGGCGCCGCCGAGGCCCAGGGTCGAGGCGGTGCCGGACAGGCTCTTCTCGGCCTGGTTGGCGGTGCCGGTCAACGTCGTGGTCGCGTACGTCGACAGCGGCTTGGCGGTGCGCTCCACCACGTACACCGTGTTCGCCGCGGTGGCGAAGCTGACCTCGGCGGCCGAGGTGGTGGTCAGCACGGCGTTGTCCGAGGTACGACGGACGCGGATCTCCTGGCCGCCCCACGGGTTCACCACCCGGGCCGTCTTGCCGTACTGGCTGCGCAGCCCCACGTACTTGGTCTCGCCGGCCTCCCGCTCCGAGCTGACCAGGAAGCCGTCCTTGGCGAGCAGCGTGAACTTCCCGACGAAGGTGGAGTCCGTCGGCGCGGCCGGGAAGACCCGGATCTTGTCGTTGTACGACTGGAGCAACGACTCGTTCATCGCCGCCAGGTGGACGCCGAGGTACTCGAAGACGCCGTTGGTGTTGTTGGTCATCCCGTTCGGGTAGTTCTGGTACTTCTGCAGCATCGTCCGCATGCCCTGGAACGCCTGGTCGCCGAGGCCGAGGCGGGCGGCGTGCACGTGGTCGTTGGACCACACGTTGCCGTACGGGTGGGGCCGCACGTTCCAGGTGGTGATCGCGGTCTGCTGGTCGGGGTAGCCGATGCCGGTCTGGTCGTAGGGCCAGACCAACTCCAGCGCCACGTTCTCGTTGTTGCGGGTCTGCGAGATCGGTGGGTCGTGCGGCAGGTACGCCCCGTTCTGCACCTGGTACGGGGCCAGGTTGCTGACGATGCTCTGCCAGTTGGCCCGCAAACCGGCGTCGAGGCCGAGCTGCTGGCTCACCTGGATCGTGAGCGGGAACAGCAGCCGCACCGCCGCCAGGTCGGTGATGGCGTTGCGGACGTCCCAGTACGTCTCGTGGGCGTTCGAGTTGGCCATGTACCAGCGGCCGGTGGCGCTGTCGTAGTCCAGCATGTCCTCGTAGAACTTCACCGCCTCCCGCATGTACGGGTAGGCGGTGTTGCGCAGGTACGTCTCGTCGTTGCTGTACCGGTACTGCAGGTACATGTTGTAGGCGGCCTCGGTGCCGGTCGAGTAGGTGTCGTTGACGTAGTCGCTGTTGATCGTGCCCCGGGCGTTGCCGTCCCAGCCCATCGTCTCGGGCACCCAGAGCCCGTCGCTGCCGTACCGGGTGGTGGTGTACGACTTCAACGCGGAGAGGTTGCGACTGTAGAGCCGGTTGAACCCGGCCATCAGGTCGACGTGGTTGCTGGCCAGGAACGAGTTGTAGACGTCCCGTTGATTCCAGTACCAGTACCCGTTGCTCCACTTCGAGTTGTCCTGGGTCGCCCGGAAGACCCCGTTGATGAAGTGCAGCGGGTAGTTGCCGTAGCCGCCCGCCGCGATCATGTAGGTCGCCAGGTAGTAGACGTTCTCCAGGTAGTCGGCGTCGCCGCCCGCGTTGGAGTACTGGACGAACGACTTGGCCCAGAAGTCGTGCCACCAGTTGCGGTAGT
This sequence comes from Micromonospora sp. NPDC007208, assembly GCF_042869175.1. Classification (NCBI taxonomy): domain Bacteria; kingdom Bacillati; phylum Actinomycetota; class Actinomycetes; order Micromonosporales; family Micromonosporaceae; genus Micromonospora; species Micromonospora sp. NPDC007208. The sequence goes on along the minus strand of NZ_JBIAFG010000032.1, from coordinate 9,822 downwards.
TGTTCAGCGTGGTCGCGTAGCCGACGCTCTTGGCCGCCGCCAGCTGGTTCTTCGCCTGGGTCACCGAGTTCAGGCCCGGCGAGTTGATCCGACTGGCCGCGGTGAACCACACGGTGTAGCTCGACGTGGGGGTGATCGTCAGCCGGACCCGGGTGCCGTTGACCACCTGGGAGGAGTACGACGCCCCCTCGACGGTGGCCGCGAGGGTGTACCCGAAGTTGTTCGCGTCGGTCTGCCCCCGGCTCAACCCGACGCCGCTGGCGTCGGCGAAGGTCGAGACGGTACGCCAGGTGTTGAGATCGGGGACGTCCGCGATGTTCTGGACGGTGTTCATGTCCCAGAGGCTCAGGTCGAGCCCGACGCTGCTCACCCCGGGTCGGGTGTCCTCGACGTGGATGCCCATCACCTCGGAGTTGGGCGCGCCCAACACGGTGACGGTGCGGTTGTTGTCGTACTTCGTGGTCAGCGTCCCGTCGTAGAGCGAGAGACGTTGCTGGAAGGTGGTGTAGCCGGTGTCGAGCTGCGGGTTGCTGTACAGGTTCACCAGCCCGGCGGCGTAGGTCGACTGCTGCGAAAGGTCGACACCGGAGACCTGGGCGGTCAGGCCGTTGTTGTTCCACACCATGGCGCCGGTACGGCCGTTACCGACCGTGAGCCCGTGCAGCGGGTTGGTGTTCGGGCGGTTGTAGACGATGTCGTGCTTCGACAGGTAGGCGGCCCGGTTGACGTTCATCGTCCCGGTGCTGGTCCCGAACGCGGCGTCGGTGGGTGCGGCGGTCGCCGGCCCGGCCGGTCCGATGGCGACGACGCCACCGGCGAGCAGGACAGCGAGCGCGATTCGTAGCGGCGGCGTCATCTTCATCGACACGATCTCCTCTGGATCGTCGTGCGGATGCAGGTCTCGCACCCCGGGAAGGTGCCCCGGTGTGCCCACGTCCGCCGAAACGAGGGCGATGTCGAGAACGACGCGGAGCGGTGCCACCGTGCCGGGTTGACGGCGATCGGATGACCATCGATCCACATCGTTGATGTGCAGTTAACATCGGACGTCTGTGAGGGTCAATCCCTCGGGATCGTCAGGATCGCTTCAGGAGCGGTGCGCCGCCACGTTGATGACGTTGCCGTCCGGGGCGCGGACGAAGAACCGTCGCACCCCCCACGGCTCGGTGGTCAGCGGGTGCACGATCTCGTAGCCCAGCCGTTGTGCCTCGGCATAAGCCTCGTCCACGTCGTCCACCTGCGCGCTGACGATCGAGTCCTCGGGTGCGGTCGCGTCCCCGGAGACGAGCTGTACGGCCACGTCGGGGTCGGCCGAGGTGTAGCGGGCCACCCAGCCCAGGTTGAACGCCTCGGTGCTCAGACCGAGAAAGTCGGTGTAGAAGCCCTTCGCGGCGCTGACATCAGCGACCGGAAGGTTGGGCAGGATGCGGATGACGCGCATGCGGACCTCCAGCTCAGGCAATCGAGACCTCCTGATTATTCCGGCCGTCAGGCCCTGATCCGCTCGGCGACCCGTACGGCGACGGCCCCGAGCTGCTCGGCGGAGAGCGGAGGCTCCGGCTGCGCGGCAACTGCCCGCTCGTCGACCCCCACCATGTTGCTGACGCTCGCGCTGAGCGCCCGGTTGCCGGGCAGTTGAATCGACACGATGTGCTGCACGCTCGCGGTCCGCTTTCCGGTCAGCGTCTCGGTCTTCATCCGGAGGCCGCCGGGGGTCGTCCCCTGCGCACAGACACGGTCGTAGCGGTCGTCTCCCGCACCCTCTGGCAGCTCGCACGGCCAGTGGAATCCGGCGGGCCCGTCGGGCGCCGAGGGGTCGACCGGCTGGCGGGTCGGCGCCGGATCGAGAACGTCGGGGGAGATCGACACTCCCAGCGGACCCTTCCGACCCCGATACGACACGCCCGATCCGCCGCCGACCATGTCGTCCCGGCCGTTGTGGGTGAACACCGGCGGTCGCCCGTCCGGCTGGCGGGCCTCGCCCACGTGGTCGGGGACCCAGAACCACGTCGACCCGGGCGCCACCGCGCGCAGCGCGGCATCGAACTCAACGCCGAGGCGCTTCGCGCTGGCCTCGGCGCTCTCGTCGGTGTCGAAGACCAGGCGGAACCCGGTGTCCGCGGCCGTGGGGGAGGGCGCGACCAGCGGCCGGCCGGGCTCCTGATCGTGTACGGCGACACCGACTCCGACGCCGACCGCCAGCGCCAGGACAGCGGCCAGCGGGCCGCCGACCAGCCGGGCGCGGCTCGCCCGCCGCTCGCGCCGGACGATGCCCGCCACGTCCACCTGGGGTGGCGGTGGCGTCCCGATCAACTCGTCGAACAACTGGTGACCCATCTGCTGCCCTTTCCTCAGGACTGACCGGTGACGACGGCACGCAGGTTCGCCAACCCGCGTGCCGACTGACTCTTGACGGTGCCGGTGGAGATGCCGAGGATCTGCGCGGTCTCCTCCACCGAGCAATCCAGGTAGTAGCGGAGAACGAGCACCGCCCGCTGTTTGGGGCCGAGGGAACGCAGCAACGCGGCGAGTCCCTCGCGGTCGGTGACCGTCTCCGGGGCCGCCGCGACCATGTCCGGCAGCGTCGCGCTCGCCTGTTCCCGCCGCTTCCAGGGGCGGCGCCGCTCATCGAGCCAGGCGCGGGTCAGGACCCGCTGGGCGTACGCGTCACGGTTGTCCGCCTGACCTGCCGTGCGCCAGTTCCGGTAGAGCTTCGCCACGGTCACCGACACGACGTCGTCGGCGGTGTGCCAGTCCTGGCAGAGCAGGAACGCGCTGCGTCGCCAGCGATCCATCCGGCCCGCGACGAAGTCGTGGAAGTCGGTCTCGTCGGCCCGCCTCACCGGGGTCTGTCCTCTCCGGCGACCAGCACCGGTCTGTTCTCTGCGCTGACTGTCACGGCCGTACGACGCGGCCCTCCCGCCCGGGGGTTGCACGCCGGTCCACGTACATCTGGTGACCGACGCGGATATCGGCGTCGTCGACAATGGGGGCGCATTCGGCGAGGAAGTTGCGGTACATGGCGCGGAACAGCGTTCCTGGCCGGCGTGCTGGAACAGTCAGCTGAGCGCGGCGGCCTTGCCGAGCAGCACCGAGCGTTCGCGCTGATTGGCGCAGAGCCGGGCCGCCAGCTCCAGTTCGGCGCGCGCCTCCGAAAGTCGGCCGAGGCGGGTCAGCAGCTCGCCGCGTACGGTTGGCACGAGGTGCGAACCGGGGAGCCGGTTCGAGGCGATCAGCTCGTCCACGATGGCCAGGGCTGGCGTCGGACCCGAGGCCATGGCGACGGCGACGGCCCGGTTGAGCTCGACCACCGGCGAGGGTGCCACCCGGCCGAGCACCTCGTAGAGCATGACGATCCGGGCCCAGTCGGTCTCCTCGACCGAGGACGCCGACGCGTGCGTGGCCGCGATCGCGGCCTGTAGACCGTAGGGGCCGAGGCCGCGCTGCGATGCCCTGGTCAGCGCCACCACCCCACGGTGGATCGCGGCGAAGTCCCACAACCGGCGGTCCTGGTCGGCGAGGAGGATCGGGGTGCCGTCCGGGTCGGTCCGGGCCGGGAAGCGTGCCGCCGTCAGCTCGCACAGGGCGAGCAGGCCGTGCACCTCTGACTCGTCAGGCTGGAGCGCGGCCAGGGTGCCGGCCAGCCGGATCGCCTCGTACGCGACGTCGGGGCGCAACAACCGGTCGCCGGACGTGGCCGTGGACCCCTCGGTGAAGATCACGTAGAGGACGCTGAGCACACCGCCCAGCCGCTCCCGGCGCTCGCCGGCCGGCGGCAGCTCGAACGGCACCCCGGCCGCCGCGATCGTCTTCTTGCCCCGGGTGATGCGGGCCTGCACGGTCGGGACGGGCACCAGGAACGCGCGGGCGATCTCCTCGCTGGACAGGCCGCCGACCACCCGCAGGGTCAGCGCCACCCGTGTCTCGCGGGAGAGCACCGGGTGGCAGCTGACGAACATCAGCGCCAGCACGTCGTCGTCGATCCGGTCGGGGTCGATCTCCTGGTCGAGCGCCGGATCGGCCGCCAACAGGGCGTATCGGTCCTGCAGGGCGGCCCGGCGGCGGATCGCGTCGATCGCCCGCCGCCGGGCCGTGGCCATCAGCCACCCGGCCGGATTGGTCGGTGAGGCACGCGGCCACGACACCAGCGCCTCGGCCACCGCCTCCTGGGCGGCGTCCTCGGCCAGCCCGAAGTCACCGGTGAACCGGGTCAGCGCGGCCACGATCCGCGCCGACTCGATCCGCCAGACGGCCTCGACATCGGGCGTACCCATCAGACGTGGCCGTTGCTCTCGCCGCCCTGCGGGACCTCGTCGGCCTCGGCCACCCGTCGGACCTCGATCTTGGACCCGCGAACCGCCGGGACCCGCTTGGCCCACTCGACCGCCTCCTGTTTGGTGGCAACATCGAGCAGGAAGTAGCCCCCGAACAACTCCCTGGTCTCGCCGTACGGACCGTCCGTGACCACCGGTGCCTCGCCACCGAAGTCGACCACGACGCCCTGGCGCGGGTCGTCCAGCCCTTCGGCCGCGACGAGAACGTCGGCCTTCATCATGTCCTCGATGAACTGGCGGGTCGTGGCCATCATCTCGTCGAGGTTGGCCATCATGGCCGCGTTCGTCTCATCGGTGCCCCGCATGATCAACAAGTACTTCGACATCGCGTTCTCCTCATCCGACGGGGCCATCTCCCGGCCCCAGCATCCCCACGTCGAACGGGTGGACCGCGGATCGACACGGGCCCGGAACATTCTTTCCCTGTCACCCGGGAGTCAGGGGCGCTGACGCTTGATTCGATAGGCGATCGTCAATAGATTGAGGGTGGGCGCCGCCGGGGTCCGGGTGACCGGGCCGTCGGCGACTGACAGGTCCACCCCGAGCCGGGCACTTCGGTCGTACGCACGACCGGTCGCTGTGGCGCACCGCCGCGCCGCATCCAGGGCACGTTGTCGCGCCGCGTCCGTCCAGGACGCGCCGCCGTGCCGCCTCCGCTCAGCTCGATGGCAGAAGGACCCTTCATGACGATTTTCCGTGCCCGCCCCGCCGCGACCCTGGTGGTCGCCGCCGCGCTGGCCGCCGCCGCGACCACCACCGGAGCGGCAGTGCTCACCGGCCCGGCCGCAGCCGCCCAGGGCTGCCGGGTCGACTACACGCCCAACCAGTGGCCCGGCGGGTTCACCGCCACCGTCAAGGTCTCCCCGGGGGACGCGGCCGTCTCCAGTTGGACCGTCACCTGGACATACGCCGGGGACGAGCGGGTCACCAGCGGCTGGAACGCCACGGTCAGCCAGTCCGGCTCGACGGTGACCGCCCGCAACGCGTCGTACAACGGCGGCATCCCTGCCGGTGGCTCCACCGAGTTCGGGTTGCAGGGCACGTACGGCTCCAGTGGTGGCGCGCCGACCGGGTTCAGCCTGAACGGCGTACCGTGCAACGGCGCCACGCCACCGCCGACCACCCCGCCGCCGACGACGCCTCCGCCCACCACCCCACCGCCCACGACGCCTCCGCCGACCACCCCGCCGCCGACCACCGAGCCGCCGACCGGGTGTGCCGGCGCGGTGCTCTGCGACGGCTTCGAGGGCCAGACCGGTTCGACGCCGTCCGGTGACTGGGCCGTGGTGAGCCCGGACTGTTCCGGTGCTGGTACCGCCACCATCGACACGGCGACCACGCACGGCGGCAGCCGGTCGGTTCGGATCAACGGCGCCGCCGGGTACTGCAACCACGTCTTCGTCAGGTCCACGAAGAACCTCGGCAGCGTGGGTAACGTCCGGTACGGGCGGGTGTGGGTCCGGCACACCACCGCCCAGCCCACCGAGCACACCACGATGATGGCGATGACCGACGCGGCGGACGGCAACAAGGACCTGCGGTTGGGTGGCCAGAACGGCGCGTTGCAGTGGAACCGCGCCTCCGACGACGCGACCCTGCCCGAGCAGAGCCCGGCCGGGGTGGCGCAGAGCCTGCCGCTGCCCACCAACCGGTGGACCTGCGTGGAATTCATGGTGGACGGCGCGGCCGGTCAGCTGCGTACCTGGGTGGACGGGACCGCCATCCCCGGGCTGACCGCGGACGGCGCACCGACGCACGACATCGACGGCCAGTGGTACAACCGCACCTGGCGGCCGCAGCTCACCGACCTGAAGCTGGGTTGGGAGAGCTACGGCGGGGGAGCCGACACCCTCTGGTACGACGACGTCGCGGTCGGGTCCAGCCGGATCGGCTGCTGACCCTTCGAGGTCGCGGACGGGGACCGTCAGCGGTGCCCGGCCAGATCAGTGCATGTGTCGAGGGTGTGACCCGGATGTCGGGTCACACCCTTGCTCGTCAGTGGCCTCCTTCACGACGCGGCGGCCCCACGGCTGCTCACCTCACGCGGGAGGATGTCGGGACACTGTTTGGCCGCGTGGTGGCGGTGGCGCGAAGCGCACCGCCACGTCCGTTCTCGACGGCCGCGCGGTCCGGGACCGAGGAGAGGGCGACCATGGACCGCACGTTGGCCGAGATCCTGGACGCGGCGGCGCACGGGGACTTCCCGCCACCGGACGGCGGGACCACTGTGGTACCGCAGCCGAGTCGCCGGGACGCCGGAGTCATCGCCTTCACCGGGCACTCGGTGGTGTTCACCGACGAGGACCCCCAGTGGGTACGTCGTACGCTGGCCACCCTCGACTGCGACTCCCTGGCGGCCACGATGAATCCGCGTTTCCTGGGTGCGTTGCTCGACCGCACCCGGCGCTCCATGGACACGATCGACCTGCTGACCGTCGCGAGCAGCCTTGCCGGGCCAGCCCCGTTGCAGCTGAGCGAGCTTGCCGACGCCGATCATCCCCGCGAGGTCAGGGCGCGTCGGCGCCGCGACGACGTCCACGTCTGGGCCGCCGAGGGCGGGGTGGTCGTTCTCGGCCGAGGGGTGGCCGGCCGTTGGGAGGCGGCGATCGAGGTCGACGACGAGCGTCGCCACCGGGGCCTGGGGCGGGCGCTGGCGACGGCGGCCCGACATCTGGTGCCGGACGGCCAGCCGGTCTGGGCCCAGCAGGCCGCCGGCAACGCGCGCAGTGTGCGCGCCTTCCAGGCGGCGGGCTTTCGACCGGTGGGCGCCGAAGCGCTTCTTCTCCTTCAGACGTAGGCACCGTGCCGGGCGAGCCGCCCGACCACTGTGGGCCGAACCGTGATCGGAAGGAGGTTTCCGAGATCACGCCCGAGGGCATCCCGGCGGTTGAAGTCAGCCGCTCGTTACCCCTGATCGAGGAGAGCACCATGTCGGTCCAGGCATTTCTCTACGTTGTCGCCGTCATCCTGATCGTGCTCGCTGCTCTGCCGCTGCCCACGAGGGGTGTCTCGCTCGCGCTTCTGGGTGCCGCCTGCGCCCTGCTCGCCTACGCCTGGCCGGTGATCACCGCCTGACCTTTCCGTGAGTTGTCGCGGCCGGTGGTCGGCAGTCAGAGTGTGCTCTGGCAGCCGGTGACCGGCCGCGAGTCTGTCGACCTCACGGGATCGCTGTTCGCCGCCGCTGGCGGTACGCGGCGGCCTTGGCGCGGTCTCCACAGCCGCGCATGCCGCACCAGCGCCGCCGTGCGCCTCGCGACCGGTCGACGAACGCTCGGGTGCAGTGCTCGTCGGCGCACCAGCGGAGGGCCAGACGGTCGTCGCTGGCGTGCAACTCCAGGCAGTCGCGGGCGAGGACCGTCAGGACGGCGTCCAGGTCGCCGTTGCGGTGCACCCCGTCGACGTCGAGGCGCAGCGTAGGTAGCGGCCCCGCCGCGGCCCCGTTGACCAGCTCGCGGTCTGCCGTGGCCGCCTCGGTGCCGTCGATCAGGGCTCGGACCAGGCGGAACATCGCCTCTCGGAGCGCCTTGACGTGCCGCAGGCCGGCGTCGTCCACATCAGGCGCGCGCTCGACGATGCCGGCCTGGACGGCCCAGTCCGCGAAATCTGTCGGCGCCGTCAGCTGCTCGACGTCAGCGTGGCCGCGCTCGGCGAGGGTGGGAAGGAAGTCCAGTACCGGCCGATCGGCGATGAACTCGAACCTCACGTCACCATATTGACCGGTGACGCGACGCGGTGCAAGAGTGAAGCGATGTCATCACCGGTCGAACAGGTGACGGATCTGGGCCCCGGTACTCGCCCCGACGGCGCTCGGCTGACCCACTACCTGGTCGCGGCACTGCTGGCCCGTACCGCTGACGAAGGCGCCCGCGTCGCGCTGGTGATCTTCGCCCTGGACCGGACGGGCAGCGCCGCCGTCGGCGGGACGCTTGTTGCGACCCTGCTCCTCCCACACGTCGTGGCCGCACCCCTGGTCGGCGGGCTGGTCGACCGGTCGCGACGGCCAACAGCCGTGCTCGCCACCGCGATCACCGTCTTCGCCGGCGCCCTCGCAGCCCCGGTCGCCCTGCTCGGTCACGCGCCGCTGTGGCAGACCTATCTCGTCCTCGCGATAGCGGGGTGCTGCGGGCCCGCGGTGACCGGCGGGCTGACCAGCCAGTTGGCCGTACTGGCCGGCCCCGGGCACGAGGCTCGTGCCTTCGCGCTGGACTCGTTGTCCTACAACGTTGCCGGCGTGGTCGGGCCGGCGACGGTGGGGCTGGTGGCGGCGTCCGCCAGCCCGAGCACCGCCACCCTCGCGCTCGCGGTCGCCGGCGGGTTCGGGGCGCTCGGCGTCGCATCCCTGCGCCTGCCCGCCTCCGCCACCGCAGCGGAGCAGACCCGAGCGGTCGACCTGTTCCAGGGTGCCCGCGCGATCGTGCGGAACCCGGCCCTGCGAACGATCACACTCGCCACCAGCGTCGGCCAACTGGGCCTCGGCGGCCTGGCTGTCGTCGCCACCACCCTCACTGCGGCTGCGCACCAACCCAGCCGAGCCGGGTTGCTCCTCAGTGCGACCGCCGGTGGCGCGTTCGTGGGATCACTGCTCTGGGCATGGCGTCCGTTGCCGGCGTCCCGCGCGCCCGGCGTGGCGGTCTGGGCCATGGTCGCGGTCGGTGTACCCCTCGCGTTGGCCGCCGCGGTGCACTCCTTGCCGCTGGCCGCCGCACTGTTCGCGCTGTCCGGGCTCTTCACCGGACCGTTCGCGGCGGCGCTGTTCCTGGCCCGGAGTCACCTGGCCGCCGAGGCGATCCGTACGCAGGTCTTCACCATCGGCGCCGGACTGAAGGTGGCCGCCTCGGCGATCGGCGTCGGCCTCCTGGGCCTCGCCACCGACCTGCCGGCGAGTGCTCAACTGCTGGTGGTGGCCGCCTTCCCGATTGTCGCGGGCATCGCGGGCGGTGTGCTGCTGCGGCACCGCCCACGAGCGCGTGTGGGCGGACACATCGACGCTTGCTGAGTTTTTTTCACGAGCGTAGGAAGAACACCACCCATCGATCCGCCGTCCCGCGTCGAAGGAGATGCGTGTGCTCGCCGACGGCTGGTCACTGGACGTGCGGCCGTACTGGGGCATCGCACCGATCCGCCGCTACCCGTACACCGGCTCGGCGATCGTGATCTGGAACAGCGGCGCGGCCTACGCGCCACCGCCGACCAACCTCGCCCCGGCCGGTCCGGAGTTCGGCGACGACCCGCACGAGTTCCCCCGCGCTCAGGCCGGGGCCCAGAAACAGAAGGCGGTCTTCCTGCTCACCGGCAAGGTCGTCGACGTCTGCGCGCGGACATCCTGCCCGTGACGCGAGCCTCGGGACGAAGCGGGGGGGGGGGCCCGGGCCCCCCCCCCCCCCCAAACAGGCGGGGCCGGGGGGGGGGGGCGGCCCTCGGTGTCCGTATGGGGCCCCGCCGCGTTTGCGCCCCGGGGCCCGGGGGCCACCCCCCCCCGGGTTGGGCC
>NZ_JBIAFG010000031.1:0-19770 GCF_042869175.1 Micromonospora sp. NPDC007208 | reverse complement strand
CCCCCCCTCCCCGGCCCCCCCCCCCCCCGGGCCCCCCCCCCCCGGGGGCCCCCCGCCCCCCCCGGGCCCGGGGGGGCCCCCCCGCGGGGGGGGCCGCCGCCCCCGCCCCCCCCCCCGGGAGGGGCTGACGGTGTGCCCTAGCCGCCGTTGCTGGGGCGTCGGGCGGTGATCCGGAACGTCCTGCCCACGCCCGCGATCCGGTCCACCGCGGCCAGGAACCTGGGGCCCATGGCGGCCCGGGCCTGCACCGCCGGGTGGGTCGCGCCGAAGTCCTCCGGGTTGGCCTGCCCGTCGGCGAAGAGCGCGTAGGTGAGCACCGCCGCGCCGGAACGGTCGAAGATCACACCGGCCTCGTGCCGGGCGTCGGCGTACCAGCCGGCCTTGGTGGCGATCCGGGCCCGCTCGTCGGAGGACATGGTGCGCCGGATGCCGTCGGTGAACGCCACCGGGGAGCGCAGGATGCCCAACAGGTACGTCGTCGAGGCGGGGGAGAGCAGCGTGCCAGCGACCAGGGCGCGCAGCAGGTCGTGCGTCTCCCGGGGGGTGCTGGTGCCGAGGAAGAACCGGTTCGGGTTGGCCACCGGCTGGACCTGGGTGTTCGGGAAGCCCTTGGCGACCAGGATGGAGTTGATCTCGGCGGCCGGGGCGACCAGCCCGCACAGCCGCACCGCCGTGTCGTCCGAGACGGTCAGCAGGTTGGCCAGTACGTGCCCGAGGGTCACCAGGCTCGGGTACGCGCCGTCCAGGCTGAAGATGCCGTCCCCGCCCGGTACGACGATCGCCGCGCTCACCTCGACCTGCTGGTCCAGGGTGAGTAGCCCTCGGTCGACCTTGTCGAGCACCGCCGTGGCGACGGCGATCTTGTTGACGCTGTACGCCTCGATCCGCCGGTCCGCGTCAGCCTCCACCGCGACCACCGGCGTACCGGCCGGGTCGGCGACGCTGACGTACGCCTGCCAGTTGCCGCCGGCCTCAGCACTGTGCTTGGCGAAGACCTCGGCGACCCGGCGCGCGGCCCGGGCGGGCGTGGTCGGGACGGCCTCGGTGCTCTCGGCGGCGCTCGCCGAGGAGGCGGCGCCCAGCACCGTGCCGGCGGTGACCACCGTGCCCAACCCGAGTGCCGTTCTGCGGTTCAGTCGCATGATCGATCGTCTCCCCCATCGTGGTGCGCCAGAGCGCTTACTGGCCCACCACCCTAGGCGAGTTGATCGATCCACAATGTCCCCCCGAAGTGTTCCGAACAGTCCCGAACAGCTCAGCCGAACCGTCGACGCAGAGCGGCGCCGACCGCACCGGCCGACCCGGCCACGAGTTTCCGCAGGTCGGGCAGGTGGCCGCCGCGTACCGACTCGCCGGCCGGGTTCGGGGCGAAGACCGAACCGTCGTGTGCGGCGACTGACCGACCACTCAGGCCCGCCGCCCGCATCAACGGCCCGACGAGTACGTCGTAGACCGCTGGCAGCACGGTGAAGCCGGCCCGCAGCACCACGTTGAGCCGGCCCACGGAAACCTCCCGGCGGGGCCGGTCCACGCAGTGCACGATGGCGCGAGCCACCCGCTGCGGGCCGGCGATCGGCGGCGGAGGTCGCCCGACCCGACCCAGGTAGTTGGCCGCCTGCTGGTACACCGGAGTGTCCACGCTGCCCGGGTTGACGAGACACAGCCGGATCTCCGGGCTGTCCCGCAACTCCTGCTGCACCGTCCGGACCAGACCCTGCAACCCCCACTTGCTCGCCACGTAGGCGCTCATGTACGGCGCGGTGATGCGCGCCAGCACCGAACCGGTGAGGACCACAGTGCCGGCCCCGGCGGCCCGGAAGTGCCGCAGCGCCACCCGCACCGAGCCGGCCGCACCGAGCAGGTCGGTCCGCACCACCTGGTCGAAGACCCGTTCCGGCAGCTCGTCGAAGCGGCCGTAGGCCATCACCGCCGCCGTGTGCACCCACACGTCGACGCGGCCGAAGCGGTCGACGGCCGCGTCCGCGAGAGCGTCCAGCGCGCCCGGCACGGTCACGTCGGTCGGTACGGTCAGCACGTCGACGTCGGCGCACTCCGCGCGTACCTCGGCCAGGGTCGTGGTGGCGCGAGCGGCGAGGACCAGGCGGTCGCCGCGCTCGGCGAACGCCCGGGCCGTCGCCCGGCCGATCCCGCTGCTCGCGCCAACGATCACGACCACCCGGCTCACGGTTCTAGCACGACCTTGATGCAGCCGTCCTCCTTCTTCTGGAACATCTCGTACGCCTGCGGCGCCCGGGCCAGCGGCACCCGGTGGGTACGCAGGTCCTCCACACCCAGCGGGTCGTCGTCGCCGGCGAGCAGCGGCAGGATCTCGTCGGTCCACCGGCGCACGTGACACTGCCCCATCCGCAACTGGATGCCCCTGTCGAACATCTCCATCAGCGGCATCGGGTCCGCCTCGCCGCCGTACACCCCGGAGAGCGAGACGGTGCCGCCACGGCGGACCGCCTTGAGCGCGGCGTGCAGGACCGACAGCCGGTCCACACCCACCCGGTCGGTCATCGTCTGGGCCAGCTTGTCCGGCAACAGCCCGGCGGCGGTCTGGGCCAGCTTCCCCGCCGGCGAACCGTGCGCCTCCATCCCCACCGCGTCGATCACCGCGTCCGGGCCGCGGCCGTCGACCAGGTCGATCAGCGCGCCCGGCACGTCGGACAGCTCACTGACGTCGAGCACCTCGATGCCGTGCCGGCGGGCCAACTCCAGCCGCTCCGGCACCAGGTCCAGCCCGATCACCCGGCCCGCGCCGAGATGACGGCCGATCCGCGCGCAGAACTGCCCGACCGGGCCCAACCCGAAGACGGCAAGGGTGCCGCCCGGCGGGGTGTCCGCGTACTTCACCGCCTGCCAGGCGGTGGGCAGAATGTCGGACAGGTAGAGGTAGCGCTCGTCCGCGCCGGTCTGCGGGATCTTGATCGGCCCGAAGTGCGCCTGCGGGACGCGCAGGTACTCGGCCTGCCCGCCCGGCACGGAACCGTAGAGCGAGGTGTAGCCGAACAGGGCCGCGCCCTTGCCCTCGCCGGTGACCTGGGTCGTCTCGCACTGCGCGTAGAGCTGGCGCTCGCACATCCAGCAACTGCCGCAGGCGATGTTGAACGGCACCACCACCCGATCGCCCGGCTTGAGCCCGCTCACCTCCGACCCGACCTCCTCGACGATGCCCATCGGCTCGTGGCCCAGGACGTCACCCGGCTTCAGGTACGGCCCGAGCACCTCGTACAGGTGCAGGTCGGAACCACAGATCGCGGTCGAAGTGATCTTCACGATCGCATCGGTCGGCTCCTTGATCTCAGGGTCCGGGACCTCCTCGACCCGTACGTCCCGCTTGCCCTGCCAGGTGAGCGCCTTCATGTCCCTCATCCCTTCTTCCTGCCGTCTGAGAAGACTGCTACCCGGGCTCGGGCACTTGAACCGGCCGCGCTCGATGGACGTCTCAGGCTTGTCGGTGGTTGGGTTGATCCACTCGCGTTCCCTGAAGTCGCGGTATTCGAGGCTCGGCGACAGACCGACTTCCGGAAACCCGAGTGGGCCACGCCCGCCAAACGCCAAACCGCCGTACCCCTGGAAAAGCGCGGGATACGGCGGTCTGGCGTCGTGCGGTGAACCTCAGGAACCGGGGGTGTTGTTGGCTCCCTTGGCGGTGGCCGCGAGGTAGTCGCGGTTGAGCCGGCCGATGGTGTTCAGCGGGATGCCCTTCGGGCAGGCCGGGGTGCATTCGCCGGCGTTGGTGCAGCCGCCGAAGCCGGCCTCGTCGTGCGCGTCGACCATGCCGATCACCCGGGTGTAGCGCTCCGGCTGGCCCTGCGGCAGGAGCGAGAGCTGGGTGAGCTTGGCGGCGGTGAAGAGCATGCCGGAGCCGTTCGGGCAGGCTGCCACGCAGGCGCCGCAGCCGATGCAGGCCGCCGACTCGAAGGCGGCGTCGGCGTTGGCCTTGGCCACCGGGGTGGAGTGGGCCTCGGGCGCGCTGCCGGTCGGCGCGGTGACGTAGCCGCCAGCCGCGATGATCTTGTCGAAGGCGCTCCGGTTGACGACCAGGTCCTTGACGACCGGGAAGGCGCTGGCCCGCCACGGCTCGATGTCGATCGTCTCGCCGTCCTTGAACTGCCGCATGTGCAGTTGGCAGGCGGTGGTGCCGCGCTGCGGTCCGTGCGCGTCACCGTTGATCATCAGGCCGCACATGCCGCAGATGCCCTCGCGGCAGTCGTGGTCGAACGCCACCGGGTCCTCGCCCGCGAGGATCAGCCGCTCGTTGAGGACGTCGAGCATCTCCAGGAACGACATGTCCGGGGACACGTCGTCGACCGGGTAGGTCACCATCCGACCCTTGTCCTCAGGGCCCTTCTGGCGCCAGATGCGCAGGGTCAGGTTCACTTGTAGCTCCGCTGCGTGGGGTGGACGTATTCGAACTTCAGGTCTTCCTTGTGCAGCACCGAGGGCTCGCCGTCGGCGGTGAACTCCCAGGCCGCCACGTACGCGAACCGGTCGTCGTCGCGCTGCGCCTCACCGTCGGGGGTCTGGTGCTCGGCCCGGAAGTGGCCGCCGCAGGACTCCTCGCGGTGCAGGGCGTCGATGCACATCAGCTCGGCCAGCTCGAAGAAGTCGGCCACCCGGCCGGCCTTCTCCAACGACTGGTTGAGTTCCTCGCCGGTGCCGGACACCTTGACCCGCTGCCAGAACTGCTCGCGCAGGGCGCGGATCTCGTCGATCGCCTTGCGCAGCCCGGCCTCGCTGCGCTCCATGCCGCAGTGCTCCCACATGATCTGGCCCAGTTCCCGGTGGAACGAGTCCACGGTCCGGTCGCCGTCGACAGCGAGCAGCCGCTGGACGCGGTCCTCGACGTCGGTGCGCGCCTCGACCGCCGCCGGGTGGCTGGCGTCGACCTTCTCCAGCGGACCGGAGGCCAGGTAGTTGGCGATGGTGGTGGGCAGCACGAAGTAGCCGTCGGCGAGGCCCTGCATCAGCGCCGAGGCGCCGAGCCGGTTCGCACCGTGGTCGGAGAAGTTCGCCTCGCCGATCACGAACAGGCCGGGGATGTTCGACTGGAGGTCGTAGTCGACCCACAGGCCGCCCATCGTGTAGTGCACGGCGGGGTAGATCCGCATCGGCACCTCGTACGGGTCCTCGCCGGTGATCCGCTCGTACATCTCGAAGAGGTTGCCGTACTTGGCCTCGATGGCCTTGCGGCCCAGCCGGCCGATCGCGTCGGCGAAGTCGAGGTAGACGCCGAGCTTGGTCGGCCCGACGCCCCGGCCCTCGTCGCACACGTTCTTCGCGGCGCGGGAGGCGATGTCGCGGGGGACCAGGTTGCCGAAGGAGGGGTAGATCCGCTCCAGGTAGTAGTCCCGCTCGTCCTCGGGAATGTCCTTCGGGCTGCGGTCGTCACCCTTGGTCTTCGGCACCCAGACCCGGCCGTCGTTGCGCAGCGACTCGCTCATCAGGGTCAGCTTCGACTGGTGGTCGCCGGAGACCGGGATGCAGGTCGGGTGGATCTGCGTGTAGCACGGGTTGGCGAAGTACGCGCCCTTGCGGTGCGCGCGCCAGGTGGCGGTGACGTTGCAGCCCTTGGCGTTGGTGGAGAGGTAGAAGACGTTGCCGTAGCCGCCGGAGGCGAGCACCACGGCGTCCGCCATCTCGGTGCTGATCTCGCCGGTGACCAGGTCCCGGACGACGATGCCCCGGGCCTTGCCGTCCACCAGGACCAGTTCCAGCATCTCGTGCCGGGCGTTCATCTCCACGTTGCCCAGGCCGATCTGCCGCTCCAGCGCCTGGTACGCGCCGAGCAACAGTTGCTGGCCCGTCTGGCCCCGGGCGTAGAAGGTGCGCTGCACCTGGGCGCCACCGAAGGAGCGGGTGTCCAGCAGGCCGCCGTACTCGCGGGCGAACGGCACCCCCTGGGCGACGCACTGGTCGATGATGTTGACCGACACCTCGGCGAGCCGGTGCACGTTCGACTCCCGGGAGCGGAAGTCGCCGCCCTTGACGGTGTCGTAGAAGAGCCGGTGCACGGAGTCGCCGTCGTTGCGGTAGTTCTTGGCCGCGTTGATGCCGCCCTGCGCCGCGATGGAGTGCGCCCGGCGCGGGCTGTCCTGGTAGCAGTAGGACTTGACGTGGTAGCCCTGCTCGGCCAGGGTCGCCGCGGCCGAGCCGCCGGCCAGGCCGGTGCCGACCACGATCACCGTCATCTTGCGGCGGTTGGCGGGGTTGACCAGCTTGGCCTCGAAGCGCCGGGTCTCCCAACGCTTGTCGACCGGGCCGGCGGGAGCCTTGGTGTCGGCGATCGGGTCGCCCTCGGTGAAGAGTTCCATGTCAGGACACCAATCCGGTGAGTACGGCGAACGGGACCACCAGGTACCCGGCGCAGAGCAGCACGGCGAAGACCAGGGCCGCGGTACGCGCCCTGCGCTCGCCGCGAGGCGTCTGCTGGCCGAGGCTGCGGAACGCGCTGAACGCGCCGTGGCGCAGGTGGAAGCCCACCGCGAGGATGGCCAGCGTGTAGAAGAGCGTGACGTACCAGCGTTCCGGCGCGAAGTCGGCGACGACGTTGCCGTACGGCTTGCTGGCGTCGCCGACCGGGTTCAGCGTGCCGGTGGTCAGGTCCAGCAGGTGGTAGATCACGAAGAGCAGGATGATCACTCCACCCCAGCGCATCGTGCGGGCCGCGTAGCTGCCGTTGACCTTCTTGCGGTGGGCGTACTTGACCGGGCGGGCGGCGCGGGCGCGCCTGGCCAGCACGGTGGCGGCCACGATGTGCGCGACCACCGCCACCACCAGCACGGTGCGCAGGATCCACAGGAACCAGACGCCGGGCAGCAGTGGCTTGCCGATGTCGCGCAGCCAGTGCGCGTAGTGGTCGAACGAGGTCTCCCCCGTGAACACCTTCAGGTTCCCGAGCATGTGGGCGATGAGGAACAGCGCCAGCAGGATGCCCGTCACCGCCATGACGGCCTTGAGGCCGACGTTCGAGCGGATGGGCGACCGAGTTTTCGTGATTACCACAGGACCGACGCTAGGAGCACTTCGATCAGTCGTCCAATGCATCAAACTCGCAGTGTTGATAGCCGTAGGCTATTTAGATGCAGCTCCATCAGCTCCGGTACTTCGTCGCGGTGGCCGAAGTACGACATTTCACCCAAGCCGCCGACATCGTGGGCATCACGCAGCCCTCGCTCAGTAAGCAAATTCACGCTCTGGAGGCCGACCTCGGGGCCCCGTTGTTCGAGCGGGTAAGGGGCAACATCGCGCTCACCGCGGCAGGTGAGGTGCTGCTGCCGTTGGCCACCCGGATCCTCGCCGACGTGGAGACCGCGACGAGGGAGGTCCAGGAGTTGGTCGGGCTGCGCCGGGGCCGGGTCCGGCTCGGGGCCACCCCCAGTCTGGCCACCTCGCTCGCCCCGCCGGTGCTGCGCCGGTTCCGCGACGCGCACCCCACCATCGACCTACGCGTCGAGGAGGGCGGCTCCCAGGACCTGGTGCGTGACCTGCTCCGCGGCGACCTCGACCTGGCCCTGATCATCATGCCGGCGCAGGGGGCCGACCCGGGGCTGCGGGTCGACCCGATCCTGCGGGAGAGCCTCGTGGTGGCCTCGGTGGGGGAGGTGGCGACCGCGTCGACGACCGGGGAGCTGCGCATCACCGACCTGCGGGACCAGCCGATGGTGATGTTCCGGGAGGGGTACGACCTGCGCGACGCGACCATCCAGGCGTGTCGGGAGGCGGGCTTCGAACCGACCTTCGCGGTGGACGGCGGCGAGATGGACGCGGTGCTCAGCTTCGTCGAGGCGGGGCTCGGCATCGCGCTCGTGCCGGGCATCGTGCTGGCTCGCCGGCCGGGCGTGCGGATCACCCCCCTCGCCCCGCCGGGGGTGCGGCGGACCATCGCGGTGGCCCGCCGCCGCGACGTCGTACCCACCCACGCCGGTCGGGAGCTTCGACGCATTCTGCTCGCCTACATCCAGTCGGCGATCGACCTCGGCGAGCTGCCCCCCGGCGTCGAACCACTGACCTGACCCGACGGGGGCCGCCGCCACGAAGAGGCGGGGGCCCGGCCGCCGGCTCAGCGGCCCTCAGCGACCCTCGGCGTCGTCCATCGCCCGGTAGATCCGCTGCTCGGAGACGGGGTACGGGGTGCCCAACGCCTGGGCGAAGACGTTCACCCGCAGCTCCTCGATCATCCAGCGGATCTGCCGGACGGCCGTCTCCTGGCGGCGGGCCGGCGGCAGGTTGGCGAGCAGGTCGGCGTACTCCTTCTGCACCACCGCGATCCGGTCCTGCTGCTGACGGTCCCGCTGCGGGTTGCCGCCCAGCCGGTCCAGTCGACGCTCGATGGCGGTGAGGTAGCGCAGCAGGTCGGGCAGCCGCGCGTACCCGGTCTCGGTGATGAAACCGGCGTGCACCAACCCGGCGAGCTGGCTGCGGATGTCGGCCAGCGCCGCCACCACGGCGAGGTTGCGGGTCGCGCCGAGCCGCTGTTCGACGGCGTACGCGGCGGCCAGGACCTTGCGGACCCGGTCCATCACCTCGACGACGGTGTCGACGAGGTCGGCACGGACCTTCTCGCGCAGGGCCGCGAAACCGTCGGCGTCCCACGCCGGCCCGCCGGCCACACCGATCAGCCGGTCGATGGCCGCGCCCGCCGCGTCCTCGATCAGCTCCTGCACGCCGCCGTGCGGGTTGCGGCTCAACGCCAGCTTCGCCTCGTTGTCCAGCCGCCCCTGCAGGAACCGCGCCGGGGACGGCACGGTGAGCCGCAGCAGCCGGCGGGTGCCGGCCCAGTGCGCCGCCTCCGCCTCGGCGGGGGAGTCGAACACCTTCACGCCGACCGTGGCGCCCTCGTCGACGAGCGCCGGGTACGCGGTGACCGCGTAACCGGCGCGGACCTGCTCGATGGTCCGGGGCAGGGTGCCGACGCTCCACTCCCGCAGCCCGGTACGGGCCACCTCGGGCGCGGCGGCCGCCACCACCTGGCGTACCTCCTGGCGGAGTTGGCGTTGCAGGGCCGGCAGGTCCTTGCCCTCGGCGACCGGCTTCTCGTCGTCGCCGAGGACCCGGAAGGTCACCCGCAGGTGCGCCGGCAGCTTGGCCGGTTCCCAGGCGTCGCGGGGCACGGTCACCCCGGTCATCCGGCGCAGCTGGCGGGTGAGCGCGTCCAGCAGCGACTCCTCGCCGGGGGTGATCGCCGCCAGCGCGGCCCGGGCGTAGTCCGGCACCGGGACGAAGTTGCGGCGGATCGCCTTGGGCAGCGAGCGGATCAGCGCGATCACGGTCTCCTCGCGCAGCCCCGGCACCTGCCAGTCGAAGCTCTCCGCCGGCACCTGGTTCAGCAGCGGCAGCGGGATGTCCACGGTGACGCCGTCGTCCGGCGTGCCCGGCTCGAACCGGTAGGTCAGCGGCAGGCTCACCCCGTCGGCCTGCCACTCGTCCGGGTAGTCGTCCTCGTCCACCCCCGGCCGGCCGTCGTTGATCAGCAGGTCGCGGGTGAAGGTGAGCAGGTCGGGTTGCTCGCGGCGGGCCTTCTTCCACCAGCTGTCGAAGTGCCGCCCGGAGGACACGTCGGCCGGGATCCGCTGGTCGTAGAAGCCGAAGATGGTCTCGTCGTCGACCAGGATGTCCCGGCGTCGGGCCCGGCTCTCCAGCTCCTCGATCTCGGCGAGCAGCCGCTTGTTGTCCGTCCAGAACTGGTGGTGGGTCTGCCAGTCGCCCTCGACCAGGGCGTGCCGGATGAACAGCTCCCGGCTCAGCGTCGGGTCGATCCGCCCGAAGTTGACTTTGCGGGAGCTGACCAGCGGGACGCCGTACAGGGTGACCTTCTCGTAGGCCATCACCGCGGCCTGCTTCTTCTCCCAGTGCGGTTCGCTGTAGCTGCGCTTGACCAGGTGCTGCGCGAGCGGCTCGACCCACTCCGGCTCGACCCGGCCGGCGATGCGACCCCACAGCCGGGAGGTCTCCACCAGCTCGGCCGCCATCACCCAGCGCGGCGGCTTCTTGAACAACGCCGACCCGGGGAAGAGCGCGAACTTCGCGCCCCGCGCCCCCAGGTACTCGTGTTTCTGGGCGTCCTTCAGGCCGATGTGCGACAGCAGGCCGGGTAGCAGCGACTGGTGCACCTTCGGGGTGTCGATCTCCTCCGGCAGGTCCGCGCCACCCCGGCGGCCCCGGCCGGCGTCCGCGTCGTCCGAGGTGTCGCGCGCCGGGCGCCCACCACGCCGGTCGCCCTCCTGCGGGGTACGCAGCACCTGCCGCAGTTGGCTGACGATGTCCTGCCACTCGCGGATCCGCAGGTAGTTCAGGTACTCCGCCTTGCACATCCGGCGGAACGCGCTGGAGGACAGCTCCCGCTGCTGCTCGCGCAGGTAACGCCAAAGGTTGAGGAACGCGACGAAGTCCGACTCCTTGTCGGCGAACCTGGCGTGCGCCTGGTCCGCCTGGGCCTGCTTCTCCGCCGGCCGCTCCCGCGGGTCCTGGATGGAGAGCGCGGCGGCGATCACCAGCACCTCGGTGGCGCAGCCGTTGCGTTCGCCCTCGACCACCATCCGGGCCAGCCGCGGGTCGACAGGCAACTGGGCCAGCCGCCGGCCGAGCGCGGTGAGCCGCTTCGCCGGGTCGGCCTCGGTCGGGTCCAACGCGCCCAGCTCGTGCAGCAGGTTGACGCCGTCGGCGATGTTGCGCTTGTCCGGTGGGTCGATGAACGGGAACGCGGCGAGGTCGCCGAGCCCGATCGCGGTCATCTGGAGGATGACCGACGCCAGGTTGGTCCGCAGGATCTCCGGGTCGGTGAACTCGGGCCGGGAGAGGAAGTCCTGCTCGTCGTAGAGGCGGATGCAGATGCCGTCCGAGGTACGACCGCAGCGGCCCTTGCGCTGGTTGGCCGAGGCCTGGGAGACCGGCTCGATCGGCAGCCGCTGCACCTTCAGCCGGCTGGAGTAGCGGGAGATGCGGGCGGTGCCCGGATCCACCACGTACTTGATGCCGGGCACGGTCAGCGAGGTCTCCGCGACGTTTGTGGCGAGCACCACCCGGCGCGACGAGTGCGCGGCGAAGACCCGGTGCTGCTCGGCGCTGGACAGCCGCGCGTACAAGGGCAGGATCTCGGTGCCGAGCAGCGAGCGCTTCTTCTGCACCAGCTTGCCCAGCGCGTCGGCGGTGTCCCGGATCTCCCGCTCACCGCTGAGGAAGACCAGGATGTCGCCGGGGCCCTCGGCGGCCAGCTCCTCGACGGCGTCGCCGATCGCCTGGATCTGGTCGCGGACGTTCTCCTCGTCGCCGTCGCCGTCCTCCTCGCCCTCGGCGAGCTCGACGAGGGGCCGGTAGCGCACCTCCACCGGGTAGGTACGCCCGGACACCTCGACCACCGGCGCGGGCACGCCCTCCGGCTCGTCGGCGGTGGCTGGGCCGGCGAAGTGCCGGGCGAACCGGTCGGTCTCGATGGTCGCCGAGGTGATGATCACCTTGAGGTCGGGTCGGCGGGGCAGCAGCTCCCGCAGGTACCCGAGGATGAAGTCGATGTTGAGGCTGCGCTCGTGCGCCTCGTCGATGATCAACGTGTCGTACTGGCGCAGCATCCGGTCGGTCTGCAACTCGGCCAGCAGGATGCCGTCGGTCATCAGCTTCACCAGGCTGCGCTCGCTGACCTGGTCGGTGAAGCGCACCTTGTAGCCGACCACGTCACCCAACTCGGTGCCCAACTCGTCGGCGATCCGGTCGGCCACCGTCCGGGCGGCCAACCGCCGGGGCTGGGTGTGCCCGATCAGGCCGTGCACCCCGCGCCCCAACTCCAGACAGATCTTGGGGATCTGGGTGGTCTTGCCGGAGCCGGTCTCGCCCGCCACGATCACCACCTGGTGATCGCGGATGGCGGCGGCGATGTCGTCCTTGCGCTCACTGACCGGCAGCCCCACCGGGTACGTGATCACGGGGACCGCCGCCTGGCGGGCGGCGAGCCGCTGCTCGGCCCGGACCAGGTCGGCGGTGATCTCGGCCAGCGCCGCCTCCCGACGCTGCGGGTCGCGCAGCTTGCGGGCACCGTCCAGCCGCCGCTGGAGCCGGCGCTGGTCGCGGAACATCAGAGGTGTGAGGCGGCGGTGCAGCTCGCGAACGGGGTCGGACGCGACGGAGGCGGTTGGATTCTGCATGTCGTGCCCAAGGATAGGCAGCCCGGCGGCGCACCGCCCCTGGGTTACCGAGCGGCCGGCTCCCCGAAGGCCACCTCCCGTCCCCGGACGGCCACGAGCAGGGCCCTAGAGTTGGCGGCCGACGTCGAGCGCTGGGGGAGCCGGGATGGAGATGCGCGACACCGACCGCGCGTTGGTGCAGGCCGCCGTGGCGGTCTCCAAGCTGCGCTGCCGCAGCCAGCACCACACGGTCGCGTCGGCGGCCCGGACCGCGGACGGGCGGGTGTTCACCGGCGTGAACGTCCAGCACGCCACCGGAGGGGCCTGCGCCGAGCTGGTCGTGATCGGCACGGCCGCGACGCAGGGCGTCACCGCGCTGGAGACGATCGTCACGGTCGCCGACCGCGGCCGTGAGGTCGTCGCGCCCTGTGACCGGTGCCAGCAGGTACTGCGGGACTTCTTCCCGGAACTGCGGGTGATCGTCGGCCCGATGGACGCCCCGCGGGTGGTCCCGCTCGGGGAGTTGCCGGCGGAGGCCGGCAAGGGCCCGGCCGGCTGACCGGGGCCCCGAGTCAGTCTCCGGAGGCCGCCTCCAGCATCGACTGCGGCACCGGCACGCTCTCGAAGCGCAGGTTGCCCTCTGGGAGCAGCCACGACGTGACCCGCGCGACCAGCTGACCGGCCCGCACGGCGGGGTCGTTGGCGAAGAGCGCGCGTGCCTCGTCCGGGGCGATGGAGAGCACCACGAAGCCTCGCAGTTGCTCGTCGTCGGGGTGCAGGAACGGCCCGGCCGCGAGCACCAGCCCCTGCTGCACGAGACCCGCCTGGTGGGCCAGGTGCGCGTCCCGCAACCGGTCGATCGCGTCCAGCGGCAGCTTCGGCGGATCCGACGGCCGGCTCAGCAGGACGACCGTGTGCTGGTCGAATCGCATGTCCACACCCTATGACGCGAATCTTCCTCTTCTGGGTGTCATCTGCCATCTGTCCGCCCCGTCATCGTCTGCGAATCTCATTCTCAAAGGGGTTCGCTGCGATTGGGAGGTTCGGCATGGTCAGCAGACGACAACTGCTCGCGGCCAGTGCCGCCGGCGGCGCGGCGATTCTGGTACCGGCCGGCGGCACGGCGTCGGGCCGGGCGCTCGCCGCGGCGGCACCACTGGACGCCGGCGAGATCCCGAAGTACGTCACGCCGCTGCGGATCCCACCGGCCATGCCGGCGGTGGCGACCGGCCCGGAGCGGGACGAGTACGTGATCGCGGTACGACAGTTTCGCCAGCAGATCCTGCCGCCGTCGTGGCCGCGCACCACCGTGTGGGGCTACGGCTCCACCGCCCACCCCGGCAGCTTCGGCTACCCGGCGCCCACCATCATGGCGCGGGTGGGCCGCCCGGTACGGGTGACCTGGGTCAACCAGCTCGTCGACGATCGGGGCGACCACCTGCCGCACCTGCTGCCGGTGGACCCCACCCTGCACTGGGCGAACCCAGCGGGCGGACCGGCCGGGCGGGACCGGCACGGTCACTGGGACGGCGACCCCCGGGGGTACCGCGGCCCGGTGCCCCAGGTGGTGCACCTGCACGGAGCGCACAGCACGCAGGAGAGCGACGGACACTCCGAGGCGTGGTACCTGCCGGTCACCCGCGACCTGCCGCCCGACTTCGCGGTGACCGGCAGCGCGTACCGCGAGTTCCGGTCCCGCTTCGCCGAGGGTTCCGGCCTGCGCTGGGCGCCCGGCTCGGCCACCTTCGAGTACGCGAACGACCAGCGGTCCTGCACCCTCTGGTACCACGACCACACGCTGGGGCTCACCCGGGAGAACGTCTACGCCGGACCGGCCGGGTTCTATCTGCTCGGCGGCGGGGACGACCTGCCCGACGGCGTACTACCGGGCCCGGCGCCGGAACGCGACGATCCGCCTGGCGCCCGCTACCACGACATTCCGCTGCTGATCCAGGACCGCAGCTTCACCGCCGACGGCGACCTGCTCTACCCGGAGGGGCACTCGTCGCACGGCGATGTGCCACCGCTCTGGACGTCGGGGTTCTCCGGCTCCGCCATCGTGGTCAACGGCCGCACCTGGCCCACGTTGACGGTCCAGCGTCGGCGCTACCGGTTCCGGCTGCTCAACGGCTGCAACAGCCGGTTCCTGCTGCTCAGTGTGGTCGCCCACGCCACCGCGCGGCCGGCCCGGCCGGTGCTGCCGGTCTGGCAGATCGGCAGCGACGGCGGTTTCCTGCCCGAGCCCGTGCCGCACGAACGCGTGACCCTCGGTCCCGCCCAGCGGGTCGACGCGATCGTCGACTTCACCGACGTTCCGGCCGGCACCGAGCTGTACCTCGTCAACGAGGGACCCGACTGGGCGTACGGCGGCGGCCGGCCCGGGGTGGACTTCGACCCCGCCGACCCGCACACCACCGGGCAGGTGCTCCGCTTCGTGGTCACCGACGCGGCCGGCGCGGACCCGAGCGTGCCACCGGAGCAGCTTCGGCTGCCGTCACACCCTCGACTCGGCTCGGCCCAGCGGGTACGCCGGTTGTCGCTCAACGAGCGGAGGTCCGGCGGGTCGGGCGGGATGACCATGCTGCTCGGCGTCCTCGACGAGCGTGGCCGGGGCCGGCCGTTGCGCTGGAGCGACCCGGTGACCGAGCAGCCGACCCTCGGCGACACCGAGGTCTGGGAGGTGCGCAACTTCACCCGGCTCGTGCATCCGGTCCACCTGCACCAGGTCCAGTTCGAGTTGCTCGGCCGGGGGCACTCGGGGAGGGCGCAGCCCGGCCCGGGGGAGCGGGGATGGATGGACACGGTGCTCGCGTACCCGTGGGAGGTGACCCGGATCAAGGCGCGCTTCGACCTGCCGGGTCGGTACGCCTGGCACTGCCACCTGCTGGAGCACGAGGACAACGAGATGATGCGACCGCTCAACGTGCTGCCGCGCGGTGCCGCGGCGGCCGGGGACGGTGGCTCGTCGGCCGGGGACGGTGGCTCGTCGGGCGGGCCGGGGGGACCCGGGACGGTATCGACAGACGCCGGTTAGGCCCCTTTCCGCAGCTCGGCTAAGGTTAGGCGAACCTAAGCGTGAACGTGCAGGAGACTCGTGACCACCCTCGCCACCCGGCCGACCCCGGCCCGCAACCGGACCGGCACCCGCACCGGCCGCCGGGTGGCCGTCACCGTCGGGGCCGCGCTGGTGCTGCTGCTCACCGTGCTGGCCAGCTTCGCGCTCGGCAGCCGGCAACTCGGCGTCGACCAGGTCTGGCACGCGCTCGTCGCGCCGGACGGGGGCGACGCCAGCACCATCGTCCGTGAGCTGCGGATGCCGCGGACCGCGCTCGGCCTCGCTGTCGGGCTCGCGCTCGCCGTGGCGGGGGTGCTGTTCCAGGCGCTCACCCGCAACCCCCTCGCCGAGCCGCGCATCCTGGGCATCAGCGCGGGCGCGTCGTTCGGGGTGGTGCTCGCCATCTCGGTCTTCGGCGTCGGCACGCTCGCCGGGTACGTCTGGTTCGGCATCGCCGGAGCCATGGTCGCCGGGCTGCTGGTCTTCGCCATCGCCACCCGCGCCCGCGAGGGCGCCAGCCCGGTCACCCTCGCGCTGGTCGGCGCGGCGCTCGACGCCAGCCTGGCCTCCGGGGTGTACGCGCTGCTCAGCATCGACGCCCGCACCTTCGAGGAGTACCGCTTCTGGGTGGTGGGCGGGCTGGCCGGGCGGGACCTGTCGGTCGCCGCGCAGGTGCTGCCCTTCGTCCTCACCGGGTTGGTGCTGGCCGCCCTGGTGGCCCGAGGGCTGGACGCGCTGGCCCTCGGCGACGACGTGGCCCGTGGCCTCGGCCACCGGATCGGCCTGGTCCGCCTCGGTGGTGGCCTCGCCGCCGTGCTGCTGACCGGTGCCGCGGTGGCCGCCGCCGGGCCTGTCGCGTTCGTCGGGCTGGCCGTGCCGCACCTGGCGCGCGCCCTGGTCGGCGCGGACCACCGCTGGACCCTCGCCGTCTCCGCCCTGCTCGGGCCGGCGCTGCTGCTCGCCGCCGACATCGTCGGTCGACTCGTCGCCCCGCCCGGCGAGGTCCCGGCCGGCATCGTCACCGCGCTGATCGGTGCGCCACTGCTGGCCGTGCTGGTCCGCCGCGCCCGGGTGGTGACCGCGTGACGACCACCCGACGCCCGTTGGGCCCCCCTGACCCGCCCGGCCCTTCCGGCCTCTCAGGCCCGGCTGGCCCGCCTAGCTCGCCTAGCTCGGCCGGCTCGATCAGCTCGGCCGGCTCGCCTGGCTCGTCCGGCTCGGCTGGCTCGGCTGACTCTGCCGGCTTGGCTGCGACCGCTGGCTTGTCGACCGTCGCGGCCGCCGGCTCGCCTGGTGCCGACGGTGCTCGGCTGCCCGGGCGGTCGCTGCTGCGGATCGGCCCGGTGAGCCTGCTGATCCGCCGTCGCGCGGTGCTGGTGGCCGCCGTGCTGACCGTGCTGCTCCTGCTGGCCGTCGTGCTCAGCCTCTCGCTGGGCACCCCCTACGTCGCCCCGGCCGACGTGCTGCGTGCCCTCTCCGGTGCCGGCACCCCGTACGACCTCGTGGTTTTTGATCTTCGGTTGCCGCGGGTCGTGCTGGCGGCCGTGGCCGGCGCCGCCTTCGGCGTGGCCGGCACGCTGATCCAGAGCGTGGCCCGCAACCCGCTCGCCAGCCCGGACGTCATCGGCATCACCCAGGGCGCCGGCCTCGCCGCGACCGTGGCCCTGACCAGCGGAATGGCCGCGGTGCTGGTGGCGCCCACCGCGCTTGTCGGCGGGCTGCTCGCGGCGGTGCTGCTGTTCGCCCTCGGTGCCCGGCACGGGCTGGCCGCGCAGCGGTTCGTGCTCGCCGGGGTGGCGGTCGCGTTCGGCTTCCGGGCGCTCACCGAGGTGGTCATGCTCACCGCCGACCCGATCGACGGGCTGCGCGCGCAGATCTGGCTGATCGGCACCCTGGCCGGCAAGGGCTGGACCGAGGCCGCCTGGATCGCCGGCACGCTGCTGGTGCTGCTGCCGGTGCTGGCCTGGGCCGGCTGGGCGCTGAACAGCACCGCCCTGGACGACGACACCGCCCGGGGCGTCGGGCTGCGCCCGGTGGCCCGCCGGATCGGCCTCGCCGGCACCGGCGTACTCGTCGCCGCCATGGTCACCGCCCAGGTCGGCGCCGTCGACTTCGTGGCGCTGGTCGCCCCACAGGTGGCCCGACGACTGGTACGCGCCGAACGACCACCGCTGGTCTGCGCGGCGCTGCTCGGCGCCCTCCTGCTGGTGCTGGCCGACCTGGCCGGCCGGCGGCTGTTCGCACCCACCCAACTACCCGCCGGTGTGCTGACCGCCGCGATCGGCGGCCCGTACCTGATCTTCCTGCTGCTGCGCGGCCGGCGGCGGTCGTCGTGACGCCTCAAGGAGTCGTGTGATGCTCTCCACCCGCGACCTGGTCGCCGGCTACGACGAACGGACCGTGCTCGACGGGCTCGACCTCGACCTGCCCACCGACGCGTTCACCGTGATCGTCGGACCCAACGCGTGCGGCAAGTCCACCCTGCTGCGCACGATGGCCCGGTTGCTCACCCCCCGCCGAGGCACGGTGCTGCTGGACGGCACCGCCATCCGCGACCTGCCCACCCGGGAGGTCGCCCGCCGCCTCGGCGTCCTGCCGCAGAGCCCACTGGTGCCCGAGGGCGTCACGGTCGCAGACCTGGTCGGACGCGGCCGACAGCCCTACCAGCGGTGGTGGCGGCAGTGGTCGACGGAGGACGGCGCGGCGGTGGACCAGGCGATGGCCCTCGCCGACGTCACCGACCTGGCCGACCGGCCGGTGGACAGCCTCTCCGGCGGCCAGCGGCAACGGGTGTGGATCGCCATGACCCTCGCCCAGGACACCGACGCCCTGTTGCTGGACGAGCCGACCACCTTCCTCGACCTGGCCCACCAGGTGGAGGTGCTGGACCTCCTGCACCGACTGCGCTCCGAGCGGGGCCGCACGGTGGTCGCCGTGCTGCACGACCTGAACCAGGCCGCCCGCTACGCCGACCATTTGGTCGCCATGCGCGGCGGCGCCGTGGTCGCCGCCGGACCGCCCCGGGAGATCCTCACCGCCGACCTGGTCCGCGACGTCTTCGGGCTGGCCTGTGTGGTCGTGCCCTGCCCGGTGACCGGCGCACCGCTGGTGGTGCCCGCGTACACCGGCGGCAACGCTCCGGCTGCCGTTCCCGCTGCGGCTGCCGTTCCCGTTCCCGCTGCCGTTCCCGTTCCCGCTGCCGCTGCCGCTGCCGCTGCCGCTGCGGCTCCGGCTTCCGCTTCCGCTGCCGCGTCTGGCGGCCCGGTCGCTTCGTCAGGTGGCGATGGTGGCCCGGGCGATGCGTCCGCTGCTGCCGGAGAACCCACCGCCTCGACGGCGTCCGTACCGGACGCCCGACCCGCCACCGGCGACGCGGCCAACCCGCTCGCCGGCTCGCACCCCTCGAAAGGACTCTGATGCGTCGTCTCGTCGCCGCTCTCGCCGCGGCCGCCGCCCTCGGCGTCGGACTCACCGCCTGCGGTGAGAGCGACCCGGTCGCCGGTACCACCACCGGGGAGACCCGGGAGATCACCCACGCCATGGGCACCACCAAGGTTCCGGCCGAGCCCAAGCGCGTCGTCGTACTCGACACCGACAAGATCGACACGGCGCTCTCGCTGGGCATCACGCCCGTCGGCGCCGCCACCGCCGGTGAGGCGAAGAGCTGGCCGACCTACTTCGGCGCGGACAAGCTCGCCGGCATCAAGGAGGTCGGGGTGCTCACCGAGCCCGACCTGGAGGCGATCAACGCGCTGAAGCCGGACCTCATCCTCGGCAGCAAGTTCCGCCAGGAGAAGTTCTACGACGAGCTGGCCGCCATCGCGCCGACCGTGTTCACCGACAAGGTGGGCATCACCTGGAAGGACAACCTCCTCCTCGACGGCAAGGCACTCGGCCGCGAGCAGCAGGCCAAGGACCTGCTCGCCGCGTACGAGAAGCGGGCCAAGGACTTCGGCGCGACGCTCGGCGACGCCGCCGCGCGCAAGGTGTCCATCGTGCGCTTCCTGCCCGGCAACATCCGGGTGTACGGCCCGGACTCGTTCTCCGGCATCGTCATCGGCGACACCGGCCTGGGCCGCCCCGAGCGGCAGTTGCTCGCCAACAAGGAGGACAAGCGCTTCGACCTGGTCAGCCCCGAGCGGATCAACGAGGTCGACGGTGACGTCATCTTCGTGACCGCGTACGGCGACAAGGCCGCCGCCGAGCAGACCAAGGTCGCCGGCGGGACGCTCTGGAAGGGCCTCAACGCGGTCAAGGCCGGCAAGGCGTACCCGGTCTCCGACGAGGTCTGGATGACCGGCATCGGCGTCGGCGCCGCCAACAAGATCCTCGACGACCTGACCAAGTACCTCCCCGCCGCCTGACCAACCCCCAGGTGCACCCGGCACGTCCGCGCACGTCTGCGCACCCCGCGCATCCGCCCGGGGACACGCACCCTGCGCACTCGCGCAAGGCGCGCGCCCCGCGCACCCCCTCATGATCGTGCTCGATCCAGGAAGTAGTGCCCGTGCTCAGCTGGTGGAAGCAATCTGGCTGGTCAGCAGCTCGGCGAAGACTTCTTTGGGTTTCTTGTAGGCGAGGATACGGCGGGGT
>NZ_JBIAFG010000030.1:0-25295 GCF_042869175.1 Micromonospora sp. NPDC007208 | reverse complement strand
GCCGGCCTCCCGGGGGGGAGTTGGCGCCCCGGTTGGGCCCCCCCCCCCCCCACCCCCCCCCCCCGGGGGGGGCGGGGGGGCCCCACCCCCCCCCCCCCCCCCGGCTCATGTCGATGCTGTGATCAGCCCCGCCTCACGCGATCGGCGTGCCGGTCACACAGGTCAGCACCTGGCCCCGACCACGGGTGGCGCTCGTTGTGGTCGTGGCGAAACCGTGGGTTTCGAGCAGTAGTTCGGTCGCGGTGAGGTTCGCGGTGGCGTGCGCGGCGGTGGGTCGCTCGCCGAAGACGTAGAGCCGTCCTCCCGCCGCCAGCAGGCTTCGCATCCGAGCGATCTGCTGCGCTGCGTCGCCCAACCAGAAGAGGCTGACGTTCACCGCGAAGATCTTGGTGAAGTGGTCAGTCGGAAGGTCGGCCGACTCGAACCCGGAGCGCCGGATCTCGGCTCTGCCGGCGTCGATGTGGCTCAGGTTCCGTTGCGTCGCGAGCCGGACCATCGTCGCGGCGCGGTCGATGGCGACGATCCGGCCGGTCGTGAGTTGGCCGGCGACCAGGGAGACGGCCGCTCCCCGACCGCATCCGATCTCCAGCACCTGGTCGTCGGGTGCGACAGCCATCGTCTGCACCGCCCAGCGTTGTCGATGGGCGGCCGTCACCCGTTCGTTCGCCGCGGGCGTCGTGCCAGCGCTGGACGGACCCGGTTCGCGGGTCGAAAGAGTGGACCTCACGACGTCACGCGCCGGTGCCTTCTCTGCTCACACCCCTGATTCCACCCTCTCCGCGGAGTCGGTGCACCGTGTCCTCGGTCACCGCGCCCGACCAGCAGATACGACAGCGATCAGTGCACGGGCACCGGCGTGACGTCCCCGAGGGCGTCCGTCGAGGCCGGGACCGGCTTCGGAGCGCCGGCGTTCACCATGGCCACCGAGACGATGGCCGCCGCGACCACGAAGCCGACCGCGACCCAGTACGCGACCGAATAGCCGTGCATCAGCGCCTCGTTGCGCTCCTGGGCTCGCGCCGCCGGGCCACCGTGCGCGAGCAGGTAGGTGGCGGCCGAGCTGGTCGCGATGGTGTTGAGCAGAGCGGTACCGATCGACCCGCCGACCTGCTGCGACGAGCTGATCATCGCGGAGGCGACACCGGCGTCCTTGGGCTCGACGCCGTGAGTGGAGATGCTCATCGCGGGCATGAACGCGGTGCCGATGCCGAGCCCGATCACGGCTTCGGCGAACGCGATCTCCAGGAAGCCGCTGTCCGCGTCGAGCAGAGCGAGCAGCACCAGACCGACCGCGGTGACGAGGTAACCGCCGACCATGATCGGCCGGGGGGCGATCCGGTGCGCGAGTCGGGCGCCGATCTGCGTGGCCCCGATGGCCTGCGGCACGGCCATCGGCATGAACGCCAGACCGGCCATCACCGGCGACCATCCCTTGACCTGCTGGAAGTAGTAACTGAGCAGGAGGAACATCCCGAACATGCTGACGATCGCAAGGCCCACCGAGAGGTACGCGGCGGCCCGGTTGCGTTCGGTCAGGACGCGCAGTGGCAGCAGCGGGGACGCGACCCGTGCCTGCACCACGACGAAGGTCGCCAGCAGCAGCACCCCGACGGTGAACGACCCGATGGTCACACCCGCCGACCATCCGTGGCTCTCGGCGACGCCGAACCCGTAGACGAGGCCGACGAGTCCGGAGCTGGCCAGCAGGACGCCGGGAAGGTCGAGCCGGGCGCGGTGCCGCTCGCCGTCGTCGTGGACGGTGCGACTGGCGCCCAGGATCCCGATGACCGCGATCGGCACGAGGACGAACATCGCGAAGCGCCAGTTCAGGTACTGGGTGAGCAGCCCTCCCACGATCAGGCCGACCGCGCCGCCGGCGATCGAGACCGCGCTGAACACGCCGAACCCTTCGCGCGTTCCTTCGGCTGCGTGAAGGACAGGGACAGCAACGAGAGCGCGGCCGGCGCGAGCAGGGCCGCGAACACCCCCTGTAGTGCCCGGGCGAACAGCAGCATCGCGGCGTTGACGGCCAGGCCGCCGATCGCCGAGGCGATGGCGAAGCCGGCCAGCGCGATCAGGAAGGTGCGCTTGCGCCCGACCATGTCACCGATCCGGCCGCCGACCAGCAGCAGGCCGCCGAAGGCCAGGCCGTACGCGGTCACCACCCACTGCCTGCTCCCGTCCGTGAAGTGCAGCGCCTGTTGCGCCGAGGGGAGCGCGATGTTCATGACCGCCCCGTCGAGCAGCACCATCAGTTGAGCGATGGAGATGAACAACAGGGCCTTCCACCGCTGGGACTGCGGGGCGGTGTGACCTCTGGGCATGACTGGTCCTTAAGAGTGGTTTGCACGGATTCACGCGACCCGGCCAACGCTAACCAAGTTATGGAACGATCGCCAAAGAATGTGCCTCCTGTTACAGCAGCCTTTCGAGCCGTGTCTCAGTGGGCTAGGCGCTTTGGCCGTGAAATCGGCAGGCCGAGCACGCTGTGCACACTCCGCAGAGCACCCATTGTGAGTGTCATTACTTTGTCGACCGTTCCAGAAAAGGCTAGCGTTCCGTCGCACGAAGCCCTGCGGACCACGTAGCGGCTACCAGTCGAAGTGGATGTGAGACGAGATGTCTGGACGGTTGGAGTCGAAGGTCCTGGTCGTGACCGGCGGTACGCAGGGCATGGGCCTGGCGTTCGCCCAGCGGGCGGCCACGGAAGGAGCTCGCGTCATCATCGGCGCCCGGGACAAGGACCGGGGCGAGGAGGTTGCCGCGCAGATCAGGAACGCGGGCGGTAGCGCCCTCTTCGTGCCCACCGACGTGACCGTCGAGGAGGACGTGGCGCGGCTCGTCGACGCCGCGGTGACGGAGTACGGGCGGCTGGACGGCGCGTTCAACAACGCCGGCGGTGGCCCGATGGCCAGCGTCCGCGAGACCGACAGCGACAACTGGCACCGGTCGCTCGCCCTCAACCTGACGAGCGTCTTCTACGGCCTGAAGTACGAGCTTCCGGCCATCATCGCCTCCGGCGGTGGCGCGATCGTCAACAACGCCTCCGTCTCCGGCGTGAAGGGTGACGGGACCCAGGCCGCCTACAACGCGTCGAAGCACGGGGTCATCGGTCTGACCCGCTCGGCCGCCCTCGACGTGGCGCGCTCCGGTGTGCGGGTCAACGCCCTGGTCACCGGTCTGATCGACACACCGCTCTGGCAGGGCGTGGTCAGCCAGGCCCCGGAAGTTGCGGAGCGCTACCTGTCGGCGCAGCCGACCGGACGAGCCGGCACCTCCGACGAGGTCGCCGCGCTCACCGCGTTCCTGCTCAGCGACGAGGCCACCTTCATCAGCGGCGCGTCCATCGCCATCGACGGCGCCCTCACCGCCTGAGGCACCGAGGCACCGACGCACCGAGGTACTGAGGCAGCGACGCACTGAGGCACTCACGCACAGGTTCGGTCCGGGGCGGCGGCTCAAGCGGCCGCCGCCCCGGTCCAGGCAGTGCGTCAGGCGATCCGATAGGCCCGCTGGATCGTCTGGGTGACCGTGTTGCCGGCGGTGTCGGTGGCGGTCAGCCGCAGCGAGACGTATCCGGCCCGGCGCGGATGACTGATCAGGGCGACGTTCCGGAGCACCGGCAACGCGACCCACGTCCGGCCGTCGTCGAACGACGCGGACACGCCGAGCGTGCGGTTGGGGGCGGCAGTCGAGCCGGCCTGCCAGTCCAGCGCCACCGGGATCGTCATGATCCGGCCGGTCCGTGCCGTGTTGGTGTCGTCGAGCACAGGCGTGGGGCGAGCCGTGGTCAGGGGCAACCGCTCCGGCGACGCGGTGTGCGCCGAGGTGAAGGTCCAGGCCACCGAGACCGACGTCGACAGGGTGTCCGGGGCGTCTCGGGTGGCGGTCGCCTCCAGACGGTAGGTGGCCTTCCCGGCGGGCACCGCGAACTCGGCCCACGCGCTGTCCGAGGCGCCGATCTCCTTACCGTCGCGCAGCAGCCGGAACCGCACCGGCCGGTCGTCGCGGCTCGCGGGACGACCGGCCGCGTCGCCGAACAGGGGCACCGACGCGATCGAGATGGTGTCGCCGTCGCGGCCCGCGTACCCCAGGGGTGACAGGGTCGGCGCCTGGGCCACGGTGGGCCCGAAGGGCGCCGCGTTCCAGGTCTGGGTGTACGTCCGCCCCGACGTGAAGGTGGAATCCTGCGTCGTGGAGTTGTCCCCCTCAAGGAACGTGGACGTCCAGACGATGCCGCCGTCGGTGTTGTAGTACTCGGTGCCCTTGAACGGCAGGTCGACAGGCGTGTTCGACCCGATCGGGCCCGCGCCTCCGGGCGCCGACGCGCGGTGGAACCGCACGGCCGTCGCGGTCGTGGACTGGCTCCGGTAGGTCGTCCTGACGGTGGCCAGGTTCTTCGGCGACAGCTTCCCGGTCAGGCCGGTGAACATGTCGCCCTTGTCGACGTACGCCAGGTCGTAGGTGTAGGGGCTGTTCCGGAAGGTGCCGTCCTTGCCCGGCCGGGCGAGCCCGACGCCCAGCGTCGCGGTGAACTCGGGTGCCGCGACGGCGGGCCCGAGCCGGCCGAAGAAGACGTCCGCGAAGGACACACCGCTGAGTTGGACGCCCGGGTAGCGCAAGCCGTCGTCCCAGTTGGCGCTCACGTTGATCGAGATCGGCGCGGCGTCGCGCTGCGGCACGGTCAACGCGACCGGCTTGGCGCTACGGGCGTCGACCGCCTCGGTGACCGGACCACGGACGTCCAGTACCGGCTGTGCGAGCAGGGTCGACACGGCGCCCTCGTGGATGGTGCTGTACAGCGCGTACCGACCCTTGGGCAGCCGCAGGACGCCACCGCCAGGTGTCGCGGGGAGGGTGCTGAACTCACCGGTGGTCAGGTTCGCCGCCACGGTCGTGTACTCGGTGGCCGGCTTGCCGTCGCGTCCGGTGTGGTCGAGCCGTACGTCGTAGCTCTCGATCTCACGGTTCAGCACGAAGGGCGTCCGTACCCGCAGGTCGCCGGCACCGGTCGCGGTCAGCGCCCCCTGGTAGACGCCGTCCGGGG
Organism: Micromonospora sp. NPDC007208; assembly: GCF_042869175.1. Lineage (NCBI taxonomy): Bacteria > Bacillati > Actinomycetota > Actinomycetes > Micromonosporales > Micromonosporaceae > Micromonospora > Micromonospora sp. NPDC007208. The sequence goes on along the minus strand of NZ_JBIAFG010000030.1, from coordinate 20,248 downwards.
CGTCCACCCGGGTGTCCACCGTGATCGTCGCCTCGGCGCGGCCACCGGCCGGCACCACAAGCGTGGCCGGGCTGACGGTGAGCATGCCGGCCGGGGCCGGGGCGATGGCCAGCGTCAGGGTGACCGGCGCGGTGCCCGTGTTGCGGTAGCCCACGACCTGGGTGATCGGGCTGTCGTCGGCGTGCGGCCAGCGCTGCACCGGAAAGTCGATGGCGGCGATGTCGGTGGCGACCGGCTGGGCGACCGCGCGGGCGATGTCCACCCGGCCGGCGCCCTGCTCGTAGATGGTGTCCTCGCCGGTCGGCTTGGCCGAGTCCATCAGGGCGGCCTTGAGCTGCGGGCCGGTCCAGTCCGGGTGCTGCCCGGCGAGGATCGCGGCGGTGCCGGCCACGTGCGGGGTCGCCATCGACGTACCCGACATGGTGGCGTAGTCGCCGCCGGGGGCGGCGGCCACGATGTCGACGCCCGGCGCGCTGATCTCGGGCTTGATGTGGTTGTCGCCGACGCGCGGGCCCCGGCTGGAGAAGTAGGCGCGCTGGTCGTCGGCGTCCACGGCGGCGACCGCGAGGGCGTCGTCGGCGGAGGCCGGCGAGGAGACCGACTTCGGCTTCCCCTCGTTGCCGGCCGCGACCACGAAGAGGGTGCCGTACCGGTGGCTCAGCTCCTGGACCGCGGTCTCCAGCGGGTCCAGGCCGGGTGCGTCGTCGCCGCCCACGCTCAGGTTGACCACAGGGGTCTGCGGCGCGAGCCACTGCATGCCGGTGATGATGTCCGAGTCCTGACATTCGGTGGTGGCGCAGACCTTGCCGACGAGCAGCTTCGCCCCGGGCGCCACCCCGCGGTACCTGCCGCCGGAGGCGGCGCCGCTGCCGACGATCGTCGACGCCACGTGGGTGCCGTGGCCGACCGAGTCGCTGGGGTCGTTGCCGCCGGTGAAGTCCCGGACTTCGGTGAGGTGGCCGGCGAAGTCGGGGTGGCTGGCGTCGATTCCGGTGTCCAGCACGCCGACGGTGACGCCGGTGCCGTCGAAACCCGCCTGCCACGCTGCCGGGGCACCGATCTGCGGCACGCTGCGATCGAGGGAAACCGTGCGCTTGCCGTCCAGCCAGACGTGGGTGACCCCCGTGGTGAGGGTGCGCGCGGACGACGTACCGCGGGTGAGTGACGCCCAGAGCGTCACCCGGTCGTTCCGGTCCGCCCGGACCGCGAGCGCGTGCGCGGCCGGGAGATCGGCCCGCACCCGCCCGGCACCCCCGGTGGTCGCGGTCCGCGCCCGCGCCGCCATGTTCTCGGGGTACGCGACCAGCAGCGGCAACTCGGCGGCCCGGTCGTCGTAGCCGAACTCGCCGAGCGTGGTCAGGTCGAACAGACGTCGATCCAACCGCCCGTCCCGCACGAGTGGCATCGCGTCCACCGGGATGACGTACTGGTGGCCGTCCTCCCGGCTGCTCACGAACCGCATCGCGGCCCGCCCCGGCCCGCGCTGGATCTGCGGGCGACCTGCCGCGTCCAGCGACACCCGGTCACCGGTGATCAGGGTGAACGTTCCGGAGGTGCCGGGGGCCGTGGCCGTCGGCCTCTCCTGCGCGGTCGCCGGTTGGGCGGTCAGGCCCGCCGCAACCAGCGCGGTCGCGAGTACGCCGGCTGTCAGGGCGCGTCGTTGCCGTCGTCGCACATCGTCCTCTCCGCCACGGGCGTCTCCCGGGTCGGCACGATGACGCCTGGCCAGGTCGTTAGGTTGATCACTCCGGTGTGACGGAGGCCACAATCTCGCCCCGCGCCGACGCGGCCCGTTCACCCGGGCGAGTTCCATGCGGCGGTGACCAGGGGACGAGGCATGGGAGGGCACCGGTCGGATGCGTGACGCCGAAGAGTTCGACGCCCTCTACGCGGCCTGTGCGGGTCGGGTCGTGGGTCACGTGTACGCGCTCACCGGCAACCGCGCCGAGGCGGAGGACGCCGTCGCCGAGGCGTTCATGCGAGCCTGGCAGCGGTGGCGGACGGTGCGGGAGACGGACAGTCCGGAGGCGTGGGTCCGCCGGGTGGCCTCCCGGATCGCGGTGAGCAGTTGGCGCAAGGCGTTCAACCGGGTACGCGCACACCGCCGGGCGGCGGTCGACCAGGGTGTGCCCGGACTGAACGAGGACCACGTCGCACTGTTGCAGGCGCTGCAACGGCTGAGCGCCAACGAGCGGCGGGCCGTGGTGCTGCACCACCTCAACGATCTCAGCGTCGCGGAGGTGGCAGCCGAGATGCAGGCCCCGGTCGGAACCGTGAAGACGTACCTCGCCCGTGGTCGGAGAGCGATGGCCGGGTTGCTGACCGATGCGCACCAGGAGGAGACCTCCCATGGCTGATCCGCGCGACGATCTCACCGCGATCGCCGACGAGGTCCGGCGAGTCACCACGCTGCCCGGGGCGCAGACGTTGCGACACCGCAGCGACAGGCGTCGGCGGCGTCGGGCGGCAGTCGGCGCGGCGGCACTGGCCGTGGTGGCCGTCGCCGCTGGCACCACTCTGTCGCAGGTGCGGAACGACGTCGAGACGCCGGATGTCGGCCCGGCCACCCACGTCGCACCGCCCGTGGTCCCGTCCGCGACCGCCTCGGCGGGACCGCAGGAGATCCTCGGCGGCCGGCGGCAGGTCCAGATCGTGCTGCCCGGCATGCGCGGGGCCACGTTGGCGATCGACCGCGACGGCGATCAGGTGCGGGCCACCACCGAACAGGGCATCGACGACCGGGCGCTGTGGGTGCTGCGCCCGGAGGGCGACAGGTACCGGATCCTGCTGGCGTCCGGTGGCAACGCGATCTGCATGACCGTGGTGCACGACGCCGCGCCGGGCAGCGTACGCGGCCGGGCCTGTGATGACGCCGCCTCGACGCAGCTCTTCCGGATCGATCAGGTGCCCGACGGCAGCTACTCGATCTTCCAGGGGAAGCGTTACGTCCAGGTGGTCGACGGCACCAACGCCCTGGTCCCCGACCTGCCCGAGGGGCTGACCACCACGTACGAGTTCGACGACCGCGGGCCCGCCCCGCGCTGATTGTCGAAACCTTTCCGATACCTGTTGCGGGGTCACCGGCGGCCCCACCCGCGGCCCCGGGCGGAGAGACGCCCTGCGGCGGGGTTGAAGGGCCGACCGAGAAGGCGGGAAGGCGTCGAAAGTTTCGGCAAAATATTGACACCTGGCGATTGAATCGCCCAAGCTTTACGTGGCTGGCATTCGTGATCATCGATCACGTTTCGTTCCTTCCTTTCCATCACCACTCGGAAGGAGAGCCCCGTGATCATCAGCTCGGGCCGCTCTAGGACCCGTTCGGCGGTCGTCGCGCTCGCGGTAGCAGCGCTCACGGTCGCCGGATCGGTATCGGTAGTAACACGAACCACCGACGCTCAGGCCGCCGTAGGCCCGCTGGCCGTGGAGGACGAGGGCGCCGACTGCGCCGTGTCCGGCCTGCCGGACCTGGGCTCGCTGCCGACCAACGCCAAGCTTCCCGACCCCTTCAAGAAGCTGAACGGCACGACCATCAGCTCCAAGTCCGACTGGCGCTGCCGACGGGCGGAGATCAAGGAGCTTGCCGAGAAGTTCGTCTTCGGCGACAAGCCCGCGAAGCCCGCCACCGTCACGGGAACGGTGTCCAGCAGCACCGTCACCGTCAACGTGTCACACAACGGCAGGACCTCCAGCTTCTCGGCGCGGGTCGAGCTGCCCAGCGGCACCGGTCCCTTCCCGGCCGTCGTGGTCGTCGGCGGGTTCGGCGCCGACACGGCGACCATCAAGGCCGCCGGAGCTGCCGTGATCAGTTACGACCCGCTGGCAGTCGGCCGCGAGGGCACCCCTCGGAACAACAAGCAGGGCGCGTTCTACAGCATCTACGGCTCGTCGAGCAGCACGGGACTGCTCGCCGCCTGGGGCTGGGGCGTCAGCCGCATCATCGACGTCATCGAACAGTCCGACGGCAGGATCATCAAGGCGGACGCGATGGGCGTCACCGGCTGCTCCCGTTACGGCAAGGGCGCCTTCGCGATCGGTGTGTTCGACCAGCGCATCGCCCTGACCATGCCGATCGAATCGGGCAGCGCGGGCGTCCCCATCTTCCGGGGCATCCCCGGTGAGGGCGCGCAGAGCCTGAGCAGCGCGTACGGGGAGCAACCCTGGCTGGGCGACGCGTTCGGGTCGTTCACCGGCAGCCCGAACCGGCTCCCGGTGGACACGCACGAGATGGTCGCCATGGTGGCACCGCGTGGGCTGTTCATCATGGACAACCCGCACATCGCCAACCTCGGCCCCCGGTCGGCGAGCGTGGCGGCCCTGGGCGGCGCGGAGGTCTACCGGGCGCTCGGCGCCGGTGACAACATCACCTACTGGTCCGACGTGCAGGACGGCACCCACTGCGCCAACCGCCCCGAGTGGCGTACCCCGTTGCAGAACAACATCCGGAAGTTCCTGCTGAAGACCGGCAACGAGCCGGGTGTGATCCGGATTTCCAGTAGGGCGCTCGGTCGGTTGGCCGACTGGCGGGACTGGCCGACACCGGTCCTGGCGGACGGCCCGACGACCCCGCCCCCGACCACCCCGCCGCCGACCACCCCGCCGCCGACCACCCCGCCGCCGACCACCCCACCGCCGACGACGCCGCCGCCGACCGGTGCTGGCTGTGCGGCGACGGTGTCGGTCAACCAGTGGACCGGCGGCTTCGTCGCCACGGTGCGGGTGACCGCCGGCGTCGCACCGGTCAACGGCTGGACGGTCGGCATGACGTTGCCGTCGGGCGCCAGCATCACCAGCATCTGGGGCGCCAACCGGAGCGGCAGCACCGGGGCCGTCCAGTTCACCAACGTCGCCTACAACGGCTCCATCGCAGCCGGGCAGTCGACCGAGTTCGGTTACCAGGGCAGCGGCACCGGGACGGGGATGGTTCCCACCTGCTCGGCCGCGTGACGTCCAGGCCCGGTGCGGAGGTCGCAAGCCTCCGCGCCGGGCCGTGCGGCTCCGAGGCGGAGCCCGAGCGTCAGAGCCAGACCACGATCCCGGTCAGGTCGTTGAGGACGGCGGCCACGCCCGCCCGGATGGCCGCCGCGCAGCGGTCCGCGGTGAACGAGTTCGGGTCGTACGTCGAGGACATGCCGAGGCCCTCGCCACGGAACGACGCGCCGTCCCAGTCGACCGCGGTGACGTTGTGGGTGGGCTCGGCCAGTTCCGCGCCGACCACGAGGAACTTCTCGTCCAGGTGGTTCGGGGTGACCAGCGCGAGCCCGTCGATGAGGTCGTTGCCCGCGCTCACGATGAGGTCCGGGCCCATTTCCATCGCCTTGGCGATGCTGGGAACGGCGTCGTGCGCGTTCCCGACGACGATGGTCCTCAGGTCGACGTGCTCGTCGTCGGCCCACTCCTTCACCGCCGCCACGAGCGCCTTGGTCGGGTTGTCCGCGCCGCTGGTCAGCAGGACCACCCGGTAGTCCTTCGGTGGGTGGACGCCGGCCCACGAGCCGGGCTGCGGGGTGATGGTCGCCTCCGGCGCGGGCTTCGTGGCGGGGTCGACGAACCCCGGGCCGAGAGTGCCGATGGCGCTGGGCGCCGGACGTGGCTCGGACCAGTCGTCGCTGGAGTTGCAGGCGGTGACCAGCGCGGCGGTCGCGGCCAGCAGGGCGACGGCCCGAAGCGGGGGGCGCAAGGTGATCGTCCTCCGGGTGGTGGCGGAAAGTGCGCGTACTTCTTGGTATTCCTATCTCAATTCCGGTCACCGGTAATCGGTGGGCGGTCGTTCGGGGCTGTTGTTCTCCGGCGGTTCGTCGGTGCGCGGGTTGGTGTTCACCCACGGCATGCAACGTGCACTGGCCAACCGAGGGAGTCGAATGTCAGGCCGTATCCGCCGTACCGTTTTCGTGGCCGCTGTCGGTTTCGCCGCAGCGGTGGTTCCCTTTCTGGGGGCCGAACCGGCGTCCGCGCACGGTTTCTCGTCGACTGTGTACGCGAAAATTGCGGCGGGAGACGAGGGTCACATTCGGACCGGGGTGGAGCTCGAATACGACCTTCTCGTCGTGTCCGCCGCGGATGCCGGCGACGACGACCCGCTCTTCCAGGTGGGAACCGCCGCGTTCGAGGCGGGCGACACCGCTGCCCAGGCCGCCGCCCTGAAGAGTCACGCGTCGGCGGTCCTCGGGTACGTCTCCGACCGGTTCTCGGTGACTTCCCGAGGTGCGGCCTGCCAGCCGTCCCAGGTGGGTGACGCGACGATCGGCGAGCGCGAGGGCGTGCCGTACGCGAACCTGCTGCTGGACTGGACCTGCCCCGAGCGGGTCGACGAGCACGTGGTGCGCAGCGGGCTCTTCCCGGACGACGAGGGCTACGTCAAGGGCACGAAGACGATCGTCACCTACGAGATCGACGGCCGTTCGGGCAGCGCCGCGCTCGACGCCGCCAACCCGTCCTTCTCCACCGCGCAGGCCTGGTACCAGCGGTTCGGCGAGTTCTTCCTCCTGGGCGCCGAGCATCTGCTGACCGGGATCGACCACATCCTGTTCCTGCTGGCGCTCATCGCCGGGTCGCGGCGGCTCCGGGAGATCGTGCTGGCGGCCACCAGCTTCACCCTGGCGCACTCGGTGACGTTCATGCTCGCCGCGCTCGGCCTGGTCGAGGTGCCGGGGGCGATCGTGGAGCCGGTCATCGCGTTGTCGATCGCCGTCGTCGCCGGCTGGCACCTGTGGGGGATCTGGCGGCGCGGTGAGCACGCGGCCGACCTGGAGACGGCGGGGCGCGGGCACTTCAGCCTGGATCGGGCCGGCTGGATCCGCCTCGGTGTGGTGTTCTGCTTCGGCCTCGTACACGGTCTGGGCTTCGCTGGCGCACTGGGCATCGACGAGGCGTGGTCGTGGACTTTGCTGTGGTCGCTGCTGGTGTTCAACGTCGGCATCGAGGTCGTTCAGTTGACGATTATCGCTGTCGTCTTCCCGTTGCTGTTCGTGCTGCGCCGTCGTGCGCCGAAAGCCGGCCTCTGGGCGACCGGGGCCGTTTCCGCAGCCGTGTCCATTATGGGGCTGATCTGGTTTGTGCAGCGCGTTTCTGGATCATGAGTAGGGCTAAGTAGTTCGTGAAGTGCAGTCTTTCGCAAGATCACGTTCATGGTCGGTTCATCGGGCGGCGAAAGCGTGGAATTGCTTCCCCAGCGTCGGGTGAAGGCACAATCCATTTCTCTATTTGAAAAGGGAACAATGTCGATGACATTGAGCACCTCGACACGGGCCTCCGCGCTCGTGCGGCGGCGCCTGGTCGCCGGGGTCGCAGCCGGGTTCCTGGGAATGGGCGCGGCCCTCGGCAGTGGCCTGATGGCCACCGCGAACGCGGCCGAGTCCACCACGATCACCGGTGTGGTCCTCGGCGTCGGCGCCAACGAGACCCAGCGCATCGTGAGCTGGTACTCCTCCGCCGACACCGCGCAGAAGATCCAACTCGCCCCGACCGCCGAGATCGTCAACGGCGAGTTCCCGGCCAGCGCGGTCAGCTTCGACGCCGTTGGTGCGGCGAACACCTCCACCACCGGGTTCAACCGGCACGCCACGATCAGCAACCTGCGCGAGAAGACCGCGTACTCGTACCGGGTCGGTGCCGAGGGCAGCTGGTCCCCGGCGTACGCCTTCAAGACGCAGGACTTCGAGGGCGACTACGACTTCCTCTTCTTCGGCGACCCGCAGATCGGCTCCTCCGGTGACCGGCTGAAGGACCAGGCCGGCTGGGAGGACACCCTGAAGGTCGCCACCGCGGCCAACCCGAACGCCGAGCTGCTGGTGTCCGCCGGCGACCACGTCGAGAGCGCCAACGACGAGGCTCAGTGGACCTCGTTCCTGGCCCCCGACCAGCTGCGTCAGATCCCCCTCGTCGCCACCATCGGTAACCACGACGTCGGCGGCAAGTCCTACGAGCAGCACCACTTCACCCCGAACACCGACCGCTCGTCTGCGTACTACAGCGGGGACCAGGCGACCCGGTCCGGCGGCGACTACTGGTTCATCCACAAGGATGTGCTGTTCATCGACCTGAACAGCAACAGCTACGTCAACCCGGCGGACGGCTCCGCCGGCGGCGACGCGGCGCACGTCGCGTACGTCACCGACGTCATCAACAAGCACGGCTCCGAGGCCAAGTGGAAGGTGCTGGTCTACCACCACTCCATCTACTCGCCGGCCAGCCACGCGACCGACACGGACAACAAGCAGCGGCGGGAGGACTTCACCACCGCGTTCTCCAACCTCGGCGTCGACATGGTGCTGCAGGGCCACGACCACAGCTACTCGCGCAGCTACTCCATCAAGAACGGCCAGAAGGAGAACCCGGCCGAGAAGCCGGGTGCTGCCGACGTCTTCCCCGGCCCGGGTGGCGTCATCTACGTGACGGCCAACTCGGCCTCCGGCTCGAAGTACTACGACATCAAGAAGCCGGACACGACCGGCACGGGCATCCGCGGCAACGGCCCGGACCCGCTGGACGCGGACAAGTACTGGTACAACTCCGTGCAGAACCAGGAGCACGTCCGTAGCTACGTCAAGGTGCAGGTTCGCGGCGACAAGCTCGTTCTCGCGAACGTCCGCAGCGGCACCTGCGCGGCGCCGAACGCGGCCGTCGAGAAGGGCCTCTCCTGCGTCAACACCCCGGATGGTCAGCCGGTCGGCTCGATCGTCGACAACGTGACCGTGCACCCGTTCCACGGTGACGGCCAGGCCATCCAGGTCAACGTGCCGAACCCGGCTCCGGGCGAGTTCGGCTGGACGATCGACGGCTACAACGGTCTGGTCGACCTGGGTACCGCGCAGGAGCGCGACGGCACCTACTTCCAGGCCAACGGCAAGATCAACCCGATCCTCGTGTCGGACAGCCGGCGCTCGCTCGCCCCGTGGTCGATCTCGGCCAACGTCGGCGACTTCCAGGACGCCGACAAGAAGTTCGCCGGCTCCTACCTCGGTTGGACCCCGTACGTGCTCGATGCCGGCGCGGGTGCCGAGGCCGGTGCCCCGGTCCTGTCGTCGCTCGACGACCAGGGCAAGGGCCTCTCGGTCTCCAGCGCGCTCGCCGCGGCCGCGCAGGGTCACCCGCGCGGCGGCGCCAAGCTCGGCGCTGACCTGGACCTGAAGATCCCGGACAGCATCGCGAAGGGCAGCTACCGCACCACCCTCACGATCACTGCCCTGAGCAGCTGACCGAACAGTTCCGTCGGCGGGGTAGGCACCTTCGGGTGTCTACCCCGCCACCCATTTGCCATCCGTCCAAGATCACTTCAAGGAACCGACATGCAACCGTCCGTCACGCGCTGGAAGACCACGCCCGCCGCACTCCTCCGTACGACCGCACTGTCCCTGCTCGCCGTCGTCGCGGCCGTCGGTGTCGGTGCCGGTCCCACCCTGGCCGCGGACGGCAACGTCGCCTGGACGGTCCGGACGGCCTCCAACGGTTACGGCGAGGCCCGGTCCAGCTACAGCTACAACGTCAACCCGGGTGGTGCCGTCGAGGACGCCATGGTCGTGGCCAACCGCGGCCCGGCACCACTGACCCTCTCCGTGTACGCGGCCGACGGCTTCACCACCGACGCCGGCCAGCTCGACCTGCTCACCAAGGACAAGAAGTCCACCGCGATCGGCGCCTGGGTGAAGCCGAACGCCGGCAGCGTCGTGATCCAGCCCGGAAAGACCGCCCAGGTGCCCTTCACGGTCGGTGTTCCGGAGAACGCCACCCCCGGGGACTACGTCGGTGGCATCCTCACCACGCTGACCCAGGCCGACCAGGCGGAGGGGATCAACGTCGACCGGCGCCTCGGGATCCGGATCAAGTTGCGGGTGGGCGGCGAGCTGAAGCCGAACCTCGCGATCGAGAACCTCCACGTCAGGTACGCCGGACCGACCAACCCGTTCAGCAAGGGTGACGCCACCATCACCTACAAGATCCACAACGTCGGCAACGCGGCCCTGTCCGGTAAGCAGGCGGTGACCGTCTCGGGCCCGTTCGGCCTACTGCGGGTACGGGCCGAGGACGTCGCCGCGCCGCCGGAGCTGCTTCCGGGTGAGAGCTGGGACGTGACGGTCCCCGTCCACGGGGTGGCGCCCGCCATCTCGCTGGCCGCGACCGCGACCCTGACACCACTGCTCACCGACGCCTCGGGCTCCACCACCCCGCTCAAGGCGGTCCAGGTCACCGCGCACGGCTGGGCCCTGCCCTGGACGCTGGTGCTCGCGCTCGTCGTGCTGATCGCCGTGCTCGTCGGGGCGTCCCTGTACCGGCGCCGCAACCAGGCGCAGCGCAAGGCGCGCGAGGACGCCCGGGTACGCGACGCCGTCGAGCAGGCGCTTCGCGGCCCGGAGCCGCAGACCTCCTGATCGCGGCTTCGGTCAACTCGGCTGGCTTCGGCCGGCGGCGGTTCGCGCGCGTCGGGTAAGGCCGATCGCGATCGCGATCACGGCGACAACCAGCACCGCCGCCGGCACGGATGCCCAGGTCGGGGCCGTGCGCAGCACCACCGTGCCGAGCACGGCGCCGGTCACCAGCCCCGCCAGTCGGCCGATACCACCCACGTCGGCGAACCGGTGCGGGTCGACGACGCGACGCCGGACCAGATCGGTCAGCGAGCCGGTCAGGTAGGTGGTCGACGCACCCCGTACGCCCGCGGCCACGGTGATCACGCTCTGGATGCCGCTCGACACGGCCGCCATTCCCAGCAGCACGAGTCCGAACCCGTACCCCGGACGGGCCGAGCAGGCCAGCCAGCCCACCGTGAAGCCGAGCAGCAGCACCGCCTCGGCCGATGTCACCACCGCGGTACGGCGGTTCCAACCCGGCGGGGTGTGGCGCAAGGGCACCGTGGCAGCGGCCACGCCGACGGCGTACCCGCCGACCGCCACCACCGCCCCCGCGAGCGAGCGGGTGTCGGCCGTGGCGAGCGCGTGGCCGAAGTGCACCAGATTGCCGGTGACCACGCTTGCGAAGTAGGCGTTGAGCTTGGTCAGACAGATGACGTCGATGCAGCCGGAGGCCGCGGCGAGCGCCACCAGCAGCCAGGCCGTGGCCCGTGTCGACGGAGCGTGCACGATGCCCCTCCCGTCGGTCCTGCGGCCAGCGCGACGCGTCCGGCGCGGTACGCCGGACATTCCCGTGCCCGTCCCGGCTACGCCCGGCCAGTCCCGCCGAGCGTGGGCGTTCGTCCTTGTGGGTGAACGACGCTCGGCTCCGGGCCACGCCCGTCTCCGAGCCGGCATGCTGCGACGTGACGCCGGCACGGAGAGGGAATCCACATGGTTGACGGGGATGTGCCAGAGCGGATGCAGGCCGCGGCCTTGGACGAGTTCGGCGGTCCGGAGGTGATCACCCTGCGGAAGCTGCCGATCCCGCAGGTCGCCGACGACGAGGTGCTGATCAGGGTCTTGAGCGCCGGCGTCGGGGTGTGGGACGTGTACGAGCGCGAGGGCATGCTGGTGCCGGAGGGCTCGGCGCTCCCGATCGTGCCCGGCTCCGACGGTGTCGGGACCGTCATCGCGACCGGCAGCACTGTGACCAACGTGGGGGTGGGCGACCTCGTCTACGTCTCCGCCACCACGCGGCCGAAGGGCGGCTTCTACGCCGAGTACGCGTCGGTCAAGGCGGAGTACGCGGCGAAGGTGCCCGATGGTGTGCCCGCCGAGCACGCCGGTGCGATGCCCACCGACGCGCTGACCGCGCTGGCCGGGCTCGACGCGCTCAGCCTGTCGGCCGGCGCCTGGCTGTTGATCTTCGGTGCGAGCGGCGGTCAGGGCCACCTGGCCGTGCAGTTGGCGAAGCGACAGGGACTGAACGTGGTCGCCGTGGCGTCCGGGGCGGACGGCGTCGCGCTGGTGACCCGGCTGGGCGCCGACGTGTCCCTCGACGGCCACGGCGACATGACCGACGTGCTGGCCCGGATCCGGGACGCCGCGCCGGGCGGGGTGAACGCCATCCTGGCGATGGCCGGCGGCGCGACGCTGGACCGGCTCACCGAGGCGCTGGCCGATGGCGGGGTGGTCGCGTTCGCCCACGGGGTGCGGCCGGAGCCGCAGGAACGGCCGGGCGTCATGGTCCGCGCGTACGACGGCGAATCGAGCCCTCGACAGTTGCAGCGGCTCAACGAACTCATCGAGGCGGGACCGTTCGTGGTGCACGTCGCGGAGAAGTTCCCGCTGGGCAAGGTGCGGGACGCGCACCAGCGCCTACAGACCTCCTACGCCGGCAAGCTCCTGCTGACGGTGGCCTGAGACGTCAGGGCGTGCGCTGCTGCGGCACGCGTACCGAAGCCATGCCGGCCGCCGTCGCGGCCTGGATGCCCAGGTCGGTGTCCTCGAAGACCAGGCATGACTCCGGGGGTACGCCGAGCTGCTCCGCCGCGAGCAGGAACGCCTCCGGGTCGGGCTTGGCCCGGGTGTAGTCGTCGGCGCAGACCAGCACGTCGAACCGGTCCAGCAGGCCGAGCGCGTCCAGGGAGGCGGTGACCGACGCGCGGGTGCTGCCCGAGACGACGGCGAACGGGACCCGCCGGTGCGCGTCGTGGATGTGCGCCAGCACCTCGGGCACGGCGGCGAGCTGCGGCAGCAACTCCTGGTAGTAGCTCTCCCGGCGCTCGACGACGGCCGCCACCGGCATGGCCAGACCCTGCTGCTCGTTCAGCGCGACGATGATGTCGGCGGTCGGCCGCCCACCCCAGGCGTAGAAGAGGTCCTCCGGGAACTCGCAGCCCCACTCCTCGAGGGCCCGCTGCCAGGCCAGGTAGTGCAGCGGCATCGAGTCGACGATGGTGCCGTCGCAGTCGAACAGGTACGCGGCGAACGGCCCGGGAGGCAGAGGCAGACTCACCCGGGGAAGGGTACAGCTCACTCGGTCGACACGGATCGCAACTGTCTGAGCAGGTACGCGCGCTCCGGTTCGGTGCCCACAAGCGTCAACGCGCTGCGGTACGCGGTCGCGGCCTCGTCGTACCGGCCGAGCCGGCGCAGCAGGTCGGCCCGCGCCGCCGGATAGGGGTGGTGACCGCGCAGGCGCGGATCGTCGGCCAACTCGTCGAGCAGGGCGAGCCCCGCCTCCGGCCCGTCCCGCATGGCCACCGCGGCGGCCCGGTTGAGCGCCACGATCGGTGAGGGCACCAGGCCGAGCAGCACGTCGTAGAGCGCCACCACCTGCGGCCAGTCGGTGCTGGCCACGTCGTCGGCCTCGTCGTGCAGCGCGGCGATGGCGCCCTGCACGCCGTACGGGCCGGGCGCTCGGCCGGTCAGCGCCACCACCACCAGAGCCCGCCCCTCCTCGATCATCGGACGGTCCCAGCGTCCGCGGTCCTGGTCGTCGAGAAGGACCATGGCGCCGTCCGGCCCGGTACGCGCGGCCCGTCGGGCGTGGACCAGCAGCATCAGGCCGAGCAGCCCGGCGACCTCCCGTTCGGCCGGCAGCAGCCGACGCAGGATCCGGCCCAGCCGAATGGCCTCCTCGGCCAGGTCGGTCCGTTGCAGATCCGGGCCGGAGCTGGCCGCGTACCCCTCGGTGAAGACCGAGTAGACGGCCTGGAGCACCGTGGGCAGACGACCGGGCAGCTCGTCCGGGCCCGGCACCCGGAACGGGATGCGTGCGTCGCGAATCTTGCGTTTGGCGCGGACGAGTCGCTGGGCCATGGTGGCGGGCGGCACCAGGAAGGCCCGCGCGACCTCGGTGGTGGTGAGGCCGGCCAGGAACCGCAGGGTGAGTGCGCCGCGATCCTGCGCGGCCAGGGCCGGGTGCGCACAGGTGAAGAAGAGCGCCAGCCGGTCGTCGGGCAGGTCTGGGTCCGCGTCGGCGGGCGGGGCGTGGTCGGCCCGCTCGGCCTCCGCTTGCAGCACGGCGAGCCGGGTCGCCAGCACCCGGTCGCGGCGCAGCCGGTCCACGGCTCGCCGTCGAGCGGTGGTGAGCAGCCAGGCGCCCGGCCGGCTCGGCACCCCGTCGGTCGGCCAGTGCACAAGCGCCGCCTCGATAGCCTCGGAGGCGACCTCCTCGGCCAGGTCGAGGTCGCCGAAGCGGCGCACCAGCGAGGCGAGCAGTCGGCCGCGTTCCTCCCGGAACACCGCTTCCACCGACGACCCGACGGCTTCCCCCTCACCCGGCACGGTCAGACCTGCACGTCGATCTCGAAGATCGGACGGACCTGGACCGAGCCGGTGCCGATGGCCCCGGGGCTGCGGGCCGCCCAGTCCAGCGCGGCGTCGAGGTCCGGCACGTCGATGACGTCGTACCCGCCGAGCAGCTCACGGGTCTCGGCGAACGGCCCGTCGGTGATCGTGCGCTCGCCGTCCGGGCCCACCTGCACGGTGGTGCAGGTGGTCAGGTCCTGCAACGGATGCCCGGAGACCCAGACCCCGGCGTCCTTCATCTCCCGGTCGTACCGGATCCAGTCCTCGAAGCTGCACCCGTTGTCGACGACCTGACCGTCGACCATGGGGCTCATGAACAGCAGCATGTACTTCACGTTTCGGCTCCTCTCGGTGCGGCGTGTCGCCGTACAGCATGACGACGAACGCGGACCGCGGTTATCGACACGGCGCGTCAGGTTCTTTCTGCTCGGGCTGCACCGACGGCGCGGAGGCGCTCAGCAAGGACCCGGCTGTGCCGGCTCGGGTCGTTCGTCGCGTCGGTCCATCCGCCGCTCGAACCAGGTCACCCCGATCAGGAAGGCGGTCAGCAGGGTGAGCGCCGCCAGTGGCGGCAGGGACCGGCCGATCGGCAGCAGGGGCAGCGGCAGCAGCGCGGCGACGACCTGCGTCGGGTACACCGCACGAAGGGTCAGCCGACGGAAGGCCAACCTGCTGAGCAGGTAGAGGGCGGTGCCGCCGTAGAGCGCGGTCGCGGCCTCCCAGCCCAACCGGCCGGGATGCGCCGACTCCTCGGTGAGCTGGGCGATCACCTCCTCGATGCCGAGCGCGACGTAGATGGCACCGATGATCAGCGGGGAGTGCCCGATGCCGTACGCGTCGCCTGCCACGCTGGCCCGCCGCTCACCCGGCACGTTGCTGACGGCCTTGCGCGCGGCGGGTGCCAGCCGGTCGAAGTAGAGCCACCACAGGCAGACCGTGCTGGTGAGACCGAGCAGCGCGGCCAGCACGGCCACACCGACCGGTGCCATCGTCCGTGGCCCTTCGCCGGCGGAGATCAACGACTCGCCCAGCGCGATGATGAGCACCAGGCCGAACCGCTCGGTGAAGTGGTCGATGCTGCCCAGTTGCCACGGCCGGAAGGCCGACGCGATCCGCGAGCCGCCGATGTCCACAAGCAACGCGGCGGTCCAGAGCGCCGTCTGGGCCACGCCGCCGAGCAGCGCGCCGGCGATCAGCGGGAGCCACGCCAGGATCACCGGCACGCTGAAGAAACGCAGCGTCGAGCGCAGCGGTGGGTTCGCCGCGCTCACCCAGAACAGGATCACGAGCTGCACCGCGCGGCCGACCACGTAGGCCAGGGCGATGGTGAGCGGCGCGTCGAACAACCCCGGGCTCTGTTTCCAGGCGTCCGGCAGCACCAGCGCGGCCACGAATATCGCCGCCATCGCGACCAGGGTGGCCGCGCGTACCAGGCCGACGTCCGGCCGGACCAGGTTCCCCACCCAGGTGTACGGGCCCCAGGAGTAGAGCAGCAGGAGCAGGAGGAGCAGCCCCTGGGCCAGGGTGAGCGCGCTCGGCGACCCCGCCATGAACGTGATGACCCGGGTGAGGGCGAAGACGAAGACCAGGTCGAAGAAGATCTCGAACATCGTGGTCCGGTGGGTCACTCCCGCCCGCACCGGATGAATGTCGAAAATCCTCCTCATCCTCGCATTCTGCGCCAGATGGGCCGCCGGTTCACCCGGTCTACTCGCCCGGCGCCGCTCCGAAGAGCGGGAAGAACCGCTCGGCCGCCCCGATGTCGCCGTGCGCCTCGATGTCGCCCGCCGAGACCGCCGATCGCAGCGGTGTGCCGCCGAACATCAGGTCCCGCAGCGCTCTCACCGTGCCGGTGACCGTGACGTCGACCTGGCCCGACCGGCCACGGGCCACGCTGATCCCACTTGGCGTCACCCCCACCTCGAAGGCGTCGGTGCCCACCTGCAACCGGAGTCGTGCGGTCATCGGCGCGTCGGTCGGTGGCCGGTAGAGGGCCTTGAGCAGCAGCATGAACGCGTCCGTGCTCATCTCGACGTCCGGCTCCGCGGGCAGGCCGGCACCCCACCGCGACAGCTCGATCAGCGTCGGCTCCAGTTGCTGACCGCGTTCCGTCAGCTCGTACGCGTGCACGCTGGCCGGCGGCCCGAGCTGCACCCGCCGGACGATGCCGGACTGCTCCAACTCCCGAAGGCGCTGGCTGAGCACGTTCTGGCTGGCCTTCGGCAGGCCGGCCCGCAGATCACCGAAACGCTTCGGGCCGAAGACCAACTCTCGGACGATCAACAGCGCCCAGCGCTCGCCGACGATGTCCATCGTGCGCGCCGCCCCGCAGGCGTCCTGGTAAGTCCGCTGAGTCACATCGCCATCGTAGTCGGCGTCCACCGGGCAGTGCTAATGTCGGATCGTATAGTCCTAACTTAGGAGTAAGTCATGGATGCACTGCTCGCCAAGGTGATCGAGCGCCACGGCGGCCTCGACCGCTGGAACACCGCCTCGACCCTCACCACGCGGCTCACCTACGGCGGCCCGTTCTGGGCGTTCAAGGGACGACCCGACTTCGACGGCACGGAACTGGTCGAGGCCGACCTGCACCGGGAACGGATCCGCCACGTCCAGGAGGGCACCGGCCGGGTCACCGAGTACGACAGCGACACCGACCGGGTCACCGTCACCGCGGCCGACGGCAGCCTGATCGACGAGCTGACGAACCCCCGGGCGAGCTTCGCCGACTACACCGGGGAGAGCCAGTGGACGCTCGCCCAGGCGGCCTACTTCCGTGGCTACGCC
This sequence comes from Micromonospora sp. NPDC007208, assembly GCF_042869175.1. Lineage (NCBI taxonomy): Bacteria > Bacillati > Actinomycetota > Actinomycetes > Micromonosporales > Micromonosporaceae > Micromonospora > Micromonospora sp. NPDC007208. The sequence continues at coordinate 3,320 of NZ_JBIAFG010000030.1, read as the reverse complement.
ACCTGGCACTACCTCGTCGAGCCGTTCCTGTTCACCTGGCCAGGCGTCGAGGCGCACGAGGTCGAGCCGTGGACGGAGGACGGCGAGTCGTGGCGCGTCCTGCGCGTCACGTTCCCCGAGAGCGTGCACACCCACACCGACACCCAGCTGTACTACTTCGACGACGGCGGGCTGCTGCGGCGCATGGACTACCAGGCAGTGGTCAACGGCTCCTCCCCGGTCGCGCACTACGTGAGCGGAGCCACCGAGGTCGACGGGCTGGTCGTGCCGACACGACGCCGGATCCACATCCGCCAGGAGGACCGCACCCCGGACCTCTCCTGGACGCCGATCACCCTGGACCTGGCCGACGTCCGGATCCGCTGAGAACACGGCGGTTTCACAGCGGACCCGGCGTCACGCCGTCGACCGGACGCCCCGGCCTCAGGTCGAGGCGTCCGTCCGGCGCCGGCTCCGCTCAGCCCGCCGCCGCAGCTGCTGGTACGCGCCGGTCAGCCCCATCGCCCGGCGTACCTCGAGCACGGTCCGGCGGACCTCCTGGCGGGTCCGTTCCGTGCCCTCGACGATCAGCCGGTCGACCAGACCCCGGTCGGCTTCGATCTCGGCCCGACGCTGCCGGATCGGCGCCAGGAACCCCTCCAGCGCGACGACCAGCCGTTCCTTGACCTCCACGTCACCCACCCGCCCGGCCCGGTACCGCCGGGCCAGGTCGGTCACCTCGTCACGGTCCGGATTGAAAACCTCGTGGTACGCGAACACCGGGTTGCCCTCCACGGTGCCCGGCACGTCGGCCCGCACCCGGTTCGGGTCGGTGTACATGCCCAGCACCTTGCGACGCACCGTCGCCGCGTCGTCGGAGAGCGCGATCGAGTTACCCCGGCTCTTGCTCATCTTGGCGGCGCCGTCGGTCCCCACCAGGCTCGGTGTGTCGGCCGGGATCAGCTCGGGCACCGGGAAGACGGGGCCGTACAGGTGGTTGAACCGTCGGGCGATCTCCCTGGTCACCTCGACGTGTGCGGCGTTGTCCCGGCCGACCGGGACCACCTCCCCCTTGACGCAGAGGATGTCCGCGGCCTGGAGTACGGGGTAACCCAGCAGCCCGTACGGCATCTCTTCCTTGCCGGCGTCGCGGGCCATGTCCTTGAGCGAGGGCACCCGTTCCAGCCGGGGGACGGTCACCAGGTTCTGCAGGAGGGTGTTGAGGTCGCCGACCTCGGGGATGGCCGACTGGAGGTAGAAGGTGGCCCGGTCCGGGTCGACCCCGGCGGCGAGGATGTCGGTCACCATCTCGCGGGCGTTGCCGGAGACCTGGTCGATGTCCTCCCGACGGTTGCGGGTGGTGAGCATGTGCAGGTCGGCGATGATGAAGAAGCTCTCGTAGCGCCGGTGCAGCCGTACCCGGTTGGCGATGCTGCCGACGTAGTGGCCGAGGTGCAGGCGGCCGGTGGGCCGGTCGCCGGTGAGCATTCGTGCGACGGACATGGTGGTGCCTCTCGTTACCGAAGGTGGGTGACGCGTGGGCGCGCGCCGAGTAGGGCTGGCTCAGCTCTGCTCGGTCAGCGGGATCGACTCAGCGAGTCGCCCGCCATCGCGCGCCGGCGCGAAACCGCAGACCACCGGCACGGAGGGCGTTCAGAAGTTGCTCACGGCCATCGCCGGAGCCGGTCGGGATCCCGGGCACGGCACCGAGGAAGCGGCCGTCGACCAGCTCGACCGCCTCGGATGCGCAGTTGCCCGTCCGGACCACGGCCTCACATTACCTGCGGTCCGTTGCCGGAGGGGACAGGTAGCTGTCGGCGTAGTAGGTGCCGACCCGTTCCCAGTACTCCTGGTCGGCCGAGTCCGGATCGAACGCTGGCGCGTCCTTGACCTCCTGGCGGGTCCGGTCGACGTGCACGACGCGTTCCTGATGATCCACCCGGGCCACCGTCCCGGCCGGCAGCAACACCTTATGGCCGAAGATCCAGGGCCCGGTGTCCACCACCAGGTGCCCGGCGTCTGCCTCGTCGCTGGTCTCGTCGATGGTGCCGATGCGCCCGTCGCTGGCCTGCACCTGATAGCCAACGAGGTCGACAGGTGTGCCCGGGCCGGGCGCGTCCGGGCCGTCGTGCCCACCTTCCTGGCCGTCCGGCGGGGTGGCCGAGGGCGTGGCCTGGGTGTAGCCGCCGGCCAGGGCGGACGGATCACGCCAGGCCCAGGGATTGAAGATCGACGGTGGCATCGGGCACCTCCAGGGGGCGGTCCTCAGCTGTCCTCCTTCGCAGTGCCCATCCCACTGACGCCGGAAACAGCCTGCGCGCTGTACCTCGGTGCTCCGGTGTGGCGCGGCAGTGCGATGGCATGAGCCGCCGGGGCGGCGGTCGATGAGGGCCGGCGTTCGCGCCGCCGGCCTGGTGAGCGGGGGCGCTGGCATACTCGGCTGCCATGGTGCTGTCGCGAGGGTGGGCTGTCTTCCTGGTCGGAGTCGGCGTCTGGACCTGGGTGATCTGGCCGAGGTTCGCGGTGGCCATCTGGCAGGACCCGCGGTCCTGGGCGTCCGGCACGGTGGCCGACGGCGCAGCCACCAGCTTTCTGTGGGTGCACGCGCTGCTGATCGCCGCGTCCCTGGCAATCGGCACCACCGTCGGCGTCCTCGGCATCCGGGCCTGGCTCGCCGCCCGGCGACGGCAGGCGTCCTGATCGCCGCCGTCCGCTCCTGCTGATCGGGCCGGTCGGCGCCCCACTGCTGGTAGTCGCCGAGCCCCCGTTGCTGTCGGACCGGGTCCGACCTGGGGAAACCGTTCGGGCGCCCGAATGTGACGCGCGCCGCTACCCGTGGATTTGACGATCAAACCCGCAGACGCGTAACTTTCTCTCTGCCAGCGCGGAACGGGGCAAACGGGACGAAGGTCCTGGAGGCACCGGAACGGGATGGCAACCGGGTCAAGCAGGGGTTCACTCCTGCGGGACGCGGTCCGGGCGGGGCTTGCCGGATCGGCCGCGAGGCGGATTTGGTGCGGCGAAGCCGACCGGGTAAGGTTCACGACCGGCAGGGAACCGGGCGAGACTGCGGGAAACCGCAGCGGCCGGTCTGCCGAATCCGACGACCTGACGCAGCGGTTCGCTGCTGCGTGAGTGCGCCGGCGCTGACCCGTACGAAGCATGACAGACCGGGACACACGGTTTGACACGGCGAAGACGGTAAGGTAACGTGGTAAAAGTGCCCGGCGCGAGAGCGGCGGGGACGCGGTTCGGATAGCCCCGGTTGGGGTTCCACTGTGGTGGGGCTTCTGGTCGGTGTGTGGTTGTTCTTTGAGAACTCAACAGGGTGCTTGTAAAGC
>NZ_JBIAFG010000029.1:0-31615 GCF_042869175.1 Micromonospora sp. NPDC007208 | reverse complement strand
CCAGCGCCCCCCCCCCCCCCCGGGGGGGGCCGGGCGCCCCCCACCCACCCCCCCAGCCCGCCCCCCCCCCCGCGGGCGGGGGCCCCCCGGGGGGGGGGGGCCCCCCCCCCACCCCCCCCACGGCCCTGGGCGTCAGCGGCGGGGTCTGGGTGCGATGCGGGGCAGGACGTACGGCGGCCCGGCGAAGATCAGGTCGGACTTCAACTCCTGGTACGCCCGCTTGGGTTGGTAGTTCTCGTCGTAGATGGTGGCCAGGCCCTCCGGCGGGTCGTCGAACCAGCCCGGCACCCACGAGTGGTTGTCACTGAAACCCCAGACGGTGTACGACAGGCAGCTCCGCACGGCGAGGCACGCCTTCATCAGCACACTGAAGTTGGCGGCCGACGCCTGTAGCCGGGGGTTGATCTCCTCCGCGTTGCCCGCCTGGACGCCCTCCGTCAGCTGGCTGCGGACGTCGACCTCGGTGAACGCGGTCGCGACGCCGAGCCCGGCGAACTTCTTCAGCGCCGCGGTCACCTGGAGGGTGTCGAAGTTGCCGTACTGGGTGCCCAGGTGGCCCTGGGAGCCGACGCCGTCGATCGGGACACCCTGGGCGCGCAGGCCCTTGGTCATGTCGTACACGAACTGGGTCTTGTCGTCCGCCGGGTTACCCGAGCCGAACGCCTCGATGTTGTAGTCGTTGTAGAACAGCAGGGCCTTCGGGTCGGCGGCCCGCGCCCAGCGGAACGCGTCGGCGATGTAGCCGGGCCCGAGGTTCTGCGCCCAGAAGCCCTTGTAGTGCAGGGTCGACGGGGTGTCCCACGGGTCGCTGACCGCCTCGTTGACCACGTCCCATTGCCAGATCTTGCCCTTGTAGCGGTTGACGACGGTGGTGATGTGCTTGCGCAGCAGCTCGCGCAGCTCTTGCTTGCTGATGGAGCCGTCGGCGACGCCGCTGGTCAGCCAGGCGGGCAGCTGGTTGTGCCAGACCAGCACGTGGCCGCGCACGCTCTGCCGGTTGCGCTTGGCGAACTCGACGAACTGGTCGGCCGGGGCCCAGTTGTAGGTGCCGCGGGTCGGCTCCAGGCTCTCCCACTTCATCACGTTCTCGGCGGTGACCGAGGCGAACTCGGAGGAGGCCAGCCTGCGGTACTCCGGATCGCTGGCGTCGTTGAGGGCATCCATGTTCACGGCGGTGCCGACGTGCAGGCCGTGGCGCAGGCCGAGGGTGGCGAGGCTCTGCGTCGTCGGGTCGTACGGCCGACTCGCGGTGGCCGGCACCGTGTTCAGCGTCGCGACGGTCGCGACGGCGACCAGGCCGACGGTCGACCACTGTCTTAACTTCATGTGCCTTCCCTTCCAGACGATCAATAGATAGATGTCGATCTAGGAGGTGAGGGTCCGGTGTTGGCGGACGGAGACGCGGTTGGGGCGGATGGCACCGGAAGTTCCGGTCGGAAACCGGAAACCCGCTCGAAACGTTAAGCCGATCTATGTCTGGGCGTCAACGCCGAAAACTTCCGGAAATTCATCACACGACCTGCGTGGCACCGAAGGGCTGGCAGTCGAAACTTTCGGCGGCCGGTAGTTGGCGACCGGCCTCCGGTAGTCGGCGGTCGCGGCGCTGGCGCAGGGTACGGCGGCACGACGTTCGCGCGGTGCTGTCATCGCGGCGGACGGGCAACCGGCCGGGTACGGCTGCCCGGTTCAGACCCGCGCACGACGCAGGCATCGTCGACGCGGTGGCCGACGATGCCTGGTGCCGCTGGGAGACCGGTCAGCGCAGACCGGCGAAGAGGTCGTCCTCGGGGGTCGGCGCGCCGGTCCGGTCCCGGACCCGCAGGAAGGTCTCCACGCCCATCAGCTCGGTGAACCGCTCCTGGCCCAGTTGCAGGAAGAAGATGTTCTCGGTCTGACTGGCGTGGGTGGCCAGCGCCTCGAACTTCTGCGCGCCGTACTTGCTGGTGTCGACCCAGGTGGTGATCTCGTCGTCGGGGAGGCCGAGCTGCGGCCCCGGCTCCGTCGCCGCGTCCGGCTCGGCCCACTCGACGCCGAGCTCCTTCATGATCCGACCGAACTCGGCGAACGCCGTACGCGGCACCGTGGTCCAGTAGACCTTCGCCGGGACGTCCGTCTGCTCGACGGCGGCCATGGTGATCCGATGGGCCTGGATGTGGTCCGGGTGGCCGTAGAAACCGTTCTCGTCGTACGTGACGATCACGTCCGGCTGGTACTGCCGGATCAGCTCCGCGAGCCGGGCCGCCGCCTCCGCCACCGGCGTCGTCCAGAACGCGCCGGGCAGGTTGTTGGTCGGCCAGCCCATCATTCCGGAGTCGGCGTAGCCGAGGGTCTCCAGGTGGGTGACGTTCAGAGTCGCGCAGCTGGCCTCCAACTCGGCCTGGCGCATCGCCACCACGGCGGCGGGGTCGTGCCCCTCCTCGCCCGGCTTGACCCCACCCGGGCCGTCCCCACATCGCCCGTCGGTGCAGGTCACGAGCACGGTGGTGACCCCCTCGGCGGCGTAGCGGGCAAGGACGCCGCCGGTGCTCGTCGCCTCGTCGTCGGGGTGGGCGTGCACCGCCATCAGGGTCAGAGGTCGCTCAGCCATGCCACCACCCTACGGTCATCCGACCACTGCCCCGCGACCTCTACCGGGAACATCTGCGGGAGCGGGGTCCTACCCCCGCCCGGCCGGCAGTAGCAGGAACACGTTCACGACCGGCCTCGCCTGCCGCGGTGGCCCCGCCGGTCCCCTCGTGCGGCGGACCCGAGATCAGGCGTCTTGTAGGTGACCAGGGGCGTCGTGCTGACCACCGGCGTGGCCAACTCGTGCGCGACCAGGTCGGCGATCACCTGCTCGATGCGCTTGTACGCCGTGGGCGCCTCCTCGAAGAGCAACTGCCGGTCACCGCACACCACCAGCGACCCCACCGGGGTACGGCGTAGCTCCTCGACCGTGTGCTTGGCCCGGCCCCGCCGCAGGGCGTCGGCGCGCGACATCTTGCGGCCGGCGCCATGGGCCACCGAGTGGTTGGCGTCCGGCCCGGCGTGCGCGGCCACCAGATAGGACGCCGTTCCCCGGGTACCGGCGATCAGGACATCGCGCCCGTCACCCGGCGCAGCACCCTTGCGGTGCAGGTAGACCCCGTCCCGGACCTCGACCAGATTGTGGCACCGGTCGACGATCGGCGCGGTGGGCTCGGCCCCCAGCGCGTACGCCACCCGGGCGGCCAACACCCGGCGGTTGAGCGATCCCCAGCGCACGGCGTCGTCGTGCGTGCTCAGGTAGGCGGCGGGGTCGGGAGCCGCCCCGGCGCCGTGGACCTCGGTGTGCGCCCGGAGGATCCGCTCGCCCAGACCACGAGAACCGGTGTGCACGATGAGCACGAGATCGCCCGCGTCGAGCCCGAGCCGGCTTGCGTGCCGCACGTCGAGGATGGTGTCGACGCGGGCCAGCTCCACGAAGTGGTTGCCCCGACCGACCGTCCCGAGACCGTCCAGATGACCGGCCGGAACGTCACCCTCGACGGCGGCCCAGGCCGGGTCGTCGGCGTCCCGTACCGGGTCGAGCGCCTGGTCGAGGTCGGGGAACCGGGCGGCGAGCCGTTCCGGTACGGCACGCTTGAGCTTGATCGGAAACACGGCGATGCCGCAGCCGATGTCGGAGCCCACCAGGAACGGGTACAGCACGGTCGACGCCATGGCCGCACCGATCGGCGCGCCCTTGCCGGGGTGCAGGTCCGGCATCGCGGCGACGTGCAGCATCCCGTCCAGGGCGGCGACCTGTTGGCACTGCGCGAGCGCATCGGACTCGATCCAGCTCGCGGGAGAGGCGAACACCGTGACGGTGGCCGGAGCGGACGGGGACAGGGGCTCCCGAGGGAGGTGGTGCTGGGACAAGGAGGCTCACTCTTCGTCGCGAACGTGGGAACGGACGGCGTCACGGCCCCGGGAGGCATCACCGGTGGCGCGGAGCAGGCAGTGGTGTCCGTCAGTACGTCATGGACGTCACTCTGGCCGAGGCACGCCAGGCACGACAACCGATTTTCCTTCACGACGTACGCTGCCGCGATGAGCGCACCGCGTCGCATCCTGGTCTACGGGGTGTACGGCTCAGGCAAGTCCACGCTCGCCGCGCGGTTGGCCGACCACCTCGGACTGCCCTGGTACCCGGTGGACGACCTGCTCTGGCAGCCGGGCTGGGTCGAGGTGCCGGTCACCCAGCAGCGCAGCCGGATCGAGGAGATCTGCCGACGCGACCGCTGGATCATCGACGGGGCGTACCACGGCTGGCGGGACGTCCCGATGGCCCGCGCCGACCTGGTCGTCGGCCTGGACTATCCACGGTGGCGCTCGTTCGGACGGTTGCTCCGCCGCACCGTCCATCGGGTGGTCACGGGCGAGGTGATCTGCAACGGCAACCGCGAGTCGTTGAGCAGCGTGCTGTCTCCGGACTCGATCCTGGTGTGGCACGTCACCGCGTTCGGCCGGGCCCGACGGCGGATGCGGGCCTGGCAGGCCGACCCGTCCACGCCGCCCGTGGTGTTGCTGCGCTCCCCGGCGGAGCTGGACGTTTGGCTGACCGGGCTGCCCCGCCGCTGAGGCGCCCGGAGCGGCCCGGCCGGCAGGTCGCCGGCCGGGCCACCGATCAGGACTCCAGGCGTCGACGCCGGGCCAGGAAGAACGCGACCGCGCCCAGCACGACCATCACACTTCCGACGCCGGTCATGGCCGGGACCGCACCGCTGCCGGTGACCGGCAGGATGGGGTGCTTGCCGCCGCCACCAGGTTTACCGGGAGCGCCAGGGCTGCCAGGCGCTCCGGGTGCTCCGGGAGGTCCGGACGGACCAGGTGCGCCGGGGCTACCGGGGGCTCCGGGGCTACCGGGTGCGCCAGGTGCTCCCGGGCTACCGGGTGCTCCCGGGCTACCGGGTGCTCCTGGACTGCCGGGTGCGCCGGGGCTACCGGGTGCTCCCGGGCTGCCGGGCGCACCGGGACTGCCGGGTGCTCCCGGGCTGCCGGGTGCGCCGGGGCTGCCGGGTGCGCCGGGGCTGCCGGGTGCTCCCGGGCTGCCGGGCGGGCCGGACGGGCCGGGTGGGCCGGTGGGCCCGGGTGGGCCGGTCGGTCCGGGCGGGCCCGTCGGCCCGGCGCAGTTCGGTGCGGTGATGACGTTGGTGTCGAGGGTGACGGCGGCGGTGCGCGCCAGCGCGCGGCCCTGGAGGGTCGCGCCCGTGGCCATCGTGATCGCGGCCTGGGCCATGATGGTGCCCACGAAGGTGGTGCCGGTGCCGGTGCCGATCGTCGCCGAGCTGCCGATCTTCCAGAACACGTTGCAGGCCGAAGCCCCGTTGATCAGGGCGACGCTGCTGTTCGACGCCGTCGTCAGCGACGAGTCGACCTGGAAGATGAACACGGCCGACGGGTCGCCCTGGCCGTTGAGCGTCAACGTCCCGGTCAGTTGGGCCGCCCCGATCCGGTAGACCCCTTCGTTGAGTGTGTTGCCGCCCAGTTCCGCCGGAAGGATGGTGAATGGGGTCCGGCCGGCGGCGTCGTTGAAGGCGGTGGTCAGGTCGCTCTGAGCCTGTAGGGCGACCGCGTCCCCGAGGTGCACCTCGCCGCCGATGGTTGCTGTCTCGAAGCCGGCCGCGGTGTTGCCGGGGAAGCGCCCGAGGCTCTGGCCCAGGAAGCTGGGGCCGGTGTTGGTCGGCTGCGCCCCGGCCAGGACGGAGAAGTCGGCCGCCGTCCCGAGGTTGACCGGTGCTTCCTGCGCGTTGGCGGCGGTCGAGCTGAAGAGCAGCAGGCTGGCTGCCACTGTGGCGGCTGCACCAGCCGCGAGCGTGGGCAGGACCACTCGCCGCCGTAGCCAGTGTTTGGGTTTAGCTGTCACAGAACACCCTCCGTGGGTACTACTCGCAGGAGACGTCCAGCGAGTGGCGTCCTGCGTGATACGGGCCTGTATGGCGCCGATAAGCGCGGTGACCACCACATCACGCCAGGTGTTCGAATGTGGGCAAATTGGGACAATAGCCAAGGTGCATCTATCTGAATGGGACTGACCTTCGCGTTCTTGTTTTCCGGTTCCGCGAAAGCGGGCAGTGCGCGTTCCGGGAAGCGGAGCGGATTTCGGCCTATCGCCCGACCGTCGGGAGCGGCGTGGTCGCGCGGCCGAGGACGCAGGGGGAGGAAGGGCTGTTACTGGTGGCCGGGAAATGGAACCGGCGCACCTCCTCCACCTGGAAACCGGCCGCCGCGATGGCGGTGACGGTGTCGCGGCTGGTGTGGCAGCCGGCGAACAGCTTCGGCCACAGTGTGGCGTCGACGAGTCGTTGGGCGCGATACAGACGAGGGGCCTCCTCGGCGGCCACGTGCTCGAAGAACCGCACCTGGCCCCCGGGGCGCAGCACCCGGCTGATCTCGGCCAACGCGCTCGCCTGATCGGGCACGGTGCACAACACCAACGCGACCACGGCCGCGTCGAACTCGCCCTTCCCGGCGGGCAGCGCCTGGGCCAGACCGTCGACGACGGTGACCGGAACCGGCGCGTCCGACGCGGCGCGCTCGGCAGCGGCACGCAGGCGCCGCTCCGGTTCGACCGCGAGGACCTGGGTCACCCCCGGCGGGTAGTGGGCGAACATCCGCCCGTTGCCCGCCCCGATCTCGATCACCCGCCCGGACAGGCCGGCGACCAGGTCCCGTCGGAACGCCGCCGTGCCGGCGCGGTCCATGGCGACGCTGAGTCGCTCGTACACGCGGGCGAACACCGGGTGGGACACCGTGGTCACGTCGACCTCCAGGGATGGCGTGATGTCCGTAGAACACTTTCTCCGGCGATTGTCCTGCATCCGCGCACGCTTTCCGTCTTACTGATTGGCAGCACGATTCAATCCGGTGCAGACAGGACTGGTTCGACCATGAAGATCGTCGTGATCGGCGGCAGCGGCCTCATCGGCTCCAAGCTCGTGGACCGCCTCGGCGCCCAGGGTCACGAGGCGGTGCCGGCATCGCCGAAGACCGGCGTGAACACCCTGACCGGCGAGGGAGTGGCCGAGGCGCTCACCGGCGCCGAGGTCGTCGTCGACGTGTCGAACTCGCCGTCGTTCGAGGACGCCGCCGTGCTGGAGTTCTTCGAGACGTCCACCCGGACGCTCCTCGCCGCCGCGTCGGACGCCGGGGTGGGTCACTACGTGGCGCTCTCCATCGTGGGGAGCGACCGCATTCCGGACAGCGGCTACATGCGCGCGAAGGTCGCCCAGGAGAAGCTCATCGTGGCGTCCGGAATGCCGTACTCGGTGGTGCACGCCACCCAGTTCTTCGAGTTCCTCCAGGGCATCATCGACGCCGCCACGGACGGTGACACCGTGCACCTCGCGCCGATGCTCATTCAGCCGATGGCCGCGGACGACGTCGCGGCCGCGGTGGCCGAGGTCGTGCTCAGCCCGCCGACGAACTCCGTGGTCGAGGTCGCTGGCCCGGAGCAGTTCCGCCTCGACGAACTGGGTCGATCCCTCCTCGCCGACCAGCAGGACCCCCGTTCCGTGGTGGCCGACCCCGACGCCCGGTACTTCGGCGCCAAGCTGGGCGAACGCTCGCTCGTCCCCGCCGACGGCGCCCGCCTTTCCGGCACCGGGCTGGACGACTGGCGTACCCGGGCAAGCCGGGGACAGTGAGCCGGCCCGCTATCTCGACGTTCCGGGTGGGCCGGCGCGCCCACCGAGGCGCTGCGCCAACTCCCGCACCACCTCGGTGAACGGTTCATCGGACTCAGCCGGCCAGTGCCCGTGGATGGGTGGGGCGACGCTGTCCCCGGGGGGTGTCACCACGTCGCGGGGATCACGCTGTCGGCGATCCACTGCGGTGGCCGGGTCGCCCGGCGCGGGGGACGGCTCGGGGGAGAAGATCCACCCGCCGATGGGGTCGGTGTCGCGCCACAGGTTCACCCAGCGCCAACCCACCCGACGGCCGATCTCGTGCAGTGCCGCGTCGTCGACGTAGGCGGGAAAGAGCCGCGCGTAGAGGCGGCGCAGCGGTGATCCGTGGGTGAGCAGGGCGACCCGTTCACCGACCCGCGGCGGCAGCTGCAGCACCGTGGCGGCGAGCAGGACCGAGCCGTGGCTGTGCCCGGTGAGCAGCACCGCGTCGCCGCGCTCGACGAGGTAGGTGATCCGGCGGGCCAGCTCCGGCACGGCCCGTTCGGAGTAGCAGGGCGGCGCGAACGGGTGGGCGGCCCGGGGCCAGAAGGTGCCGAGGTCCCAGAGGACACCGATGTGCCGGCGGTACGGCTCGGTCCGGTACGCGAAGATTCCGCCGATGATCAGGCCGAGGATGACTGCCGCGATCACCCAGCTACCGAACGCGGTGCCGAAGGTGACCACGTCCGCCGGCAGCCCCACGGCCCGCTCGATGACATCACCCGGGACCTGCCCCAGCAGGCCGATGGTGGTGGTGGCCGTGGCGAGTCCGGCGAGACAGCCGTACAGCACGGCCAGCGGCACCAGTTTCTCGGTGAAGCGAGCCCGGGCTATCGCGTCTCGGATCTGCCGCAGTCGGGGCCCTGCCTCGGCCGGCGCGTTCGGGAAGTCGCGGGCGACTATGGCCGCCGCGACCCGGCGTCGACTTCGTCGGGAGATCAGCACGACGAGGCCAGCGACGACCACGGTGACCAGCAGTGCCCGGAAGAAGCCGAAGATGGCCCAGGTGTAGGCCCGGGGCGGGCCGGAGGCGATGCCCTCCCCGGTCGGCACGTCCCGGTCCAGGAAGTCGGCCACCCGGTAGACCAACTCGGCGGAGTACGCCACCGCCATGCTGATTCCGGTGGCGGCGACAACGATCGCGCCCAGCCCGAACAGCGGGGTGGCGCCGCGCTCCCGGCGGCGGTGCCAGAGCAGCACCACGCCCAGGGCGGCCAAGAGCATCGTCTGCGCCACGAACAGGCCGGCGAGGGTGGTGTCGTAGCCGGGAAGTCCGTGCTCCTTCGGCCACCGCGGCGAGCCGATCGGGACGTGTGCCACGACGGCCACGGTCAGGATGACGGCAGCGGTCCGGAGGGTGCGGGTGACCCGGTCGAGCCGCTGGTCACCAGGGGCCCGGTCCATCAGCGGCGGTGTGCAGAGCAGCCCCACGCAGCCCGCCAGGATCACCCCCGTGATCGCCGTCAGTGCGGTCGTGGCCGCCGAGGCGTCACCCGCGCCTCGGGCCAGGAGCAGGGCGAGGTCCAGCGTCGCGAAGGCCGCCGCGACGTGGATGGCCCGCAAACGGCCCACCAGCGGCTCGGCGTCCCATCGACCGACGGTGCCGAGCCGAGGCGCGGAGCTGCCCTGATCGGGTGCGCGAAACGCCTCGAACGTCCGCCCCGGACGGGAGCTGACCCGCCAGATCAGGCCGATCGCGGCGGCCGGGACCAGCGCGAGCACCGCCAGCCGCTGTCCCACCGGCCGTCCACCCAACCAGGACAACCAACTGCGTCCCGCCAGGCAGTCCGGCGAGGCCAGACACTTCCAACCGACGAGATCCAGGGCGACGCCGGCGATGGCGAGCACGTACAGCACGGTGAGCGTGAGCGCCAGCACCCGGCACAGGGACTTGACCGTCGCCTCGGACCCGGGGTTCGCCGGGCGCATCCAGATCGCGACGTTGACCAGCATGAAGGGGAGCAGGAACACCACCGCCAGGGTCCGGGCCACGGTCCCGGAGGGCAGGTCACCCCAGCGGTACGCCTCCAGCGTCACCCCGCGTACGCCGGCGGTGTCCGAGCACCGGGGGCGCGGCCGGTAGAAACCGCCGCTGCGGTCACCGGCGACCTGGCCGGTCTGTTGCAGGTCCAGCACCTGTGCGGCGCTCGCGCCGGAGACTCCGTGCACCCGCAGCTCCACCACGTCACCGGAGTCGTCCGGCCCGCTCAACCCCGCTGATCCATCCGACGTCCCCCTGAGGCGTCTCGCAGCCCTTCTCCCGCGACCCAGCCCCGAGGCCACGCGCCGGGGCCGCCGACCGCGGTGACGGCAGAGCCGGGTCTACCCGAACCGGCCGCCCTCAATCGCGGCGGGCCGGGGCGCTACCGCCCGGGCCCGACCGGCCCATGCCGGCGAGGATTGATCCGGTCGTGGCGGGGTAGGTGCCGCCATGGTCGCTGCCGGTCGGCGCGGAGCGGACGCGGGCCCGTCGACCGTCGCACGGTGGTGGGACCGGGTGGTGGCCGCGTTGCGCGACCGGGTCCGTCGGGTACGGACCATCGGGGGCCTCGCCCTGCAGGCCGGCCTGGCCGCAGCGCTGTCCTGGATCGTGGCGCACTCGCTGCTGCAGGTGTCGCAGCCGGTCTTCGCGCCGATCTCCGCCGTCTCGACGCTCGCCGCGTCCGTCGGCCAGCGGTTGCGTCGCACCGTCGAGCTGATCATCGGTGTCACCGTCGGGGTGCTGATCGGCGACCTGCTGCTCCTGGTGATCGGCACCGGGTGGTGGCAGCTCGCCCTGATCGTCGTGCTGGCGATCGTCGTCGCGCTCTTTCTGGCGGGCAGCGCGGCGGTGGTGATCCAGGCCGGCGCGACGGCGGTGCTGATCGCCACGCTCAGCCCGGCCGTCCGGGACCTGGAGATCCCCCGGTTCGTGGACGCGCTCGTCGGGGGAGGGGTGGCGCTGCTGGTCACCGCCGTGTTGCTGCCGCTGAACCCGCTGCGGGTGCTCAACCGGGCCGCGCGGCCGGCCTTGGACCTCCTCGTGACCCAGCTCGACGCCACCGCCGAGGCGCTGACCGAGCGGGACGCCGCTCGGGCCCGTACCGCCCGGGGTGAGCTGCGGCAGAGCGCGGGCCGGTTGAAGGCGTTCGTCGAGGCGACCCAGGGCGCCCGGGAGGCGAGCACCCTCTCGCCGGTGTACTGGCACCAACGGCACGGGCCGGTGGGCCGCTACGCGCAGGCGGCGGAGCCGATCGACCGGGCGATGCGCAACAGCGGCACCCTGATCCGACGGTCGGTGACGCTCATCGAGGACGGCGAGCCGGTGCCGGAGTCGTTGCCGACGGCGGTGGCCGAGCTCGCCGAGGCCGTCCGCCTGCTCAAGCGACAGTTCGCTGCCGGTGCCGAGCCGAACCGGGCGCGGGAGCAGGCGCTGCGGGCGGTCCGGACGGCCGGGCATGCCTATCGAGACGGCGTCGGCTTCTCCGGAGCGGTGGTGGTGGCTCAGGTCCGTACGACCGTCAGTGACCTCCTGGTCGCCTCCGGACTGAGCCAGGAGGACGCGAATCACCTGGTCCGGAGGGTTTTCGGCGACCTCTGAGAGCTCGGCGATCCGCAGCGGAGCCAGATGACGGCACCTTGCTGAGCCATGACTGTTGCATTCTGAGCCAAAGTGGTGCCATGATGGTGCCATGGAGCTGAGGTCATACGTCGAGAACCTGCGTAACGAGTTCGCCGTGGCCGCGGAGGGCGTCGACCCGGAGGCCCGGGCGTTGGCCGAACGACTCTTCGCGCAGTTGGAGGCGGCCACCCGTCTCACGCTGCTCGAGGCGCTGTCCGACGCGGCCGACGAGATCACCCGCGACCTCGCACCGGGGTCGGTGCACGTTCGGTTGCGGGGGCGCGAGCCCGACTTCGTGGTGACGCCGGCCAGCCCGCCGGTCGAGGTGGTGAGCGAGCCCAGCGGCCCGCCGCCGCTGTCGGTGTCGGTGTCCGCGCCCGACGGCGACGAGGGCGGCACCTCGCGGATCAACCTGCGGCTGCCCGACCACCTGAAGGCCAGCGTCGAGGACGCCGCCGGGCGCGCCGGGCTCTCGGTCAACGCCTGGCTGGTACGCGCCGTCGCCGGCGCCATCGGGGCGGGCGACACGGAGCGTCGTCCACCCCGCCGGGTGGAGCCGACCTCCGGGCAGCACTTCACCGGCTGGGCCCGCTAACTCCCCGTACCCCTTCCACCACGCCGCTGACCAGCGGCGACCTCCGCCGACCACCTTTCGGGAGACCACCATGCCTGTTTTCGAGACGCCAGAACCGATCTCCGTCCAGATCGAGCTGCCGATCGGCGATGCCTGGATCGCCGCGAGCGACCGCACCGACACGGTGGTGACGGTGCGGCCCCGCGACCCGTCGAGCAAGGCCGACGTGAGCGCCGCCGAACAGAGCACCGTCGAGTTCGCCGCCGGGCGACTGGTGATCCGGGTGCCGAAGAGTTGGCGCCGCTACGGGTTCGGTCCCGGCCCGTCGGTCGACGTCCTGATCGAGGTGCCGACCGGCTCGCGGGTGTACGCCGAGGCGTCGTGGGCGGCGTTCCGCTGCGAGGGGCGGCTCGGTGAGTGTCGGATCAAGACCGGCAGCGGCATCCGGCTCGACGAGACCGGGCCGTTGGAGATCGACAGCAGCCACGGCGAGGTCGCGGTCGAGCGTGTCCTGGGCTCCGCCCGGGTGAAGGCCTCGTCCGGCAAGGTGCGCATCGGCGCGGTCGACGGCACCGCCGAGATCAAGAATTCGTCCGGCGACTGCTGGATCGGCCGCAGCGGTGGCGACGTCCGGATCAACACGGCCTACGGCGACATCACCGTGGACGCGTCGCTGGCCTCGGTGACGGCGCGCACCGCCTACGGCAACCTCCGGCTCGGTGAGGTCGCCCGCGGCGCGATCGACCTGCAGACCTCCTACGGCGCGATCGAGGTCGGCATCCGTCGCGGGACCGCCGCCTGGCTCGACGTCAGTTCCAAGCACGGCCGCGTGCACAACGCGCTGGAGTCGACCGACAGCCCGGCGCAGACCGACGAGACGGTCGAGGTCCGGGCGAACACCTCCTACGGCGACATCATGATCCGCCGCGCCTGACGCATCGCCCCGCCTGACCGATCACCGCGCCGACCACAAATGAGGAGACCATGACCAGCTCCATGAACCCCGCGATCGTCGCCACCGACCTGCGCAAGTCCTACGGCGACAAGGTCGTGCTGGACGGCATCGACCTGATGATCACCGAGGGCACGATCTTCGCGTTGCTCGGTCCGAACGGCGCCGGCAAGACCACCACCGTGCAGATCCTCTCCACTCTGATCAACGCCGACGGCGGTAACGCCCGCGTCTTCGGCCACGACCTGACCCGGGAGCCCGACGCGGTACGCGCGCTGATCGGCGTCACCGGCCAGTTCTCCGCCGTCGACAACCTGCTCACCGGTCGGGAGAACCTGACCCTGATGGCCGACCTGTGTCACCTGGACCGGGCCGCCGGTCGGCGGCGGATCACCGACCTGCTCGACCAGTTCGACCTGACCGAGGCGGCGGGCAAGCCGGTGTCGACGTACTCCGGCGGGATGCGGCGGCGGCTCGACCTCGCGATGACCCTGGTCGGCGAGCCCCGCGTCATCTTCCTCGACGAGCCGACCACCGGCCTCGACCCGCGCAGCCGCCGGGCCATGTGGCACATCATCCGCGCACTTGCCGCCGAGGGCGTGACCATCCTGCTCACCACGCAGTACCTGGAGGAGGCCGACCAACTCGCCGACCGGGTGGCGTTCCTCGACCACGGTCGACTGATCGCCGAGGGCACGCCCCGCGAGCTCAAGCGGCTCATCCCGGGCGGTCACGTCGTGTTGCAGTTCGCCGACCAGGAGGGGCTCGACTCGGCGGCCCGGACCTTCGCGGCCGCCACCCGCGACGACGCGGCGCTCACCCTCCAGGTGCCGAGTGACGGCGGGGTCGGGTCGCTGCGATCCCTGCTCGACCAACTCGACCGCGCCTCGATCAGCGTGGCGGGGCTCTCCGTGCACACCCCCGACCTCGACGACGTCTTCCTCACCCTCACCGGTCAGCCCGACACCCGGGCCAGCCGACCCGACCACGAAAGGGCTACCGCGCGATGAGCACCCTCTCCCTCGCCGTCCGCGACTCGAGCACCATGCTGCGGCGCAACCTGCTGCACATGCGGCGGTACCCGTCGATGACGTTCCTGCTCATCGGCATCCCGATCATCATCCTGCTGCTCTTCGTCTACGTCTTCGGTGGCACGCTCGGCGCCGGCCTCGGCCCGTCCGGCGACCGCTCCCAGTACGCCAACTACGTCACCCCCGGAATCCTGCTCATCACGGTGGTCAGCGCCGCGCAGGGCACCGCCATCTCGGTCGCGATGGACATGACCGAGGGGATCATCGCCCGGTTCCGGACGATGTCGATCTTCCGACCGTCGGTCCTCACGGGCCACGTACTGGGCAGCCTGGTGCAGACCATGCTCAGCCTCGTGGCCGTCACCGTCGTGGCGCTGCTGGTCGGGTTCCGGCCCACGGCCAACGCGGTGGAGTGGCTGGCCGCGGTCGGCGTCCTTGCCATGATCACTTTTGCGCTCACCTGGCTGTCCGTCGCTCTCGGCCTGGTCAGTGACAGCGTCGAGACGGCCAGCAACCTGCCCATGCCGCTGATCCTCCTGCCGTTCCTCGGCAGCGGGTTCGTCCCCACCGACTCCATGCCGGCCGCCGTGCGGTGGTTCGCGGACTACCAGCCCTTCACGCCCGTCATGGAGACCCTCCGCGGCCTGCTCCTGGGCACCGGGATCGGCGCCAACGGGATC
Organism: Micromonospora sp. NPDC007208; assembly: GCF_042869175.1. Lineage (NCBI taxonomy): Bacteria > Bacillati > Actinomycetota > Actinomycetes > Micromonosporales > Micromonosporaceae > Micromonospora > Micromonospora sp. NPDC007208. Next base: position 17,110 of record NZ_JBIAFG010000029.1, on the reverse strand, counting down.
ATCGCGGTCGCCTGGTGCGCCGTCATCAGCGTGGGCTGCTTCTTCTGGGCCAAGGCCCTGTACAACCGCAACCGGACGGCCTGATCCCACCGGCGCTCGGCCTCGCCATCGCATTAGAGAGCCGGCGGCTCGGCCCAGAGGGGTCGGGCCGCCGGTTCGTGGCGTCGCCCGACCGGCGGGCCGGTGGCGCGAGCGCGTGGTCGGGCTCCGGGCCGGCGGCGCGGGCTGGCGCCGCGAGCGCATCGGGCTGCGAACCGGTGGCGCGAGCGCGTGGTCGGGCTGCGGGCCGACGGCGCGGGCGCATGATCCACTCGGGTTTCTTGAAGTCGGCCGGTCACGCCGCTGCGGAGCCCGCGACTTCAGCAAACGCGAGTGGACCTTGCTGCCCGGCGCCGTCCGACGTGCCGTCCGGCCGAGCGGGCCGACCCGGGCGGCGAGGCCCGCCAAGACGTTGAATGTTATCGATAACACGGCCACGCCGGCCGGCTGCGCGCTGCGCGGACCGCCCCTCCGGAGCGCTCACTCCTGAGCCCGCATGGTCATCGATGGCTGTACCGCGGATCTGAGCGCGAGAGCGTGACGCTCCGGCGATGTTATCGCTGCCATCATCGTCGGCCGAGACATGGTCGCTATCGGACGGTAGTCCCGCTGTGTCCGGCGTGTTGGACCTGTCGCCCCGCCTCTCGAGGCCGCCGTCGTCGGTGACCGATCCGCTCGGACGCCCCAGTAGCCACCTGATCGACGTCGTTGACGCCGGAATCGCGCGCTTTGCACCGGTCCGCTATCTACCCTCCCGAGTCGGTCCGCCTTCCGCGTTCCGTTACGGAGCTGTTGCGGGTAGATGTCTTGACGAGCCTGGATGTGAGCGTTAACACTATCCCCGTTAACGGTGGAGGTGAACATGAACCGTGTGGACGGAGCTGACGACCGCTACGTCGTCGGTGTCGACTACGGCACCCTGTCCGGGCGAGCTCTGGTGGTCCGTGTCGGCGATGGTGCCGAGTTGGGGACCGCGGTGCACGAGTACGGCGATGGCGTGATCAGCACGGCGCTTCCGGGAGGTCGATCGCTTCCCCCGGACTGGGCCCTGCAGAACCCGCAGGACTACCGCGACGTGCTCCGGTACGCCGTCCCGGCGGCGGTGTCCGCCGCGGGGGTGGACCCGGCGGCGGTGGTCGGCATCGGCATCGACTTCACCGCCTGCACCGTGCTGCCGACGCTCGCCGACGGCACCCCGCTGTGCGAGACACCCGAGCTGCGCGACCGACCGCACGCCTGGGTCAAGCTGTGGAAGCACCACGCCGCGCAGCCGCACGCCGACCGGATCAACGCGCTGGCCCACGAGCGGGCCGAGCCGTGGATCGGCCGGTACGGCGGCAAGATCTCCGCCGAGTGGCAGTACGCCAAGGGCCTGCAGATCCTGGAGGAGGACCCGGAGGTCTACGACCGGGCCGAGCGCTTCATCGAGGCCGCCGACTGGATCGTCTGGCAGCTCTGCGGCACCGAGACCCGCAACGTCTGCACCGCCGGATACAAGGGCATCCTGCAGGACGGTCACTATCCCTCCGAAGGTTTCCTGACCGCGCTCAACCCCAACTTCGGCGACTTCGTGGCCAAGCTGGACGGTCCGTTGCTCCCCCTCGGCGCCCGAGCCGGCGCGCTCACCGCCCAGGCCGCCGCATGGACCGGCCTGCCGGAGGGGATCGCGGTGGCCGTCGGCAACGTCGACGCGCACGTCACCGCGGCGTCCGCGCAGGCGGTGGAGCCGGGTCGGCTGGTCGCCATCATGGGCACCTCGACCTGCCACGTCGTCAACGGCACGGAGGTCGCCGAGGTGGCCGGCATGTGCGGTGTCGTGGACGGCGGCATCAGCCCCGGGGCATGGGGTTACGAGGCTGGGCAGAGCGGCGTCGGCGACATCTTCGGCTGGTTCGTCGAGCACGCCGCCCCGGCCGGCACCGACTCGCACGAACGCCTCACCGAGTTGGCCGCGAGCCAGCCCGTCGGCGGGCACGGTCTGATCGCCCTGGACTGGTGGAACGGCAACCGTTCCCTGCTGGTCAACCACGACCTCAGCGGGCTGATCGTCGGCATGACCCTGGCCACCCGGCCAGCGGACATCTACCGGGCCCTGCTGGAGTCCACCGCGTACGGCACCCGGATGATCATCGAGGCGTTCGTCGACGCCGGAGTCCCGGTGAACGACCTGGTGATCGCCGGTGGTCTGACCAACAACGCGCTGCTGATGCAGATCTACGCCGACGTGACCAAGCGACCGCTGAACATCATCGCCTCGGCGCAGGGGCCGGCGCTGGGCTCGGCGATCCACGCCGCCGTCGCCGCCGGTGAGTTCCCCTCGATCCACGAGGCGTCGCAGGCGATGGGTCGGGTGCACGAGGCCGTCTACCGCCCGGACCCCGAGCGGGCGCGCGCCTACGACGCGCTCTATGCCGAGTACCGGGCGCTGCACGACCACTTCGGTCGTGGCGGCAACGACGTCATGCTCCGCCTGCGGGCGATCCGTAACGCGGCGGTCGAGACCGCCGCGGCCACGCACGAGGCCCCGCTGGAGGTGGTGGCGTGAACGCCGAGGTGACCCGACAGATCGGCGAGCTGCGCGAGACCGTCGCCCGCCTGCACGCCGAGTTGACCCGGTACAACCTGGTCGCCTGGACGTCCGGCAACGTCTCCGCGCGGGTCCCGGGCCAGGATCTGATGGTGATCAAGCCGAGTGGGGTGAGCTACGACGACCTCACCGCGGCCACGATGGTGGTCTGCGACCTGGACGGCGTACTCATCGAGGGCGACTTCGCCCCGTCCAGCGACACCGCCGCCCACGCCTACGTCTACCGGGCCATGCCCGAGGTCGGTGGGGTCGTGCACACGCACAGCTCGTACGCGACCGCCTGGGCCGCGTGTGGGGAGTCGATCCCCTGCCACCTCACCGCGCAGGCGGACGAGTTCGGTGGGGAGATCCCGATCGGCCCGTTCGCGCTGATCGGCGGCGACGACATCGGCAAGGGCATCGTCGCCACGCTCGCCGGGCACCGCTCGCCCGCGGTGCTGATGCGCAACCACGGCGTGTTCACCATCGGCCGCGACGCCCGCGCGGCGGTCAAGGCGGCGGTCATGTGCGAGGACGTGGCCCGTACCGCGCACCTGGCCCACACCCTTGGGCAGCCGGTCCCGATGGCCCAGGCAGACATCGATGCTCTTTATGACCGTTACCAGAACGTCTACGGTCAACAACCAGTCGCACCGGCGGGTTCCTGACCCCTGCACCGATCATCCGAGACCCGTCGGTCTGCACCACGACGCACCAGCACGCACCACCCGCGTACGCCGCTCTTGCGCACCTCGGCGGTTGGCGCGGTTACCCACCACATCCAGCCAAGGAGATTCGATGGGAAAGATGCGAACGCAGTCCGCTCCGTGGCGCGCTGCCGCGGTCCTCGCCAGCGTGCTGCTGGTCGGCGGCGTGGCGGCCTGCGGCAACAGCGACACCGGCGGCGGCGGGTCCAAGGACGACGGCAAGATCACGATGGGCTTCTCCCAGGTCGGCGCGGAGAGCGGGTGGCGTACCGCGAACACCACCTCCATCAAGGAGTCGGCGGCCGCCGCGGGCGTCGAGCTGAAGTTCGACGACGCTCAGCAGAAGCAGGAAAACCAGATCAAGGCGATCCGCAACTACATCCAGCAGAAGGTCGACGTGATCGCCTTCTCGCCGGTGGTGGAGTCCGGGTGGGACACCGTGCTCAAGGAGGCCAAGGACGCCGGCATCCCGGTCATCCTGACCGACCGCTCGGTCGACTCGGCCGACAAGTCGCTGTACAAGACCTTCCTCGGCTCGGACTTCGTCAAGGAGGGCCGGCTCGCGGGTGAGTGGCTGGTCGAGCAGAAGAAGGGCGCCTCGGGCACGGTGAACATCGTCGAGCTGCAGGGCAACACCGGTGCGGCGCCGGCGAACGATCGCAAGAAGGGCTTCGGTGAGGCGATCGCCGCCAACCCGAACCTGAAGATCATCGCTTCCCAGCCGGGTGACTTCACCCGGGCCGGCGGCAAGCAGGTCATGGAGCAGTTCCTCAAGGCCAACAAGCAGATCGACGTGTTGTTCGCGCACAACGACGACATGGGTCTGGGCGCGCTCGAGGCGATCACCGCTGCCGGCAAGGTGCCCGGCAAGGACATCACCATCATCACGGTCGACGCCGTCAAGGACGGCATGCAGGCTCTCGCCGACGGGAAGTTCAACTTCATCGCGGAGTGCAGCCCGCTGCTCGGCCCGCAGCTGATGGACCTGGCCAAGAAGGTCCACGCGGGCGAGGAGGTGCCGCCTCGGATCGAGACCGAGGAGACCACCTTCACGACCGAGCAGGCCAAGGAAGCTCTGCCCAACCGTAAGTACTGATCGACGACGGGGTCGCCGCGTTCGCGTGGCGGCCCCGCCGCGTCGCTTCCCTACCCGAAACGGACCGGGCTTGGCCCGCGACGACCCCGTACCACGCCCGCCCGAGCGCCCCCAGGGACGACCGGGCGGGCGTGGCGGGAGCGTAGCGGCCCTTCCGTGTCGACAACCCAGAAGAGGTCTGATGGGATGACGGATAGCCGTCCGGTCCTGACGATGACCGGGATCAGCAAGTCCTTCCCCGGGGTGCGCGCACTCCACGACGTCAACTTCCGGCTCTTCCCCGGCGAGGTGCACGCCCTGATGGGCGAGAACGGCGCCGGCAAGTCGACCCTCATCAAGGTGCTCACCGGCGTCTACGACACCGACGAGGGCGCGATCACCCTCGACGGCGAGCCCGTGTCGTTCACCGGGCCGATGCAGGCGACCGCCGCCGGTGTCAGCACCGTTTTCCAGGAAGTCAACCTCTGCACCAACCTCTCGGTGGCGGAGAACATCTTCATCGGCCGCGAGCCCCGGGTCTTCGGCGCCGTCCGCTGGGGTGAGGTCCGCCGCCGCGCCCGGGCCCTGCTGGCCCGCCTCGACCTCGACCTCGACGTCAGCGCGCCGCTCGGCTCGTACTCGCTGGCAATCCAGCAGATGGTCGCCATCGCCCGCGCGATAGACATCAAGGCCCGGGTGCTGATCCTGGACGAGCCGACGTCCAGCCTCGACGCCGGCGAGGTGGCGCAGCTGTTCCGCATCATGCGGCAACTGCGCGACGAGGGCATCGCGATCCTGTTCGTGACCCACTTCCTCGACCAGGTGTACGAGATCGCCGACCGGATCACCGTGTTGCGTAACGGCGGGCTCGTCGGCGAGTACCTCACCACCGAGCTGCCCCAGCTCTCCCTGGTGGAGAAGATGATCGGTAAGGAGCTCGACGTCCTGGAGGGCATCGAGGAGCACTCCCGGCGGGACCTGGCCGCGCTGGAGGAGGGCACCCCCCTGGTGGCGGTGTCGAACTTCGGTCGGGCGGGCGCCGTCGAGCCGTTCAGCCTGACCATTCACGCCGGCGAGGTGGTGGGCCTGGCCGGCCTGCTGGGTTCGGGGCGTACCGAGGTCGCGCGGTTGTTGTTCGGCGCCGACCGGACCGACGGCGGTCAGGTCGCGGTCGACGGGGAGGCGGGCAGCCTGCGTACCCCCGCGCAGGCCATCGACCACGGCGTGGGTTTCTGTTCGGAGAACCGCCGCGCGGAGGGCATCGTCGCCGACCTGTCGGTCCGCGAGAACATGATCCTCGCCATGCAGGCGGCCCGCGGCTGGCTGCGGCCCATTCCGCGTCGTCGCCAGGACGAGCTGGTCGACAAGTACGTCAAGGCTCTCAACATCCGGCCCGCCGACCCGGAGGTGCCGGTACGCAACCTCTCCGGCGGCAACCAGCAGAAGGTGCTCCTGGCCCGGTGGCTGATCACCGAGCCACGGCTGCTGATCCTGGACGAGCCGACCCGGGGCATCGACATCGGCGCGAAGACCGAGATCCAGAAGCTCGTGACGCAGCTGTCTGACGGGGGCATGGCGGTGTTGTTCATTTCCGCCGAGCTGGAGGAGGTGCTGCGCCTCAGCCACAAGGTGGCGGTGATGCGGGACCGGCAGATGGTCGCGCAGCTCGCCAACGACGAGAGCCTCGACGCCGACCGCATCATGCAGACCATCGCCAGCGGATCCCACCGGGAGGAGGCAGACCGATGAACGACACCATGAGCCGCTATCGGACGATGATCGGTCACCGGCTGTTCTGGCCCGCCGCCGTGCTGTTCGTCATGCTCGCCGCGAACACGATCTACCGGCCCGGGTTCCTGTCCATCGAGCTCAAGGACGGGCACCTGTACGGCACGCCGATCGACATCCTGCGGCTGAGCGCGCCGCTGATCCTCGTCGCGCTGGGCATGACGCTGGTCATCTCGACCGGCGGCATCGACCTGTCGGTCGGTTCGATCTGCGCGATCAGCGGCGCGATCGCCTGCATGTACATCAGCAAGCAGCCCGACCAGAACAGCGTTGGCGTGGTGCTGACCGCCCTCGCGATGGCGATGGGGATCGCGCTGGTGCTCGGTGCCTGGAACGGGGTGCTGGTGGCCGTGATCGGTATCCAACCGATCATCGCCACCCTGATCCTGATGGTGGCCGGCCGGGGCCTCGCCCAGCTGATCACCCAGGGTCAGATCATCACCATCAACTCCGAGCCGTTCCGCGCGATCGGGTTGGGCCACCTGTTGACCCTGCCGCTGGCCATCTTCATCGCCCTGGCCGCGGCCCTGCTCGTCGCCGCGTTCACCCGTCGCACCGCGCTCGGCATGATCGTCGAGTCGGTGGGCGGCAACGCCGAGGCGAGCCGACTCGCCGGCATCCGGTCCGGCCGGGTCGTCTTCCTCACGTACGTGCTCAGTGCCGGCTGTGCCGCGATCGCGGGTTTCATGATGACGGCCAACGTCTCCAGCGCCGACGGCAACGCCGTCGGCCTCTGGGTGGAACTGGACGCGATCCTCGCGGTCGTCATCGGCGGTACGTCCCTCGCGGGTGGCCGGTTCTTCCTCAGTGGCACGATCATCGGCGCGCTGATCATCCAGACCCTGACCACCACGGTGTACGCCATGGACATCTCGCCGCAGACCTCGCTGCTGTTCAAAGCGGTAGTCGTCATCGCCGTCTGCCTCATCCAGGCACCGGCCTTCCGGGCCCGGTTCAGCCGACGTAGGCGCAATGCCCCGCCGCCCGCCACCATCGCCGACAAGCCGAAGGAGCAGGTGCCGGCATGACCACTGGAACGCTTACCGCCGGTCGTACCCGGTTCCGGCTGCCGAGGAAGCAGATACCGGTCCTGGCGACGCTCGCCCTGCTGCTGGTGATGTACGGCATCGGCGTCTCGCAGTACACGGCGTTCTCCAACGTGCAGGTCATCTTCAACGTCTTCATCGACAACGGCTTCCTGCTCGTCGTCGCGGTGGGCATGACCTTCGTGATCCTCACCGGCGGCATCGACCTGTCGGTCGGGTCCGTCGTCGCCATGACGGCGATGGTGTCGGCCGCGCTGCTGCAGAACGGGATGCCGGCGCCGCTGGTGCTCGTCATCGCCCTGCTCATCGGCCCGACGCTCGGCCTGCTGATGGGCTGCGCCATCCACTTCTTCGACATCCAGCCGTTCATCGTCACGCTCGCCGGGATGTTCTTCGCCCGGGGCATGTGCACGTTCATCTCCGGTGCGTCGATCCCGATCACCGACGGTTTCTGGACCTCGATGTCGCAGGAGCGGATCGGGGACCCTCGGGGCAACTTCGTGTCGATCAGCGTGCTGATCGCCTTCGTGGTGGTCGTCATCGCCGCGTACACGTTGGCCTACACCCGACTGGGACGCAACGTGTACGCCATCGGCGGCAACCCGCAGTCGGCGCTGCTGATGGGCCTGCCGGTGGGGCGTACCCGGGTCGCCGTCTACACGATCAGTGGTCTGTGCTCGGCCATCGGCGGGATCCTGCTGTCCTTCTACACTCTCTCCGGTGCGCCGCTGATCGCCGTGGGGATGGAGCTGGACGTCATCGCCGCCGTCGTCATCGGTGGCACGGTGCTCACCGGCGGCGCGGGTTACGTCTTCGGCACGGTGCTCGGCGTGCTGGTCCTGGGCGTGATCCAGACCCTCATCACCTTCGACGGGAGCCTCAACTCCTGGTGGACCAAGATCGTGATTGGCGGTCTGCTCTTCGCGTTCATCCTCCTTCAGCGCCTCATCGGAATCCGTTACAAGTGACCGCCCCTCTCGCGGAAGGCAACTCCATGGCACCACACACCGAACCCGAGATCTGGTTCCTCACCGGCAGCCAAGGCATGTACGGCGAGGAGACGCTCCGCCAGGTGGCCGAGCAGTCTCGCCAGATCGCGGCCGCGCTCGACGACTCGCCGCAGATTCCCGCCCGCGTGGTCTGGAAGCCCGTCCTGACCAACAGCGGTGAGATCCTGCAGGTCTGTCGTGACGCCGCCGCTCAGGGTGCCGTCGGGGTCATCGCCTGGATGCACACGTTCTCGCCGGCCAAGATGTGGATCTCCGGTCTGGACGCGTTGCAGACGCCGCTGCTGCACCTGCACACCCAGGCCAACGTTCTGCTGCCGTGGAACGACATCGACATGGACTTCATGAACCTGAACCAGGCCGCCCACGGCGACCGCGAGTTCGGGTACATCCAGACGCGTCTCGGTGTGGCCCGTAAGACGGTGGCCGGGCACGTCAGCGACCCGCGGGTGACCACTCGGATCGGGGCATGGGCCCGCGCCGCGCTGGGCTGGTCGGCGATGCGGTCGCTGCGCCTGGCCCGCTTCGGTGACAACATGCGCGACGTCGCGGTGACCGAGGGCGACAAGGTCGAGGCCGAGCTGCGGTTCGGGGTCTCGGTCAACACCTACGGCGTCAACGACCTGGTCGAGGTGGTCGGCGAGGTCACCGACGCGCAGGTGGACGACCTGGTCAAGGAGTACGAGGACACCTACCGCATCGTCGGCGCGCTGCTGCCCGGCGGCGAGCAGCACGACTCGCTGCGGTACGCCGCACGCGTGGAGTTGGGCATGCGCGCCTTCCTGGACGCGGGCGGGTTCCGGGCCTTCACGACGAACTTCGAGGACCTCGGAGGGCTGCGTCAGCTGCCGGGCATCGCCGTGCAGCGGCTGATGGCGGACGGCTACGGTTTCGGCGGCGAGGGCGACTGGAAGACCTCGGTGCTGGTCCGCACCCTCAAGGCGATGTCGGTGGGCGTGAGCGGCGGCACGTCGTTCATGGAGGACTACACCTACGACCTCACCCCGGGCAACGAGTTGGTGCTCGGCGCCCACATGCTGGAGGTCTGCCCGACCATCGCCTCCGACGTGCCCAACGTGGAGATCCACCCGCTGAGCATCGGTGGTCGGGAGGACCCGGTCCGGCTGGTGTTCGACGCCGCGCCCGGCCCGGCCGTGGTGCTCGGGCTGGCCGACATGGGGGAGCGCTTCCGGCTGGTGGCCAACGAGATCGACGTGGTGGCCCCGCCGCAGCCGCTGCGCCGGTTGCCGGTCGCCCGGGCCGTCTGGCGTCCTCGCCCCGACCTGCCGGTCTCGGCCGAGGCGTGGATCACCGCGGGCGCCCCGCACCACACCGTGTTGTCGCAGGCGGTGGGCGTGGAGGAACTGCACGACCTGGCGGAGATGAGCCGCACCGAACTCGTCGTCATCGACGCCGCCACGGAACCCCGCCGCTTCGCCGACGAGCTGCGCTGGAACCAGGCCTACTACCGGCTGGCCCGCGGCTTCTGATTCGCGCGGCCCGACCGCGCCCCGGACGGGTGGTCCGTCCCTGCCTGACATTCCTCGGGCAGGGCCGGGCCACCCGTTTGCGTGTCCGCTAGCACGGTCACGAGCCGATTGGGTTACGTCTTGACTAAGGGCGTGTTATCGCTCACAGTCTATAACCAAGACGGTCGATGTCTGTGGCTGGCCCGGCCGCGATCATGTCTCTCCCCGTGTTCGGCAGATCAGCGCCTCGGACCACGTTGAGCGATGTTAGCGATCACATTCTGCGATCGGGCCAGCTCGGCACACCGCCCAGTGCCGCGGATGACGACCCCGGGCCGCTCGGAACGCATCGTCAGAGGAGGATCATGGTTGCCATCGGTCGGGTTCCCTGGACAACACCAGCGCGGGGGCGTGGTCGGCTGTCGCGACTCGTCGCCGCCGCGGTCGCGGTGGTGGTCGGCGGTGCTCTGGCGGCTGTCGCGCCGACCGCCGCGTCAGCGGCGACTGTCGACACGAACGCGTGGTACGTGCTGGTGAACCGGAACAGCGGTAAGGCGTTGGATCTGTACGCCTCGGCTACGAATGACGGGGCGCGGGTCAGTCAGTGGACGCGGAACAACGGTGTCAATCAGCAGTGGCAGTTCGTGGATTCGGGGGGTGGCTACTACCGGGTGAAGTCGGGGCACTCGGGCAAGGTGCTCGACGTCAGTGGCTTCTCCACCGCTGATGGTGGTGCGATCGTGCAGTGGGCCGATCTCAATGGGACGAACCAGCAGTTCCGGTTGGCCGACTCGGACGGTGGTTATGTTCGGTTGATCAACCGCAACAGCAACAAGGCGGTCGAGGTGCAGGGCGCGTCCACCGCCGATGGTGGGAACGTGGTGCAGTACGCCGACTGGGGCGGCACCAACCAGCAGTGGCAACTCGTCCAGGTGGGCGGCAGCGACCCCGGCACCCCCGGCACGTCGTACTCGAACCCGGTGGTCTGGCAGGACTTCGCCGACGTCGACATCATCCGGGTGGACAACGCCTACTACATGTCGGCGTCCACCATGCACTACTCGCCTGGCGCGCCGGTCCTGCGCTCGTACGACCTGGTGAACTGGGAGTTCGCCGGTCACTCGGTGCCCCGACTCGACTTCGGCTCGAAGTACGACATGAGCGGCGGTAACGCCTACGTCGACGGGATCTGGGCGTCGACGCTGAACTACCGGCCGAGCAACCGGACGTACTACTGGGCCGGGTGCATCGACTTCGCGCAGACCCACATCTACACCGCGTCCGCCGTCGACGGCACATGGAGCAAGCACACCACCATCCCCAACTGCTACTACGACGCGGGGATGCTGATCGACGACAACGACACCATGTACGTGGCGTACGGCAACGGCACCATCAGCGTGGCGCAGCTGTCCGCGGACGGGAAGTCCCAGGTTCGTGCCCAGCAGGTCTACACCACGCCGTCGAGCATCGGAACGCTGGAGGGCGCCCGCTTCTACAAGCGCAACGGCGCCTACTACATCTGGCTCACCCGCCCGGCCAACGGCCAGTACGTGCTGAAGTCGACCAACGGCCCGTTCGGCCCGTACGAGCAGCGTCAGGTGCTGCTCAACCTGCCCGGCCCGATCTCCGGCGGCGGTGTGCCGCACCAGGGTGGGCTGGTGCAGACCCAGAACGGCGACTGGTACTACATGTCCTTCGTCGACGCGTACCCCGGTGGTCGGATGCCGGCCATGGCCCCGATCACCTGGACCGGCGACGGCTGGCCCGTGCTGCAGACGGTCAACGGCACGTGGGGCAGCTCGTACCCGAAGCCGAACCTGCCCGCGCCACCCCGGGCGGTCAAGCCGCTCACCGGCACCGACACGTTCGCCGGCACCACGCTCGGCCCGCAGTGGGAGTGGAACCACAACCCGGACAACAGCAAGTGGTCGGTCAACAACGGGCTGAACCTGCAGACCGCCACCGTCACCGGCGATCTGTACAAGGCGCGCAACACGCTTACCCACCGCATCCAGGGCCCCACCTCGACCGCGACGATCGAGTTGGACTACTCCACCATGCGCGACGGTGATCGCAGCGGCCTGGCGGTGCTGCGCAACTCGTCGGCCTGGATCGGAGTCCGACGGGACAACGGGTCCACCCGACTGGTCATGCAGAACGGGCTGACGATGGACGGCAGTTGGAACACCACCAGCACCGGCAGCGAGGTGGCGAGCACAGCCGTCTCCGGTGGCCGGATCTGGTTGCGCGCCAACGCCGACATCAGACCCGGCTCCGGCCGACAGGCCCGTTTCTCGTACAGCACCGACGGGGTCAACTTCACCTCGTTCGGCAACGCCCTGACGCTGGCGAACAACTGGCAGTTCTTCATGGGCTACCGATTCGCCATCTTCAACCACGCGACGCAGGCGCTTGGTGGCGCGGTCACCGTGCGGCGGTTCGACCTGACGACCCCGTGACACCAGTCACACGACGATCGGTCTGACCGGGTGGCGCTGGCAACGCATGCCTGCCGGCATGTCGAGTCCGCGCCACCGCGTCGGGGCCTCGCCGGCCTGCTCCACGCTCTGTCCAGGAGCGCGGGCAGGCCGGCGTACCACGTCGGGGACGTGCCTCGCGCCGGTTGGCTGCGTACTCCGGGTGGGCACCGCGTTGTGCGGCTTCGGTGCATCGCGCAGTCCCCGCACAGCCATGCCGTGTCCGGGGCTGTTGCTGGCGTAGACTGTCGGCGATCCAGCGCTGGTCACCTGGGATTCAGCACCGGCGTGGTGACTGAGCGAGGGGGATCGGGCCGGGCCGCCCCAGTCGACGTCGACGGGCCGCGGGCCGGAGACGTAGCGGGGGGAGTTAAATGGCCGTCCACGGTCCCGCGATGACGGACGTTGCTCGTCTCGCCGGTGTCTCCCATCAGACGGTGTCGCGGGTGCTCAACGGGCACCCCAACGTCCGTGAGCAGACCCGTCTTCGGGTGCGCGCGGCGATCGCCGAACTCGGCTACCGCCCCAACGGCGCGGCACGCGCCCTGGTGACCGGTCGATCACAGGTCATCGGCGTGGTCGCGCAGAACACGACGCTCTACGGTCCGGCGTCGCTGCTGGCCGCCCTGGAGCAGACCGCCGCCGAAGAGGGTTTCGCGGTCAGCGTCGGCAGTGTGCGTAACCTGGACCACCGTTCCATCTCGGCGGCCGTCGAGCGGCACCTGTCGCACCGGGTCGCCGGCATCGTGGTCATCGCCCCGGTCGAGTCGGCCGGTGAGGCGTTGGAGCGCCTGCCCAAGGATGTCCCGCTGGTCACGGTCGACGGTGACCCGAACCGGCCGGTGCCGCTGGTGACGGTCGACCAGGTGGCGGGCGCCCGGGCGGCGACGCAACACCTGCTCGACGCCGGTCACCGCACCGTCTGGCACGTCTCCGGGCCGACCGACTGGTTCGACAGCGTCGGCCGGATCGACGGCTGGCGGCAGGCGCTGCTGGCCGCCGGGCTGGATCCGCCGCCGCCCATGCCGGGGGACTGGTCCGCGGCATCGGGTTACCGGTGCGGGCAGATGTTGGCACGGATGCCGGAGGTCACCGCCGTCTTCACCGCCAACGACCACCTCGCGCTGGGCGTGCTGCGGGCGCTGCACGAGTTCGGCCGGCGCGTGCCGGACGACATCAGCGTGGTCGGCTTCGACGACGTGCCGGAGGCGGCGTACTTCATTCCGCCGCTGACCACCGTCCGACCGGACTTCGACGCCGTGGCGCGGGCGAGCCTGCAGATGCTGCTGTCCCAGATCGAGTCGGGCACCGGTGGGGCGCTGCGGCAGACCGTCGCCCCGGCTCTGGTCGCGCGTCAGAGTGTCGCCCCACCGCGTCGCTGACAGCCGGACCAACCAGAGGTCGCCCCCGGGCGCGGGGTTCAGTCCCGCCCGCCGCTGTCCGAAGCGCGCTGCGCGACGGGTGCGGGCCCGCGCCAGCGTGCGCCAATTTCCGGCTCTGCCACCAATAAGACGTGGCTCGATGGGTAGCACAGTGTAGTTAATCGATGTCGGGCGATACGGCATCGCGCAGGTATTGAACCTCGTGAAATGTCGCCGTAACATGATGGGCGTCTCTGTTAACGCTAACAAAAATTGGCGTCCAACTATCGGCGCACCGGCCAGGGATTGTGGTCGCGGGCGGGCGCCACCGACAAGGAGGCTCGATGAACCGCATTACCCGAGGTCGGCGCTGGGGGAGCGTGCTGGCGGCCGGAATACTGCTCGCCGGCGCCCTGGTCGGCCTTCGCGCCCCGACCGCGCAGGCACTGGACAACGGCGTCGCGCGCACTCCACCCATGGGTTGGAATTCGTGGAACTCGTTCGGCTGCAACATCAACGAGGCGCTGATCCGGCAGACGGCGGATGCGCTCGTCAGCAGCGGCATGCGGGACCTGGGCTACAACTACGTCGTGGTCGACGACTGCTGGTTCAACCCCAACCGGGACGGCTCCGGCAACATCCAGGGCGACCCCACCCGGTTCCCCAGCGGGATGAAGGCGCTCGGCGACTACCTGCACGCCCGGAACCTGAAGTTCGGCCTCTACCAGGTGCCGGTCGACAAGACGTGCGCGCAGTACTTCGGCTCCTACCCCGGCGCGACCGGCAGTCGTGGTCACGAGGTGCAGGACGCCCGTCAGTTCGCCGCCTGGGGTGTCGACTACCTCAAGTACGACTGGTGCTCCCCGGAGGGCAGCATCAACGACCAGGTGGCCACGTTCGCCAAGATGCGTGACGCGCTGGCCGCGACCGGTCGACCGATCGTCTACAGCATCAACCCGAACAGCATCCACGCCAAGACCGGCCCGCAGCGCAACTGGGGCGACGTGGCCAACATGTGGCGAACCACCGAGGACATCACCAACGCGTGGGACACCGGCCAGAGCAACGGCTACCCGATGGGCATCCAGAACATCATCAACGTGACAGTTCCGCTGGCGTCCTACGCCCGGCCGGGTGGGTTCAACGACCCGGACATGATGGAGGTCGGCCGCGGCGGCATGAACGACACGGAGATGCGCAGCCACTTCGCCATGTGGGCGATCATGGCGTCTCCGCTGATCGCCGGCAACGACGTGCGGAACATGAACGCCGCGACGCAGACCATCCTCAAGAACGCCAACCTGATCGCGATCAACCAGGACTCGCTCGGGTTGCAGGGGACGCAGGTGTCGTTCGACGGCACGCGCCGGGTGCTGGCCAAGCGGCTCGCCAACGGTGACGTCGCCGTCGCCCTGTTCAACCAGGGCGGCGCCACGACGACGATCTCGACCACGGCCGCGGCCATCGGAAAGTCCGGCTCGTCGTTCACCCTGGTGGACGCGTGGACCGGTGGCACCAGCTCCAGCAGCGGGACCATCAGCGCCAGCGTCCCCGCGCACGGCACGGTGGTGTACCGGGTCAGCGGTGGCGGGACGACTCCGCCGACGACGCCGCCGCCGACCACGTCGAGCGCGTATGCCAGCGCCGCCTCCGGCCGCTGCCTCGACGTGCCGAACAGCAACACGGCCAACGGCACGCAGCCGGTCATCTGGGACTGCAACGGCGCCGCCAACCAGCGCTGGACCAGCAGCGGTCAGACCCTGCAGGCCCTCGGTAAGTGCCTGGACGCGCCGCCCAACGCCGCGGCCGGTGCCAAGGTGCAGATCTGGGACTGCAACGGCGGGGCCAACCAGCAATGGACGGTAAACGCCAACGGCACGATCAGCGGCACGCAGTCGGGGCTCTGCCTGGATGTCAACAACAACGGCACGGCCAACGGCACCACGGTGATCCTCTGGACCTGCACCGGAGCGGCGAACCAGCGGTGGTCGCAGCGGTAGCCGCTCGGGCCCGGTTGACCGCCCGGGTGGCGGCAACCCGCCCGATCCGGTAGTACTGGTGCCCGCGGACGGCAGACGTCGTCCGCGGGCACCAGTCTGTGCGGCACGCGTCCTGCCCTTTCGGGGGACCGGCCGCATGACTACGCTCGCCTGGATGCTCCGTTACGAGACCGTGACACCGGTATTTCGGATCTGGTGTTGACGCAGTCTATGTGAGCGCTAACACTACCCGAAAGATGACAGTTGGCCCCGGCAGTCGGCGGGGGAGTCCAGAGAGGAGAAGCCCGTGGGCAGGAAATTCCTGGTTGCTCTCGGCGGCGCGGCACTGGCGCTGAGTTTGGCGGCGTGCAGTGGCGGGGGTGCGGGCAGCGGTGGCACCACCGGCGACGAGAAGCCCAGCGAGTTGACCATCGGTGTGTCGATGCCGACCCAGACCTCGGAGCGGTGGATCGCCGACGGCAACGCGGTGAAGTCGAAGCTTGAGGCCAAGGGCTACAAGGTCGACCTCCAGTACGCCGGCGACGACATCCCCACCCAGTCGCAGCAGGTCGACCAGATGATCACCCAGGGTGCGGATGTCCTGATCCTCGCGGCGATCGACGGCACCGCGCTCAGCAGCCAGCTGCAGGCAGCCGCGGCCGCGAAGATCCCGGTCATCTCCTACGACCGTCTGATCCGTGGCAGCAAGGACGTCGACTTCTACGTCAGCTTCGACAACTACAAGGTCGGCGTCGCCCAGGGCACCGCGCTGCTCGTCGGTCTCGGCCTGCTGAACAAGGACGGCTCGAAGGGCACCGCCAAGGGGCCGCTGAACGTCGAGCTCTTCGCCGGTTCGCTGGACGACAACAACACCCAGTACTTCTTCGGCGGCGCGATGGACACGCTGAAGCCGTTCATCGATAACGGCACGCTTGTCGTCAAGTCCAAGCAGACCACCCCCGAGCAGGTAGCCATCCTGCGGTGGCAGCAGGAGACCGCGCAGAAGCGGATGGAGAACCTGCTCACCTCCAGCTACAACGACGGCTCGAAGGTCGACGGGGTGCTCTCGCCGTACGACGGCATCTCCCGCGGCATCATCACCGCCCTGCAGAACGCCGGCTACGGCAAGGGCGCGAAGAAGCTCCCGGTGGTGACCGGCCAGGACGCGGAGATCGCCTCGATCAAGCTGATCAACGACGGCGTGCAGAGCTCCACGGTCTTCAAGGACACCCGACTGCTGGCCGAGCAGGCCGTGAACGCCGCCGAGGCGTTCCTGCAGAAGAAGCAGCCGCAGGCCAACGACACCCAGACGTACAACAACGGCGTCAAGGTCGTCCCGGCGTACCTGCTGCCGATCGCGACCGTCTACAAGGACGACATCAAGGCGACGCTGATCGACTCCGGCTACTGGACGGCGGAAGAGGTCGCCGCCGGTCAGGCCAAGAAGTAAGCCACTCGTCGGGGCCCGCGGGGCCCCCCCCGGCCCCCCCCCGGGGGGGGGGGGCCCGCCCCGCCCGGGGCGGGGGGGGGGGCCATGGGGACACAAAACACGAGATGGGGCGCCAAAACCAAACCAAAACCCCCCGGTGCCCG
>NZ_JBIAFG010000028.1:0-53030 GCF_042869175.1 Micromonospora sp. NPDC007208 | reverse complement strand
GGACCTACATCAGCCTCACCCGAGCAGCCTGATCAACAACTCATGACACATCTATCGGGACTTCCCCTTGACACATGTCTCGGGACAGCACAGTCCGCGCGGAACGGTAACTGTCCAAGATCTCGTCGCGGCGCCGGTCAGGCGATGGTGCAGGGGGTGTTGTTGACGGTGAAGGCGGTCGGCTTCGGGTTGGCGCCGCTGTACGTGCCGTTGAAGCCGAAGCTCACCGACGCGCCGGCCGCGATCGTGCCGTTGTAGGACAGGTTCGTGGCGGTCACCGCCGCGCCGCTCTGGCTGACCGTCGCCGACCAGCCCTGGCCGACGCTCTGCCCACCGGGGAAGCTGAACCGCAGCGCCCAGCCGTTGATCGCGGTGGTGCCGGTGTTGGTGATCGACACGTTGGCGGTGAAGCCGGTGCCCCAGTCGGTGGTGGCGTACCCCACGGTGCAGGTGCCGCCGACCGGCGGGGCCGCGGTGGTCACCGCGACCGGCGTGGACGCCGCGGAGGTGTTGCCGGCCGCGTCCACGGCCACCACGTAGAACTGGTACGCCGTCGAGGCGGTCAACCCGGACACCGCCTGGGTGGTGCCGGTCGGCGAGCCGACCAGCACGTCGGTGGCGCCGGCCTCGCGATAGACCCGGTAGCCGGTGACGCCCACGTTGTCGGTCGACGGGGTCCAGGCCAGGGTGAGCCCGGTGGCGGTGACGGCCGAGGCGACCGGCGTGCCGGGTGTGCTCGGCGCGGTGGTGTCGGCGGTGCCGGCCGGTGGTGTGGTCACGCTGAGCTTCGGCGAGGCGGCCGACTCGTTGCCCGCGCCGTCGCGCGCCACGATGGTGTACTCGAACGTCCGTTCCGGCAGCAACGTGGTGATGGTGATCGAGTTCTCGGTGACCCGCCGGGTGGCCACCACGTCGTTACCTACCATGAACTCGCGGACGTCGTACCCGGCGAGGCCACTGCCGCCGCTGTCCGTGGAGGGCGCCCAGGTCAGGGTGACCGACCTCGGCGTCAACTGCGACGCCACCGGGGTACCCGGGACGGTCGGCTTGGTGGTGTCCGGCACGACCGGACCCGGCTCCTCGCCCCAGACCCGGGTGGTGCCGGAGTAGAGCGGCACCTTCCGGTTGGGCCCGGCGGTGGCCTGGTACGACGGGTCGTTGGTCGGGTCCCAGGTGCCGCCCTCCGGCACACCGACCTTGAACTGGACCTCCATCCGGTGCTGCGACTGACCCGCCGGGGCGATGGTGTACCCGGCGCAGTCCACCTCGACGTACCAGATGTCACCGCTGAACTGCTTGGCCGTGGTCGGGGACGGGCAGCCCTGGGTGTAGCCGGCGGTGACCTGCACGGGGCCGGTGCCGTCGGGCCGGAAGTAGTACCGGAACCGGCCGTCGGTCAGCGCACGGGCCGGGAACGCGGACTTGTTGTAGACCATCACCTTGAGCCCGGTGGCCCGAGGTTCGGCCTGCGTCACAGTGGTCTCCACGGTCAGCTCGTCGATGTCCGGCGTCTCGGCGACCGGGAAGTTCGCCAGCGGCGTGCCGCCGTACTCGGAGGTCAGCCGGACCAGCGCGGACGTGAAGCCGGCGTTGTAGTCGGTGGCCACCTCGTTCATCACGTAGTCCGACCGGCTGTCGCTGTACGCGTCGTTGGCCGAGGACGGGCCGCCGACCAGCGCGCCGTAGAGGGTGTGGCGGGTCTCGACGGGCACGGTCTGGCTGTCCCACCAGGAGCCGTGCGCGGTGCGGTGGTGCGGGTTCTTCGGTGCGTTGGCGCCGAACCCGATGACGTAGCTGGAGTTGCGCGGGTTATCGCCGAGCGCGTAGTTGATCTGCCTAACGGCGAAGTCGTGGTAGCGCGCCTTGCGGGTGGTGTCGGTGGTCTTGTCGCTGTAGACAAGCGCGGCGAAGGAGGTGTTCGCGGCGTAGCGCAGCGCGCCCCAGGAGTCGAGCACCGCCATCCCGCCCGGCGAGTACGGCACCCGCTGCCCGTTCACGCCGACGGTCCAGTAGTCCAGCCACCGGTTGGCGTCGTCGACGTACTTCTGCTTGCCGGTCAGGTTGGCCAGCAGCACGTACGCGCCGAACTGCTTGTTGTCCCAGGCGATGGTCCACTTGTAGGAGCGGGTGGTGGACTGGTTCTCGGTGCCGAGCTTGTCGTACTCACTCTCGGCCTTGGCCAGGTAGCTGGCCTCGCCGGTGGCCCGGTGCAGCCAGATCGCGGCCCAGACCAGCTCGTCCTGCCAGCCGCTCCACGAACGGTAGAAGCTCGTGGCGTCGGTGATGCACTCGTGGTAGGACTTCCGCACCGTGTCGGCGAAGGTGTAGAGCTGGCGTGCGTGCCCGAGCAGCCGGTCGGCGTAGGTCGCGTCGGTGGGCCGGAACACCATCGAGGAGGCGGCCATCGCGGCCGCCGTCTCCCCCGCCAGGTCCGCGCCGCCACAGCTCGCATCGATCTTGTACGCGGGCCGCGCCATCGGCATCACCTCGGCCGGGCCCCACCACTTGTGGTCGTCGTCGCCCTTGCCGACCTGTCCGTAGAGGACGTTGGCCGACGGGTGCGCCTTGATGAAGTAGTCGTTGACGAACCGCAGGTTGTTGAGCAGGTGCGGCAGTTGCCCGGAGGCGGTGTAGCCGCTGCGGTACTCCACCGCCCCCCAGGCGAGCATGGTGGCGCTGAACGCCATCGGGAAGCCGAACTTGACGTGGTCGCCGGCGTCGTACCAGCCGCCGGTGAGGTCCACCCCCGCGCTGGCGCCGTCGGTGAGCGCGCTGTCGCCGCGCCAGGAGACCCGGTTCCAGTCGGGCAGTCGACCGGACTGCTGCGCCTCGTAGAAGAGCAGCGACTTCTGCAGCGCCTCGGCGTAGTTGTAGGTCGCCGCGGGTGCGGCGGCAGCGGGCGACGTCGTCGGCCCGGCGGCCACGAGGGACAGCCCGGTGAGCAGGGCGACGCCGGCGGCCAGCAGCCGCCGTGGCCAGGGCTGGTCGGCGACCGGTGACCGACCGGGTTGGCCGCTGGACGGCCGGGTCAGGTGGCGCATGGCGGGCTCCTGTCGGAGGCGCCGCCGGCGGTCGCACCGACGCGGGACGGCGTACGGGCGGCACGGCCACCGGCGACAGCGGGGGTGGCGGTGTGACCATGGGTCATGGAAGCGCTCCCATGGATAACCGACAATGTAATGGTCGGCTCGACGGTTGGGAAGCCCGCCACCTGGGACCGAGGCGCGCGACGCCGCTTCCGTACTCACGGGTAACCACTGCGGACCATCTCACACCATCGATACAGATCGATGCTCGCCTGACGTTTGCGCAGCTCACCACGGAAGCATCCGGAAAGATCCTCGCGCCGCTGGAGCGCCTACGCGGCCAGCCAGACAAACGTACTGTTGCTGACCCACTACCAAGCGCGAGACAGTACCGCTCACCAGCGGTGCCGTCGACGCCGCCGCTCCCCGGTCAACCCTGAGGAGAAGCGATGGCACTACGACTCGCCGATGACACCGCCTGGACCGACATCCTGGCCCGCGCGGTGGCCGTCACCCCGGAGGCGTTCGGCGCCGAGGTCGACGGCGTCACCACCCTGCACAATCTGGTCGAGGGCGAATGGCGGGCGGTCGGCCAGCCCGTCGCGGTCCGCACCCCGGTGGACAACACCGTCCTCATCAACCTGCCCCGGGTCGACGCGGCCACCGCGCGCGCCGCGGTCGCCCACGCCGCCACCGCGCACCGGACCTGGGCCCGGACCCCGCTGGCCGACCGCAAGGCCCGGGTCGCCGACGCGCTCGACTCGCTCACCGCCCACCGCGACCTGCTCGCCCTGCTGCTGGTGTGGGAGATCGGCAAGCCGTGGCGGCTGGCCTGCGCCGACGTGGACCGGGCGCTCGACGGCGTCCGCTGGTACGCGGGCGAGATCGACCGGATGCTCGCCGACGGCCGCGAACCACTGCCCGGCCCGGTCAGCAACATCGCGTCGTGGAACTACCCGATGAGCGTGCTGGTGCACGCCGAACTGGTGCAGCTCCTGGCGGGCAACGCGGTCATCGCCAAGACCCCGTCCCAGGGCGGCGCGGTGTGCCTGACCGTCGCGCACGCGCTGATGCGCCGGGCCGGGTTGCCCGCGACACTCGTCTCCGGCAGCGGCGGAGAGCTGTCCGAGGTGCTGGTGCGGGCACCCGAGATCGGCGCGGTGGCATTCGTCGGCGGCCGGTCCAACGGCGGCAAGGTGGCCGCCGCGCTGCTCGACAGCGACAAGCGGCACTTCATCGAGCAGGAGGGCCTCAACGCCTGGGGCATCTGGAACTTCTCCCAGTGGGACCTGCTCGCCACGCACCTCAGGAAGGGCTTCGAGTACGGCAAGCAGCGCTGCACCGCGTACCCCCGGTTCGTGGTGCAGCGCGACCTGGTCGACGAGTTCCTCGACATGTACCTGCCGGTCGTCCGCTCGGTCCGCTTCGGTCACCCGCTCGCCGTCGGCGACGACTGGGCCGCCGGCGACCCGCTGCCCGAGCTGGACTTCGGGCCGCTGATCAGCGCCGCCAAGGCCGACGAGCTACGCCGCAAGGTCGACGAGGCGGTCCGCGGCGGCGCGATCCCGCTGCACCGGGGCAAGCTCACCGGCGCGCCGTTCCTACCCGGACAGGACACCTCGGCATACGTGGCGCCGTCGGTGCTGCTCGCCCCGCCCGGGCGGTCCCGGCTGATGCACGCCGAACCGTTCGGGCCGGTCGACACGATCGTCGTGGTGGACACCACCGACGAGCTACTGGCCGCCATGAACGCCTCCAACGGCGCGCTGGTGGCCTCGCTGGCCTGCGACGACACCGACGAGGCCGGCAAGCTCGCCGTGGACCTGCAGGCGTTCAAGGTGGGCATCAACAAGCCACGCTCACGCGGTGACCGGGACGAACCGTTCGGCGGCCGGGGCGCCTCCTGGAAGGGCGCGTTCGTCGGCGGCGACCTGTTGGTGCACGCCGTCACCGTCGGCGGCGACGGCCGGCTCTACGGCAACTTCCCCGACTACAACAGTTACCCCACCACCTGACGACCGGTCCGGAGAGGTCCCCTTGTGGACGCTCGGCGTGCACAAGGGGCCCTCGTCGGGCCCTCGCTAGGGCGTGGAGAACGCGCCCGTCCGGTCCGCCGGGGCGGCCACGGCGAGCGGAACGGTGAGGGTGACCAGCCCGCCGTCGCGCTCCGCCGCGGCGGGCCGGCCCAGCCGGTGCAGCGTCCGCAGCATCGGGTCGTTGCTGGCCTGGACGTGCAGCACCAGCGCCGCGTACCCGGACCTGTCGGCGTGCTGAGCCAGCCGGCGTAGCAACGCCGAGCCGAGCCCACGCCGCTGCCAGTCGTCCCGCACCAGCAGCGCCACCTCGGCCTCGTCGCCCTCGCCAAGCAGGTTCGCCATGGCGACCACCGACTCGGCCGTGCCGTCGGCGCCGGCGGTCGTGGCGATCAGTGTCAGCCCTCGGCTCGGCTCCAACAGCCGACGCAGGCGGGCCGGCTGCGGCAGCGCGCCGCCCAGATAACGCCGCTGCCGGCTGTGCGGGGAGCACGCCTCGTGCAGCTCCAGGACGCCCGACAGGTCGTGGGCGCTGGCCGGCCGGACGGCCACCTCCGCGCCGTCGGGCAGCACCAGAGTGACCTGTTCGGCGGCCCGGCGCGCCACGGTGGCCGCCAGCTCGACCAGGGCCTGCGCCCGCGCGTACTCCGCCGGGGTGAAGTCGGGCGCGGCCCGGCGCAGCGCGAACGAACCGCCCGCCGGGTCGGCCAACAGCATGCTGGCCCCGGTGATCCCCCGTTCGACGCCCACCGACGCTGGTCGCCAGCTGACGACGTCGGCGGCGAGCAGGGTCCGCAACGCCTCGCCCGTCGCGTCCGGGTCACGCACCAGCCGGTTGGCCAGCCCGAGCACCCGGGTGGGCTGGTCCGCCAGGCCACGCGCCTCGCTGCGCGCCACCCAGCAGTCCCGGCCCCGACCCCGCTCGACGGCGGCGATCAGCTCGGCCTCGTCGAGCGCGTCCGGCGCGTCGACCAGGAAGTCGTCCACCGCGCCCTGCTCGGTGGGCTGCACCTGCACGGTGAGGATGTTGACCCCGCGCAGCGCGAGGCTCGCCGTGAGCACCGACAGGTAACCCGGTCGGTCGTCCACCGTCGCTCGGATCCGCCACAACGTCATGGTTGGCTCCCTTCCCCGGTAAGAGCCTCACCCGCGCCTGTTGCCGCCCGGTTGCCCGGCGGTGTCGGCCCGGGAACTCCTCGGGCCGCTCAGGGGCCGGCGACCACCGGCGGCGCGCCGACGAGGTCGAGGCGGTCACCGAGGATCACCGCGCAGGCGCGGACGAGCTGGGTGAGCCGGTCCACCTCGGTGCTGTGGAACGCCGCGGCGGAGAGGGTCTCGCTGCGCTCGCGGGCCACCACCAGCACCAGGCCCGCCCGGCCGAACGGCGCGATCGCGTGGTGGGTGCCGTCGGGCGTGGTCATCGAGCGCCCGCGCAGCGGGGTGACCTCCGGCAGCCGCAGGGGTACCGGGGTACGCCAGCTCGCGTGCCCCACTGTCGCCCCGCCACCGCCGGTCCGGGAGGCCCAGTCGACCGGCACCACGGCACCCACGGCCCAGTCTGCGGCCAACAACCCGGGCACCGCGTCGACAAGGGTGGCCAACCCGTCGGCCGGGTTGGCCGCGACCTGTGCCAACAGTTCCGCGTCCTGGCCGGTGGTGGTGGGCGCGCCGATCGCCCGCCACACACCGTCCACCCGCACGCCCGGTATCGCCGCGAGGCCAGCCAGCAGCCGCTCCACCCGAGCCGCGCCCGGCCAGACGACAGTGAAGTCGTCCACCGCGCGCCCGCCGAGCCGTTCGAGGACCACCACCTGGACGATGTCCGCCCCGGAGACGCCCAATGTGCGGGCGACCTGACCGAGGGTGCCCGGACGGTCCGGCAGGGTGACCCGAACTCGCAGCAACATGTCTGTCCCTCCGCTCGGCGGGCCGGCGAAAGAGCGACCGGCAGGCTGGCCCCAGCCTGGTAGTTGACCATTTCGTCCCTGTTGCAGGGGCATGTCCCGAGCGGAAATTCTGACCTTGACAACGTGAGCGGGCTGCCATCAACTAGTCGGATGAGCGATCCGGCCGTCGATGAGTCACGGCCGGGGGCCGTTCCCGTCTCCCCAGCGGGGCTGGCCCTGGACCGTCTCGCCGACTACCTGGCGGAGCACCGACCCGACCTGGCCGTCGGGCCGCTGCGGGCCCAGCTGATCGCGGGCGGCAAGTCCAACCTCACCTACCTCCTGCGCCTCGGCGAGCGCGAGGTCGTGCTGCGCCGCCCGCCGCTGGGGCACGTGCTGGCGACCGCGCACGACATGGCGCGGGAGTTCCGGGTCATCTCGGCGCTGGCACCTACCGAGGTGCCGGTCCCGGGTGCGCTGCTGCTCTGCGCCGACCCCGAGGTGATCGGCGCGCCGTTCTACCTCATGGAGCGGATGCCCGGCGAGGTGTTCCGGACCCGCGCGCAGACCGACCCGCTGGGCGACGAGCGCCGCCGGGCCCTCGCCATGGCGATGATGGACACGCTCGCCGCGCTGCACAGCGTCGAGCCGTCCACGGTCGGGCTGGCTGACTTCGGCCGCCCCGAGGGCTACCTGGCCCGGCAGGTCCGCCGCTGGGCCGGGCAGCTCGACCGCTCCCGCAGCCGTCCACTGCCCGGCATCGACGAGCTGCGTGACCTGCTCGCGGCGACCGCCCCGGAGGGCGCGAACGCCGGCCGGATCGTGCACGGCGACTACCGGCTGGACAACCTCCTCGCCTCGGCCGACCCGGTCGCCGTGCACGCGGTGCTCGACTGGGAGATGGCCACCCTCGGCGACCCCCTGGCCGACCTGGGACTGCTGCTGACGTACTGGGACGTGCTCGGCGGCAGCGACACCGCCGCGGGCAACCCCGTCGCCGACGGGCTCGGCCCGCGCGCCGGCTTCCCCACCGGCAGCGAGCTGATCGACAGGTACGCCGGGCGCAGCGCCGTGGACGTCGGGCCGCTGCACTGGCACGTGGCGCTGGGCTGTTTCAAACTCGCGGTCATCTGCGAGGGCATCCACTACCGCCACACGCTCGGGCAGACGCTCGGCGAGGGCTTCGACCGGATCGGCGAGATGGTGGCACCGCTGGTCGCGCACGGGCTGACCGCCGCCAGGGAGCGGTGATGGACTTCTCATACGACAGCCGGACCGAGGAGCTGCGCGGCGAGCTGACCCGGTTCCTGACCGAGCACGTCTACCCGGCCGAGGCCGTGCACGCCGAGCAGGTGGCCGCCGGGGACCCGTGGTCGCGTACCCCGGTGTTGGCCGAACTGAAGGCGGAGGCCCGCAAGCGCGGCCTGTGGAACCTCTTCCTGCCCGACCCGCGCTACGGCGCCGGCCTCACCAACCTCCAGTACGCACCGCTGGCCGAGCTGACCGGGCGCAGCCCGCACCTGGCGCCGGAGGCGGTCAACTGCGCGGCGCCCGACACCGGCAACATGGAGTTGCTGGCCGAGTTCGGCTCCGAGGCGCAGCAGAAGCGCTGGCTGATGCCCCTGCTGGAGGGTGAGATCCGCTCGGCGTTCTGCATGACCGAGCCGGACGTCGCGTCCTCCGACGCCACCAACATCGCCACCCGGATCACCCGCGACGGCGACGAGTACGTGATCAACGGGCGGAAGTGGTGGTCGTCCGGTGCCATGGACCCGCGCTGCGAGATCTTCATCGTGATGGGCAAGACCGACCCCACCGCCGACCGGCACCGCCAGCAGAGCATGGTGCTGGTCCCCCGGGACACCCCCGGGGTGACCGTACGCCGGGGCATGACCGTCTTCGGCTACACCGACGGTTCGCACGGCGGGCACGCCGAGATCGACTTCACCGACGTCCGGGTGCCCGCGGAGAACCTGATCGGTGCCGAGGGCACCGGCTTCGCCATCGCCCAGGCCCGGCTGGGTCCGGGCCGGATCCACCACTGCATGCGATTGATCGGAATGGCCGAGCGGGCCCTGGAGCTGCTCTGCCGCCGCGCCAACGAACGGATCGCCTTCGGCCGACCGCTGGCCGAGCAGGGCGTGGTCCGGGAGTGGATCGCCGAGTCCCGGGTCCGCATCGAGCAGGCCCGACTGCTGGTGCTCAAGACGGCCTGGCTGATGGACACCGTCGGCAACAAGGGCGCGCACACCGAGATCCAAGCCATCAAGATCGGCACGCCGGCGATGGCGGAGTGGGTGATCGACAAGGCGATCCAGGGGTACGGCGGCGCCGGCGTCAGCCAGGACACCCCACTGGCCGCACTCTGGGCGCAAACCCGCACCCTGCGCCTCGCCGACGGCCCCGACGAGGTCCACCGCAACTCCCTGGCCAAGCGCGAACTCCGCCGCTGGACGACGTAACCTCCGCCTGACCGCCGGGCGACAACCCCGCCCACCCACCAACCCGCACACGCCCACCGCACCCGCAGGCCCGCAGCCCCCGCAAGCCCCAAGATCGCGCTCGATCCTGGATGTAGTGGTGTCCGGTCGCCGGGAGGCCACTCGATCCAGGATCGAGCACGATCTTGCCCGCCAGCCTTCTTGATCATGAGGTTGGCGAGGTGGGATGCCGGAAATGTCCAGGCCAACCCCATGATCGACACGCACGACGCGGGGACGGGCGCCGGGCGGGGAGCGGTGGGTCAGGCGGAGGCTCGGTGGACCAACTGGGTGTCCAGCAGGATGTGGGAGGCGGGTAGCTCCTCGCCACGGATCCGGGCCACCAGCAGGCGGGCCATCTGCCGGCCCATCTCCTCCACCGGCTGGAAGACAGTGGTCAGCGGCGGCTCCGCCTGTCGGGCGATCGTCGCGTCGTCGAAGCCGATCACCGCGACGTCCTGCGGTACGCGCAGGCCGGCCTCGCGCAGGGTACGCAGCGCGCCGAACGCCATGAGGTCGGAGGCGACGAAGACCGCGTCCAGGTCCGGGCAGACGTCCAGTAGCCGGCGCATTCCGGCCGCGCCGCTGCCCTCGCTGAAGTCGCCGTACGCGATCAGGTCGGGGTTGACGCTGGCACCGGTGGCCTTGACCGCATCGGTGTAGCCGGCCAACCGCGCCAGGCCGGCACCCATGTCCTGCGGACCGGCGATGGTGGCGACCCGTCGCCGCCCCTGCCGCGCCAGGTACTCCACCGCCTGCCGGGCCCCGCCAACGTTGTCCACGTCGACAAACCAGGCCGGTTGGGCGCCGGGTTGCAGCATCCGGGCGGGCCGACCGCCGAGCACGGCGGGTAGGCCGCGCTCCTCCAGCAGCGTCGGCAGCGGGTCGGAGTCGTGCAACGACAGCAGCAGTACGCCGTCGACGTGCTGGTTGGTGAGGTGGTGCTCGACCCGCTCCCGCTCCACCGGCGACTGCGCCATGGCCAGCCAGAGCTGCATGGGCGTCTCCAGCAGCCCGGAGCTGATCCCCCGCACGATCGCGGCGAAGAACGGCTCGGTGAAGACCCGCTCGCCGGATTCGGACACCACCAGCGCGACGGAGTCGGTGCGCTGGGTGACGAGCGCACGGGCGGCCCGGTTCGGCACGTACCCCAGCTCCGCGATGGCCTGTTGGACCGCGGCCCGGGCCTCCGGGCTGACCTGGGGCGAGCCGTTGACCACGCGGGAGACCGTGCCCCGACCGACGCCGGCGCGCGCCGCGACCGCGTCGAGGGTCGGGCGCCCGAGCGACCGGGTGCGCTGCGTTGTCATCGTCTGCTCCTCCGACGGCGGACGGACCCGGCGCCACCTGCCAGAGGCGGTCGCCGGGGCCGTCCTGATGGCTGGCCCGAGCCTATTGTGCGGCCAGACCGTTGCGCCGGATCACCGAGGCGTACCACTTGGCGCTGGACTTGGGGGTGCGGACCTGGCTGTCATAGTCGACGTGGATCATGCCGAACCGCTTGGTGTAACCCCAGGCCCATTCGAAATTATCCATCAACGACCAGGCAAAGTATCCCCGCAGCGGCACTCCGGCGTCGATCGCCTCGTGGGCGGCGCGCAGGTGGGCGTCGAAGTAGGCCAGCCGATCGACGTCGTCGACCTGCCCGTCGACCACCGAGTCGACGAACGCGGAACCGTTTTCGGTGACGTACAGGGGCAGGTCGGTGTAGCCGTGCACCCGGCGCAGCGTCTCGGCCAGGCCCGGGGCGTCGATCTCCCAGCCCATGTCGGTGACCGGGACGCCACGGGTGACGAACCTGACATCCTCGCTGCCCGGCCAGCACGACGGGGCCGGGTCGGCCTCGACGCCCTCGACCGGTGCGGCGACCACGTGCCGGCTGTAGTAGTTGACCCCGACCAGGTCCAGCGGCGTGGAGATGGTCTCCAGGTCGCCGTCGTGCACGTGGTCGAAGTCGGTCACCGTGCTGAGGTCGGCCACCAGGTCCTCCGGGTACGACCCGCGCAGCAGCGGGTCCAGGAAGAACCGGTTGGCCAGCCCGTCGATCCGCCGGGCGGCGTCCCGGTCGGCGGGGGTGTCGCTGGCCGGGTCGACGGGGTAGAGGTTGACTGTCACGCCCACCTCGGCGGCCGGGCGGACGGCCCGCAGTGCCTGCACGGCCAGGCCGTGACCGAGCATCAGGTGGTGTCCGGCGCGCACCGCGTCCGCTCCGTCGGTGCGGCCGGGGGCGTGCACGCCGGAGCCGTAGCCGAGGAACGCCGAGCACCACGGCTCGTTCAGCGTGGTCCAGTAGCGCACCCGGTCACCGAGCGCGTCGGCCACCAGGGCGGTGTAGTCGGCGAAGCGGGCCGCGGTGTCCCGGGCCGGCCAGCCGCCGGCGTCTTCCAGCGGCTGGGGCAGGTCCCAGTGGTAGAGGGTGAGCCACGGCTCGATGCCGTTGCCCAGCAGCTCGTCCACCAGTCGCCGGTAGAAGTCCAGGCCACGCGGGTTGGCCGCGCCGGTACCGGCGGGCTGCACCCGGGACCAGGAGACCGAGAAACGGTACGACTTCAGGCCCAGCTCGGCCATCAGCGCGACGTCGTCACCGAGGCGGTGGTAGTGGTCGCACGCCACGTCCCCGGTGTGCCCGGCGACGACTCGACCCTCGGTGTGGCTGAAGGTGTCCCAGATCGACGGGGCACGGCCGTCCACGGCCGCCGCCCCCTCGATCTGGTACGCCGCCGTCGCGGCCCCCCAGAGGAATCCGGGTGGAAAGGTCAGCCCGGGGCGCTCGTCGAGGACGTCGACGGCGGGTGGGCTGGCGGGGTTGCTCACGACTTGACGGCACCTTCCATGATCCCGCCGATGATCTGGCGGCCGAACACGAGAAAGACGAGTACGAGGGGGATGGTGCCGATCGCCGTGGCGGCGAACACCTGGGAGTAGTCGGTGTAGTAGGCGTACGACAGGAAGGAGAGCGAGACCTGCAGGGTCGGGTTCTCCGGGGTGAGGATGGCGTACGGCCAGATGAACGAGTTCCAGGTCTCCATGAAGGTCAGCAGACCGAGCACGCCGGCGGCGGGACGCAGCGCGGGCAGCACGATGCTCCAGTAGATCCGGAACGTGCTCGCCCCGTCGACACGGCCGGCCTCGATCAGCTCGTCGGAGATGGCCTGGCTGGCGTACTGCCGCATCATGAACACGCCGAAGGCGCTGACCAGGAACGGCACGGTGACCGCGTAGAGGGTGTCGTACCACCCGAGGTCCTGCATCATGCCCCAGAGCGGGATGAGCCCCATCTGCGTCGGGATCATCATGGTGACGATGATCGCCAGCAGGAGGGCGTTGCTACCCCGGAACTTCAGCTTGGCGAAGGCGAACCCGGCCAGCGAACCGGTGAGCACCACCGACAGCGTGACCACCGAGGAGACGATGATCGAGTTCATCATGCCGGTGAGGAAGTTGGCGGCGTCGTTGTCGAGCACCCGCCCGAAGTTGTCACCGAACGCTCCGCCGGGGGTCAGCGGCGGCGGCACGTCGTTGATGGAGTCCAGGCTGCGACTGCCGATCACCAGCATGTAGTAGAACGGGTAGATCGACAGCAGCGCCGCCAGGACGAGCGCCACGTAGGTCAGCGGGCTGGTGCGCCACAGGCGCTGGGAAGCCGAGATCATCGATCTCTCCTCACTTCGCCGAGCGGCGGACGAGTAGGAAGTTGAGCAGCGACACCACAACGATGATCATGAAGATCGCCCAGGCGACCGCGGCTCCGTAGCCGGCGGTGTTCAGGTTCGCGATGCCCATCTCGTACATGTACATGGCAAGCGTCTGGAACTCCCGCTGACTGCCGCCGAGAATGTTGCCGTTGGCGAAGAGCAGTGGCTCGGTGAAGAGCTGCATGCCGCCGATCGTGGACAGGATGACCACGAAGGTGAAGGTGGGCTTGAGCATGGGCAGGGTGATCTGCCAGAACTGCCGCCACGGGCCGGCGCCGTCGATCTCCGCGGCCTCGTAGAGGTCCTTCGGGATCGCCTGCATGCCGGCGAGCAGGATCAGGGTGTTGTAACCGGTCCACCGCCAGTTGACCATCGACGAGATGGCGAACCAGGAACTCCACCGCTGCCCGTCCCAGTCGACCGGGTCGACACCGACGAGGCCGAGCAGCCAGTTGAACAGGCCGAACTCCCGCTGGAACAGCATCCCGAAGACGATCGCGACCGCGGCCACCGACACCACGTTCGGCATGAAGATTGCCATCCGGAAGAAGGTCTTGGCGCGCAGGAAGGTCCGGTTGAGCAGGTTCGCCAGGAAGAGGGCGAGCAACAGCTGCGGGATGGTCGACAGGGCGAAGATGCCGAACGTGTTGACCAGCGCGTTCCAGAAGTACTCGTCGGAGAACAGCCGGGTGTAGTTATCGAAGCCGATGAACGAGTGCTCGCCGATCATGTCCCAGTCGTGCAGCGACATCCAGGCGGTACGCACCATCGGATACAACCCGAACGCGCCGAAGATCAGGAAGAACGGTGCGATGTAGAGGTACGGCGAGTACTTGACGTCGAGGCGGTTGAGTAACCTTCCCCGGCGCTGCCGGGAAGGGAGGTCGGGAGAAGGCGGTGCTGCTGGCGACGGCGGTGCCGTCGTAGCCGACAGGCTCATGCGAATTTCCTTTTCCGGCGAGGCCCGGGGGCCCTGGCGCAGGGCGCTACGCGGAGGGGACCGGCCGGTGGCGTCCGGGAAGCCCCGAACGCCACCGACAGGGAATCACTCAGAAGGCACCCTGAGTCTTGGCATCCTTCGTGAACTGCTCCCAGGCCTTCGCCTTGTCGGCCTGCCCACTCTCGAACGCCCGCAGGGCCGGCTCGAGCGCGTTCTCCTTGACCGCCTGGTGCTTCGGGCCCAGGTGCGTCGGCTGGATCTTGGCGACGCTCTCCCCGAAGATCTTGCCGGTCGGCGCGTTGCTGAAGTACTCGTTGGTGTAGCCGATGAACGCCTCGTTCTTCAGCGCCTCAAGGTTCGTGGGCAGCGGGCCCTTGGCCTTGAAGGCCTCCACCTGACTCTTTGCGTTGGTCAGGTACTCGGCGAGCTTCGCCGCCTCCTTCGGGTACTTGCTCTGCGCCGGAACCGCGAGCCACGACCCGCCCCAGTTACCGCCGCCGCCGGGCACGGACGCGACGTCCCACTTGCCCTTGTTGGCCGCACCGGAGTTCTCCGAGACGATGCCGAGCATCCAGGACGGGCAGAAGGTTGCCGCGAAGGTGCCCTGCTTGAAGCCACCCGACCACTCCGGCGACCAGGTCTGCGCCTTGGCGGAGATGTCCGCCATCGAGGTGGCGGTGTCCCAGGCGTTCTTCACCGCGGGGCTGGTGTCCGCGATGATGTTGTCTTCCTTGTCGTAGAACAGGTCACCGTTGCCCTGGAACATCACGCCGTTGGAGACGGCGGTGATCGAGTCGATGAACGCCTTGCCGCCGCTGCCCTGCTTGTACTTCAGACCGGCGTCGTGGAAGCCCTTCCAGTCCGGCCAGAGCGCCGACACCTGGTCGCGCTCGGTGGGCAGACCGGCAGCCTGGAACAGGTCCTTGCGGTAGCAGACGGCGAGGCTGCCGACGTCGGTCGGGAGGCCGATCAGCCGGCCGTCCGGCGCCTTGCCCAGCTCCCACTTCCAGGGCAGGAACTCCTTGGAGTGGTCGGCGACCAAGGGGTTGAGGTCGGCCCAGTTGCGCGCGTTGGGCTTGAACTCGTTGAGGATGCCCTCTTCCAGGGCGGTGACGTCCGCCGCGCCCTTGCCGGTGGCCAGGTAGCGGACCAGCTTCGGCCGGTACTCGGCGAGCTGCGCGGTCTTGCGCAGCTCGACCTTGATGCCGGTGTCCTTCTCGTACTGCTTGACAAGCTCTTCGTAACCGAACTCGCCGAACGTGTCGACGACCAGCTTGGCCGGCTTCTCGCCGGCCGCCGGCTTGTCGTCGTCGTTGCCGCAGGCCGCGAGACCGCTGATTGCGGTGATCGCGGCCAGGGCAGCGGCCGCCAGGCGGGTACGCCGCGTGGTGACACTCATGCGCTGACCCCTCTTTCCGGTGGTGAGGCTGATGTGTGTGGTGGGGGGTGCTCATCGCGCCAGGCCGGGGATGCGTGAGTGACCCATGCCACCTCCGGGAGCGCTCCCATGAGATTGCCGGCGGGTAACGGGAGTGTCAATAGGGCGTTGGGAGCGTTCCCAGATCGTTACCGCTGATCACTCAGGCACCGCCCACCCGCCGAACACCACCCGCCCCACCCCTGTTGATCAAGAGGTTTCGGTCAGGAAAAGCGGCTCCGCTGACGCAAACCTCTTGATCAACAAAGGTGGGGCGGGGGGATCAGCTGAAGCGGCGGAGGAGGGTGGTGGCGCGGGCGGGGTCGAAGCGGGACGGGTCGAAGGTCGGACCCGCCCAGTCGCGCAGCATCGCCTGGCGGGGGCCGACGGGGGACGTGCCGGTCTGGTCGTCCAGGGCTTCCAGGAGTGCCTGGTAGCCCGACGGCCCGCCGATACCCTCCGGCGGGCAGGCCCGCTCGCCGGCCAGACAGACCGGGTACCGCTCGTCGGGATCGGCGGTCACCGCGTCCTCCACGACCAGGTCGTGCTCCCACCAGTCGCCGAAGTCGTACGTGTAGGAGAACCGGCTGCCCTTGCCGAGCACCGCGTCGAGCCGCACGTCCAGCTCGTCGTGCAACGCCAACTCCCCGTCCGGGTCCGGCTCGCCGTACTGCATCGCGTCGATCTCGAACGAGTGCAGGTGGCAGTCCCGCCAACCCATCGCGTGCTGCACCACCCGGTGTAGCCGGTCCAGCGTGTAGCCGGCCGGCACGAGCACCCGGCGCCACACCGGCGGGCGGGTCCCGGCGAGGGACATCTTCAGCTGGAAGATCTGACGCGACATGCTGTCCTGTCCTCCCGCGGCTTAGGCTGCGAGCATGATCTGCCGAGCGTGCCGGGCCCGGCGACACGACGACTGCCCGGGCCGGAACTGGTGCGACTGCCAGCACCGTACCGCCGAACCGACCCCTCCGGTCACCGGTCCGGCCGGCGAATGACCGTCGGAATTCCGATCCGCCGGCTCTGGCCCGAGCCGTCGACGCAGCCGCTCGACGACACCGCGCTGACCGCTCTCTACGGCCGCGCCGACGAGCCCCGGCTGCGGGTGAACTTCGTGGCCAGCCTGGACGGGGCGGTCACCGTGGACGGCTACTCCGCCGGGCTCTCCGGCGAGCCGGACAAGCGGGTGTTCGGCCTGCTGCGGATGGTCTGCGACGCCCTGGTGGTGGCGGCCGGCACGCTGCGCCACGAGGGGTACCGGGCGGTCCGCCTCAACGAGCGCCGCCGCGCCTGGCGCCGCGCCAACGGGCTGGCCGAGTACCCGACGCTCGTGGTCGTCTCCGGTTCGCTCGACCTGGATCCGGCGCAGGCCGCCTTCGCCGACGCGCCGACCCGCCCGGTGGTGCTCACCCACGCCGACGCCGACCCGCCGCCCGGGCTGACCGACGTCGCCGACGTGCTGCGCTGCGGCACCGAGCGGGTCGACCTGGCCGCCGGTCTCGCCGAGCTGCACCGACGCGGGCTGACCCAACTGCTCTGCGAGGGTGGCCCACACCTGTTCGGCGCGCTCACCGCCGCCGACCTGGTGGACGAGCTGTGCCTCACCGTCTCGCCACTGCTGGCCGGGCCCGGCCCCGGCCGGATCACCGCCGGCGACGCCGCACCACCCCGGCACCTGACACTGCGGCACGTGCTCGCCGCCGAGGACGGTGTCCTCCTGCTCCGCCACGCCCGCCGGTGACCCGCCGTCGCCCGGTCACACACCCACCGTCGTGAGTGTGACGGCGCAAGGTGTCGTCCGCCGCGTCGCGTGGCGACCTGTCGTACTCCTCGGGCAGGATGCACAGCATGGTTCCCGACCGTGCCGCCCGACCGACCCGAGTCGCCCGATGAGCGACGCCGACCTCGACAGCCCGGGCGAGGCGGTCGGGCGCGTGCTGGGCACCGCCGACGCCACCCCGTTGCAGTTCTGGACGGCCGTGGCACCCGGCAGCTACCTCCAGCTCGACGACGTGGTGGTCACCCGACGGGAGCTGCCGGACCGGGAGCCGGTGACGATCGCCGGGGTGGTCACCCAGGTCCGCGCTCGGCACGAGGGCGCCCAGTTCGACTCCGACGTGTTCGCCATCGCCGACGGCACGCTGCCCGCGCAGGTGCAGGAGGCGGCCGAGGTCACCACCACCCGGGTCGACCCCGAGTTGTACGTGCCGCCGACCCCGGGCGCGGTGGTGCACCGGGCCGAGGGCGACGCCCGGGCGCGCGCGCTGCACTTCGACCGGATGGAACGGCGCATCCCGATGGGGATGGGTCGGGACGGCGTCCCGGTCTACCTCAACGCCGACTTCCTCGACGGCAGCCGTGGCGCGCACGTCTCCATCTCCGGCATCTCCGGGGTGGCCACCAAGACCAGCTTCGCCACCTTCCTGCTCTACTCGGTGTTCCGCTCCGGCGTGCTGGGCGGCGACGCGGTCAACGCCAAGGCGCTGATCTTCAACGTCAAGGGTGAGGACCTGCTCTTCCTGGACCACCCCAACACCCGCCTCGACGAGCCCACCCGAGCGGCGTACGCGAAGCTCGGGTTGAGCGCCGGCGCCTTCCCCGACGTGCGGGTCTACGCCCCGCCCCGGGTCGGCGACGCGGCCGGCACGCCGGATGTGAGCAGCCGGCTCACCGGGGTCGACTCGTTCTACTGGACGCTGAGCGAGTTCTGCGCCGACCGCCTGCTGCCGTACGTCTTCGCCGACGCCGACGACGAGCGCCAGCAATACACGATGGTGGTCCACTCGGTGGCCGCGCACCTGGCCCGCTACGCCCAGCCCGCCGACGGCGGGGTGAGCATCGACGGGGTCCGGCTCGGCTCCTACGGCGATCTGGTCGACCACATCGTCGACCAGCTCAACGACGACGAGACCCGCTCCGACTGGGCGGGCAGCGCGGTGGGGCTGGGCACCGTCAACGCGTTCGCCCGGCGGTTGATCGGCAGCAAGAAGGACCTCGCCCGGCTGATCCGCGGTGACCTCGCGACCCGGCGCCCCCACTCGATCAACACGAGCGAGTCGGCGCAGGTCACAGTGGTCGACCTGCACAACCTGCCGGACCGCGCGCAGCGGTTCGTGGTCGGTGTGACGCTCAAGAGCGAGTTCGAGCGCAAGGAGAAGTCCGGCACCGCCAAGCCGCTGCTCTTCGTCGTCCTCGACGAGCTCAACAAGTACGCCCCCCGGGAGGGCTCCTCCCCGATCAAGGAGGTCCTGCTGGACATCGCCGAGCGGGGCCGCTCGCTCGGGGTGATCCTGATCGGCGCGCAGCAGACGGCGAGCGAGGTGGAGCGGCGGATCGTCACCAACTCGGCGATCCGGGTGGTCGGCCGGCTCGACCCGGCCGAGGCGTCCCGTCCGGAGTACGGCTTCCTGCCGCCCGCGCAGCGCCAGCGGGCGTTGCTGGCCAAGCCGGGCACCATGTTCGTCAACCAGCCGGACATTCCGGTGCCGCTCTGCCTGGAGTTCCCGTTCCCGGCCTGGGCCACCCGGGTCTCCGAGGCGGGCCGGGCACCATCGGAGACGCTGCGCTCGATCACCCAGTCCGCGGACCCGTTCGCCGTGGTGGGCTCCGGCGGCGGCAGCACCGACGACGACATCCCGTTCTAGCTAGGGGCCAGCACAGGTGAGCGCGAGGAGTGAGCTTGCGAGCCCCGCAGTCGCGAACGAAAGGCCAGCACAGCCATGAAGATCCTGCACACCTCGGACTGGCACGTGGGAAAGGTCCTCAAGGGGCAGTCCCGGGCCGACGAGCACAAGGCCGTGCTGGCCGGGGTGATCGAGATCGCCCGTGCCGAACAGCCGGATCTGGTGATCGTCGCTGGTGACCTCTACGACACCGCCGCGCCCAGCTCGGAGGCGACCCGCCTGGTCACCCGGGCGTTGACGGCGCTGCGGCGGACCGGCGCGGACGTGGTGGCGATCGGCGGCAACCACGACAACGGCCCGGCGCTGGACGCGCTGCGCCCGTGGGCCGAGGCCGCCGGCATCACGCTGCGCGGCGGGGTGCGGGAAAATCCGGACGAGCACGTCATCGACGGCACCACCGCCGGTGGCGAGCGGTGGCGGCTGGCCGCGTTGCCGTTCCTGTCCCAGCGGTACGCGGTGCGCGCGTTGGAGATGTACGAGCTGACCGCCGCGGAGACCAACCAGACGTACGCCGACCACCTGGGCCGGGTGCTGGGTCGACTGACCGAGGGCTTCACCGAACCGGACCGGGTGCACCTGGTCACCGCGCACCTGACGGTGACCGGCGCGGCCACCGGTGGCGGCGAGCGTGACGCGCACACGGTGTTGGGCTACGCCGTTCCGGCCACCGTCTTCCCGGCCACCGCGCACTACGTGGCGCTGGGTCACCTGCACCGGGCGCAGCGGGTCGCCGGCCCCTGCCCGGTGCGGTACAGCGGCAGTCCGCTCGCGGTCGACTTCGGTGAGCAGGAGAACGTCCCCTCGGTGACGATGGTCGAGGTGACCGCCAGCACCGCCGCCCGGGTGCGGGAGGTGCCGGTCACGGCGGCGAGCGCGTTGCGGACGGTGCGGGGCACCCTGGCCCAGCTCGCCGAGATCGAGGCACCGGACGCGTGGCTGCGGGTGTACGTGCGGGAGCAACCCCGCGCCGGCCTGCGCGAGGAGGTCCAGGAGCTGCTCCCCCGGGCTCTGGAGATCCGGATCGACCCGGAGCTGTTGGCCGCGCCGGGCAGTGGCGCTCGCATCGCCCAGCGATCGGGGCGTTCGCCCCGGGAGTTGTTCGCCGACTACCTGGACAGCCGGGGCCACGCCGACGAGGGTGTCCGGGAGCTCTTCGACGAGCTTTTCGAGGAGGTCGAGCACTGATGCGTCCGATGCGGTTGGACATGGCCGGGTTCACGGTCTTCCGGGACGAGACGACCGTCGACTTCACCGACGCCGACTTCTTCGCGCTGATCGGCCCGACCGGCTCGGGCAAGTCGACAGTGCTGGACGCGATCTGCTTCGCCCTCTACGGCATGGTGCCCCGCTGGGGTGGCGCCCGAGGGTTGGCGAACGCCCTCGCGCCGTCGGCGACCGAGGCGCGGGTGCGGTTGGTCTTCGAGTCCGGCGGTGCCCGGTACGTGGCGACCCGGGTGGTCCGCCGGGACGGCCGGGGCAACGTGAAGACCGCGAACGCCGGGTTGCAGCTCATGCCGGCCGGCTTCGACGTGACCAAACTGGACACCGGGTTGAGCCCGGACGACCTCGGCGAGGTGGTGGCCGGCACCCCCGCCGAGATGGAGCAGGCGGTGCTGGAGGCGGTGGGGCTGCCGTACGAGCAGTTCACCAGCTGTGTGGTGCTGCCACAGGGGCAGTTCGCCGATTTCCTGCACGCCAAGCCGGCGACACGGCAACAGATCCTGGTCAACCTGTTGGGTCTCGGCGTCTACGAGGACGTGCAGAAGAAGGCGACGGCGCGCGCCGCGCAGGCGGAGGCCCGCCTGGAGGCGGTCGACCAGGTGCTGGCCGGGTTGACCGGCGTGGACGACGAGGCGTTGGCCGAGGCCGACGCCCGGGTCGACCGGATGGCGGAGCTGGCGGCCGCGGTGGCCGAGGCGGTGCCGGAGTTGGCGGCGGCCCGGGTCACGGCACGGGAGGCCGCGGCGGCGCTGACCGCGCTGGACGACGAGCTGACCGTGCTGACCGGGGTGCGCGCGCCGGGTGGGGTGACCGAGGTCGCTCGCGCGGTCGCCGCGGCGCGGGCCGAGGCCGAGGCGGCGGCGACCGGGGTGTCGCTGGCCGAGGAGCGGGAGGACAAGCTGCGCGGCGAGCTGGCCGCCGCCGGTGACGAGAGCGCGCTGCGACTGCAACTGCGGGCGTACGACGATCGGGACCGGCTGGCCGGCGAGGCCGACACGGTCCGCGCGACGGTGCGGGCGGCGAACGACGAGCACGCCGCGGCGGTGGCGTCCCTGGCCGACGCACGTGTGGTCGCCGAGCGGGCCGACGCCGAGCTGGAGGCGGCCTTCCGGGCGCACGAGGAGGCGAAGGCCACCGACCTGGCGGTGAGCCTGCGGGTGCACCTGCACGCCGGCGCGGCGTGCCCGGTGTGCGAGCAGCCGGTGGCCGAGGTGCCGGCGGTGCCGGCCGATTCGGCGGTGGCCGCCGCGACGGCGGCGGGGAAGGCCGCGCGGGCCGCGACCAAGGCCGCGCAGGCGACCGTGCAGCAGCGGGACACGGCGGCGCGCGAGCTGGAGCGGCTGCTGGTGCAGGCGCGAGCCCGGCAGGAGCAGGTGGAGGCCCGGCTGGCCGAACTGGACGGGCAGCTCTCCGGTGCGGCCGAGCCGGCCGTGCTGCGCCGGGAGTTGGCCGAGCACGCCCGGTTGCGGCGCGCGCTGGAGGAGGCGGCGACGGCGGTCCGGGCCGGCCGCGAGGCCGCCCGGCAGGCCCGGGCCGGGGTGGACGCCGCCGAGGAGCGGCTGCGGGCGGCGTGGCGGGCCTTCGACACCGCCCGTGACGGGTTGGCCCGGTTCGGTCCACCGGCGACCGACCGGGACGACGTGGCCGCCGCGTGGGCGGCGCTGACCGGCTGGGCGACGACCGAGGCGGAGCGCCGCCGCGCCGACCGGGCCGTTCGGGCCGCCGCCGTGGCGGAGGCCGAGGCGGTGGCCGACGGCGTGCAGCGGGCCATCGCGGGCATCTTCGCGGCCGCCGACGTGCCGGTCGGGGACGACCC
The DNA here is from genome assembly GCF_042869175.1 of Micromonospora sp. NPDC007208. Taxonomy (NCBI): domain Bacteria; kingdom Bacillati; phylum Actinomycetota; class Actinomycetes; order Micromonosporales; family Micromonosporaceae; genus Micromonospora; species Micromonospora sp. NPDC007208. The sequence continues at coordinate 30,833 of NZ_JBIAFG010000028.1, read as the reverse complement.
GGTGCACGCGGCGACCGTGGCGGTGGAGCGGGCCGACGCCGACCGGCGGCGGCTGCACGAGCGTCGCGAGCAGGCCGGGACGCTGCGCGAGCAGCGGGCGGGGCACGAGCGGGAGGCGCAGGTGGCGCGCGCGCTCGCCGGGCACCTGCGTGCCAACAACTTCGAACGGTGGTTGCTGGCCGAGGCGTTGGACCTGCTGGTCGACGGCGCGTCGGGGATCCTGCGGGAGCTCTCCTCCGGGCAGTACGAGCTGGTGCACGACAAGGGCGAGTTCGTCGTGGTCGACCACCACGACGCGGGGCTGCGTCGGGGCGTGCGCACCCTCTCCGGCGGTGAGACGTTCCAGGCGTCGCTGGCGTTGGCGTTGGCGCTCTCCGAGCAGTTGGCCGGGATGTCGACCACGGCGGCGAGCCTGGAGTCGATCGTCCTGGACGAGGGGTTCGGCACGCTCGACGCCGCCACCCTGGACACGGTCGCGGCGACCCTGGAAAACCTGGCGGCCCGGGGCGATCGGATGGTCGGCGTGGTCACCCACGTGCCGGCGTTGGCCGAGCGCATCCCGGTCCGCTTCGAGGTGCGCAAGGATGCCCGGTCCGCGCGCGTGGAGCGGACCGGCCGGTGAGCGACGCCGCGTTCTTCGTGGATTCGTGGGATCCGGCGTACGGGGCGTCGTTCGAGGCGTCCGCCGCCGGGCCGGCCGCGCCGAGCAGCGCGCAGGTCGAGGCGGACGTGGAGGTGCCCGCCGTGGACTGGCGGGCCATCGGGGTACGCCCGGGGGTGCGGGCGCCCGACGTGGTGTTGCTTGTCGACGGGGTTCGCCGCATCGACGCGAGCATCTGGACGGCCGAGACCGACGGTGGGTCGTTCCCCGGGTTGGCCGCCTCGTACGCGGCCGGGGTGGTCCGGTGCGACCTGGGCCGGGGTGCCGCGCAGTTGGCGGGTACCCGGGTTGGTCGGGGCCTGTTCACCGCGAGCCCGTCGGCGCAGGATGTGGTGGCGGGCGCGATCCGCTACCCGGTGCACCGGGTGGGTGGCACCGGTGAGCTGGCGAAGCTGCCCGCCGCCGTGCAGGGTCCGCTGACCGCGTTGGAGGTGGCGGTGTCCGACGCCGCCCGGGTCGACGGTGACCTGTTGGTGGTGGACGGCCCGTTGCGCAGTCGCCGGCAGTTGCCGCGCACCCTGGGCTACATCAAGACGCAACACAGCCAGTACCTGGATGCCCGGTTGACCGCTGTGGTGACCGGTATGGCGTCGGGTGAGCGGTCCCCGGTGTTCCGGCTCGGCACCGCCTGGGGCGGTTGGTCGTGGTATTTGCGGCTTCCGGTGGCGATCGGCGCGCCGTGGGCTGGCATCGTCCGGGTGGAGTGCTCCGCCGACCTGCCCGTCGAGGCGGCGATCGAGCTGGCCGACCTGTCGCTGGTCACCCTGCCGCGCTTCGCCTCCACCCCGTACAAGGATCCGCGTGCCCCACAGAACCTGATCCCGATCGCCGGCCTGGAGCGCCGACTGCGGGCCCTGCTCGGCGATTCCCGGCTGCTGCACCGCGCGTTGACCACTGCGGCACGCGCCGCCCGTTGAACGCGGATACTGGTTCCGGTGGGGCGTAAACGGGCAGCGGACCGGGTGGTCGAGCAGGTGGACACCGGGCTGGCGGAGCTCGTCCCGGCTCCGGACCGGGCCGGCTCGTGGACGCTGCTGCTGGACGGGGCGCCGCAGTCGCACGTCGACCTGACCGACCCCACCCACCTGGAGTTCGAGTACGTGCGGCGGTTGGCCGCCGCGGTGGATCTGATCGCACCGGCCGGTGCACCGCTGCGGGTGCTGCACCTGGGTGGCGGGGCCCTGACCCTGCCCCGGTACGTCTCCGCCACCCGGCCGGGGTCCACCCAGCGAGTGTCCGAGGTGGACGGGGCGCTGGTGGAGCTGGTCCGTCGGGCGCTGCCGTGGCCACCCGACGCCCGGTTGCGGGTCCGGGTGGAGGACGCCCGGGCGGTGCTGGCGTCCACCCGTGAGGCCAGCTACGACGTGGTGGTCGCCGACGTGTTCGCCGGTGCGCGTACCCCGGCCCACCTCACGTCGGTGGAGTACGCAGCCGAGGTGGCCCGGGTGCTCCGCCCCGCCGGTTGGTACCTGGCGAACCTGGCCGACGGCCCGCCGTTGCGCCACGCCCGTGGGCAGGTGGCAACGGTCCGTTCGGTGCTGCCGCAGGCGTGCCTGATCGGGGACGCGGCGGTGCTGCGCGGGCGCCGGTACGGGAATCTGGTGCTGGTCGCCGGGCGGTCCACACCGCCGGTACCGGAGCTGACCAGACGTGCTGCCGGCGACTGGTTCCCCGGCCGGGTGGTGGCCGGCGACGAGTTGGACCGCTTCGCCGGTGGCGCGGCTGTGGTGCGGGACGCCGACGCGACCGGCTCCGATCCGCCGCCGCCGGGGCTGTTCTCGGTTCGCCGCTGACCGTCCGCTCAACGGCGGCGCGGAAGTTTTTTCGCCGTTTGTTGATCCGCTGGGACCGGCGCTGCGTACCACCGGGCGGCCCACCTCGTGGGCCGGCGTTGGTCACGGAGATCCCGGAGGTCTGCATGCACGCGGTGGCGGCCGGTTGGCATGGCGACGCGGTACGCGCTGACTGGTTGTCGGCGCGCCCCTCGTCACGGTCAACCTCGTCTGCCCGGGGGGTCGACGCGCGGGCGACGCCTCGCCAGAATGGTCCGGTGACGCCGCGACCGGCGCCCGGGCGCCATCAGGCGACGTCAACCGAGGCGAGCCACTCCGACCAGTTGATCCGTCAGCTCTATGCCGAGCACGCCGGCCCGTTGCTGATGTTCGTCATGCGCCTCACCGGGGGGGACCGGCAGCGCGCGGAGGACATCGTCCAGGAGACGCTGCTGCGGGCCTGGCGCAACGCGCACCGTTTGGGCACGCAGGGGCAGGGTTCGTTGCGGCCGTGGTTGGTCACGGTGGCCCGCCGCATCGCCATCGACGAGCATCGCAGCCAGGAGGCCCGGCCGCCGGAGACGTACGACCGGGACCTCACCGCGTTCGCCGAGGCGGACAGCACCGACCGGGTGCTGCGCACCATGACGGTGGCGGACGCCCTGCGTACGCTCAGTCAGTCGCACCGGGAGATCCTGATCTCGACGTACTTCCGGGGGCGGACGGTGCCGGAGGCCGCCGAGGAGTTGGGCCTGCCCCTCGGCACCGCCAAGTCGAGGGTCTACTACGCGCTGCGCGCGCTGCGCACGGCTCTGCAGGAGCGGGGGGTGACAGAATGAGCCGGCCGGACCACATGGACGTCGCGGCGTACGCGCTCGGTGTGCTCGACGAGCAGGACACTGAGCGGTTCGAGGAGCATCTCGCCACCTGCTGGGCGTGCGCGGCCGAGTTGGAGACGATGGTGCCGGTGGTGGGGCTGCTCTCCGACATCGACGGCGAGACGATGATGGCGCTGGAGCAGACGGCGACCGACCCGGCCCTGCTCGACCGGACGCTCGGGGCGGTCCGGGCCGACCGGCGGCGTACCCGGTTTCGTCAGATGCTCGCGACGGCCGCCGCGGTGGTGGTCTTCGGCGGTCTGAGCGGGTACGGCTTCGTGAGTGTGGCCGGCAACGATCAGCCGCCCGGCGTGTTGGCCGAGTCGACGCCGAGCGCGCCCAACGACCCGCCGACCAGCGGGCCGACGGCCGCGCCGAGCGGCCCGGGTGTGGGCGGCACCGAGGAGGAGGGCGACCAGGTCGAGGCGACCGACCCGACCACCGGTGTGCAGACCACCATGTTCCTGGTGACCAAGGACTACGGCACCCGGATCAACTTCAGCCTGCGGAAGCTGCCCGGCCCGCGCATCTGCCGACTGGTGGTGGTGCGCAAGAACGCCAGCACCGAGGTCATCTCGACCTGGTCGGTGCCGGAGAGCGGCTATGGCACCAACACCCGACCGCAGGGTCTCGAACTGAGCGCCTCCACGTCGGCTCTGCCGGCCGACATCAAGCAGCTCCAGGTGCAGTCGGTGGACGCCAACGGCGTGGCGAGTCCGCTGGTCACCGTACCCCTGTAAGCGCGTCTGCCAGATCGGCGCCGGTCATTGTGACAATGACCGGCGCCGATCTGTCGTTGGACAAGGAGTCCCTTGCGGGGGCGTACGCATGGCGGCGGGAAATGGTTCAATCGGTTTACGTGAAATTGACCACTGTTACTACTTCAACCTTGACAGCCTGCCCGCCGTACCTATGGGTGAACTGTCAAGAATGAGGAGGGCACGTGGCACAGATGAAGCGGACCGTCATCGTCGCGAGCGCGATGGTCGCACTAACGGCCTGCGCTCCCGCGGGTTACGACGGGGCGAACTCGAGCGCGGCCGAGCCGGTCGCCGTCGCCGCGGCCGAGCCCACCGCGACGGTTGAACCTGAGGCCTCGCCGTCCGCGGAGGCGCCGGCCGCGGAAGCCCCGCCCGCCGACGTCGACCTGACCGAGAAGTTGGTCGGCAAGAGCGTCGCCCGGATGGGCAAGGTGGTCACCGACCAGGACGGCTGGATCCTGTACCGCTTCGACAAGGACACCGCCGACCCGCCGTCGTCGAACTGTGTCGACAAGTGCGCCGAGGTGTGGCCGCCGGCACTGACCGACGGCAACCCGGAGCTCACCGGCGTCTCCGACGACAAGGTCGGCAGCGTGACCCGGCAGGACGGCACCCGTCAGCTCACCGTCGGCGGCTGGCCGGTCTACCGCTACATCGGCGACAAGAAGCCCGGCCAGTGGAAGGGCCAGGCTGTCGGTGGCACCTGGTTCGTGGTCCAGCCGGACGGCAAGAAGAACCTGAGCTGCCTGCCGAAGGGCACGCCGAAGGCTGTCGCACCGCCGGCGGACAGCGGTTCGAGCGACGCCGGGGGCTCGGGCTACTCGTACTGAGTCCGATCGCCCACACGGGCACGGTGGTCGGTCGTCGCCGGGGAGGGCGCGGCCGGCCACCGTCGTGTGTGGGTCGTCGGCATACCGGGTGGTGCCAGCGGGCCGTCCCGCACGTGGCAGAGTTGCCGGGTGACCGAGACCGGACCCGCCGCGACCAGGGTGCTGCGCCCACCGGTCGGCTACCGGCTGGCCGCCTCGGTGCGTGGGCTCACCTTCAGCCCGTACGACCCGTGCGCCCGGGTGGCGGCCGGCACCTTCTGGTGGGCCACCCGCACCCCGGACGGCCCGGCCACGCTCGCGCTGCGGCCGGCCGGCGGCGAGTTGCTCGCCGAGGGGTACGGGCCCGGCGCCGAGCACGTCCTCGCCCGCGCCGACGCGATCGCCGGGCTGCGCGACGACCTCACCGGCTTCACCGAGCTGGCCGCGGCGCACCCGCTGGTCGCCCGGCTGGCCCGGGAGCACCGGGGGCTACGGATGCCCGCCACCGGGCAGGTCTTCCCCCGGGTGCTACGCGCGGTCTTCGAGCAGAAGGTCACCGGCAAGGAGGCCTACCGGGCGTACGCGGCGACGGTGCGGCACTTCCGGGAGCCGGCTCCCGGCCCGCTACAGCCGCTGCTCCTGCCGCCCGAGGCCGCCGCGGTGGCCGCGACCCCGTACTGGGTGTTCCACCCGTTCGGGGTGGAGCAGCGCCGGGCCGACACGCTCCGTCGCGCTGCGGCGCTCGCCGACCGGCTGGAGGGTTGCGCCGACGCCGCCGAGGCCACCCGCCGGCTCACCGCGATCCCCGGCATCGGGCCGTGGACGGCCGCCGAGGTGGTCCGGATCGCATACGGGGACCCGGACGCGGTAAGCATCGGCGACTACCACATCCCGAACACGGTGGCGTGGGCTCTCGCCGGCGAACCGAGGGGCGACGACGCCCGGATGGTGGCCCTGCTGGAGCCGTTCCGGGGCCACCGGGGCCGGGTGTGTCTGCTGCTGGAGGCGGCCGGCATCCGGGCACCGAAGTACGGCCCGCGCGCTCAGATCCGCTCGTTCGCCCGCTACTGAGTCGTTTCGCCGGGACGGCGCTCAGCGACCCGCGCAGAGTCGCCGCAGGGTGCGCCCGAGCCACCAGGCGTACGTGTGTTGCACGGCCCGAACCGCCGGGCCTCCGAGGCGGGTGAACCAGCGGTCCGGACGGCTGAACGCGCGGACCTCGAACCAGACCGCGCCGGCGTCGTCACGGACCACCTCGAACGCCTCCTCGCCCCGCTCCGGGTGCCCTGGCAGGGTGCCGTAGCCGAAGCCGGCGAGGGTGGGCGAGTCCGCGCTCCAGACCACCCGGCACGGCCCCCAGAGGCGGGCCGGACCGACGCCGAGGCCGGCGGTCACCAGCACACCGTCGGTGGCCCGCGGCGCGTCGGTGCGCATCCGGACGCCGGCGGCGCGGTGCAACCGCCAGCTCAACACCGCGTCGGCGGCTGTCTGGAAGCAGTCGCCGGGCAACGGGTACCGGTGGCGCAGGTGGTGGTACCCGCCGGGCAGCGGCCCGTGCCGGGTCGACCCCACCTCCGGGTACGTCAGCTCGGTCACCGTTCCCCCTCGACCTCGACCGGACACGGGCCAGGGTACGGCCGACGCGGTCGGGTCGCAGTGCGCCTCGTTGGCCGTGCTGGAGAAGCCGGCCGTCAGCCCCGCTCGCAGCGACGCCTGAGCCCGTCGGCCTCCATCCGCACGTAGCGGCGGAACAGCTCGCCGTACAGCCAGCCGATAAGGCCGGCCAGCGGACCGGACTGGTTGATGACCAGTTCGACACGGGTACGCCCGTCGGGCAGCGGCAGCAGCCGGTGCTCCCCCACGGTCCGCACCCCCGGGGCACCGGAGACCCAGACGAACTCCCGCCCCTCGGTCAGCTCGGTGACCCGCCAGACCGCCGGCCGCAGCTTCGGCTGGGTCAGTCGTGCGGTCGCGCCGACGGCGAGCGGCCCCGGCTCTCCCCGCTCGGCCCGGGTCACCGAGTCCGTCCACTCGGGCCAGCGCGGCACGTCGACAAGCACCGCCCAGACCCGCTCGGCGTCCGCGTCGATCTCGGTATCGGCCTCGAACCGCATGGTGCCCCCTCCCCCGGCGGCACCGCTCGGCACCGCCACGGGTACAGACGAGGCCGCCGGGAGCATTGTGACACCGGCGCTCGATCCCGTCCGTCCCTCCTCAGTGGAGGCAGACCGGGCCTGGCGTCCCGTTCTTCCCGGCCGCACCGCCGCACACCGCCGGCGGGCGCCGCGGGGGTCAGGCGGCCTCGTGCAGGTCGGCCAGGGTGAGCGGGGTACGCCGACGCAGCAGCTCCTCCAGCTCCGGCACCGAACCGACCTCGCCGAGCACGTTCCGGCCGCCGCCGTACCGCTCGGGGTAGCGGCGGGTCAGCCGGAAGCGGTAGCGGCCCCGGATCAGCTCGACGCTCACCCGCCACCGCCCGCAGCAGTCACAGACCCACTCGGACACCTCGCGAAAGTAGCTCTGACCTGGGGTTATTCGATTCGCCCGGTCGGGACGAGCGGCGCGTAGGCGGACACGCCACCCCGGGGTCCACGGTGATCTGCCTCACGACTGTCGGCACCGTCTGATTGACTGGTCGGCGTGGACCTGCCGATCAACCCTCCGGTCGAGCCGATGCTGGCCAAGAGCGTTTCCAAGCTACCCACCACACCGGGGGTGACCTACGAGCCCAAGTGGGACGGGTTCCGGTGCATCGTGTTCCGCGACGGCGACGAGGTCGAGTTGGCCAGCCGAGGCGGCAAGTCGATGACCCGCTACTTCCCCGAGGTGGTCGAGCAGGCCCGCCGGCAGTTGCCGGAGCGGTGCGCGGTCGACGGTGAGTTGATCGTGATTCGGCGGGACGGGCCGACCGGCCAGCCCCGGCTGGATTTCGAGCTACTGGCCCAGCGCGTCCACCCGGCCGCGTCCCGGGTGAAGATGCTGGCCGAGACCACCCCGGCCGACTTCGTCGCGTTCGACCTGCTGGCGATCGGCGACGAGGCCCTGCTCGACCAGCCCTACCCGCAGCGCCGGGAGCGGCTGGTCGAGGCGCTGGCCGGGGTGCACCCGCCGGTGCACGTCACCCAGGTCACCACCGATCCGGACACCGCACGTCGCTGGTTCGACGTCTTCGAGGGCGCCGGGCTGGACGGTTTGATCGTCAAGCCGGCCGACCTGCCGTACGAGCCGGGCAAGCGACTGATGTTCAAGGTCAAGCACGCCCGCACCGCGGACGCGGTGGTGGCCGGCTTCCGCTGGCACAAGTCCGGCCCGGTGGTGGGCTCGCTGCTGCTCGGCCTGTACGACGACGCCGGGGTCCTGCACCACGTGGGCGTGAGCGCGTCGTTCAGCATGGCCCGCCGCGCCGAGTTGCTCGACGAGCTGGCGCCCTACCGGGACACCGCCGGCGAGCACCCGTGGGTGCACGGCGACCACGAGCGTGGGCAACGCATTCCGGGTGGGGTCAGCCGGTGGACCGGCACCAAGAACCTGGAGTGGGAGCCGGTGCGCCCGGAGCTGGTGGTCGAGGTGGGCTACGACGCGATGGAGGGCGAACGGTTCCGGCACACCGCCCAGTTCGTTCGGTGGCGCCCGGACCGCGACCCCCGGTCCTGCCGCTACGACCAGCTGGACCGGCCGATCCGCTTCGACGTGGACCAGGTGCTGCGCGGCGACCCGACGGCCACCGTGGACCGAGCCGCCACCGGCTCGGCGTAGCCTGGCCGTCGACCCGATCCCGGAGGACCACGTGACCCGCACCGCCGACCAGCCTCGGATGGCGACCAGCCGCCGGGTCCGTCGCACTCTGGCCGCCTTCGGTGTCGCCGCGCTGCTCACCGCCGGCTGCACGTTGCCAGCGTTCGCGCCGCGCACCGAGGTGGAGGGCGCGGCCGCCCCGACCGGCAGCTCACCGACCTGGCGGCCCTGCCCGGAGGTCCCCGACGAGCTGGTCGGGCGGAGCGCACCGAACATGCGCTACGAGTGCACCCGGATCGCGGTGCCCCGGGACTGGGGCACCGGCGGCGGGGCGACTGCTGGCCCGGGCGCCGGGCAGACCTTCGAGATCGCCCTGCTGCGCGCCCGGTCCACCAAGCAGCGCGACCGGGTGGGCTCGCTGGTGATCAACCCGGGCGGCCCGGGCGGCTCCGGTGTCGACACCGCCGTCTACCTCTCCTTCGGCCCCCAGTTCGGCGGCCTGCCCGCGTCGATCACCGAGCGCTTCGACATCGTCGGCTTCGACCCGCGCGGGGTCTCCCGGTCCAGTCCGGTGAAGTGCATCTCCGACGCCGACCTGGACGCCAGCTTCGGCTTCGACCCGGACCCGGCGAGCCAGTCGGCGTTCGACGGCTTCGTCGGCCTGAGCCAGCGGATCGGGCGCGGCTGCGGCGACCGTTACGGCGACCAGTTGCCGCTGTACGGCACCGAGCAGGCCGCCCGCGACATGGACGCGGTCCGCGCCGCCGTCGGCGACGACAAGCTCACCTACCTGGGCTACTCGTACGGCACCCTGCTCGGCGCCACCTACGCCCAGCTCTACCCGCAGCGGGTACGGGCGCTGGTGCTCGACGGCGCGGTCGACCCGCAACAGCGGCTGGTCGAGGGCTCGGAGAGCCAGGCCCGCGGCTTCGAACGGGCCTTCACCAACTTCACCCGCTGGTGCGCGGCGAACGCCGGCCGCTGCCCGATCGCTCCGGACGCACGCGCCGCGGTCACCTCGGCCATCGACAAGGCCAAGGTCTCTCCGGTACGCGGCGCGGACGGGCGGGAGGCCACCGCCGGCTGGGTGTTCTACGCCGTCATCTCCTCGCTCTACACCGAATCCGGGTGGCAGGAGCTGGCCCAGGCGATCGACAAGCTGGCCGAGGGCGACCCGAAGGACGTGTTCCGGCTCGCCGACGCGTACGCCGGCCGGGAGGACGACGGGCACTACTCGAACCTGTTCGACGCCAACCTGGCCATCAACTGCGCCGACGAGACGGAGAAGCCGAGCCGGGCGCAGATCCGGCAGTTGCAGTCCGAGTGGCGCGGAAAATACCCGCTGTTCGGGCCGGCGTTGGCGGTGGGCATGCTGAGCTGCGTCGAGTGGCCGGGCGGGCGTGACCCGTACCCGACCGGGAAGGCGAACGGCGCGCCGCCGATAGTGGTGGTCGGCACCACCGGCGACCCGGCGACGCCGTACGAGCAGACCCCACGGCTCGCTTCCATGCTGGGCGTCGGCCGGGTGCTGACCTGGGAGGGCGAGGGGCACACCGCCTACCCGCAGACGTCCTGCATCACCGACGCCGTCGACGCGTACCTGCTCGACCTGACCGTTCCCAGGGAGGGGCTTCGCTGCCCGGCCCGGTGACGGGCCGGGTCGGCGGCAGTGGGGGCAGATCGATCCCCTGCCGGGTGGCCAGCTCCTCCAGCAGCGCCCGCATCCGGCGCACGTCGGCCTTGAGCTGCTCCTGCTCCTCATGCTCGAAGGCGTCGTCGTCGACGATGAGCCGGCTCGCGAAGTGCGCGGTGATCAGCGGGATGACCAGCAGCACCATTGTCGAGATGAGCAGCGCGGCCAGGGTGCGGCCCGCCCAGGTGGTCGGCGAGATGTCGCCGTATCCGACGGTGGAGGCGGTCACCACCGCCCACCAGACGGCGTCGGCCGGGCTGCGCTGCTCGACCTCCCCGTAGATGACCCCGGCCACCACGATCATCAACAGGTACGAGGTGATCAGCGTGCGGGGTGAGTTCGCGAACCACACCAACGCCCGGTACACCCAGCGGAACGGCAGCAGCACTAGCTCCATGCCGCCCCATGCTGCCCGTTGCCCGCAACCGGCACCGACCCATTCGCTGGTTTCGCTGTGCCAGGATCACCGGCATGCGCGACGTGATCTTCCGTACGGCGGTCCGGGCCGACCTGCCCGCCGTCATCGCCCTGCTCGCCGACGACGTCCTGGGTAAGGCCCGCGACTTCACCGAGGTCGACGAGGCGTACGAGAGGGCGTTCGCGGCCATCGACGCGGACCCGCGCAACCAGCTGATCGTGGCCGAGCAGGATGGTGAACTGGTCGGCTGCCTGCAGATCACCTACATCCCGGGCCTGGGTCGGCACGGCAGCGAACGGTCCCTGATCGAGTCGGTCCGGGTCCGCTCCGACCGGCGCGGCCAAGGGCTGGGCCGGGAGCTGATGACCTGGGCGGTCGACCAGGCCCGGCAGCGCGGCTGCGCGCTGGTGCAACTCACCACCGACAAGACCCGCGAGGACGCGCACCGCTTCTACCTGAGCCTCGGCTTCGTGGCCAGTCACGAGGGCATGAAGCTCCCGCTCTGACCCACCGGCCGCCCCTCGGGTCCCGAGATCGCTAGCCAGCGCCTGTAGAGCTGCCCCGTTGCTGGGGCAGCGGGTCAGGCGAAGATCCCCCGCTTCCACGCCACGCCAACCGCCCGGTCCATATCTGGGGCAGCTCTACAGGGAGCAAACAGGCCACAGTCGGTCGTCGCAGACCGAGTCGGCGGCGCGCGGCCCCCGGCTGAGGCGGCGGTCAGCCGTCGACCAGGCGACCGTCGCGCAGGACGAGCACCCGGTCGGCGAGGTCGATCAGGGCCGGGTCGTGCGTTGCCACCAGGGCCGTCATGCCGCGGGCGTGCACCACCGCGCGGAGCAGGTCCATGATGGACCGCCCGGTCTCCGAGTCGAGCTGGCCGGTGGGCTCGTCGGCGATGAGCAGGTCCGGCTCGTTGGCCAACGCACGGGCCACCGCGACCCGCTGCTGCTGGCCGCCGGAGAGTTCGTACGGGCGTTGCGCGGCGTGCCCGCCCAGGCCGACCAGTTCCAGCAGCACCGCCACGCGCTCTTCCCGTTCCGCAGCGGGCACCTGCGCCAGCCGCAGCGGCACACCCACGTTCTCGGCGGCGGAGAGGATCGGCACCAGCCCGAAGGTCTGGAACACGAACCCGACCGTGCCGCGGCGCAGCCGCAGCAGCTCCGCTTCACCGGCCGAGGTGACCTCGTGCCCGGCCACCACGACCTGACCGCTGTCCGGCCGGTCCAGCCCGCCGATCAGGTTCAGCAGCGTGGTCTTGCCGGCTCCGGACCGACCTCGGATGGCGACCAGCTCGCCCCGGTTGGCCGTGAACGACACGTCCCGCACCGCGTGCACTGCGTGCTCACCCCGGCCGAAGGTCCGGCTGACTCCACTGACCCGAACCACCTCGTCGGGGTGCGCCCCGGGCGCACCGCCGAACCCGGCCGCGCCGGTCACCACCACGTTCTGCCGGCTCATGCCCGTGCCCCCCGCTCGTCCGAGGCCCGGTTGCCGGGCCGTACCTGCACATGGTCCGGCTCCAGGTCGAGCCGGACCCGCTCCTTCAGCGAGAGCGCGTCGACGAACGCCGCCGGCAGCTGCATCCGACCGTTGCGGTCCAGCACCGCGTACTCCTCGCTGACCAGCTCGGTGTTGCCGTCCGCGTCGGTCCGAGCGGTCCGGCGTACCTCGGAGGCGGTCCGGCCGTCGCGGATCGCGACGGTCCGGCGGACCTGCGTGGCCACGGCGTGGTCGTGGGTGACGACAACGATGGTCACGCCCAGCTCGGCGTTGATGGTGCGCAGCGCCGCGAAGACCTCCGCGCCGGTCGCCTCGTCCAGCTCACCGGTCGGCTCGTCGGCGAAGAGCACCTCCGGGTCGTTGGCCACCGCCACCGCCACCGCGACCCGCTGCTGCTCGCCGCCGCTGAGCTGCCCCGGCCGCCGGTCGGCGCAGTAACCCACGCCGACCAGGTCGAGCAGTTCCCGGGCCCGCTCCCGGCGGGCCGTGCGGCTGCGCTTGCCGGCCAACTGCATCGGCAGCTCGACGTTCTCCAGCGCGCTGAGGTACGGCAGCAGGTTGCGGCCGGTCTGCTGCCAGACGAACCCGACCAGCTGCCGCCGGTAGCTCAGCCGTCGCTTTGCGGAGAGTGAGAGCAGGTCGTAGTCGGCCACCCGGGCGATACCGGCGGTCGGCGTGTCCAGACCGGAGAGGATGTTGAGCAGCGTCGACTTGCCCGAACCGGAGGCACCGACGATCGCCACCAGCTCCCCCCGGTCGATGACCAGGTCGAGCCCCTGCAGGGCGACCACCTCCACCCCCTCGGTCTTGAAGATGCGCACCAGGCCGTCGCAGACGATGTGCCCGCGCAGGCGGTCCTGCCCGCCGGCCCGTTCGGCGGCGCGTTGCGCAGCCCGCTGTTGCAGGGCGGCCAGGTCGGGCGCCAGTGGAGTCTGGGCGGTAGCGGTCATCTCAGCTCTCCTCTCCGAGCCGAAGCACCTCTCCGAGGCGCAACCGGCGGTTGTTCAGGGCCTCGACGGCGACCGCGAAGCCGAGGGCGACAGCCCCGAGCGCGAGCACCGCGGCGACCAGGCTGGGCTCGAAAGCCACCCGGACCGGCACACCACTGGTGAACGCGGACAGGCCGAGCACCGGGTTGAGCAGCAGGGGCAGCACCGCACCGACCAGCGCGCCGGTCAGCACCGACACCGCGACCAGCGGGGTCAACTCGACCAGCAGCAGCCCTCGCCACTGCCCGCGGGACAGGCCGAGGGTGCGTAGCCGGGACAGCACCTGGCCTCGGGCACGCGCGCCGGCCAGCACGGTGAACGCGATGGCCAACAGCCCGAGCAGGGTGCCGCCGACGGCTCCGGCCACGAACCCGAAGGCCAGCACCCCGTTCGCCCCGCCCTCGCCGAGATCCCGGCGGACGTCCGCCCGGGTGTCGACGGTGACCCCGATCGGCCGTTCCCGACCGGTCACGGCACCCTGCTGCTGGTAACGCAGCTGCCCCTGGTCGCCGGCGACGCGCAGCGCCTCGGCGTCCAGCGGGTCCCCGGCGACCAGCAGGCTGGTCGGCACGGGTGTGGTGGTACGGGTCGGCAGGGCCTGCCAGGGCAGGATCACGAACCGGCTGGCGTTCGCCGCCAGCAGCGGGAAAGCCTCCTCGGTGCCGGCCACCCGGAACTCGTACCGCTGGCCCTGCACCGCGACGAAGGCGGAGTCGCCCAGCCCGGCCTTGGCCAGGTCGGCGGCGACCGCCGGTGAGACGATCGCCGGCAGCGGACCCGGGGCGGGCCGGGCGGTGCGCAGCGCGGCCGGAACCGGCAGGTCCACCTGGGACTCGCGGGCCACCGTGGCCAACTCCGAGCCGTCGACCAGCAGCACGTCCGTCTGTTCGATGAAGGCGTCGGTGCCGACCTCGTCGGACGCCAACCGCTCGTCGTCCTCGTACAGCACGGGAGTGGCGGCCCGGACCCCCGGCAGGCGGCCCACCTCGTCGACGGTGTCGGGTGCGAAGCGCTCCCCGCGGATCACCGCGTCGGCGGGGACGATCTGCGCGGCGGCCCGTGCCCGGCTCGCGTCGACGCCGGCGGCCACGACCGCGCAGAACGCCGCGGTGCCGATCGCCAGCACCACCACGACCAGCGGGGCGGCGACCGCCGCACGGCCTGCGCGGGCCGTGCCGAGGAAGGCCACGCTGCCCCGGGTCCGCGCGGCCAGCCGGCTGACCAGCAGCAACGGCCAGGGGTACGCCCGCAGCGCCAGCACCGCCGCCGCGACCGCGAGGAGCACCGGCACCGACACGAGCAGCGGGTCCACCTCGCCGAGAGTCAGGCCACGCCGGCGCAGCAGCACCGCGGCGAGCCCGGCCAGGAGCAGCAGGGACACCTCGACGGTGAGCCGACGGGCCGACGGGCGCACCCGAATCAGGTCCCGGCGCGCCGCCCCGCCGGTCGGTACGGCCAGCGTCGCCACCGGCAGCGCCAGCGTGACCAGCACGGTCACCACGATGACGTACGGCGTGATCGGATCCGGGGCACCGGGGAACAGGGTGCCCAGCCACCAGCCCAGCACGGCGGCGAGCGGCACCACCAGCACCGACTCGGCGAGGCTACGCCGGGCGCCGGCGGTGGCCCCGCCCCCACGGGCACGCAGCAACGCGAACTCCGAGCGACGCCGTCGGGTGGCGAGGCTGGCCGCGAGCACGATGAGCCCCGCCAGGGTGGCCAGCACGCCGGCCGCGATCACCGCGAGCAGGGTCCGGACGGCATCGATCTGGGCGGCGAACGCGCGCAACGGAACGTCGACGCCCTGGGTCAGGGTGAGCCCCGTCGGCTGTTTGCGCTGCATCGCCTGCAGGCCGTCGATCAGCCGGTCCAGCTCGCGTGCGTCGATCCGGTCGACGCCCAGTCGGTACCGCCAGGTGGACTGGATCGGCCAGCCCGCCGCGGCCCGCTTGTTGAAGGCCGACTGCGCGACGACGCCGACGATGACGAACGGCTCGCCGTCACCCTGCGGTTCGATGATCCGCAGCAGCTGTGGCAGCCCGTCCCAGATGCCACTCGCCCGGTCGACGGGGCGGAACAACCCGGTCACCACCAGCGGGGCACCGTCGACGAGGCGGCCCTTGTCATCGGTGCTGCCGATGCGCAGTTGGCTCCCGGCGCGCAGGTTGAGCTTGCGGGCCACGTCGACATCGAGCGCCACCTCGATCGGCCGGTCGGGAACGTACGTCTCGCTCGGCCACGCCCCCTCGACGAGGGTGCTCGCACCCTGCACGTCGGGCATGGCCCGGAGGCCCAGGTTGACCAGCAGGTTGCGGGCCGCCAGGTCCGGTCCGACCACGCGGGCCGCCGCGGTCTCCACGCTGTACCACCGCTCGGTCACGGCCGAGCGCACCGGTGGCGGCATCGCCGCGGCCAGGGAGTCGAACCGTTCGGCGGCGTCGCCCATCGCCGTCCGCCGCGACGTCGCCGCGGCCAGGTTAGTGGTGTACGAGAGGTCCCGGCGGGCCGCCGGCTCGCTGTTGAGTTGCGCTCGCAGCCCCTGTTCGGCGAGTCGGTTGACCAGCCGGGGCACCCCACTGATCAGCAGCGTGACCACCAGGGTCAGCACCGCCAGCAGCAGGAACTGCCCCCCGTACGCCCGGACCCGCCGGACGGCCGCCCCGACGCTCATCGTTCTCCCCCGATTCGCAGCTGCACCGCCGCCACCCGCTGACGGATGCCGGTGGCGATGAACGCGCTGAAGGCGAGCGCCGCCAGCAGCAGACCGACCGCGGTCAGGCCGATTGGCACCCAGGGCAGCACGAATGCCGCCGGGGGTGTCGGCCGGCCGGCGGCCGGGGTGAGGATGACAAGTGGGGCCATCGTCGCGCCGACCGCGGTGCCGAGCAACAGCCCGACGCCCACGCCGATGCCGGCGAGGAACGTCTGTTCGGCGAGCAGCGCCCGGGCCATCAGCCGGGGCGTGGCGCCCAGGGTGTGCAGGACCGCGAACTCGCCGAGCCGCCGCCGGGCGGTGGCCCACACGTCCACCATCAGGCCGACGAGGGCGAGCAGCACCGCGCCGAGCGCGGCGGCGAGCATTCCGGTACGCGAGCCGCGCCAGTACGGGTCGTCGGCGGCCGCCTCGATCGCCGCCTCCCGGTTGAGCACGGTGACCCCCGGGAGTGCGCTGGCCGCCTGCGCGGCGGCGTTCGCGTCGCCGGCGCCGATCCACCATTCCGGCACCTGTCGCACCGCGCCGCTGCTGCGGATCATCGCGTCGACCGCGGCCGGCAGGTCCAGCAGGACGCCCTCCCCGGTGGTGGCCGGCACGGCGGCCAGCTCGCCGACCAGATGCACCGGCAGCGTCGCCCCGGAGAGGGTCAGGTCGACGGTGTCGCCGACGCGCAGGCTCAGCGCTTCGCGGACCCGGGGGGTCATCAACACCGGTACGGGCTTGTTGTCTCCGCCCGGCACGACAGCGAACCGGGTGGGCGGCTGGTACGCGAACTGGCCGCCGGGAATCACCTCGACCGCGCGGACCGCGGCGAACCCCGTGGCGGTGGTCAGCACCGGTGTGGGCTGCTGCCCGGGGGCCGTCATGGCCCAGTCGCCGCCCAAGTCAGCCGGTTGGTTCGTGCCGTCGGCCTTGACCACCGTCAGCCCGTCCACCTGGAGCCGGTAGGAGTTGCCGGCGGCCAACCCACCGTCTGCCTCGAACCCGGCCAGCCGCAGCCGCGCCCCGCCCAGGTCGGGCAGTCGCACGGTGAACGGGGTGGCCCGGCCGTCGCCGTCGGCGTTTGCCGCCGGCAGCCGCAGGGCGAGTCCGTCGGGGGTGGTGACCAGCAGCGTCACCGCGACCTTCAGCGATCGGGCGGCGCTGCTCACCGGGGTACGGACCGTGCCGGTGATCGCGCGCGCCCCGGCGGGCAGTTCGACGCCGGCGGGCTTCCCCCGCGCGCCGACCATCCTCCGGTACTGCTCCGACGCCGATCCGTCGGCGAGACGGTCGGCGAGGCGGACGACACCCGGGGCGCCGGCCGGGTCGACACCGATCACCGTCGCCGGCAGGTTCTCCCGCCCGACCCGGATCTCGTCCCGCCACGCCGGCAGCACCCGGTTCACGCTCGGCAGCGCGGCGAGTTCACCGGCCCGGGTCGGTGGGGCGCCCCCGGCCCGTTCGGTCACCCGCAGGTCGGCGCCGACCGTGTGACCGGCCTGCTCGACCTGGGACCGCTCGCCGGTGCTGATCAGCGACCAGGCCAGGGTGCTGCCGCCGACGGCGAGGGCGAGCAGCAGGACCGGTCCGGCGTGCGGACGCCGGCCGGCCTGCCACATGCCGAACATGGTGGCGGTCCAGGGACGTCGGTCGACGAACCGCTCCGCGAACCGGGTGAGCGGCGGGAGCACCCGCAGCGCCAGCACGGCACCGGCCAGCACGCCGAGCGTGGGGGCGGCGACCAGCAGCGGGTCGAGCCCGAGCTGGCCGCCCGAGCCGGCCAGTGGGGAGGCGTACCGGCGTAGCTGCACCCAGGCGAGCACGGCGAGCGCCACGAGCACCAGGTCGACGCTGGCGCGTTGGACGCTCGCCGACCGGTTCGGCCGGGATCGGGCCGCCATGTCGGCGACGTACGTCCCGGCGCCACGCAGCGTCGGAAGGACCATGGCGACGAGGCAGCCGGCCGCGGTGGCCGCTGCCGCCGCCCAGACCAGGGTGGTGTTGCCGCCGGCGGTGGTGAGGTCACCGGACCCGCCGGGTCGGACGTACCGCAGCGCCTCACCGGCGATCAGCGGACCGAGCACGGCGGCCGGGGCGACCACCAGGGTCGCCTCACGGGCAGCCAGGCCGGCCAACTGCCGACGGGCGGCGCCGCGGGCGCGCAGCAGCGCGGTCTGTGGGCGGCGGTCCTCGTGCAGCAGCGCGGCGACCAACACCAGCGCGTACCCGGCGAGCACCAGGATGAGCAGCAGCGGGGTGGCCAGCGACGAGCGACCCACCAGGTCGGCGCGGGCGATCCGGTCCAGCAACTGCGGCATCTTGGTCACCGTCTGCCCGGAGCTGCCCAGCTGGGCGGCCTCGGGCACGGCCGAGACCGCCTCGGTGAGGGCTTTCCGAACGGCGGGCAGGTCGGCGGTGTCGACGCCACCGAGGTCCGGTTGGGCCAGCCAGGACGCCGACACCGAGCCCGGGAAGGTGGCCGCGAAGTCGGCTGGGTCGAGCGTGAACGGCCCATACGAGGTGCCGGACCCGACGCTGCCGGCCCCCACGCCGGGGGCCAGCAGCCAGTACGCGTCCGCCGGGTCGCGGGGCCGCCAGGTGCCGGCGAGCACCAATTCACCGCGTCGTTCGGTGGCCCGGTCACGCACCGGGACGCGTTCGCCGACGGTCAGGCCCAGGGCGCCGGCGACCCGCTCGGGCAGGCTCACCTGGACGGGGTTCGCTCCGGGGCGGGGCCAGGTTCCGGTGGTCAGCTCCGCGTGGCTGGCGAGGTCGGCGAGCGTGGCCAGGTTCGCGAAGACCGGTTCGTCGGCCGTACGCGGAATCTGCCCGAGGTCGCCGATCAGCTCGCGGCCGGTGCCGTAGCGGGCGGAGGTGACACTGACCGGGACGCCGCCGAGCCCGGTGGCGAACTCCGCTCGGACCGCCCTGTCCCGGGTTGCGAACTCGGCGGCGTCCCGCCCACCGGAGCCGCTGACCAGCAGGCCGCGTTCCTCGGCGGGCGAGGCGGCGACCAGGGCCCGCTGCCCGGCGTCCACCGCTCGACGGTTGTAGTCGGACAGCCCGGTGACCAACGCGACGGCGACGAGGGCAGCGATCACCGCCGCGACCAGCAACCCTCGCGCCTCGCGGGCCCGCCTCCACACCAGCTTCATCCGACGCCTCCCCTGGCCCTGGCGGGCCGACGACCATCAAGACAGGCCACCCACCGGGAAAGGTTCGCGCCCGTTACATGATCGTTATTACGGGAAGGGTCAGCTCAGGCCGGCCACCGCGCCGGGGCGGTCAACTCCCGCCCCGAAGGGTGCGGATGCCGAATGCCACCGCGCCGAGCACGAGCACGACGCCCAGGAGTTGGAGGCCCGGCGAGTCGTCGGCCTCCCCGAGCACGATGCCGGCGACGCCGAGCGCGACCACGAGAACGGTGGCGACGGTCAGGATGTACTTCACGGCGTTTCCTCCTCGACCCACTCCAGCAGGTCTCCGGGCTGACAGTCGAGCACGCGACACATCGCTTCGAGGGTGCTGAACCGGACCGCCTTGGCGCGGCCGTTCTTCAGCACCGCCACGTTGGCCGGGGTGAGCCCAACGCGCTCGGCGAACTCACCGACGCTCATCTTGCGCTTGGCCAACTCCACGTCGATGCGGACGACGATGGGCATCAGATCACCGCTTCCATGTCGGTTCGCAGCGTGGTGGCCTGCCGCAGCAGCGCCCGCATCACCACCATGAGGAGCCCCAGCACGCTGACGCCCACCGTCAGCAGGAACAGCAGCAACGGCAGCCCTGGGTCGTCCGCGTTGAACCCCACGTAGAGGAAGACACCCACGAGCACGACCCACGCGGCGGCGATGGCCCACACGATCGCGTCCACCCACTTCAGGGACGCCTCGGTGAAGATGCGGTCGCTCTTGACCAGGCTGAGCAACTTCCAGGTCGCGACGATGACGATCTGGACGCACAGCACCCAGAACACCGCCACGACGGTGGCCGGCCACCGGAGGTACGCGTCCTGCGGCGATTCCTGGGCCATGTGGGCGAACTGCCCGGGTAGGGAGAAGGTCTGGAACAGGACCAGGACCCCGAACAGCACCACGAGAAAGACTCTGAGAGCGGCTACCGCTCGATGCTCCGCAACCATGCATCGAGTTTCGCTCGTTACCTATCGAAAGTCAATCGGTTGCCGGCAGGTCGACTCCCGCTCACGGCAACGTCGGGCCGGGCGTCGGCCTCGCCTTCTGGGGGTAGACCGTCTCGTGACGGGCCAGCATGGCGACGAATTCGCCGATCTTGCGCTGGCGGGTCTCGGCCCGTTTCACGGCGTTGAGGCGGTAGATGAGCGCGAACCGGTTGGTCTTGGTGAGCACGTCGAACATGGCCTGGGCGGCGGGCTCGGCGGCGATGGCGGCGAGCAGGTCGGCCGGCACCTCCGCCTCCGACGGCGGGGCGTAGGCGGCCACCCACCGCCCGTCCGCCTTCGCGGCATCGACCGCGGCGCGGCCCGCCGGCAACATCCGCCCCTGCTCCTCCAGCCGGGCCACGTTGGTGACGTTGCGTTGCGACCACGAACTGCGGGGCCGACGCGGGGTGAACCGGATCCAGGACGACTCCTCGTCCCGCTTACGGGCCTGCCCGTCGATCCAGCCGACGCACAGGGCCTCTTCAACCGCCTGCTGCCAGGTCAGCGTCGTGACCGTGCCGCCCTTCCTGGTCAGGGCGAGCCAGACGCCGGGCGACGTGGCGTGGTTGGCCGCCAACCAGGCGCGCAGGGCCTCGGCGTCCGCGACGATCAACTCATCCAGTTCGGTGCTCGCCATGACGGCAGGCTAACCACTGGGTGAGACGCCCGAGTTCCGGCTCGGGTCGGGGCCGATATCGAGCCAGCGGCCGACTCCGACGGCCGTCCAAACGGGCCACCGTGAACATCGTGGCAGCCATAGGATCACCGACACGGCAGCAGCCCGGAGTGGCAGGGGCGCATTCGCCGTGACGCAATCAGGCAGTGACAAGGGCGCGGCGTTCTCCGACGCCGCGCCAACGGGGAGGTACGAGTGAGGCACGCAGTGAAGGTGCTGACCGCCGCCGCGGTACTCGCGGCGACGGTGGCTGTCCCGGCGACGCCGGCTGCGGCGGGCGGCACGGGCTGGTGGTCCATGTCCGGCTACCTGGTGAGCAACAGCGCGTTCAATCCCAACGAGACGAGCGTGACGGTTCCGACCGTCGCGAACCTCAAGCTCAAGCACACCGGCAGCCCGGCGCGGACCGGTCAGCGCGCACCGGTCGTCGCCGACGGACTGGTCTACACGCTGGACGACAGTGGTGTCACGGCCACCGACGAGGTGACCGGCACCCAGAAGTGGCGCTTCGAGCTGGACCCCGAGCAGTTCGCGCTGCCTACGGAGCTCGTCCACACGGCCGGTCAGCTCGTCTTCGCGGCGATCGTCAGGGGCGGGCCCGGCGGTGATTCCTCACGGATCTTCGTGCTCGACGCCCCGACTGGCACGCTGGTTCGGGACATCGACGACGACGGCGTGGCCTGGCAGATCCTCGTCGATCGGGGCGTCATCGTGGCCTCCGGCGAAGGCCGCTATTCCTACGACACACGCGCCTACCGCCTCGCCGACGGGCAACTGCTGTGGCGGCACGACCTGAGTATGGAGCAGCCGGTCTCGGCGAACGGTCGCGTCGTCCTTTCCGGAAACGTAGGCAATGCCAATCCCCTGACCAGCATCATCGTCGACATCGGCAGCGGTGCAACCACCCACGCCACGGCGGACCGCGCCTACCGGCCGCTCGCGACGGACGAGGCGGGGACCAAGTACTACGTCGGGTGGGGGCACAGCCTGCAGGTCCTCGACGCGACGACCGGCACCCTGACCTGGCTCGCGTCGAACCTGAGCCCGAAGTTCGTGGTGGTCACCCCGAGCCGGCTCTACGTCACCTCCTCCTCCGGCAACGTGTACGCGTTGAACCGCAGCACCGGCGCTATCACCTGGAGTAAGAGCATTCCGGGAAGCGAGCAGCAGCGGGCGATCATCGCCGGTGGCGTCCTGTACGTCACGGCCAAGGGCAACCGGGTGTACGCCCTGAACCCGGTCGACGGCGCCCCGCTGAACGCACCGGCGTTCACCGGAACGACCGACCAGCTCGTGGTCACCTACGGCCGGGTGTACGTCACCGACGGCACGAAGCTGACGGTCTACGGCCTCTAGCCGAGCGGCTTTTCCACGGCGGTTGACCGGATGCCACGGTCAACCGCCGTCGCCGTCTGGGCGGTAGGCCGCAGCAGTTAGCGGGAGCACCTCAGCTCGCGCCTCGCACCCGCGGTTGGCCTGCGGCTCGGACCGGCGACTGGTTGCCGGAGGCGGTGGCGCAACCATCCGTCGTCGAGGAGGCAACCTGCGCGACTGCGGTGCCGCGACCGTCCAACTCCCGCACGACCGCCAACTGCACCGCCGCCAGCCTCTGCTGAAGCCGGTGGGTGGCGTCGAGCGCCGCGATCAGGTCTTGCTCGGAGAGAGCCCAGACGGCCGCGTCGGCGCAGGCCGCCACCGCACTGTCCGCCCGCGCCAACCCATCGATCACAGACAGACCTTAGAACAGGTGTACGACAATCCGAGGCACGGGGAAAAGTAGTCTGGTCCCAGATGATCTGAGGTCGTACGATCGAGCCGTGAGATACCTTCCTGCCCCCGAGCCGTGGACGGACGCCCTTCCCAAAGCGACGCCGCCGCCCGAGATGGCGATCTACCAACTGCCCACGGGCAGCTACGAGACGCGGGCGGCTTTTGCCGTCCGGGGCGGCTCGTTCCGCGACAAGCGGCAGTTCGCCGCCACGGCCATCCTCGTGCGGCACCCGAACGGCGACTTCCTCATCGATGCCGGCTTCGGGGCCAACGTCGCCGCGCATGTCGCCATGCAGCCGAGGTTCGCCCGCGCCCCCTTCCAGACCACCCGGACGGTGCGCGAGCAGCTCGACGGCAGTGGTTACGACCGCACCAGGCTCAGCGGAGTGTTCCTGACGCACTCGCACTGGGACCACGCGAGCGGCCTGGACTCGCTCGACCTCCCGGTCTGGATGAACAGGGGCGAGCTTGAGTACGCCGCCAGCGCCGGTGACGGCAGGGTCTTCCGGGCCGTCTCGCCGGGCCACGAGATCCGCGAATACTCCTTCGCGGGTCCCGCGTACCTCGGCTTCTCCGCGAGCTTCGACGTCCACGGCGACGGGTCACTGGTGCTGGCGCTGGCCGGCGGCCACACGACGGGATCCGTTGTCGCGTTCGTGACCCTCCCAGCGGGGCAGCGCTACGCGTTCATCGGCGACCTGACCTGGCAACTGGACGGCGTCCAGCGGAGAGTGGAACGCCCCTGGCTGCTACGGACCCTCGCCGACAGCGACGCCGAACAGGTGCGACAGGGCCTCCTGCGATCGGCCGCGTTGACCGAGCTGATGCAGGTCGTCCCCGCCCACGACCAGCGCGCCTACGAGGGCATCCCGCTGCTTGAGGGCGCGTCGCGATGACCACTGGACCGGCGCCGTCGCTCGACTCCGAGATCACCTGGCTGTTGCATCGCGCCGCCCAACGGATGCACGTGGTGACCGGCGAACAGGCCGAGAGGCACGGTCTCCAGCTGCGGGACTACATCGTGTTGAGCGCCCTCGACAAGACACCCGGGCTGACCCAGGTCGAGCTGGCCAGAGCGCTCGGGCTCGACAAGACCACGCTCATGACCCAACTCGATCGACTCGAACAGAAGAACCTCGTCATACGCCACTCCGACCCCCGCGACCGCCGGTTGCGCATTCCGGCGATCACGACCGTTGGCGAGGAGGTACGGGCGCAGGTCGCCGACGCCAGCGAGGAGGCGGAGCGGAACGCGATGGCCGGCTTCAGCCAGGCCGAGGTCGACGTGTTCCGCCGGATGCTGTGCGCGATCATCGGCACGGCGGTGGACCCAGGGTCGTGCCTGTAACTCCCGCCCACCGCACACAGCTCAACGAGCGCACACAGCTCGGCGACCGCACCTAGCTCAGGCGCTCTCCTCCTCGGGAGGGCGCTTGGCGCGGCTGGGCTGCACCCGCTTGGGCTCACCGGGCATCTTCGGGTGGTCCGGCGGGTACGGCAGGTCGCCCTGACCGGCGGCGGCGTCGCGCTCGGCCCACTCCAGCAGCGGGGTGATGTCCCACGGTGCGTCGTCGATGCCGGCGTGCGGATCACCGCGCTCGGCGAGTCGGGCCGGCACGGTGCGCAGGTCGAAGTCGTCCGGGTCGACGTCGGGTAGCTCGTCCCAGGTGACCGGGGTCGAGACGGTGGCCCGCGCGTTGGCCCGCAGCGAGTACGCGCACGCGATCGTGCGGTCGCGCGCCATCTGGTTGAAGTCGACGAAGACCCGGGTGCCGCGCTCCTCCTTCCACCAGGCGGTGGTGACCAGGTCGGGGTTGCGGCGCTCCACCTCCCGGGCCAGCGCGATGGTGGCCCGGCGCACCTCGGTGAACGTCCAGCGGGGTTGGATGCGCAGGTAGACGTGCACGCCCCGGCCGCCGGAGGTCTTCGGCCAGCCGGTCGCCCCCAGCTCGTCGAGGACCGCGCGGACCTTGCCGGCGGCCCGCGCCGCGTCGGCGAAGTCGGTGCCGGGCTGCGGGTCGAGGTCGATGCGCAGCTCGTCGGGGCGGTCGGCGTCGGCGGCCCGCACCGGCCACGGGTGGAAGACGATGGTGCCCATCTGCGCCGCCCAGGCCACGTGCGCCAGGTCGGCCGGGCACAGCTCCGCCGCGTTGCGACCGCTCGGGAAGGTGATCTGCGCGGTCGTCACCCAGGGCGGCACCCCCCGGGTGGGCACCCGCTTCTGGAAGAACGCCTCGCCCTCGACGCCCTCGGGGAAGCGTTGCAGGGTGGTCGGCCGGTCCCGCAGGGCGCGCATGATCCCCTCGCCGACCGCGAGGTAGTAGTGGAAGACGTCCGCCTTGGTGAACCCCCGCTGCGGGAAGATCACTCGATCCGGACTGCTCAGTCGGACGGTGTGCCCGGCCACCTCGACCTCGGCGGCCGCAGCCTTGGTGCCACCCATCCCGCGACCTTATGCCACGGCCCCGACGTTCGACGTACCGTTGACGGGTGAGTCTTGACGACAACGAGCTGCCC
Source organism: Micromonospora sp. NPDC007208 (assembly GCF_042869175.1). Classification (NCBI taxonomy): domain Bacteria; kingdom Bacillati; phylum Actinomycetota; class Actinomycetes; order Micromonosporales; family Micromonosporaceae; genus Micromonospora; species Micromonospora sp. NPDC007208. The sequence continues at coordinate 5,776 of NZ_JBIAFG010000028.1, read as the reverse complement.
CGTACCGACGAAGAGTGGCGGGTCCGACTGACCCCCGAGGAGTTCCACGTCCTGCGGGAGGCCGGCACCGAACGCCCGTGGACCGGCGAGTACGTCGACACGAAGACCCAGGGGGTCTACCACTGTCGCGCCTGCGGGCTGGAGCTGTTCTCCAGCGACACCAAGTTCGACTCGCACTGCGGCTGGCCGAGCTTCGACGACGCCATCCCGGGCCGGGTCAAGGAGATCGAGGACCGCACCCTCGGCATGGCCCGTACGGAGATCCGCTGCGCCCGCTGCGACAGTCACCTCGGGCACGTCTTCCACGGCGAGGGCTTCACCCCGAAGGACACCCGGCACTGCGTCAACTCGGTCTCCATCAAGCTGGAACCCCGCTGACCCGGGCACTCGGGGCGTAACCCGCGCTCAGGCGAGACCGCACCTACGGCGTGACCGCACTCAGGGCGTACCCCTGAGCAGCTCGACCTCGGCGGCCCGGGACTGCTCGATGCGCCGGGCCAGGTCGCGGACCCGCTCGTTGCGGCCGACGCCGACGTGGGATCGGGCCAGGTCGGCGGCCGCTCGCTGGTGGTCGGCGAGCACCTCGCGCAGCACGCTGTCGACGTCCGCGTCCGGCGCGGTCCGCAGCCGGTCGAGCGCGGCGTCGTCGCCGTGCCCGTCGTGGTGGTGTGCGGCCGCGCTGGCGCCCGGCCCGGTCGTGGGCAACCAGCCGCGCATGGCGGCCAGCTCGTCGGCCTCGGTCGCCTCGACGGCGGCGGCCAGGGTGCGCAGCGCGTCGTCGCGCACCCGGTCCCGGGCCAGCCGGACGATCTGCAGGGTGCGTTCGCTGTGCCCGACCATGGTGCTCAGGAACACCACGTCGATCCCGCTCATCGCGTCCGCGTCGATAGCAGGACCGGCCCCCGCGGACCCGGCCGCCGCCGAGCCGGCCGGGGATGCGGGGGTTGGCTGCGGCAGGGCCGACGGGCTCGCCGTGGGCGATCCGGCGCAGGCTCCGGTGAGCAGCAGTGCGGCAACGAGGGACGCCAGCGGGGTACGGCGGGGCATGCCGGTTGCTCCGTTCGTGCGAGGGCGGCGACACGGGTGCGACCAGGGGCCGCACCCGTGCGGTCAGACCTGGAGCCAGAGCGCCGGTACGTTCGGCGGCTCCCAGCCCGGGATCGCGGTGTGCGCCTGCCGGCAGCGGTACGTCGCTCCGCCGTAGGTGACCTGGTCGCCGACCTGGTACGCCCGGCCCGTCGTCCAACTGCCGCCCGGCGCGGGGGGAGTGGTCGGCGTGCTGGTCGGGGTGGGCCGTGGGGTGGGTGAGGTGGTGGGGGTCGGGGTCGGGTTCGACCCTCCGCCGCCGATCTGCACGTCGATGCAGGAGTAGAAGGCGTTCGCCGTGTCGGAGATGTTCCACACCGCGAGGATCTTCTGCCGGCCGGAGAAGCCACCGAGATTGACGTTGTGCGACACCGTGGCGCCCGGCTGCTGGCCGTTGCCGTTGACCACGCCGACCCGGGTGTTGCCGATCCAGTACTCCCAGTTGCTGGTGGCGTGCCGAGCGGTGTTCACCCAGGTGAAGGTCAGCGAGCTGCCCACCGAGGTGGCCGGCCAGCCCCGACTGTCGTCGTTGAGGACGGCGAACTGGGCGATTCCGGCGTTGCAACTGCGGAGGCCCTTGGGCCCCTCGACGCTCTGCGGCTCGTACTTGATCTGCCCGCAGTCGGGCACCCGGCCCTGCGCGCAGAGCGCCTGCCGGCTCGGTGGGGCGGAGACGTAGCCATGCGCCTGCGCGGGGGCGGCGACGGTGAGGGTGGCGGCGACGGCACCCGCCGCCACCAGCGGGACGGTGATTCTTCGACGCATCGGGACAGCTCCTTCTCCAGGGTCCGGTGGGTGCCCCCCAAGGTAATTTAAACATTGTTAACAGTAAAGACTCCCATCGATAAATCCATCGATGGCGGCAGTTTTCTTCTCAGAGCCGGAGCAGGCTGCCCCGGTCGTCGACCTGGTCGGCCGACTCGTCGTCCAACCAGACGCCGCCGGCGCCGAGGTACCGGAACCGGTGCTCCCCCGGTGGCAGCTTCACGGTCACCGTCCTGGTGCCGTCGCGGCGGGCCACCAACTCGTGCCGACCCGGCTGCCAGCCGTTGAAGGAGCCGACGACACTCACCGGGCCGGGCGGGACATCCCGGGGCAGGCAGAAGGTGACCCGGGTCTGGTTGCCGAAGAGTCTGTTGCGCTTGATCACGTGATCCTCCGGGGGTTGCGGCGGTTCGCCAGGCATAACGGGCAACACGCCGACGCCGACACGCCGCTGTTGTGGGCAGGCGTCGACGTTCCGTCCCACGTCGCGGCCTCACTGCGGGATTCTGTAAGCACTTGTCCACTTAACGGAGGTTTTCGGTGGCAACCTGCGAGGTCTGCGGCAACGACTACTGGATGGCGTTCGAGGTGCACACCGTCAGCGGCGACGTGCACACCTTCGACTCGTTCGAGTGCGCGATCCAGCGCATGGCACCGATCTGCGAGCACTGTCAGGTCAAGATCGTCGGGCACGGCGTAGAGGTCAACGGCCGCTTCTTCTGCTGCGCACACTGCGCCAGGGCCGTCGAGGGCGCGGTGGGCGCCGAGATCCGCGACGCCGTCGGCGCCCGCCCGGCCTGACCCCACCAGCCCGGCCTGACCGCGCCCGCCCGGCCTGACCGCGCCAGCCCGGCCTGTCCGCGCCAGCCCGGCCTGACCGCGCCAGCCCGGCCTGTCCGCGCCAGCCCGGCCTGTCCGCGCCAGCCCGGCCAGGCCGCGGGACAGCCCGGCCAGGCCGCGGGACAGCCGGACCGCCACGCTGGGGTACGGTCGTCGCCATGCGGCCATTCCTGGGCGTCCTGCCCCCGCCGCGCTCCTGAGCGGAGCGCCGCGCCTCTCGCCGACCGGGTGACCTGACCCCGCTCGGCCATCCTGTCGTACGCGCTCCGTCGACGTCGTCCCCGTCAACGGCTCACCCTTCGGAGCGCCCCCGTGTCCACGACCCGCACCGCACTGCCGGCCGCCTCGGCCGCCCGTCACGCCGCCCGTGGCGGCCTCATCCAGATCACCGTCACCGGCGTGCTGTGGGGCACCACAGGCGTGGCGGTGCAACTCCTGCGCGAGGGCACCGGGCTCAGCCCGGTGAGCATCGGCTTCCACCGCCTCGCCATCGCCGCGCTCGTACTGCTGGCGTGCACCGCCGGCCGGCTCCGCACGATGGTGGCCACCCTGCGCGCCACGCCCGTACCGCTGCTGCTCACCGGCGTCGGCCTCGGCCTCTACCAGGCGCTCTACTTCGCGGCCGTGGCCTGGGCCGGCGTCAGCGTGGCCACCATCGTCAGCCTGGGCCTGGCCCCGGTGCTCGCCGCGGCCTGGGAGTCGGTGCAGGCCCGCCGGCTCCCCGGCCGGCTGCGACTCGGCACGCTTGTCGCGGCGGTGGCCGGCCTCGTCCTGATCACCAGCGCCACCGAGAACCCCGGCGCGGCGGCGCCCGCCCCGCTCCTCGGCCTGCTCGCGGCGGCCGGCTCCGGCCTCGGGTACGCGGTGACCACCCTGATCAGCCGCCAGGTGTCGCAGCGCACCGCGCCGATGACGCTGACCACCATCTCCACCGTGGTCGGCGCACTGACCCTGGCGCCGTTCGCCCTCGTGGCCGGGGTCGGCCTGCCGCTGCGCCCGGACACCGTGGCGTTGCTGCTGCACCTCGGCGTGGTCACCACTGCGGTCGCGTACGCGCTGTTCTACGCGGGGCTGCGCACCACCCCGGGCAGCATCGCGGCCGTGCTGACCCTGCTCGAACCGCTCACCGCCGCGGCACTGGCGGTGGCGCTGCTGCACGAACCGCTCCCCCTGCCGGTGCTCGTCGGCGGCGTCCTGCTGCTCACCGCCGTGGCCGCCACCTACCTGGCACCTCGACCGGGCACCGGGTGAAACGGCCTACCATCGTCGGATGCCCCAGCAAACCACCGAACTCCGGACGGCGTCCTTCGCCGACCTGAACGCCCGCACCTTCCACGACCTGCTCAAGCTGCGCATCGACGTGTTCGTGGTGGAGCAGAACTGCCCGTACGCGGAGCTCGACGGTCGCGACGTCGAGCCGGGCACCCGGCACGTCTGGCTCACCGACGGCGGCGCGCCGCTGGCGTACCTGCGGATTCTGGCCGACCCGGACGGCGTCGCCCGGATCGGTCGGGTGGTGGTGGCCCCGGCCGCGCGCGGCGGCGGACACGCCGGCCGGCTGATGACGGCGGCGCTGGAGGTGGTGGGCAACCGGGCCTGCGTGCTGGACGCCCAGTCGCACCTGGTCGCGTTCTACGCCCGACACGGCTTCGCGGTCAGCGGCCCCGAGTACGTCGAGGACGGCATCCCGCACACGCCGATGCGGCGCGAACCCATTGACGTCTGACGATCAGGCTGGCATGGTGCCGGGTAGAGCCATCGCGGGAGCCAGCGATTAGGCACGGGAGTGGGCAACTCCCGGCGATCCGGGTGTCGACGTCCGACCTCATCCCCCCGGGGGCTCCATGTCCACTCTCACCCGATCACGACGCGTGCTCTGGTTGTTCGCCATCGTGGCGACCACCACGCTCCTGTTGACGACCGCGCTGACCACCATCCTGGGCAAGCCCGCCTCGGCGCATGGTTCGGTCGTCGACCCGGCGTCGCGTAACTACAGCTGCTGGCAACGGTGGGGCAGCGACTTCCAGAACCCCCGGATGGCCACCGAGGACCCGATGTGCTGGCAGGCCTGGCAGGCCGACCCGGCCGCCATGTGGAACTGGAACGGCCTGTTCCGCGAGGGCGTGGGCGGCAACCACCAGGCCGCCGTCCCCGACGGCCAGCTGTGCAGTGGTGGACGCACGCAGAGCCCTCGCTACAACGCGCTGGACACCGTCGGCGCCTGGAAGACCACAGCGGTGTCGAACAACTTCCGGCTCCGGTTCTTCGACCAGGCCAGTCACGGCGCCGACTACATCCGGGTGTACGTGACCAAGCAGGGCTTCAACTCCGCCACCCAACCGCTCGGGTGGGGCAACCTGGAGTTGGCGGGCCAGATCGGCAACACCCCGGCCTCGCAGTGGGACCCGGACACCGGTGGCGTCTCGATCCAGATCCCGGTCAGCGCGCCCGGACGCACCGGGCGGCACATCGTCTACACCGTCTGGCAGGCCAGCCACCTGGACCAGTCGTACTACCTGTGCAGCGACGTCGACTTCGGCGGCGGGTCGACCACCCCGCCCACCACGCCCCCGCCGACGACTCCCCCGCCGACGACCCCGCCGCCCACCACTCCCCCACCCACCACGCCGCCGCCGACGACCCCGCCGCCGGCCGGTGCCTGCACGGCGACGTACCAGGTCACCGGTCAGTGGTCCGGTGGCTTCCAGGCCGAGGTGAAGGTGACCGCCGGCGGTTCACCCACCCGTGGCTGGTCGGTGAGCTGGAACTACAACAGCGGCCAGCAGGTCACCTCGTCGTGGAACGCGACGGTCAGCACCAACGGCACGCTGGTCACCGCCCGTAACGCCAACCACAACGGCACCCTCGCCGCCGGAGCGAGCACCACGTTCGGTTTCCTCGGCTCGTGGAACGGCAGCAACCCGGTTCCGCTGGTCTCCTGTACGACGACCAGTTGATCCCCGTCCGGGGGCGCCCCCCCGCGGGGGGGGGGGGGCCGCCCCGGGGGGGGGGGGGGGGGGGCCCGGGGGCGGGGGGGGGCCCCCCCCCCCCAGAAAGAGATAACGGGGGGGGACCCCCCACACAA
>NZ_JBIAFG010000027.1:0-54726 GCF_042869175.1 Micromonospora sp. NPDC007208 | reverse complement strand
GGGGGGTTTTGGCCCCCCCCCCACCCACCCACCACGAAGCCGCGCGGCTTACCCCCAGGTCGTGGGTGCCTAAATGGCGCCGCCCCCCCCCCCGCGGCGGCCCCCGGCGGCCGCACCCGACGATCAGTGGTTGTGCTCCGCCTCGTTGGCGGCGCGCAGGGCGTCGAGGGTGATCCCGTTGCCGGCCGAGTCCTTGATCGTGATCTTCTCCATGACGGCCGCGAGCGCCTTGCCCCGCCGCACGTCGCCGAAGACGGCGGCGGCCGCGCCGGAGCGCACCAGCTGGTCGTAGTACTGCTGCGGGGCCATCCCGGCACGCTGCGCCCGGTGCACGATCTCGTGCCCGAACTCGTCGTCGGAGACCTGGACGTCCTCGGCGTCGGCGAGCGTGTCCAGCAGGAGCTGGACCTTGACGCCCTCCATCGCCGCCTCGGTCAGCTCGGCGTCGATCTGCTCCTCGGTCTTGTCCTCGGCAGCGAGGTACTCCTCCATCGAGGCGCCGATCCGCTCCAGCTGGTCGACCATCGCCTGCTTGCGGCTCTCGACCTCCTCGCGGACGACACCCTCCGGGGCCGGGATCTCGGCGGCCTCGACGAGCTGGGCCAGGGCCTTGTCCCGAGCGGCGTAGATCTGCTCGACCTGCTTGCCCTGGGTGACCCGCGCCCGCAGGTCACCGCGCAGCTCGTCGATCGTGTCGAACTCGCTCGCCATCTGGGCGAACTCGTCGTTCAGCTCCGGCAGCTCCTTCTCCTTGACCGTGCGCACGGTCACCGCCACCTCGGCGTCCCGACCGGCGAAGTCGCCGCCGACCAGCTGGGTGGTGAAGGTGGTGTCGTCGCCGGCGGCGAGGCCGACCACGGCCTCGTCCAGGCCCGGCAGGAGCTGCTTGCTGCCCACCTCGTGGGAGATGTTGCTCGCCTGGCCGCCCGGCACGTCCTCGCCGTCGACGGTGGCGTTGAGGTCGATCTGGACGTAGTCACCCTCGGCGGCGGCCCGCTCGACGGTCTTGAGGGTCGCGAAACGCTCCCGCAGGTTCTTCACCTGCTCGTCGATCTCGCTCTCGTCGATCTGCAGCTCGTCGACGGTCACCTCGATGGTGCTCGCGTCCGGGATGGTGATCTCCGGGCGGACGTCGACCTCGGCCGTGAAGTTCAGCGAGTCACCGTCGTTGAACTCGGTGATCTCGACCTCCGGGCGCCCCAGCGTCTTGAGGTCGTGCTCACGCACCGCGGCGAGGATGTTCTCCGGGATGGCCTCCTGGACCGCCTCGTTGAGGACGGTGCCCCGGCCCACCCGCTGGTCGATCACCGCGGTCGGGACCTTGCCCCGGCGGAAGCCCGGAACCTGGACCTGCGAACCGATCTCCCGGTACGCCTTCTTGAGGCTCGGCTCGAGCTCGACGAACGGCACCTCGATGGCGAGCCGCACGCGCGTCGGGCTCAGAGTCTCGACGGTGCTCTTCACAGGCGTACTCCTTGACGGATCTCAGTTGAGTCTGGGCGTGATTCAGCCCATCGAGTGTAGGCGAGCCGGCCTGACGCTCCGGCATCGCCCGGGAGCCGCACTGGGCGGCACCCGGGGCGGCCCGGCCGCGGACGACAGTCGGGGTGGCGGGATTTGAACCCACGGCCCCTCGCTCCCAAAGCGAGTGCGCTACCAAGCTGCGCCACACCCCGTGGCGACGTGCAGTCTATGCCGTCGCCACGCCTCAGTCGGTGCCGGGGCACCAGGCACCCGGACAGAACCCCCGAAAATTACCATTCCACCCCGGACGTGCCGCGCCAAGATCCGCACAACGGTCCCCATGATCCGCACAACTTCACGGATGTGGTGGCCTCGACGAGCCGCGAGGCCACCACATCACGGATGTTGTGCGGATCATGGCGGCGCCGTGCCGCGGCACCGGAGACGACACGGCACCGCGGGGGGCGGTGGCGCGGTTACGCGTCGGGCACCGGCATTGGGTACGCTAGGGGCGCGTCCTGTTTCGGCGGGATGCACGCGGGCGTAGCTCAATGGTAGAGCTTCAGTCTTCCAAACTGACTACGCGAGTTCGATTCTCGTCGCCCGCTCCAACGCCCTCCGGCCCAGGTCGGAGGGCACTTTTGTGCGCGGCGGGGTGCGCGGAGCACGTCCTGTACAACCCCCCGCCGCCCACCGGCCGGGGCACCGGAGGTGCGGCGTGGGGCTCCTGGTCGCCTCGGTCTTCTCGGGATTCTTCTGGTGGTGGGCTGTCGGCGCCACCACCCTCGGGGTTGCCGTCCTCGTCCTCGTGCCCCTCACGGCGCGCCGCTGAGAAGGCCCCCGCACCTCGTGCGCGCTACGAGGCGAGGGCTGACACAGCAAGGCCCAGGTGGACCGCACGGTGGCGGCACCTGGACCCACTCGGCGAGGCCGAGGTGCGGTGTCACTTCAGGTGGAACCGTTCGTCGACCGCGAGAGCCGCCAACTGCGGCACCGAGAACGGCAGCTTCGTCAACGCCGGCCGGCTCTCGTCCAGCCGCACGCCCTGGGCCACGAAGACCACCACGCCGTCCGGGTGCCGGTACGCCGACCACTGGTCGAGCCGATCGTCACTGCCCGGTCGAACCACCACGCCGACCTGCACGGCTCCAACGGTCTCGACCCGGCACTCGCCGCGCATGCCCCAGAATTTCTGGGCCAGGTCGCACGGCTCGGTCGGCATCGGGTTGCCGGCTTCGTGCACCTCGACGATCACGCGCCCGGTGCCCTTGCCCTGGGCCACGGCCACCGAGGACGAGTAGCTCCACACGTCGATGCCGTTCACCTTCTCCTCGAACTGCGCCTGGTGGGTCCGCAGCGTCCGCTCCTCGGCGGGCAGGCTCGACGGGTCCTCAGGCGCGCTGTAGCCCGAAGGTATGACCGAGACCGCCTCGCTGAGCAGGTGAACTCCCTGGTCGTGCTTGGACCCGGCCCGCGCGGTCCGGTCCTCCTGTGGTTGACCGTCCGGCCCGGTCGGCCACGGCTCCTTGGTGTCCCCCGACGCGTTTGGAGCCAGTGGCCCCTGACCCGCCGGTTCGTAGACGAGGCCGTCCGGAGTGGTGACGGCCGCGAAGCCGGTGACCGCCAGCACGACAGCCGCCGATCCGAGGGACGCCCACACCGCGCGCCGGCGGAACTGCGTCCGCCGAGCCGCGCCGAGCGCGGCTGTCGTACTCAATGGTGGTGGCGGGGTTCTGCCCGCCATCTCGCTGCGCAGCCCCTCGCGCAACTCTTCCTCGTTCATCGCTTCCCCATCTCGATTCCGCTGTAGGTGGGTGACAGGAGGCCGCGCAGCGTGTCGAGCCCGCGTGCCGCCTGGCTCTTCACCGTCCCTGGAGAGCACTCCAGCAGCGCCGCGACGTCCTCGATCGACAGGTCCTCCCAGTACCGCAGAACCAGCACGGCCCGTTGGCGCGGTGCGACCCGCGCCAGCGCCTGGAGCAGCACCAGTCGGCTCTCCGGCGAGTCGGGCGGGGCCACCTGCTCGGCATCCTCGCCACCCACCCGTTCACGCCGCCACCAGCCGCGGCGGCGCTCGTCGAGGAAGGTCCGGATCAGGATCTGGCGCAGGTAGCTGTCGAGCACCTCGTGCCGCGAGATCCGGTTCCAGACCCGGTAGAGCTTGACGAACGCGGTCTGGACCAGGTCTTCGGCACGGTGCCAGTCGCCGCACAGCAGGTACGCGGTGCCGCGCATGGCACTCGACCGTGCCGCGAAGTACTCGGCGAACGCCTCGTCGCGATCGCTCATTCAGGCCTCCGATCCCCGTTTCGAGTTAGTCACGCGGGGTCTGGCCCAGGGGGTTGCTCCGGAACTCCCGAACGTGTCACCGGATCAACGAACCTCCACCTTGACAGGTGTCGATCTATGCACTGGTGTAAGGACCAAGCACATCGACGTCCGTCACAGGAGGGCACATGATCGTCCGACGACGGTGGACAGCTGCCGCCACCACAGTGATCCTGTTCAGCGCAGTGTTGTCCCATCCCGGTTCCGGAGCGGCGGCCCCCGCCGCCCCGGCCGCCCCGATCACTCTGAGCGCCACCGAAACCGCAGTGGTCCGAGTTCAGCTCCGCGATCAGGCCCAGTTGGACCGGCTCGTCGCCACCGGCGCGGACCTGGCCAACCGGCCCCGGGCACGGGACGGCCGGATCCTCGCCGACCTGGTGCTCAGCGGGGCGCAGCTCGCCGAACTGACCGCGCAGGGCGCGACGGCCGTGCAGATCGTGCAGCGCGCCGGGGACGGCAGCCGGCACTACGCCGACAGCGTTCGCGCGGCTCAGGCCCGTACCGCCGCCGGACTGCGTACGCCGGCCGCTGGCCAGCGGTCCACCGCCGCCGCTGCCGTGGACACCCTCCAGGTGCAGCAGGCGTACTGGTGGACCACCACCGGGCAGACCTTCCTTCAGGCCCAGGTGGCCACCACCGCCACCGACGACCCGGACGTGGAGATCACCGTCAGTTGGCGGACGGCGGACGGCGCCACCGGCTCGTTCCCGCTGTACCGGTTCGAGGACTCCGGCGAGTACCAGTACCACTACGCACTCCCTCAGCCGGTGCCGAGCCGACCGGTTCAGCTGAGCGCCACCTCCAGCCTCGGCGGGGTCAGCCGGGCGGTCACGCCGACGCTCTGGCCGAACGCCTCACCGCCGCCGCTGCCCGCCGGCTACCAGAAGGACTTCATCGACGCGTACCTCACGCCGGTGGACATCCAGGCGCGGATCAAGCGGCTGGCCCGCCAGTACCGGGACCTGGTGGACGTGATCGACCTGCCGAACAAGACCCAGGGCTACCGGCGCAACGCCACCGGCTACCTCGGTGACCCGGCGGTGGCCGCCCTGGTGGTCGAGTCGGTCCGCTTCGGCGACCAGAACATGAACGGCGTACAGGTACGGACGGTCGACCCGGGCCGGGCGAACCGGCCACTGACCGTCGGCTACCGCGACCGCGTCCTCACCGTGTCACTGGCCACCGACACCGCGGGAAAGACGGTGAGCACCACCGACGAGGTCGCGGCGGCGATCAACGCCCGTCAACCGGACCGGTTCCGGGCCACCGTCGAGGACGGCTCGGCCGGGCTGCCCATGCCCGTCGCCGGCCCCACCCGACTCGACGACGGCCTCCAGGGGACCGAGGTGCCGGCGCGGCCGTGGACGGTGCAGGCGCTGCGCCTCGGCGTACACCGGGACGGCTCCCGGGTGGGGGTGCTCGCGTACTCCCAGGAACACGCCCGGGAGTGGGCCACCCCACTGGTGACGCTGGAGTTCGCCGAGCGGATGCTGGCCAACGCCCGGACCGACCCGGCCACCCGTGAGCTGCTGGAGCAGGTCGACATCTTCGTCATCCCGATGGTCAACCCGGACGGTGCGAACTACTCGTTCAACGACTTCAACATGCAGCGCAAGAACCTCGTCAACCACTGCACCGGGGCGGCCCGCGACCCGAAGAACCGCACCTCGTGGGGCGTCGACATCAACCGTAACTACACCGTCGGGTCGTTCTTCGACGGGTACGTGGGCGCCAGCGCCAACTGCCTGTCCGGTACCTACGCGGGCACCGCCGAACTGTCCGAGGCGGAGAGCCGCAACGTGATCGCGCTCGCCGAAAACCACCCGAACATCAAGTTCGCGATGAACGTGCACTCCTACGGCGGGTACTTCATGTGGCCGCCGGGGGCGTACCGGGCCGACGGCAGGGTCACCCTGCCGCGACCGTCGATCGACGAGTCGACGCTGTTCCTCAACAGCGCCCGGCGGATCGTCGGCGCCATCGCCCAGGAGCGCGGCACCGTCACCTGGCCGTCGCAGACCGGTCCGGTCGCCGATGTGCTCTACTCCGCCGCCGGCAACTCGGCCGACCAGCTCTACTACGAGCTGGGCATCTTCGCCTGGGACTTCGAGGTCGGCAACGACCGGTGGAACCCGGCGACCAACCAGTGGGAGGGCGTCGGCTTCCAGCCGCCGTTCGACGAGGCGCACGGCGAGTCCCAGGAGTACGCCGGCGGGCTGGTGGAGATGGTCCGGGTCGCCCGCGACTACGCCGCCGCCGAGGCGGCCGCCGGCTGACCCGCGGGTCCCGTACCGCCGCCGGCTGCGGCCGGCGGCGGTACGGCCCATGACGCGCGACCCCCGGTGACGGACGGTAAGCCGATGGTGATCACAGACGTTGACGTGTTTTCATGTCAGCACGCCTGCGCCAACCCGGGACATCGATGACTGAGCAACCCGCACCTGATCACCTCGTTGTGGTCGACGTGTTGACGCAGGGTCTGAGCCACCTGCTACGCGACGAGGATCCGGAACTGGCCCGATGGATCGAGGAACTGGTCGCGACCCTGAAGAGTCCCCGGCAGACGACGCTGGCCGGCTGGAACAGCTTCCTCGACCCCGGCGCCGACTCCACCTGACCCGGTCGGAGTTCGCCCGCCTGGCCGACGGGCGGGCGGGCCCGGCTTCCATCCGCGGTCTGCGACGGGCCCAACGCAACCGCACGATGCTCGTCCTCAAGAGCCTCGCCGACACCGACGACGCGTTGGCGGCGCCGGCGCACCTGCTCGGCCACGCCCACCGCCTCGACCCCGCCGCCGCGGACCTGCTGCTCGATCATCCGTGGCTGGCCGTCTGGGCCATCGATCGGGTCCGGCACGGCAGCACCGGCCGACCGGACTACCTCCCGTTCGCGGCGCTCGCGGCGGCCACCCTGAGCGGATGGTCGGACGCGGCGGTGCCGGTCACGCCATGTGCCGGGCTGGTGCCCGTGCCGGGCCTCGGGGTGCTGCGCCGACGCGGCGGCAGCACGACGTTGACGCCGGCCGACCTGAGCGGGCGACAGTGGAGGCCCACCCGCTGGTGGCGCTTCACCGACCAGTCGGTCACCCTCGACCTCCGCGTCGACGACCTGGACCCCTACCGTGACTGCTTCGGGCTACCGGTCGCCGCCCGGCTCTCCCCACCACGCGCCGCCGAGCTGGAACGGTCCGTCGGGCACGCCTGGCACCTGCTCGTCGCGTACGCCCCGACGCACGCCGCCGAGGTGGCCGCCGGGATCAGCACGTTCGTGCCGCTGGCCGGCGGCACCGAGCGCGGGCACAGCGTCACGCACGCCGACGCCTTCGGGGCGTTCGCCGCCGACGCCGACCTCGACCCGGTGGACCTGGCCGTGACGATGGTGCACGAGCTGCAACACAGCAAACTCAACGCCGTCCTCGGCCTGGTCCAGCTCCACGAACCGGCCGACCCGGTGCGATACTTCGCGCCCTGGCGTCCCGACCCGCGCCCGATCGGCGGGCTGCTGCACGGCACGTACGCGTTCACGGCCGTCGCCGAGGTGTGGGCCGCGCTGCGCGACCACCCGGAACTGGCGGCGCAGGCCACCGCGCGGTTCGCTGTGGTGCGGGCGCAACTGGAGCGGGCCCTGGTCGAACTCGCCCACGCCGGAAGTCTCACCTCGGCCGGGCGGCTCTGGACAGATCGCCTGGCCGACCGGATCGGTCAACTGGCCGCCGTGCCGGTCCCGGCGTCCGCCGACGCCGCCGGGCGGCGGGAGGTGGCGGAGGCCGAGCGGACACGTCGGCCGACGATCACCACCGGCTGAACCCACGGCTCGCGCAGCGCCTTCGCCTCCGGCGGCCAGGCGTCAGGTCAACCCGACGGTCTCGATGTCGCACTCGATGCGCCGCTGACCCCGGGCGGCGTCCACCTCCGGGTGGTCCGGCCCGAACATCGCCTCCAGCGCCGCGGCGGCCTCGTCGAGCAGCGCGCGGCCACGAGCCTCCTCGCCCACCTCGATCAGGTCGACCGACGCGTTGACCGCACAGTAAAGCGTGTACGGGTGCCCCGGCCCCCGGAGACGACGCGAGTCCTCGAGGATCGCCTCGGAGAGGACCTGCGCCTGCTCCAGCCGGTGCGACCGGACCAGGTTGATCGCCTGCGCGGAACGCGCGCTCAGCAGGTAGGGGTGGGTGGGCGGCAGCGCCTCGCCCATCGCCTGCAGGGTGGCCGCACCCAACTCCCGGGCCTCACGGTCGAAGTTGCGAGCCCGCAGGATCACCCCGAGGTTGACCGCGGCGCAGAGCGTGACCGGATGCCGCTCCCCGAAGACGGCGCGGAAGGTGGCGTGCCCCTGGGCGGCCAGGGCGTACGCCTGGGTGGCGTCGCCCGCCGCGCGCATGGCGTTGGCGCAGGTCATGCCCGCCTCCGCGGCCAGCACATGGTCGGTCCCGAAACGGCGCGTCACCAGCCGGTAGTTGGCCGCGCCCTCGCTCACGGCGGCGTCGAGCCGCCCGGTCTTGCGCAGGCAGGCGATGTGGATGCAGGTGGCACGCAGCACGGTGAGGTGCTCGGCGCCCAGCAACGAACGCTGCACCGGCAGGGAGCTGTCCAGCAGTTCCAGCGCGTCGGCGTACCGGCCCAGGAGGTAGAGGTCGCGTGCCTGGGCCTCCTGGGCCAGCACCAACGCGTAGGTGCCGTCCTCGGCTGCCGCACCGGCGTGCCGTGCCACTTCGAGGTTGAGCTCGTACGCCCCCTCGAAGTCGCCGATCAGGCGAAGGTTGATCGCCATCGAGTTCATCACCCGCAGCGTGCTCGGATGTCCGTCGCCGAGCACCCGGCGGTGCACGTCGAGGTTGCGCCGGTCCAGGTCGGCAGCGGCCGCGAAGTCGCCGATCCGCCGCAGGTCCGCGCCGACGCTGTTCGCCGCGCCCAGGGTGTACTCGTGCTCCTCACCGAGGCTCGTCCGCATCCGCTCCAGCGCCTCAAGGCCGAACTCGGCCGCCCGCGGGTCGGCGAGCAGCCGCAGGGCGTCCGCGTACCGTCGCATGGCCAGCAGGGTCAGCGGATCGCCGCTGCGCTCGCCGTCGGGGCCGGGCTGGTCCCAGGCCGCCAGGATCTCCTCCGCGAAGTCCCGACAGCCTTCGAAGTCGCCCAGGTTGTAGATGTAGCGCAGCTGGTCCATCGCCGTCCGGCGGGCCTCCAGGTCACCCTGGATCAGGCCTGCGACGCGGACGTGCGGCGCGATGTCGGCATGGCGTGGCCAGGTGCTCCGGTCGTCGGGGAAGCCGGGGTTGGCGGCGGCCAGCAGCCGGCGGGCGTTCGTCAGCGCGCTGTCGTCGCCCTGCTCGGCGAGCCCCTCCCGGAGGACCGCCTGCACCAACCGGTGCACCTGTACGTGTCGGCCCGCGTTGTCCGCCTTCGCGAGCCCGAGGGACGCCAGTTGCCGGATGGCCCGGGCTATGTCGTTGCGCTCCTGCAGGCTGGTGCGGAGCGGTTCGTCCAACTCGGCGCGCCGGCCCTCCCAGAGCAGGCGCATCGGGATCGGGTCGGGGCTGAGGAAGGCGAGCAGCTGGATCAGCTGCGCGGCGGCGAGATTCTGCTCGCGCACCGCTGCGAGCGCCATCGACACCACAGTCAACACGGTGCCCCGGTACTGCCGGGGCTGCCCCTCACCCAGCAGCTCCCGGGCGTGTTCCTTGAGGTCGACGAGGTACTCGTCGACCGACGACAGCATGGTGAGCAGCCAACTGGCGGCCTGTTCCAGGGCGAGTGGCAGGTCGCCAAGCTCGGCGGCGAGCCGGCGGGCGTCGTCAGGGGTGGTCGCGGGACGCCGTTTGAGCAGCAGTTCCACGCTCTCGGCCCGGGTGAACACGTCGACGTCCAGGGTCAGGGCGCTCGCCGACCAGGCCATGTTCCGCGACGTGACGAGGACGTGGCCGCGTTCGCCGACGAGGTTCGAGGAGGGCATGAGCGGAGCCAGCTCGTGCGGGTCGTCGGCGTTGTCGTAGACCAGCAGCCAGCTGAGCGAACTCGTCGACAGGGAGTCGAGCACCGTCCGTACGGTCTGCTCCAGGCTGGCGCTCGCCGCCAGGCCGAGCCGCTCACCGAGGGCCGCGATCGAGGTACGCAGCGCGCTGAGATCCTCGGCGGCCATCCACCAGATCAGCTGGTAGCGGTCCGCGTACCGGTAGGCGAACTCGACCGCGAGCTGGGTCTTACCGACCCCACCGACACCGCGCAACGCCGCTTCCGGCAGCACCGAAGCCCGGTGCTGCGACGAGAGCAGCTCGTCGAGCTCGACGAGCTGCTTCTCCCGGCCGGTGAAGTACAGGTTGCGCGGTGGGACGCCGCCCCGGATGAGAGTTCGGGATCGTTGGGGCGTCGTCTCCTCGATGATGATCGTCCTGCGCATGTCGGATTCAGGTTCCTCTCCACCGGCCTCGGCCGGTGCCGCCTGGTGCGGGGATCGTAGCGACGTCCAGTGCGCCTTCGCAGCCACGCGCAGATCGTCGAGGTCGGTGGTGGTGAGCCGCAGGGCCGCCGCCGCGTCCCGCAACCACTGCTCCAACGGCTTCGCGTCCGACTCGAGACCGGCGAGGACCAGGCCCGCCAGCGCCACGGCGGCCGGAACCCGCCAGTCGCCCACCGGTTGCCAGCCGACGGCGCTCACCAGGCCGGGCAGATCCTCTGGTGACAACGGACGGTCCGCGACGGCCGTGACGGCCGCGGTCAACACCTCGGTCGGGACGTCCGTGAGCAACTGCGCGAGGAGCCAGGAGAGGTAGATCTGCTGGGCGGAGGCGACCGCGGCGGCACCCGGGTGGAAGTTGGCGATGACCTGCAACAGCGTGGACAGGCCCCGCGGCTCCTGCGCGCAGGCGCGCACGATGAGGTAGACGTCGTAGCGAACCTCTGGGTGCCGGGGCACCGACAGTGGCTTACGCAGCTCCCCCTCGACCTCGTCGAGGTAGAGCGCACGGGTTTTTCCGTCGTTGATCGAACTCATCGACAGCAGTGCGTCGCAGATGGCTTGCACCTGGGCGTTCGGCATCCGGGGCGTCGTCACCGATTGTCCTCCGTACCCGTCAGCAGACCGAGGCTCTCGGCAAGGTCACGAAAGGCCCGCAGTGGTTTGCTCGCCGACCCTTCCGTCAACAGCAGGACGCGATAGAGAGCCGCGATCCCATCCTCGTATTCTAAGCTCGTCCGAATCAGGCCGAACATGTCGAGACCCAATGGTCCGAATGGGTTCACCATGCGACTGATGTGCGATGGCAACGACTGAATGACCAATTGACGGCTGTCGGGGTGCCGGAGTACGGGGATTTCCTCCAGCAGACGGGCCAGCGCCGTCTTTTGCGCGAATGTGGGCGGTGCGGGTGCCGGCCGGGGCGTCGCCCGGGCAACGGCTGGCCGCAGGCCGGGCGGCAGCAGGGCAGACCACTGCCCGACCGGCAGCATCCAGCCGACCACCTGCTGGCCGACGCTGATGCGGGCCAGCACCATGCCCACCACGGCACCAGCCGAGTCGTACACCCCGGACCCACTGAACCCCCGGTCGATCGCCGGCGTGGCGGAGGAGATGCGGTCGAGCTGGCGCCACCCGGTGCTCGCATCGACCGGACCGACGGCCCGCGCCATCACCGTGACGGACGCCGGGGTGATGGCGGAGAAACCCACGATCCGCACGTCGAACTCGTCGTCGCCGCGATCGGCCAGGGTCGCGGGTGCCGACGGTAGCGGTGTGGCGCAGCGCAGGACCGCCAGGTCGCCGTCGCCCGTCGGGCCGACACCCTTGGACCAGGTCACCTCGGCGGCGACCCGGGTGTCGGGGTGGCTCGGCGTGTCGACGAGCAACCCGGGCTGGTCCGCCCCGGAGCCGTCGTCGACGACGTGCCAGCAGGTCAGCACCAGGTCGGTGGTCAGTTGGATGCCCGCGCCGACGACCAACGAGGAGCGGCCGTCGAGGATCCGTACCCGGCCGGCGAGCGACCGGATGCCGGTCATGCGTGCTCCGCCGACCACTCGACCCGGATGGTCGGCTGCCGGCGGCCGGCACCGCGGTCAGTCATTGCGCGACGTTCTCCTGCGCGCCGGTCCCGTCCTCAGCCTGCGCCGGTAGGACGGGAACGGGCGAGGTCCAGATCAACTTGACCTTGAGGTGGCCCTGCGCGCTGGTGCGGGCGACCACGGCGCCGGCCTCCGCGGTGAGGGTGACACCGATCTCGACCTCGACCTGGTCGGGGCGCACCGCCACCCCCCGGACCAAGCCCAGCGCCGCGTCGAGCGCGGGCTTGATGTGGGCCAGTGCCGTTTCCAACGTCTGCCGGGCGGGGCGGATCCGGTCGAGCAGACCGACACGTTCCAGATCGGTGCCGGTGTGTTCCTCGACGAGGAGAACACCATGATCCGTCTCGAAACGAAGGAGATCCGCCACGTGACGAATTCTCGCCGAAAGATCGTTCGGAATCGGTGTCAGATCACTGACAGGAGTCATTGCATGCACCCTGCGCCGACACGGAACACTTCTGCTTGCCATCACCACCGGGGCCTGTCAGCCTGGCGGAATGCAGGACACGGCAACCTTCGAGGATCTACTCCGCGAAGGCGTTGACGCATCCGTGGACGGTTGGGACTTTTCCTGGTTCCACGGCCGCGCGACAGAACAGCGGCCGTCCTGGGGATATCTGAAACTCATGGCAGCCCAGATGAGGGTGGCCCGCGCCGCACTGGACATCCAGACCGGCGGCGGCGAGGTGCTCTCCGAGGTGCCCGCGTTTCCACCGGTGACGGTGGCCACCGAACACTGGCCGCCCAACCTCCAACTGGCCCGGCGCGCGCTCGAACCGCGCGGCGTGTGGGTGGTCGACGTCGCCGAGGACGCTCCGTTCCCGTTTCCCGACGAGACGTTCGATCTGGTGGTGAGCCGACATCCCAACGTCGTGCTCTGGGACGAGATCGCGCGGGTGCTCACCCCCGGCGGGCGGTACCTGGCCCAGCAGATCGGCCCCGGCTCGAACCGGGAGTTGGCCCAGTTCCTCACCGGCCCCCGCGAGATCGGCGACGAACGCAGCCCGGCCCGCGCCGCCGCCGACGCGCGGGCCGCCGGCCTGATCATCGACGAGCTGCGGCACGAAGCGCTGCCGACCACCTTCAACGACGTCGCAGCGGTGGTGCACTTCCTCCGCAAGGTCATCTGGACGGTGCCGGACTTCACCGTGGACCGCTACCGGGCCCGCCTCGCCGACCTGCACGACCACATCCGTCGCCACGGTCCGTTCGTGGCCCACGCCCAGCGCATCCTGGTCCGGGCGCACAAACCCGCGCACTGACGCGGCCCGCTGACGCCGCTGGGCGGAGCAGACCCCCCGAACGGGTACCAGCCGGACCGGCCGGCAACGGATGAACCGCGGCCGGCCGGGTAAGCGGCAACCTTGCCTGGTGGGGAGACGACCGGTGTCGCGGTGCGCCGCGACCGGGCGCCCGGGCGGGCGGCGAAGGCCGGCCCGCCCGGCGTTCCCGGGATCAGTTCGAGGAGATCCAGTTCCAGGCCGAGACGACCCACTCGGTCTGCTGGAGCCACGCCACCCCGAGGCCGGCGAGGAACACCGCCGTCGCCAGGTGGGCACCTCGGGCGGTGCGCCGGACCCGACCCAGTTGCCGCTCCAGCACCACCCGGCCAACCAGCCGGAACAGGGCGAACAGGCCGACCGCCACCAGCAGGCTGAGCACCAGCACCAGCAGCGGCCCGCTCAGGTCACCCTGGCCGGACAGCGCCCAGATCCCCCAGCACACGAACGCGAAGAGGCCGGCCGCCGCACTCCACTCACCGCCGCGACGCAGTTGCGCCATCCGCGAGCTCAGCGAGCGGCGGGGCACCGGTTCACCGGGCCAACCGGTGCCGGTCGGCTCCTGCTCGACCACCGGGAACGGCTCCGTCCGCGGGGTGCGCGGCTCTCCCACCGGAGCGACGCCCCGGCGGAACCCGTCACGCTGCGGCGGCACCCCGACGCCGGCCTGCGGTGGCACCTCCACGGTCCGCTCCGCCCACGGCTGCGTCTGGTCTGCCATCTCGTCCTCCCCCTGACCGACGGCACAGCACCGCCTGGATTCGAGGGTAGCCAGCCGGCAAATCGGTCGCCGACCCCGGCCGGGACGCGAGGCCCCGCGACCGTGCCGGATCAAACCCCCGCAGGGTACGGTCGGCTGATGGGTGACCCCGACCGACGACGGCGACGGCTACGCCACCAGGGCGACACCGAGACGGCCAGACCGGGTGCCGACGCTCCGACGGTCAGCACCCCGGGCGTGCATGACGGCGGCGACCCGCCGCCGCGACGCAGGAGCACGGGCGGCGACGAGCGCGACGGCGAGCGAGGGCTGCGCGGGTTGGTCGGTTCCGGCTCGTCCCAGGTGGGGCTGAGCGCCGCGCTACGGGCCCGGGACGCCGCCCGCCCCACCGACGACGACCTGGCCGAGGCGGAGGCCCGGGTGGTGGTCGTCCGGCGGAACTGGGTGCCCCGCGAGGAGTTGCCCCGCTCGCCGCGCTAGGCGCCGCACGGTCAGGGCAGGTCGGGCAGCTTCCGGGTCCGCTCGTACTCGGCAACCTGGGCGATCCGCCGGGCGTGCCGCTCGTTGCCGGAGAACGGCGTGTTCAGGAACGCCTCGACGATGCCGGTCGCCTCGTCCAACGTGTGTTGGCGGGCACCGATGGCAACCACGTTCGCGTCGTTGTGCTGACGGGCCAACTGAGCGGTCTCGACGCTCCAGGCCAGCGCGGCGCGGACGCCAGCGACCTTGTTCGCGGCGATCTGCTCACCGTTGCCGGAGCCACCGATGACCACGCCCAGACCCGTCTCGTCGGCCACCACCTGATCGCCGGTGTGCAGGCAGAACGTGGGGTAGTCGTCGTCCGGGTCGTAGCCGTGCGGGCCCACGTCGACCACCTCGTACCCCTGCATGGCCAGATGGTTGGCCAGGTGCACCTTCAACTCGAAACCGGCGTGATCGGATCCCAGATAGACGCGCATACCGGGCAGTCTGTCAGGCCGCGCTCGGGGACGTCACAGGGGCGGCGTCCCCGAGCCGGGTTCGTCACACGGTCGTGGGGGTGGCGCTCAGCGGGGCAGCTCGGCGACGACCAGACCGCCGCGCGCCTTCGGGGTGAACCAGGTGCTCTTGCGGGGCATCTTCTCCCTGGCCAGGTTGACCGCGACGAAATCCGCCACGGTCACCGGCGCGATCAGGATGGCCAGCTCGGCCCGCCCGGCGTCGACCTCACCGGTGAGCCAGCTCGCCGGGTAGTCACCGCCGACGTAGGTGATCCGCTTGTCGCCCGGGTCCAGACCGAGAGCGTCGCGCAGCACCAGCCGCTCGACCAGGGCGTGGTCCAGGTTTTCCAGGCGGGCGGAGGCGGTGGCGGGCAGGCGCACCGCGTACCCCTGGCCGTCGAGGCGGAGGTGCACGGTGCCGCCGGCCCCCGGGACCTCGACCGGGCCGTCGATCGGCGCGACCTCGGCGCCCGCGGCCCGCAGCCGGTCGAGCAGCTCGGTCGGTGTGGTGGTCAGCTCGCTGACCAGCCTGTTGTACGGCTGGATGGCCACCGACGCGGGGGTGGTGACCACGGCCAGGAAGCGCGACAGCCCCCCGGTCTGGGCGGCCAGGCTGCGGTGGTTGCCGTCCGCGACGACCAGGTCCCCGCCACCGGCGAGCGCGGTCAGCGTGGCCTGCTCCGGGCCGGGGCCGAGCAGCCAGATGGCGTGCGTGCGCCCCGCCTGGTCGGTGTCCGTCGCGGCGGGCGCGCCGGCCGTGTCGGTCGCCGCCGCGAGCGCGGCGTGCAGCTCGTCGCCACGCCCGGTCTGGAGCAGAAGTACGGGTGAGAGCAGGTGGCCCAGCGCGTCGGCCAGCGCCACCCGCTCGCGCACCTTGGCGATGAAGACGTCCTCGTTGCGGATGACCAGGCCCGGCTCGTCCGCCCGGGTGGAGATCTGGTCGGTGTCCACCATCGCGAACAGCCCGTACGCCGGCTCCTCGCCGGGCGCGCTGATCCGGTAGAGCACCACCACCTGCTCGGCGGGGGTGTAACTGCCGTCGGCCTTGGCCTCGGCGAGGCGGGCCACCGCGTCCGGCAGCGCGTCGAGGAAGGACTTGCCCAGGCTCTGCGGGGCGCGGTGCGGCATCTCGATGCCGAGAGCACTGTGCGGGTTCGACTCGATGATCGCGGTGATCTCCGCGTCGTCGGCGAACTCGTCGTAGTTTTGCGCACCGGTGCCGCCAGTGGTGACCCAGGCCCGGGTGATCGGATGCACGACCGTCATGCCCACTGACGCTACCGGCGACGGTGTCGCCGCCGGCGGGGACCCGCGGGGCGTCCACCAGATGAAAGCGCCGGGTCGGGCCCGGCTGGTCAGCCGGCGCGGTCGGAGGTGCCCCGGCGGTGCCGACCCGCGCTCGCCGGCCCACCGTTGCCGCGTCGACCGCTCCCGATCGGCCCGGTGTTCACGGCACGGCGGGGCGACGCGGGTGGCCCCGGCACGGGACGGTCCGGGGGCGGCGTCGGCACGGGCCGCGGGCTCAGCGGCGGCGTCGGTACCGGGCGCGGAGGAGCCGGCGCCGGCGGCGGGGGTGCCGGTTCGGCCGGTGCCGCCCCCGCCGGCACCAGGGCCGGCGCTTCGGTCGGCACGGCGTCGACGGGCGACGGCAGCGGGTCGACCGACGCGGGCGGGGTGAGCCGGGAGGTCACCGGGACCCGCGCCACGCCCACCACGATGGGCGGCGCGAGCAGATCCACCAGGTGGGCGGGTAGGTCCGGGCGGACCGTCGGCCAGCGGGAGTCGTCGACGGACCAGTAGTCCGCACCGGGAGTCTCGATCACCCCCTGCCGGGTCAACTGATCGTCACCGGACGCACGGTGCTTGGCCATCGGGATTTGCCTCCACGAACTGCGGCGTGCGGCCCTGCGGGTCGCTGCGGCGGACACCGAGGGAAACGACGCCCCCCGCCTCCCGGTGACGCCACACCCGTGCGCCGACCTCGACACCCGACCCGAAACGCCCCCGTCCGCGCAGCTGACGACGCACGGACGGGGGCGTGGTGGTCGTCGCTCAGTCGAAGATCGGGCCCTGCTCGCGGGTGCGCTTGAGCTCGTAGAACCCCGGGGTGCCGGCGACCAGCAGCACGCCGTCCCAGAGTCGACCGGCGGCCTCCCCCTTCGGAGCCGGAGTGATCACCGGGCCGAAGAACGCGACCGGGGCGCCGTCCGGGCCGGGCGCGTGCACGACCGGAGTGCCCACGTCCTGCCCGACCGGGCGCATGCCCGCCTCGTGGCTGGCCCGCAGCGCCTCGTCGTAGTCGGTGCTGTCGGCGGCCGCGGCGAGCGCCGGGTCGAGGCCGGCCTCGGTGAGCGCGGCGACGTACAGCTCCGGACCCCGCTCCTGCTTCTGCAGGTGGATCCGGGTGCCGAGCGCGGTGTAGAGCGGGCGCAGCACGTCGTTGCCGTGCAGTTGCTCGGCGGCGATGCAGACCCGCACCGGGCCCCAGGCGGTCTTCAGGAACTCCTTGTACTCCTCGGGCAGCTCGTCCCGGCCGTCGTTGAGCACGGCCAGGCTCATCACGTGGAAGCGGATGTCGACGTCCCGGACCTGCTCGACCTCGAGCAGCCAGCGGGAGGTGATCCAGGCCCACGGGCAGGCCGGGTCGAACCACATGTCGGCGGTGACACGGTCGGTCACGGTGAGATCCCTTCGCGACGGGTGGCGCCGACGGTCGGCGTCTCAGGAGAATCCTCACCCCGCAGCACATCGACCGGCACCCGAATGAGAGCGTGACCTCGGCCACCGCGGGCTGCCCGTACATGGAAGACTCGAATCGGGCCGGCCGTCACGAGCGGTAGGCGAACGGGCGCCGCCGGGCGTACGGCGACATGTGGGATGGAGACGAACAGTGCCGGGAGTGCGCAACCTGACGCAGGTCGAGGCGACCGAGCGGGCACGCCTGCTCGACGTGACGGGGTATGACATCAGTCTGGACCTGTCCACCGCCGTGCTGGCGGCCGACGGCCGCACGTTCAGGTCGACGACCGAGGTCCGGTTCCGCTGCTCCGAACCGGGCGCGAGCACGTTCATCGAGTTGGCCGCCGAGTCGGTGCGGTCCGTGACGCTGAACGGCACGCCCGTCGACCTCTCCGACTGGTCCGCCGAGAAGGGCCTGACCCTGTCCGGGTTGGACAGCGACAACGTCCTGGTGGTCGACGCCGACTTCGGTTACTCCAACAGCGGTCAGGGTCTGCACCGGACGGTCGACCCGGTGGACGGCGAGACGTACCTCTACAGCCAGTTCGAGACGGCCGACGCGCAGCGGGTGTTCGCCTGCTTCGACCAGCCCGACCTGAAGAGCGTCTACACCTGGCACGTCACCGTGCCGGCGCACTGGCGGGCGGTGTCCAACATGCCGGTGCAGCGCGAGGAGCCGGCGGGTGAGGCGCTCAAGACGCTGCACTTCACCGAGTCGCCCCGGATGAGCACCTACATCACGGCGATGTGCGCCGGGCCGTACCACGAGGTGCGCGACGCTCACGACGGCATCGACCTGGGGGTGTTCTGCCGGGCGTCGATGGCACAGTACCTGGACTCCGACGACCTGTTCCTGATCACCAAGCAGGGCTTCGACTTCTTCCACGAGAAGTTCGGCGTGCGCTACCCGCTGCCCAAGTACGACCAGCTCTGGGTGCCCGACTTCAACGCCGGCGCGATGGAGAACTTCGGCTGCGTGACGCACGCCGAGTCGCACTACCTGTTCCGCTCGCAGGTCACCGACTTCGAGTACGAGCAGCGGGCCAACACGATCCTGCACGAGCTGGCCCACATGTGGTTCGGTGACCTGGTCACCATGCGCTGGTGGAACGACCTCTGGCTGAACGAGTCGTTCGCCGAGTGGGCCAGCCACTGGTGCAACACCAACGCGACCCGGTTCACCGAGGCGTGGACGACCTTCCTGTCCATCCGGAAGAACTGGGGCTACCGGCAGGACCAGCTCTCCTCCACCCACCCGGTCTACACCGAGATGCCGGACATGGAGGCCGTGGAGGTCAACTTCGACGGCATCACCTACGCCAAGGGCGCGAGCGTGCTCAAGCAGCTCGTCGCGTACGTGGGTGAGGAGCCGTTCGTGGCCGGGCTGCGGGCCTACTTCGGCAAGCACGCCTGGGGCAACGCCACCTTCGACGACCTGCTCACCGAGCTGGAGGCCGCATCCGGGCGGGAGCTGCGCAAGTTCGCCGCGCAGTGGTTGGAGACCGCACAGGTCAACACGCTGCGGCCGGAGGTGACCATCGGCGCGGACGGCACGTACGAGCAGGTGCTGGTGCGGCAGGAGGCGCCGGCGGCGTACCCGACGCTGCGGACGCACCGGATCGGCGTGGGCCTGTACGACCTGACCGATGGGCGGCTGGTCCGTCGGGAGCGGTACGAGGTCGACGTGACCGGCGAGCACACGGATCTCGCCCCGCTGCGTGGCGTCCGGGCGGCCGACGTGTTGCTGCTCAACGACGACGACCTCAGCTACACCAAGCTGCGCCTCGACGAGCGTTCGATGGCGACCGTGGTGCAGCACATCGGTGGCTTCGACTCGTCGCTGGCCCGCGCACTGTGCTGGACCGCCGCGTGGGACATGATCCGCGACGCCGAGTTGTCCGCCCGCGACTACGTGGCGCTGACGCTGAGCGGGCTGCCCGCGGAGACCGACATCAACCTGGTCACCGCCACCCTGCGGCAGGCGACCACCGCGCTAACCCTGTACGCCGACCCGGCCTGGGCGCCGACCGGCTGGGCCGACCTGGCCCGTACCGCCCGTGACGCACTCGCCGCCGCCGAGCCCGGCAGCGGCTTCCAGCTGGCCTGGGCCCGTGCGTTCACCTCGGCGGTCCGCTCCGAGGAAGACCTGGCGACGCTGCGCGGTTGGCTGGACGGCGCCGGCGTGCCGGCCGGGCTGACCGTCGACACCGAGCTGCGCTGGTCGGTCCTCGAAGCGCTGGTGGCCAACGGTGCCGCCGGCGCCGCCGAGATCGAGGCGGAGCTGAGCGGTGACCGCACGGCCAGCGGCGAGCGGGAGGCCGCGTACGCGCACGCGTTGATTCCGACGGCCGACAACAAGGCCGCCGTGTGGGACCTGCTCACCGGCCCGGACGCGCTGCCCAACTGGCGGCACCGGGCGCTGTTGCAGGGCTTCGCCCACCCGACGCAGGTGGAGCTGGTCGCCCCGTACCGGGAGCGCTACTTCGCGGCGGTCGGCCAGGTGTGGGCCACCCGGGACAGCGAGCCGGCACAGGAGTTCGCCCAGCTGGCGTACCCGACCTACCTGGTGGAGGACGACACGGTGGCGGCCACCGACGCGTGGCTGGCCGGTGACGGGCACCCCGCCCCGCTGCGTCGGCTGGTGGCCGAGGGCCGCGACGGCGTGGTGCGGGCGCTGAAGGCCCGCGCGAAGGACGCCGCGCAGAGCTGACCAGCGAGTACGCGGCCCGGGCCGGCGTGGGTGCGAACCCTCGCCGGCCCGGGCCATTATGGTTGCGGAAGGAGGTGGACGTGATGGCACAGCCAACCGACGAGTGGCGGCCCCCCGCGCGCGCGTGGCGCGAGCAGGATCTGTTCGCCCTGCCTGAGGATGGGAACCGCTACGAAATCATCGACGGGAGCCTGCACGTGACCCCACCACCGGGTTTCGGTCACCAGGAATTGGCGGATGAACTGCGGGCAGCCCTGCGAGCGGCGGCACCGACCGGATGGCGGGTTATCCGGGAGGCGGGGCTTCGCGCGATCGAGAGCAACCTCATCCCTGATGTCACGGTGCTGAAGCCGACGGCCCCTGCGGACGGCGCCTGGGTCGAAGCAGCGGATGTGGCACTCGTCGTCGAGGTGGAGTCACCGAGCAGCCGTCGGCATGACCGGTTCACCAAGCCTGCGCTCTACGCCGAGGCCGGCATTCCTGCGTACTGGCGGGTCGAGCGCGGTGACTTCGGCCCCGTGATCTATCGCTACGAGCTGGTGAAGGGCGTTCACTACAACCTGCTCGGCACGGTCGGCCCTGACGACCCGGTGCGGATCGACGAGCCCTGGCCGATGCGCCTTGATCCCTCCGCCTGGCCCCGCTGAAACACCATTCCGGAACACCGAAGCCCGGCCCGCCGAAAAGCGGGCCGGGCTTCGTCGTATCTGGAAGGGGTCAGCCCTTGCCGGCGTGGCTGGCGAGCTGGTCGAGGCCGTTGATGATGCCGCCGGCCAGGTCACCGCCGCTGAACGCGCCGACCATGGAGAGCGCGGCCAGCTTGGCGTACGTGTCGGGGATGCGCTTGCGGGCGTACCGCCCGGTGATGATCTCCAGCTGACGCTGGTTGGGCGACACGGCGATCAGCACCGACTTGTCGGGCTCGGCGAGCTGACGGTGCAGCCGCTGGGCGTGCTCGCGGATCGGCTCGTCGAGACCGCCGACGAAGACCGAGAAGACCAGGCCGGTGCCCTTGTCGGCCAGGCGCAACGCCTCGTCGATGCGCAGCAGCTGGCGGGTCGAGAACGGCCCGTCGAGCACCTCGGGCGGATTTTCCGACCCGGCCTGCTTCTCACCAACGGTCACTTGCGCCTCCGGTTCCACCGGCCGGCGCCTCGACGCTGGCCTTCTCAAGCTTGTGGCTGGTCAGCGCGGGCGCCTGCGCCCCCGCCGTCAGCGCGGTGCCGGCCGAGTCGGCCAGCTGCTCCGGGCGGCCCAGGAACCAGACCGGAGTGAAGTCGAAGGGCCGGCCCGGCCGGTAGCGCTTGGCGCCACCGCCACCGCCGGTGGCACCCCCGCGGCTACCGGCGTACGACAGGCCGGCGATGACCAGCACCGCGGCCAACGGGATGCCGACGAAGACCAGCAACGTCTCGGTAACAGACAATCCCAACGCCCCCAGGCGGAAGAAGGACGACCTCGAACAACCGGGTCGGATGGACGCTCACGCTGCCGACCGCCCGACTCCGTCGCCATTCACGTTAGCGGAGTCGACGGCCCGCCAGATTGCGGGGTGCCGATCCCATCCGTCACTGGAGTTCTCCAGTTGCGCAGCGGTAGCGATAAGCCGCGCGTCGTCGCCGTACCGGCCGGTGAGCAGCACCCCGACGGGCAGGCCGTCGGTCGTGCTGCCCAGCGGCAGCGAGACGGAGGGATCACCTGTGACGTTGAAGATGGCGCAGTAGGGCGAGAACCGGCGTTGCCGGTCGAAGTCGGCGGCCGGGTCCGCGTCGGCGGTGAACCAGCCGACCGGTGCCTGCGGGGCGGCCAGGGTGGGACAGAGGAGCAGGTCGCAGCCGGCGGTGCGACGGGCACCGAGGCGCACCTGCGCCTGCAACTCACCGAGGGTGGCGGCCAGGGTGCCAGCGGAGAGCTCGGCGCCCCGGGCCCGCAGCAGCCGGGTCAACGGCAGCAGCTCCACCTCCCGCTGCGGCGGCACCGGGGCGAGCGCCAACACGTACCAGATGATCTCGAACAGCGGCCATGCCGCCGGCCCGAGCGGCGGCGGCACCTCGACCACCTCGTGGCCCGCCGCCGTGAGGAGCGCGGCGGCCCGGTCCACGGCGGCCACGCAGTCGGGGTGCACCGGTTCGTCGGCGAGCATCGGCGTGGTGAATCGGCCGATCCGCAGCGGGCCGGGCTCGGCCCGACGCGCGACGGCCAGGTAGCCGCCGGGCGGCGCGGGCGGCGGCAGGTAGGGCTCGCCGGGCACCGGGACGGCCATGACGTCTAGTAGCGCGGCGACGTCGGTGACCGTCCGCCCGAGCGGGCCGCTGGTGGGCAGGCCGAACGCGCCGGAGCCGATCGGCCCGCCGGAGACGAGGCCCCGGCTGGGCTTGTAGCCGACCAGGCCGCAGAGCGACGCCGGGATGCGCAGCGAACCACCGCCGTCGGACCCCTGGGCGACCGGGACCAGCCCGGCCGCGACCGCCGCCGCCGCGCCGCCGCTGGACCCGCCGGCGGTGTACGCCAGCTGCCACGGGTTGCGGGCCGGCGGCGCGACCCGGCCCTCCGAGTAGAGCGAGCAGCCCAGCTCGGAGGTGGTCGTCTTGCCCAGGCTGACCAGACCGGCGGCCTTGATGAACCGGACCACGTCGGCGTCGACCGGCGGGACGAAGTCGAGGAAGGCGGCCGAACCGAAGGTGGTGCGTACCCCGGCGGTGAGCGTCAGGTCCTTGATCGCGGTCGGCACGCCGTGCAGCGGGCCGCGCTCCTCGACCGGCACCGCGTCGGCGGCACGTGCGGCCTGCCGGGCCAGGTCCGGTGTGACGGTGACGAACGCGCCCACGGTGTCGCCGAGCGCCGCCACCCGGCGCAGGGAATGCTCGACCAGGTCGACGCTGGACAGCTCGCCGCGGGTCATCGCGGCGGCCTGCTCCAACGCGGTCAGGTCGTGCGGCTCGGCCATGCCCTCATCCTGCCCGCCGGGAGCGGCTGCCGGCGGGCCGACACGGCGTCCGACCGTCAGTCCAGCGTGCCCGCAGGCGCCACCCATTCACTGCGAGGTCCACCGATATCGCTGATCAGATCGAAATCCCGGTCGTAGTGCAGAACGGTCGCGGAGTATTCGGCAGCGGCCGCCGCGACCAGGATGTCGACTGGGCTGGCCGCCCGATGGTGACCACGGGCCGTCAGCGCCAGTTGCAGGTCGCGCGCCCTAGTCGCCAAGGCCGGAGTGATCGGAAGGTCGATCATCAGCTCTGCACGGCGTGCCCGCACCGTCATGGCGTCACGGAAGTCGCGGGCGCTTCGCCCGTTCTCGAGGTCAAGCGGAACGCAGGTCGCCGCGAGCCGTTCCTCGAGAATGGTCGTGATCCGCTTAGCCACCGCCGGCTGGCGGAGGCGACTCCAGGCCGACGTGTCGATGAGGTAGAGCCCGGCCGGTGGGATCACGCGGCGTCCTGCTCGCCGCGCGGCGTCTTGTCGTCCTCGACCAGGCCGGTCCAGTCCTGCTCGATAGAGATCGAAATCAGCTCCCGGATGGCCTCCATCCGTTCGCTGCGCTCCGCGACGAGCCGGAGCGCCGCGTGGATCGTGTCCTTCTTGCTCTTGGTGCCCAGCTCGAGGCGGGCACGTTCGAGCAGCTCATCATCAAGGTCGATAACCGTCTTCATGGGCCGAGTATATATTCGGATACCAGCCTTATATACGCGACAGGCCGAGGAAGCGCAGGGCGTTGGCCGACAGGAGCTTGTCGCGTTGGTCGGCGCTGAGGAAGTCGGCCGCGTGGACCACCGCGCCGGCCGGCCGTTCGCCCAGCGGGTACGGGTAGTCGCTGCCGACCAGCACCCGGTCCTCCCCCAACGTGTCGACGAGCAGCCGCAGCGCGGGCGGCGCGAAGACCACCGAGTCGACGCTGAACCGGTCGAGGTAGCTGCTGGGCGGGCCGGCGGACGCGCCCCGGACCAGGTCGCCACGGCGCTGCCAGGCGTTGTCGGCGCGGCCGAGCCAGAACGGGAAGCTGCCGCCGCCGTGCGCGAAGCAGATCCGCAGCGTCTCGGGCACCCGGTCGAAGACGCCGCCGAGGATCATCGCCAGCACCGACAGGTGCGTCTCGGCGGGCATCCCGGTGAGCCAACGGGCCATCCAGCGGTCCAGTCGCGGCCCACCGGGCATGTCCCACGGGTGGACGAAGACGGGTGCGCCCACCTCGGCGCAGTGCTGGAGGAAGGTGACCACGCCGGCGTCGTCCAAGTCCCGGTCGCCGACGTGGTTGCCGATCTCCACGCCCACGTGCCCGGCGGCGAGGCTGCGGTCCAACTCGGCGCAGGCGGCGTCCGGGTCCTGGAGCGGCACCTGGCAGAACGGCACCAGTCGGTCACCTCCGGCCGCGGTGACCTCCAGGGTCAGGTCGTTGAAGATCCGGGCGACCTTCACCGCCTGGTTGGCCGGGCGGTCGTAGCTGAAGAAGACCGGGGTCGGCGAGACCACCTGCACGGCCACGCCATCGGCGTCCATGTCGGCCAGTCGGCGCGACGCGTCCCAGCACTCGGCGCCGACCGGGCGGAACTCCGTCTCCCCCACCATGATCATGGCGGCCCGCTCGGAGTCGACCCGCAACCACGGCCAGCCGGACCCGCCGCAGGCCGCGCCGAGGTCCGGCCAACCCTTCGGTACGACGTGCGTGTGCACGTCCACCATGCCTGCGGGCATCAGCCCTTGCCCGGGTGCAGGGTGCCGCAGTTGGCGCAGGTGCGCGCCTGCTCGTCGGCGTAGAACGCCTGGAACACCGGGGGCAGATCGGCGGCGATGTCGCGGACCTGCAACTCCACCTCGTGCACCTTGCTGCCGCACTCCGGGCAGTACCACTGGAACGTCTCCAGCGTGCCCTCCTCGCGGACCCGCTCGACGACCACGCCGATCGAGCCGGCCTCCGGCCGCTGCGGCGAGTGCGGGGTGTTACGCGGCAACATCCACATCTGACCCTCGCGTACGTGCACCGTACGCGGCCCCTCCGGGGTGACCAAGTTGATGTGCATGTTGCCCTTGACCTGGTAGAAGAACTCCTCGTACGGGTCCACGTGGAAGTCGGTGCGCTGGTTGGGCCCACCCACCACCATCACGATGAAGTCGTCCCCGCCGGGGAACATCTCCTTGTTGCCCACCGGGGGCTTGAGCAGGTGCTGGTTGTCCGCGATCCAGCCCGGAAAGCTGAACGGCTCGGCGATCTCACTCACGACTGACCTCCCGAGGGAAGAAGGGCCACGGCCTGGATTTCGATCAGCAGGTGCGGGTGCGGCAGCTGGTGCACCGCCACCGTCGTACGGGTCGGTCCGGAGGCGTCGAAGAACTCGGCCCACACCTCGTTGTAACCACCGAAGTCGTTCATGTTGACCAGGTACGCCGTCACCTGGACGAGGTCGGTGAGGTCCGCGCCGACCGAACGCAGCAGGTCCCGTACGTTCTCGATGACCGCCCGCGTCTGCACCCGGATGTCGAGGTTTGTGGTGCCGAACCCGTCCACCTCGACACCGGCGAAGGTGTTGTCCGCTCGCCGCGACGACGTACCCGAGACGAAGACGAACCCACCGGCGACCTTGACGTGCGGAAATGCCCCCCGCGGGACGGCCTTCCCGGCCACCACCCGGGCGGTCACGACGACGCCCGGAGCGAGGCCGTGCCGAGCTTCTCGACGACGGCACGGACGTGGGCGCCGGGGCGCAGCGGCACAGCGGCGGTGGCGGCACCGGCCAGGAAGACCCAGCCGGGCTCCAGTCGCACCCCGTGCCGGCCCGCCAGGCGGATGCCCTCGTCGAGCGCCCGGCGTGGATCACCAAGGATCGCCGCCGTCGAGCCGACCTGCGCCACCCGCCCGTCGACCTCCAGCAGCACGCCCAGGTTGTCCAGGCCGGCGGGCACCGGCGACCACGGCCCGATCACGAAGGCGGCGGCCGAGGTGTTGTCCGCGATCACGTCCGGCAGCGAGAAGCGGAAGTCCGCGTACCGGGAGTCGATCAACTCGATGGCCGGGGCGACCGCGCGGACCGCCGTGGCGAAGTCGCCGACCGGCTCGCCCGGCTCGGGCAGCCGGTCCAGCAGGAACGCCACCTCCGGCTCGACCCGGGGATGGATGTACGCGGCCGGGTCCACGGCACCGCCGTCGGGCACCCGCATCGCGTTGGTGAGCCGCCCCCAGATCACCTCGTCCACGCCGACCTGGGCCATCTTCGCCCTGCTGGTCAGCCCCATCTTCAACCCGACCAACCGCTCACCGGCGTTCAGCCGGCGTTGCAGCAGCGCGGCCTGCACGGCGTACGCGGTGTCCACGTCGAGGCCGGTCTCGGCGGCGAGCTGCGGGATCGCGGTGGCCGTCTCGGCCGCCGCGCCCAGCTTGTCGGCGATCCCGACAATGTCCACGCCGATCATGAGTGCTCCTCCTTGCCGACCAGGTCGAGTGCCACGTCCACGATCATGTCCTCCTGGCCGCCCACCATCCGGCGGCGGCCCAGCTCGACCAGGATCGACCGGACGTCCACTCCGTACTTCGTGGAGGCCCGCTCGGCGTGCCGCAGGAAGCTGGAGTAGACCCCGGCGTACCCCAGGGAGAGCGTTTCCCGGTCCACCTGGACCGGCCGGTCCTGGAGCGGGCGGACGATGTCGTCGGCGGCGTCCATCAGCGCGAACACGTCGCAGCCGTGCTTCCAGCCGTGCAGCTCGGCGACCGCCACGAAGACCTCCAGCGGGGCGTTTCCGGCGCCCGCGCCCATGCCGGCGAGGGAGGCGTCGACGCGGACGGTCCGGCCATGCGGCGCGTCCGGGCCGGCCGGCGCCGACCCGGTGACCCGGCCGTGCTCGACGGCCAGCACGCTGTTGGCCACCCCCAGCGACAGGTTGTGGTGGGCGTGGATGCCGATCTGCGTCTCCGGGGCGAGGACCTGCCGGTACGCGTCGACCCGCTGCGCCACGTCGGACATCAGCAGCCGTCCGCCGGAGTCGGTGACGTAGACGCAGTGCGCCCCGTACGACTCCATGAGCTTGGCCTGCCCCGCGAGCCCGGCCGCGTCGTTCATGTGCGACATCATCAGGAACCCGGCCACGTCCATGCCGTTCTCCCGGGCCCAGGAGATGTGCTGGGCGGAGATGTCCGCCTCCGTGCAGTGGGTGGCGATCCGGACGCTTGTCACCCCGAGCGCCTTCGCGGCCTTCAGGTCGGCGATCGTGCCGATGCCCGGCAGCAGCAGGGTGGTCAGTTTCGCAGAGGTCAGCACCTCGGCAGCCGCGGAGATCCACTCGGCGTCGCTGGCGGCCCCGTGGCCGTAGTTGACGCTGGACCCGGCGAGGCCGTCACCGTGCGCCACCTCGATGGCGGCCACCCCGGCGGCGTCCAGCGCGGCGGCGATGGTGCGTACGTGGTCGACGGTGTACTGGTGGGCGATGGCGTGCATGCCGTCGCGCAGCGTCACGTCCTGGATGTACAGCTCGGTCACGGCGCGGCCACCTCCGAAGAACGCCTGGCGACCAGCCGCTCCGCGGTACGCAGCGCGGCCGAGGTCATGATGTCCAGGTTCCCGGCGTACGCGGGCAGGTAGTGCCCGGCACCGGAGACCTCCAGGAAGACCGACACCTGCAGGGCGGTGAGCCGCCGCCCGAACGTCGGCAGGTACGCCTCGACCCGGTCGAACTGCACGTCCTGCTTGAGCCGGTAACCGGGGACGTACTCCTGCACGGTCGCCACCATCTCCGCGACCGAGGCGGCGATGGCGTCGGTGTCGGCGTCGGCGTCCGGGCAGAGGCAGTAGACGGTGTCCCGCATCAGCAGCGGCGGGTCCGCCGGGTTCAGCACGATGATCGCCTTGCCCCGCTCGGCACCCCCCACCACCTCGATGGCCCGGGCCGTGGTCTCGGTGAACTCGTCGATGTTGGCCCGGGTGCCCGGCCCGGCGGACTTCGACGCGATCGACGCGACGATCTCCCCGTACGCCACCGGGGTCACCCGGCGCACCGCGGCGACGATCGGCACGGTCGCCTGCCCGCCGCAGGTCACCATGTTGACGTTCGACTCGTGCAGGTGCTCGTCGAGGTTCACCGGCGGCACCACGTACGGGCCGAGCGCGGCCGGGGTCAGGTCGACCACCGTGCGGCCGTGCGCGCGCAGCACCTCGTCGTGGCGTCGGTGCGCGCCGGCCGAGGTGGCGTCGAACACCAGCTCGACGTCGGCGAACTCGGGCATCGCGACGAGACCGTCCACGCCCTCGGCGGTGGTGGCGACGCCGAGCCGGCGAGCGCGCGCCAGGCCGTCGGAGGTCGGGTCGATGCCGGCCATCGCCACCATGCGCAGGCTGTCACTGAGCCGCAACACCTTGATCATCAGGTCGGTGCCGATGTTGCCCGATCCCAGCACCGCCACGTTGGTGGTCACTGGTTGCCTCCCTTGCTGAAACAGGTCCGCACCGAGCCGAGCCCGGAGATGCGGGCCTCGTACGCGGCCCCCGGGGTGACCGGGACCATCGGACCGAGCGCCCCGGAGAGCACCACGTCCCCGGCGCGCAGCGGGTCGCCGGCTCGGGCGAGGGTGCCGGCCAGCCACTGCAGGGCGTGCAGCGGGTTGCCCAGGCAGGCGGCGCCCGCGCCCACCGAGACCGGCTCGCCGGCGTGCTCCAACACCATCCCGCACAGTCGCAGGTCCACGTCGGCGAGCCGGCGCGGCGTGGTGCCGAGCACGAAGAGCCCGCTGGAGGCGTTGTCGGCGACGGTGTCCACGATGGAGATGTCCCAGGCGGCGATCCGGGAGTCGACGATCTCGATCGCCGGCAGCACGTGGTCGACCGCGCGGATCAGGTCGACGGTGGTAAGCTGCGGGTTCGGCAGGTCCTTGTCGAGCACGAAGGCGATCTCCGCCTCGACGCGGGGCTGGAGCAGCCGGTCGATGGGCACCTCGACCCCGTCGCCGACAGCCATGGCGTCGGTCAGCATGCCGAAGTCCGGCTGGAACACCCCGAAGGTCTCCTGCACGGCCCGCGAGGTCAACCCGATCTTCGCGCCGACCCGGCGTTCGCCGCGGCCCTGCCAGGCCCGCGCCTGGAGCTGCTGCACCCGGTACGCGGACTCGACGTCGCCCTCCGGCAGCAGCCGCCCCCGAAGGGGAGCGCACGGCTTGCCGGTGCTGCGGGCGTCGGCCAACTCCCGGTTGGCGGCCTCGATGTCAGCTTCCATGCCCGCTCCCTCGCTACGGCTCACGACAGGTCCACGCAGACGTTCGTGAGTTCGGAGTAGAAGTTCAGCGAGTGCACGCCGCCCTCACGACCGATCCCGGACGCCTTCACCCCGCCGAACGGGGTACGCAGGTCACGCAGGAACCACGTGTTGACCCAGACGATGCCGGCGTCGAGCCGGGCGCCGGCCCGGTGCGCGACGCCCACGTCCCGGGTCCACACGGTCGCCGCCAGGCCGTACTCGGTGCCGTTGGCGAGGGCGTACGCCTCGTCCTCGGTGTCGAACGGGGCGACGTGCACCACCGGGCCGAAGATCTCCTCCCGGTTGGTGCGGGCGTCCGGGCCGAGCCCGGTGAGCACCGTCGGCTGCACGTACGACCCGCCGTCGCGGGTGTCGCCGAAGGTGGGCGTGCCGCCACCGGTGAGCACCTCGGCGCCCTCGGACCGGGCCAGCTCGTACGCGCCGAGCACCTTCTTCCGGTGCTGGTGGGAGATCAGCGGCATGGTGGCGGTGGCCTCGTCGGTCGGCCACCCGTACGCCAGCTCGCCGGCCCGCTTCGCCAGCCGGGCGGTGAACTCCTCGAACACCGGGCGCTGCACGTAGATGCGCTCGGTGCAGAGGCACACCTGCCCGCCGTTGGTGAAGCTGGACCGCACCGAACCGGCCACCGCGGCGTCCAGGTCGGCGTCGGCGAAGACCAGGCCGGCGTTCTTGCCGCCGAGTTCGAAGCTCACCGCCTTCACCCCGTCGGCGGCGGCCCGCATGATCGCGCCGCCGGTGGCCGACTCGCCGGTGAAGGTGATCGCGTCGACGCCCGGGTGGCGGGTGAGGAACTCGCCCGCCGAGTCCGGTCCGAAGCCGTGCACCAGGTTGAACACCCCAGCCGGTACGCCGGCGGCGGCCATCACCTCGGCGAGCACCGTCGCCGAGGCGGGAGTCTCCTCGCTGGGCTTGACCACGACGGCGTTGCCGCAGGCCAGCGCCGGAGCCACCTTCCAGGTGAGCAGCAGCAGCGGCAGGTTCCACGGCACGATGACCGCGACCACGCCGACCGGCTTGCGCAGCGCGTAGTTGAGCGCCCGGCCGCCGGTCGGGGTGACAGTGGTGAACGACTCGGTGGGGGCGGTCGCCACGATCTCCGCGAACGCCCGGAAGTTCGCCGCGCCACGCGGGATGTCCAGGGTGCGGGCCTGGGCCATGGACTTGCCGGTGTCGGCTACCTCGGCGGTGACCAGGTCGTCGAAGCGGCGCTCCAACTCGTCGGCGACGCGGCGCAGCACCTCGGCGCGCTCGCGCTCCCCCATTCGACCCCACGGCCCCCGCAGCGCCGCCCGGGCGGCGGCCACCGCGTCGTCCACCGTGGACCGCGATGCCTCGTCCACCTCGAAGACCTGCTCCCCGGTGACCGGGCTGGCCTTGGTGAACGTCGTCCCACCGTCGACGAACTCGCCGGCGACGAAGTTGCGCAACCGCTGCGGGCCACTCGGCGCGTGGCCGGCCATCAGTCGTGGATCCCAGTTGCCGGTCATCCGCGCCTCCCTCGGCTCAGTGCCGCGCCGATCGCGCCGACCAGCAGCAGCGCGGCCCCGCCGACGACCGCCCCGAGCACCCGGTGCTGTCGGCGCACCCGGCGGCGAACCTCGGCGTACGGGGTGGTGGAGAACGACACCAGCTCGTACTGGGAAACGTACCGGCCGGGCAGGGCCCGTTCCAGTGCGTGCTCCACCCGCCGCCGGGTCTGGAAGACCGGGGAGGCGACCTTGTCCCGCATCTCCACGAAGTTGGTCAGCGCCATCGTCGCGATGGCCTCGGCGTTCTCCTGTCGGCGTCGCTGGAACAGCGGCAGCGCCGCCAACCAGTCGTCGGCGCACTCGTCCAGGCAGCGGTCCAGCTCCACCACGTCCTCGAACGCGCAGTTGGCGCCCTGGCCGTAGAACGGCACGATGGCGTGCGCCGCGTCGCCGAGCAGGCCGACAGTGCCGTTGACCTGCCAGGGGGTGCAGCGCACCGTGCCGAGCACGCCCACCGGGTTGTGCTGGTAGTCGTCGACCAGGTTCGGGGCCAGCGGCACCACGTCCGGGTAGTACTCGGTGAAGTGCCGTTCGATCTCCGCCGGGCTGGTCAGCGAGGCGAAGCTGCCGGCGCCGTCGTTGGGCCAGAACAGCGTGCAGGTGAAGGAGCGGTCCGGGTTCGGCAACGCGATCATCATCGAGGTGCCGCGCGGCCAGATGTGCAGCGCGTCCGGGTCCAGGGCGAAGTCCCCGCCCAGCGGCGGAATCGTCAACTCCTTGTAGCCGTAGTCGAGGAAGTCCACGCTCTCGTCCAGCAGCCCGTACGCCAGCAGTTGCCCGCGCACCGCGGAGCCGGCGCCGTCGGCACCCAGCACGACCGACGCCCTCGCCGCGACCGGGCCCTGCGGGGTCTCGAAGCTCAGGGCGCCGTCGGTCGGGTCGAGCCCGACCAGCCGGTGGTCGAAGACGACCCGCACCCCGGGCAGTGCGGCGGCCTCGTCCAGCAGGGCGTTGTTCAGCGCACCCCGGCTGATCGAGTTGATCGCCCGGTCGCCGGCCGCGCTGTACGACTGGAACTGCTGCTCACCCTCGACCGGGTGGATCATCCGGCCGCGCATCGGCAGCGCGTCGGTCATCACCTGCTCGGCCAGCCCGATCCGGCGCAGCGCGTCCAGGCCGCGCTCGGAGAGCGCCAGGTTGATCGAACGACCACGCTCGGCGGTGCCGGCGCGCGGGTCGGAGCGGCGCTCGTAGAGGGCCACCGGGTAGCCACGCCGGGCCAGGAAGCAGGCCGCCAGACAGCCGGCCAGCCCGGCACCGATGATCGCGATCTCGTCGCGGCGCGCGGTCATGAGGTCACCTGCCCGACGGTGGACGCCAGCGCGGCCGCCGCCCGCCAGCAGTCGAGGTACGTGGAGTACAGCGGCACCGGGGCGAACCGCACGACGTCCGGTTCGCGGGCGTCGGCGATGACCCCGTGTTCGTACCGTAGGCGTTTGGTCAGCTCGGCGGCGCTGCCGGACCCGATGCGCACGGAGAGCTGGCAGCCCCGGCGGGCCGGGTCGCGCGGGGTGACCACCCGCAGCGGCCGGCCGACGGTCACCTCGTCGAGCAGCGACTCCAGCCAGCCGGTGAGGCGTTGGCTGCGGGCGCGCAGCGCGGTCATGCCCACCGCGTCGAACAGCTCCAGCGACGTGCGCACCGGGCCCATCGCGAAGATCGGCGGGTTGGAGATCTGCCAGGCCTCCACAGTGGCCGGTGGCCGGGACACCGGCGTCATCTCGAACCGGGTGGCCGCCGCGGTGCTCCACCACCCCTCGAACCGGGGCAGGTTCCCGTCGCCGAGGTGCCGCTCGTGCACGAAGACGCCCGCCAGGGCACCCGGGCCGGAGTTCAGGTACTTGTAGGAGCACCACGCGGCGAAGTCGACGTCCCAGTCGTGCAGGGCCAACGGCACGTTGCCGACCGCGTGGGCCAGGTCCCAGCCGACCACCGCGCCGGCGGCCCGGCCGGCAGCCGTGATCGCCGGGATGTCCAGCAGCTCACCGGTGAGGTAGTTGACCCCGCCGAGCAGTAGCAGAGCCACCCGATCACCCTCGGCGGCCAGGTAGTCGGTCACGTCCTCGGTGCGCAGGGCGTCCTCACCGTCGCGCGGACGCAACCGGACCACTGTGTCGTCCGGGTCCAGGCCGTGGAACCGGGCCTGGCTGCGCACGGCGTAGCTGTCCGAGGGGAACGCGGCGTCCTCGATGACGATGCGGGTGCGCGCGCCGGCCGGTCGGTAGAAACTCACCATCAGCAGGTGCAGGTTGACCGTGAGCGAGTTCATCACCCCGGCCTCCGCGGGCCGGGCGCCGACCAGTCGCGCGGCCGGCCCGGTCAACAACTCGTGGTACGGCAGCCAGGGGCGCTCCGCCTCCAGGTGCCCCTCCACGCCGAGCCGCCCCCACGCGTCCAGGTCGGCCAGGAGTTCGTCGCGGGTGGCCCGGGGTTGCAGACCGAGCGAGTTGCCGGCCAGGTACGCCGACTCGGGGTGGTCGCCGCCGTCGGCCGGCGGCACGTGGAACAGGTGCCGGTGGCCGGGGTCGGCCTCGTCGCGGCGGTGCGCTTCGGCCTCGCCTCCGGCGAGGCGGTGCGCCTCGGCCTCGCCTCCGGCGAGGCGGTGCGCCTCGTGTTCTGGGGTGTGCATGTCTCGCTCTCCGGTCACATCGCGGTGCGGGCCGACCACAGCTCCGGGAAGACCACCCGGGCCATGCTGCGCTGCAACCAGGCCAGGCCGGCGGAGCCTCCGCTGCCGACCTTGGCGCCCATCGTCCGCTGCACCGCCTTGACGTGGTTCCAGCGCCAGTCGCCGAACTCCTCGGCGACCGCGCTCAGCGCCTCGCCGAGCAGCCGCAGGTGGTTGTCCGGGCTGGCGTCGTCGTAGATCCGGACCCAGGCCGCCTCGACCAACGGGTGCGGGTCGTGTTCGACGGCCACGTCCCGGTCGAGCAGGTCGGCGGGGAGGTCGAAGCCACGCCGGGCGAGCAGCGCGAGCACGTCGTCCCAGAGACTCGGGGTGGCCAGTGCGGCGCTCAGCTCGGCGTGCACCTCGGCCTGCCTGCGGAACGGGCGGATCAGCGTCGGGTCGCGCAGCCCGAGCAGGAACTCCAACTGCCGGTACATCGCGGACTGGAAACCGGAGGCCTCGCCGAGCAGATTGCGGAACCGGTTGAAGTCGGCCGGACTCATCCAGCGCAGGCCCTGCCAGGCGGCGTTGAGCCCCTCCAGGTGCAGCTTGGCTCGGCCCAGCGGCGCCAGCGCCTCCCAGATCTGGTCGGCGCGGATCAGCCGCTGGGTCTCCCGCAGCTCGTGGCAGGTCAGCCCGAAGTACAGCTCCATGATCTGGCTGACCATCAGGAAGGACATCTCACCCGGGTCGCTGCTGAGCGGGTGCTGCATCTTGTGCAGGGCGCTGGCCTGCACGTACGCGTCGTACGGCACCATGTCGGCGAACTCCAGGGTCGGCTCGCCACCGGTGCGCGCCGCCTGGGCCGCACGCTGCCCGGGGGTCACCGGTTGCACCGTGGCACGGCGGTTCGGCGCCCGCCGCTCCGTCTGATCCACCATCTCGTCTCCCTCCCCCGGACTAGCCGACGCCATGATCTCGCGGTCGGATCGGCCTGCGGAATGCCGAATCAACGGCTGTCGCCGCCTTCTCCTGGCAAACCAAAGGCAACTAGGCGAAGTCGGTTCACGAAAGTAAGGTCTGAGCGTGGACGACATGGACTGGGCGCTGCTGCGCGAGTTGCAGGCCGACGCGCGGCTCTCCTTCAGCGAGCTGTCCCGGCGGGTGCACCTGTCGCCGCCGTCCGTCGCCGAGCGGGTCCGCCGGCTGGAGGAGGCCGGGATCATCACCGGCTACCACGCCCATGTCGACCTCAGCCGCGCCGGCCGCACCGTCGTCGCGCTGATCCGGATGTCCTGCTACGGCGCGCGATGCATCCTGCACGACCCGGCGGTGGCCGACTGGCCGGAGATCCTGGAGATCCACCGGATCACCGGGGACGCGTGCAGCGTGCTGAAGGTGGCGGCCGGCTCGATCGGCGCGTTCGAGGGGGTCATCGACCGTCTCGCCCCGTACGGCCAACCGTCGAGCACGATGGTCCTCTCCTCCCCCCTGAACTGGCACCCGATCA
Source organism: Micromonospora sp. NPDC007208 (assembly GCF_042869175.1). Taxonomy (NCBI): domain Bacteria; kingdom Bacillati; phylum Actinomycetota; class Actinomycetes; order Micromonosporales; family Micromonosporaceae; genus Micromonospora; species Micromonospora sp. NPDC007208. The sequence goes on along the minus strand of NZ_JBIAFG010000027.1, from coordinate 19,572 downwards.
CCCCGCTCCCTGCCACCGGGCCCGTCCCCCGCCCGCGCTGACCCGTCCGCCCCGCCCGCCCGTCTCCCCGCGATCTTGCAGTTTCTGTTGGTGAAATGCCGGCTGAGAGCCGATTCGTCGCCGCAGAAAGTGCAAGATCGCGAGCGTGGATGGGTGGGTGGGTGCGGGATGGGGGGTGGGGCGGGTTTGCCCCCGCGCCAGCGGGAAAGCAACGCCCGTGCCCAGGGGAGGGTTCCGGCGGTTGTCGCCGGTTGGGGGGGAAATCATGCAGGGAATCCGCACGATCAACCGCGCGCTCTCGTCCGTACTGACACTGCTGGGGCTGGTTGGCGCGTTCGTCCTGTTGTCGGTCGCGCCGGCACGCGCCGGCGAGAACGTCTTCGTCGAGGTGACACCGAACAGCGTCCAGGCCGGTAGCCGGGTCAGCATCAAGGCAAGCTGCGACAACGACAACAACAACCGGCGGTCCAACGTGCACTCCGACGCGTTCGGGAACGTCATGCTCAAACCGGACAGAGGCTTCTTGACCGGACAGGTCACCGTTCCGGCCGACAAGCCTGCCGGTGACTACGCGGTCGACCTGCGCTGCGAGAACGGCCAGACGGCGTCGACCACCCTGAACGTGCTGAACATGGCCTCACCCAGCAAGGGGCCGGCCACCGGTGGCGGCGGAATGGCCGGCGGTCGCGGCACCGGTTCGCTGCTGGTGCTCGGTGGCGTGGCGTTGGTGGCCACCGCGATCGTGCTCGGCATGGCCGGCGGCCGACGTCGACCGGGAGCCGGCTCCTGAGCCGGATCACCCATGACCCGCAGATCCGCGCGTGCGCGGCCGAGTCGCCGCGCCCGCCTCCGGGCCGGGCCGGCGCTGCGCGCGTCCGGCCGGCTGGTCGCCCGCGTCTCCGGACGGCTGCGCCGGGTCGCCGGGCAGGCCGTGACGGCCAGCGTCACCACCACCGACCCGGCCGCGCGCCCGCTGCCGCCGAAGCGTCCCGCCGGGCCGCCGTCGGCCCGACACCGTTTCGGTACGAGCCCCGGGTTGCCGGTGCTGGCCATCGCCGCGCTGATGGTGCTGATCGTGGCGATGCTCGGCGTCGAGCAGGTGACCGGAATGAGCCTGCTGCCGGACCGGCTCAGCGCCGGCCTGCGACCGCCACCGAAGAAATTCCCGGTGCTGCCGGCAAGCCATCCGACAAGCCTCGCCATCGAGAAGATCGACCTGCGGGCGCCCGTACACGACGTGGGCATCGCCCCGGACGGCACGATCGCCGTGCCGGACGCGGCCCGCGCCCAGGAGGCCGGCTGGTACGACCAGGGGCCCACCCCGGGCCAGTACGGCCCAGCCGTGATCGTCGGGCACGTCGACACCACCAGCGGGCCGGCGGTCTTCCACAAGATCCGCGAGCTGCGCGCCGGTGACGAGATCGAGGTCACGCGCACCGACCAGCGAGTGGCGGTCTTCGAGGTGAACTCGGTGGAGAAGTTCGACAAGGGCCGACTGCCGGTGGACGAGGTGTACGGCGACTTCAGCCGCCCGAGCCTCCGACTGATCACCTGCGGTGGCCAGTGGGTCGGCGGCGAGACCGGCTACGCGGACAACGTGGTGGTCTTCGCCTCGCTGGTCAAGGCGCGTTCAGGGTGAGGGCGGGCAGATCGGAACTACGGGTCAGTTCTGGCCCGGGCTTGCCACGGGCAACCCTGCAGCCTTGGCACAGTCGAGCAGTCGCCGATCGTAACTGACGAATGCGATAAGTGTTGTTCCGGACTCGTTTGTCAGAACCTGGGCCGTGGCAAGGTGAATGGCGTCGAGGCTGCGTAGCGTCGGCTCGGCGAACGCAGCTGCGGTCGCGCGGACAGTGCTGTCGATCTCCAGCCGGAAGAGACGCCCGACGGCAGCCGGCACTCCGATCAACGCTTGCGGGGCTGATCGGCGCAACGCTCTGGGCACCTCAACCTCGACGAGGGCGGAGGAGGCCAGCGGGACGTCTCCGTGGCTGTTGAGCCAGGAGACGAGGTCAGCGCTGCATTCCTCCTGCCGAACCAGCTTCACAACGGCGGCGGAGTCGAGATAAATCACCAGCGCTCCTCGTCCCGCATCTCAGCGAGCGTGGCGGCGACGTCCACATCCTCAGCGCCGAGCTTGGGCGGAAGCGGGACAGGGCCACCGCCGGTTGGAGCGACTGCCCGTCCCGCCGCCACAAGCTTGGCCAGCACTGACCTGTCGTCGCTAACCGGAACGAGTCGGGCGACGGGGCGCCCGCGATCGGTGATCTCGACCGTCTCGCCACCACTTACCCGAGCCAGCACCTGACTCGTGTTCTGGTTCAGCTCTCGGACCCCGATACGCTCCACGAACACAGTGTAGAACTAAATGTTCTACACCGCGAGCCTATTCGCCTCGTATCGAGAAGACGGCGGCCAGTGGGTCGGCGGCGAGACCGGCTACGCGGACAACGTGGTGGTCTTCGCCTCGCTGGTCAAGGCGCGCTCGGGTGGCTGAGCAGCGTCGACGTAGTCGGCGAGCCGGGCGGCCCCGGTGAGCATGGCCCGGCCTCGCTCGGTGAGACGTTGCCGCCACTGGCGCAGCGACGCGGCGAGCGGTTCGGCACCGCCGGCGTCGCGCACTCGACCGAGCACGCCGGCGATGTGGTCGAGTCGGTACCCGCCGCGGCGCAACAGGTGGGCGAGTTCGGCGTCACGGACGTCGTCGGGAAGGTAGAGCCGGTAGTGGGTCACCGGATCACGTACCGGCCGCAGCACCCCGGCCCGCTCCCATTTGCGCAGCGTCGCCGGCTGCAGACCGAGCCGGTGCGCCAGCACGCTGACCGGCACGGCCTTCCGGCTCTGCGGTTGCGGTCTCGTTCCGGTGAGCGTCGCCACCGCCGTCTCGACCGCGTCCAGGGTCTCCCGGTCGCGCTGGAGCAGGGCATGGCCCGCATCGATGGTGCGCAGCGCCGCATCGATCTCGCCCCGGTTGACGGCCCGCATGATCTCGCCGCTGGCCGCGTAGCCGTGGCCCGCGATCAACGCGAGGTAGGCACTCAGCGCCTTGGCGTGCAGCTCGGTGAAGCGACGGTAGCCGTTCGGGGTGCGCTGGGCCGGAGGCAGGACGCCGTCCCGCTCGTAGTTGCGCACCGCCTGCGCGGACAGGCCGTGGGCACGCGCGAGATCGACCGGTCGTCGTACCCCTGGGTTTGAAGGTTTTGTGGTTGTCACCGCGCTCCGCCGCTCGAAAGTCTCACACGCTGGTTCAACGATACGGTTCATGGAATGCCACCTTTTCTCGACCTGCTGGCGGTATCCCCGGACCTGCTCGCGCTCGGCGAGCCGACGCATGGTGAGTCCGCCTTCCTTCAGCTCCGCAACGAGGCCTTTCTGTCGCTGGCTGAGCACGGCTACCGCTCGATCGCGGTGGAGAGCGACCGGGCGGCCGGGCTGATCGCGAACGAGTTCGTGCAGGGCGTCGCGGCCGTGACGCTCGACCGTGCGCTCGCCGAAGGGTTCAGCCACGGATTCGGCGCGGCCCCGGCCAACCGTGACCTCCTGCTGCGGATGCGGGAGTGGAACGCCGGACGGCCGGCCGGCGAGCGCCTGACGTTTCACGGCTTCGACGCCCCGGTGGAGCTGGAGAGCGCTCCGAGCCCGCGCCGCCACCTCGACCAGGTCTGCCACTTCCTCGGCCTGGACCGGTCTGCCGAGATCGACGACTTGATCGGGGACGAGGCGCGGTGGAGCGACACGGCCGCGATCTGGGAACCGGGCCGATCGGTCGGACGCTCGACCGACGCCCAGCGGTTGCGGGTGCTCGCCGACGACCTGCTGACCGAGTTGTACCTGCGGGCGCCCTGGAAGTCAGCGGGCTGGGCGGCGGCGTACGTGCACGCCACCGCCGCGGTCGCGTTGCTGCGGTACCACGCCGCGGCCGCCGCACCACTTGCCCAGGCGGACCGCTTCGCTCGCCTGGCCGCGGTCCGGGACGCGCTGATGGCCGAGAACCTGCTCGCGATCCGATCGGCCGAGGCACACCGCGGGCCCACGCTGGTCTTCGCGCACAACACGCACCTCCAACGCCACCTGAGCACGATGACGCTTGCCGACACGGAGGTGTCCTGGGCCGGCGCCGGAGCGATCATCGCGTCGCTGCTGGGCGACCGGTACGCGGTGATCGCCGGCAGCCTCGGCGCGAGCCCGGCGCTCGGCATCGGGGCACCCGCCGCCTCGACCTACGAGGGCAGACTCCAGCAGGAGAGCGAGCTTCCCCGGTACCTGCCGGCGTCCGACATCGCGGCGGCCGAGCAGCGGACGCACGACTACCGCTACTTCCCACTGGACCGGGCCACCATCGAACACGCCGACGCGGTCCTGCACATCCCGACCGGTGTCGACGCCGCCGTGCTCGCCGATCGGATCGTCGCGCTGCCCGGCGTCGAACAGCTCGTGGCGAGCGAGGAGAACGGATCACCCGAGGCCGCCCGGGGCGACCGGTTCTTCTTTGTCGGCCCGGACCGCCGCCAGCCGTTCGCCACCATCGTCGAGCACGACGTGCCCGGCTTCGACGAGGCCGCACAGCTGGACCGCCCCGGTGTCTTCCGCCTCAACCTGGAGCTGGGCCGCACCGAGTTCGAGCGGCTGTTCGGCTTCCCGCCCAAGGCATTCGAGGAGCACCGGCACGAGTTCGACTTCGCCCGACTGGACACCCTCGTGCCGCACCCGGGCTACGCCCAGTACGGCTTCGCCAGCATCGTCATGCCCGGCCCGCAACTGCTGCCCGAGATCGACCGGCTCCTCGCCGTCGCGTACCGCCGGGCGGTCGACCGCCACGAACGCGCAGCGCGCCGGGCAACCCACCCCGGAGCCTGACCACGCCCCTCGTGTTCAGGCGGCTGCTTCCGGCTCCCGCAGGTCCAGCCAGTCGGCCCAGCGGGGGTCGGGGGCGCGGTGCCCGAGCACCCGCCAGGCGGTGCCCTTGGGGGCGGCCGGCAACGCGTGTAACCGCCACCCCATCTCGGCCGGGGTCTTGTCACCCTTGGTGTGGTTGCACCGGGCGCACGCGGCGACCACGTTCTCCCAGGCGTGCCGGCCGCCCCGGCTGCGCGGGAACACGTGGTCGATGGTCTCGGCCGGGCCCCGGCAGTAGGCGCACCGCCACCCGTCCCGGGCGAAGATCGCCCGCCGGGACAGCCCGACATGCGTGCGGTACGGCACCCGGACGAAGCGCGTCAGCCGGACCACGGACGGCACCGGGAGCGCGTCGCGGGCGCTGTGCAGGATGCCGTCACCATCGGCGACGCAGACCGCCTTGGCGGAGAGGACGAGGATCGCGGCGCGACGCACCGACACGACACACAGCGGCTCGTAGGTGGCGTTGAGGACCAACGCGCCGGAGCCCACCGTGGGTCGTATGTCAGGCATCGCGCTCACCCTCCCGGTTCAGCGGCTGCTGCGAACCGCCGCCGACCGGGGCCGGGCACACTGGCCCACACGGTCGACGCCGGGCCGATCACCGACGTCCGTTGCGCCAATAGTCCCTGATCGGACCCCGGATTGCACGTACTAATCTCTCTTCTGGTAAGCGGATCACCCAGGCCGGGACGGGGAGCCGCTCCAGCCTGGGCGGACGCGGCCATGGTGACGGGTTCACGACGCTTCGGTGCTCACCCTCGACCGATCGGCCAGCAGGTCCAGCGGCCGTCGGCCCCTATGGTCACGGGCATGATCGACAGACTTTCCGCTGCGACCGTGCGCCACCGGCACGTCGTCCTGGCACTCGGGCTTCTCCTGGTCGGTGTGAACGCCGCAAACCGAGGGTCCACGTACCTGGTGGGGCAGCGTCTGTTGATCCTCATCTCCCTGGCAGCCCTGGTCCTGGCGGTCGTCGTCATGGGGGTCCGGCCCGCCTACCTCGTGGTGCAGCCGCAGATTCCGGCCTTCGCCACACCCGGGCCGGCCTGGACGGTGTTCTTCGCCCTGGGTTACCTCGGGCCCGCATCCACCCACGTCGGCGCACTGGTGCGCTCGACCAGACAGGGCACGCTGTCGACGTTCGACGTGGTTTTCGACGTTCTCTGGGTGGTCCTGGCCGCGCTGCTGGTGACGTGGGCGTGGCGGGGTCAGGGGACACGGCTGCATCCGTCCGGGGTACGGCAGACGTGGGCGCTGGGCTCGCGCACCATGCCGTGGGAGGCCCTCCAGGTCCCGCAGATCCCCTCGGCCGCCGACCTCCGCCTGTGGCTGGGAACGAGGATCACGGAACCCCAACTGGTTCGGCAGCGCGGCATTCCGCAGAGCCGGGGAGCGACGCGGAGAGTCAACGTCGACGCCGGATTTCTCGCCGCGGTGATCGGGCACTACGTCGCTCACCCCGAACACCGGGCGGCGATCGGTGGTCAGGCCGAGTACGAACGACTCCTTGCCGCGTTGCCCGGGAGAGGGTGAGCATCCTGCCCGGGACGGTAGGTCACCCGGCCGGTGGGTCGGCGGCGGGCGCTCGGGCCCCTTGCGGTACGAAGACAGGGTGAGTGCCGCCAGCGTGACGCCCCTAGCCCTGCCCGACACCGTCTCGGTGAGCTGCCAGGGCAGCACCTCCTGCGAGTGGATCTACCGGATCACCGGGTCCGCCTGGTTCGCCGAGGGAAGCTACTGGATCCTGCTCAAACCGCTTCGGGTCCTGCTGATCCTGGCACTGGCGATGGTGGCCCGCTGGGCGTTGCACCGGACGATCAACCGGCTGGTCCGGACGACCACCGACGGTGCGGTGCCGACGATGCTGCGGCCGCTGCGCGAGCGGGTGCCCACCGCCGCGGCCGACCCGGCCGAGTTCGTACCCGAGCGGCGCCGGCAGCGGGCCGAGGCGATCGGGTCGGTGCTGCGCAGCCTGACCACCGCGTTCGTCTTCGGCATCGCGCTGCTGATGATCCTGCGCGAGTTCAGTTTCGACCTGGCTCCGCTGCTGGCCAGCGCGGGGATCGCCGGCGTCGCGCTGGGCTTCGGCGCGCAGAGCCTGGTGAAGGACCTGATCGCCGGCCTCTTCATGCTGATCGAGGACCAGTACGGCGTGGGCGACAACGTCGACCTGGGCGAGGCGATGGGCGTGGTCGAGTCGGTGGGCCTGCGGGTCACCACCGTGCGCGACGGCCGCGGCGTGCTCTGGTACATCCGCAACGGCGAGATCATCCGGGTGGGCAACAAGAGCCAGGGCTGGGCTCTGGTGGTGGTGGACCTGCCCATCGGCTTCAACAGCACCGAGGAGGCCACGGCGGTTCTCCGGACCGCCGCCGCCTCGATCGCGATGGACCCGGAGCTGTCGCCGGAGATCGTGGAGGCGCCCGAGGTGCTGGGTGTCGAGCAGGTGACGGTGGACGGCGCGGTCATCCGCACGGTGGTGAAGACGACCGCGGACGGGCAGTTCGCGGTGGGCCGGGAGTTGCGTCGACGTCTCGCGGAGGCTCTGGAGAACTCGGGGATCACCGCGCAGATCGCGGCCGCCCGCATCTATCCCGGCCTGACGACCCGGCCGTTGCCGGAGGGCGAGACTGGTCAGGGCGGTGCCACCTGAGGCCGCGACACTGTCCTGGAATTCAGGGGTCGCGAGCCGGCCGGCCCCTCGGGTATCGTCCGTTCGTTCAGTCGGGGAGGCGACGAACGACCCGTTCGACCTAGCTAGTTGTCAGACGATCGGGCAGAATCCGGAGCACGCGTTCCCACCAAAGCGTGATCACATCCTCGCTGATCCGTAGATCTGACGAGAGCTTCCGGCCGGGCTGCCACGAGCGGCCGAGCCGGGGCCGATGGAGGCGACGGTGCCTGACGAGCGACCTTCCACGGAAGGCCCCGCCACATTTCGTGAGGTGTTCGCCCAGCGCGAGTTCCGGGCTGTGTTCGTGGCTGGTGCACTCTCCTGGGTCGGCGACTATGTCGCGAAGGCCGCCGTCACCCTGCTCGTCTTTCAGCAGACCCGGTCCGTCGCGCTCTCCGCGGCTGCCTTCGCGGTCAGCTTCCTGCCGTGGCTGCTCGGCGGTCCCGTGCTCGCCGCACTCGCGGAGCGGTACGCCTACCGACGGGTGATGGTGGCGTGCGACCTCATCCGGATGGCGCTGATGCTGCTCATCGCCATCCCGGCCCTGCCGTACCAGGCGGTGCTGTTGCTCATCTTCGCCGCCACGTTGGCCAACCCACCGAGCCAGGCGGCGAAGTCCGCGCTGATCCCGCAACTGCTCACCGGGGACCGACTGGTGGTGGGGCTGTCGCTGAACAGCAGCGTCGGGCAGGCCGCGCAGGTCGTCGGGTACGTTTTCGGCGCCGCCGTCGCCGCGATCGACCCGGAGGTGGCGCTGCTGTTCAACGCGGCCACGTTCGGTCTCTCGGCGCTGCTGGTTCGCCTCGGTGTACGCCACCGCCCGGCGGTGATGAACCCGGCGCAGCGCAGCCACCTGCTGCGTGAGACCCGTCAGGGGTTCGGCATCGTGTTCCGCACACCGGTGCTGCGGGCCATCGCGGTGCTGGTGTTCAGCGCGATGCTCTTCTCGATCGTTCCGGAGGGGCTGGCCGCGGCCTGGGCCAACGACGAGAGCCGTGGCGCCGTGAGCGCGGGCACCGCACAGGCAGCGATCATGGTGGCCAACCCAGTCGGTTTCATCCTCGGTGGGTTGCTGGTGAGTCGCCTGTTCGGTCCGGCTCGCCGGCTGAAGCTGATGCGGCCGCTCGCGGTCCTGGCCCCATTGTTGCTCGTACCGGTGCTGCTCGACCCCCCGCCGCTGGTGGTCGCGCTGCTCGCCGCGCTCTGCGGTTTCGCGGTCGCCGGCATGCTGCCGATGGCCAACGGGTTGTTCGTCCAGGCGCTGCCGAACGGGTTCCGGGCCCGTGCCTTCGGCGTGATGGCTACCGGTGTGCAGGTCATCCAGGGGCTCGCGGTGCTGGTCACCGGTGTGCTCGCCGAGCGGTTCCCCATCCCGGTCGTGGTCGGGCTGTGGAGCGCAGCCGGGGTGGTGCTCATGGCGGTGGCCACGCTGCGCTGGCCGGACCGGCAGACCGTGGACGACGCGATCGCCGCCGCCTCGGCGGCCAACGCCGCTCCGCCCGCCGCCAACGGCCCGGTCAGCGACGGCACGGTGGGAGGCACGTCCGACCCGCATGCCGGTGACGGTCACCGCCGGCACGCGGTCACCTGACCCGGCGTGATCCGACGCACGCCGTACGGGTCGGGTCGGCACCGGGCGCACCTGGCAGGATGGAACGGTGACCTCCGCAGGTGATTCCGACCGTCCCGGTGCGTCGATGACCCTCTTCGAAGCGGTCGGCGGCGAACCCACCTTCCGCAAGCTCGTCGATGAGTTCTACGCCGGCGTCGCCACCGACCCCCTGCTGCGGCCCATGTACCCGGAGGAGGACCTGGGCCCGGCCGCGGACCGGATGACCCTGTTCCTGATGCAGTACTGGGGCGGGCCGAACACGTACTCCGCCCAGCGCGGGCACCCGCGGCTGCGGATGCGGCACGCGCCGTTCCGGATCGGCGCGGCCGAACGGGACGCCTGGCTGCGGAACATGCGCCGCGCCGTGGACCGGCTCGACCTTGAGCCGGAGATCGCCGGCACCCTCTGGGACTACCTGGAGCGGGCCGCGTACTTCATGGTCAACGTCGAGGACGACCCGGCCAACCACGGCTGACCCGCCCGACCCGCGGGGGCGTCAGAGCAGCGCGCCCTCGTCGTGCAGCCAGTCCACGAAGCTGGTGGCGACCGCCGCGCCGCAGTCGAGCATCTCGACCAGGAGCGCGTCGTGGGTCCCGGCACCGAGCGGCACCTGAAGCTCGGCGTAGATCGGCAGCTGACCGCGCTCGGTCGGGTCACCGATGTACGCCTTGCAGAACCGGCGGGTGTGGTTCCACTCGTTGACCACCCGGTACGCCCGGTCGGCCCAGTCCGGCGGGACCGTGGCGTGCGGACGTGCCCGCATGACCAGGATCTCGTCCTCCGGGCCTTCCAGGGTGACCAGCACGGCGTGCCGCTCCCACATCGCCAGCAGGTTGCCGTCGCCATCGGCCAGGTAGCGCACGTCGAGCAGGTCGAGTGCGTCACAGACCCGGCGCAGACTCACCGGCTCGACGGTGGCGGGCATCTCGGTCAGCACTGGCCGCTCGTTGGACGGGCAGTCGTCCCCCGGCTGGCGAGGGCTGGGCGGCCCGACCCGGACCGCACTGTCGACTGTGATCCCGCTTCGGGTATCCGGATCGCCGCCGTCGGCGGGACCGGGGCGCCATGACCACCACGGCATCGCTCGCGCACCTCACTCCCCAGCGGATCCAGTCGCCTACGGTGCGTTGGATCCGAGGATGGACGGTACCCGGACAGCCGGGTTGAAGCACCCCCCCAACGACCGCCCCTGACCAGAAGAATGATCTGGGGTCATCCGTTCGGACGAGTACTCAGGGGTGTCACGGCAAGATCCGTGGCCTTCTGCAACCATGCCGCTCCGTGCGGTCCCACCAGGCCAACCCAACGACCGGCCACCCGCACCTGAACGGCGTTCCCGCCGTCGTCAGTCGCCGGGTCGGCGGCGGCGCCGAGGAAGCCCATCCGGACCACCCCCTGCACCAGCCGCTGCGGCACCTCGACCGGCGCGGCGGGCGTCCCGTCCGGGGTGATCAGCACCGCCACGTGGTCGAGCAACGCGTCACGCAGGGCCCGCTGGCCCACGGCACGGCCGGCGACACCCTGCTCGCTCGCGGTCCGCAGGGTGCCCGCCGCCGCGTCCGCGATCCGGCGCACCTCGGCGACGGGCAGCGCCTCCACCTGGCGGCTCCGCGTCGGCGGCAGCGGCCACCGCCACTGGGCGTCCCGGCGGGTCGGCAGGGCCGTGCCGCCCCGCTCCAGTTCGGCGAGCAGCTCCGCCGCCGCCACTGTGACGTCCTCGGCGACACCGTCGGCCGGCCCACCGGCAACCGTGCGGACCACCAGAACCTGCCACGGCAGCCGGGCCCACAGGGCGACCCGGCCGGGTGCGCCGGCCGGCCGCAGCCGAACCGGCGCGACCGGATCCAGCCGGACCAGCCGGGCCAGGAAGGCGCCCGCGTCGGCCACGCCGACGACACCATGCGTGGACGCCGACGACGCCACCCGGCCCGGCTCAGCGGTGCCCGGCTGGGTCACGCCACACCGCCCTGCGGCGCGTACGTGAGCAGGAAGTCCCGTTCCTCGGTGGTGATCCGCCGGGGCACCTGACGGGTCAGGTCGAACGGCACCAGCACCGAGCGGGCACGGCTGGCCAGCACCTCGCCGTCGTACAGCTCGTAGGCGACGGTGAACCGGGAGGCCCGGATCTCCTCCACCCACAGCTCGATGCGCACGGTGGGCGCCGCCTCCGCGGTGGCCCGGCCGAGCGCGTAGTCGACCGGGCGCAGGTAGTCGACCTCGTGCCGGCGGATCACCACCCCGTCGGCGAACGAGCCGACTCCCCACGCCCGGCCACCGGCGAACATCAACGCCACCCGCGCCTCCTCGTACAGGGTGAGGAAGCGCGAGTTGTTGACGTGGCCGTACGCGTCCAGGTCGGACCAGCGCAGGGTGCAGTGGTAGACGAAGCGGTCAGACACCTTCTCGGCCCGGTCAGTCGCGGGTCAGCTTGCGGTACGTCACCCGGTGCGGCCGGGCGGCCTCCGCGCCGAGGCGGTCGATCTTGTTCTTCTCGTACGCCTCGAAGTTGCCCTCGAACCAGAACCACTTGGCCGGGTCCTGGTCGTCACCCTCCCAGGCCAGGATGTGGGTGGCGACGCGGTCCAGGAACATCCGGTCGTGGGAGATGACCACGGCGCAGCCGGGGAACTCCAGAAGCGCGTTCTCCAGGCTGGACAGCGTCTCCACGTCCAGGTCGTTCGTCGGCTCGTCGAGCAGGATGACGTTGCCGCCGATCTTCAGGGTCAGCGCCAGGTTGAGCCGGTTGCGCTCACCGCCGGAGAGAACCTTCGTCGGCTTCTGCTGGTCCGGGCCCTTGAAGCCGAACGCGGCGATGTACGCCCGCGACGGCATCTCGACCTTGCCCACCATCAGGTAGTCCAGTCCGTCGGAGACGACCTCCCAGACGGTCTTGTCGCCGTTGAGGCCCTCACGGTTCTGGTCGACGTACGACAGCGAGACCGTCTCGCCGACCCGCACCGACCCGCCGGTCGGCTCCTCCAGCCCGACGATGGTCTTGAACAGCGTGGTCTTGCCGACGCCGTTGGGGCCGATGATGCCGACGATGCCGTTGCGCGGCAGCGAGAACGACAGGTTCTCGATCAACAGCCGGTCGCCGAAGCCCTTGCTGAGGTTCTGCGCCTCGATCACCGTGCTGCCCAGGCGCGGACCCGGCGGGATCTGGATCTCCTCGAAGTCCAGCTTGCGGGTCTTCTCCGCCTCGCTGGCCATCTCGTCGTACCGGTCCAGGCGGGCCTTGGACTTGGTCTGCCGGGCCTTGGCGTTGGAGCGGACCCAGTCCAGCTCCTCGGTGAGGCGCTTCTTCATCTTGGCGTCGCGGCGGCCCTCGACGGCCAGCCGGGCGGCCTTCTTCTCCAGGTAGGTGGAGTAGTTGCCCTCGTACCCGATCGCCCGGCCACGGTCCAGCTCCAGGATCCAGCCGGCCACGTTGTCGAGGAAGTACCGGTCGTGGGTGATCGCCATGACGGTGCCGGCGTACTTCGCCAGGTGCTGCTCCAGCCAGGAGACGCTCTCCGCGTCCAGGTGGTTGGTGGGCTCGTCGAGCAGCAGCAGGTCGGGCGCCTCCAGCAGCAGCTTGCAGAGCGCGACCCGGCGACGCTCACCACCGGAGAGCTGGGTCACGTCGGCGTCCGGCGGCGGGCAGCGCAGCGCGTCCATCGCCAGTTCGAGCTTGGAGTCGACGTCCCAGGCGTCGAGGTGGTCGAGCTCCTCCTGGAGCTTGCCCATCTCCTCCATCAGCTCGTCGGAGTAGTCGGTCGCCATCTGCTCGGCGATCTTGTTGAACCGCTCCAGCTTGGCCTTGGTCTCGGCGACCGCCTCCTCGACGTTGCCGAGCACGGTCTTGGCCTCGTTGAGCGGGGGCTCCTGGGCGAGCATGCCGACGGTGTAGCCGGGCATGAGTCGGGCCTCGCCGTTGCTCGGCTTGTCCAGCCCTGCCATGATCTTGAGGAGGCTGGACTTACCGGCGCCGTTCGGACCGAGCACACCGATCTTGGCCCCCGGCAGGAAGCTCAACGTGACGTTGTCGAGCACGACCTTGTCGCCGTGCGCCTTGCGCGCCTTTTCCAGGACGTAGATGTACTGGGCCACGGTGCGGGCTACCTCCGTCGGTTGCTGTCGCTGATCGGCGGCGCGGCGCGGGCTGCGAGGACCGCCCGCCGCCGCCGGCCGGGAGCCGGCCGCGCGCACGCCATCGTCAATCCTGACAGGTACGGCGCGGTTCGCCCACATCACCCCGCCCCAGGAGTACGCGGGCGCGCCGCGTTGCCGCTCGGCAGTTCGCTTTTTATCGTGACTCGATGTCTACCGAGTTCGTCATCGAGCTGCCGGACGAGCTGGCCGACCGGCTGGCCGAGGAACCGGACATCTCCGCCTTCGTGACGGAGTGCGTGCGAAAGGACATGGCCGACGAGCGCACCCTGCACACACTCCGGCAGGCGGGTTTCGCGCTCTCGCCGGCTCGGTTGGAGCAGGCCGGGCGGGTATTGGACAGGGCACTGGAGCTGATCACACCGGAGCTGGGTTCCCTCGTCGCAGGACCCAGGGCGGGCACGCCGGATGCACCCGGTGTTGACTCCTGACGGAGTGTGCCGGCCATGGACCTGGCCCAGGCTGCGATGGAGGCGGCTCGGGCGATCACACCGATCATGACGGATCGGCGGGAGTTGCTCGGCGAGGTGCTGCCGAAGGAATGGCCGATCATCGACCTCTGACCGACGGGGCTGTCGACAAGATCACCTCTAGGATTCGGTCGGACCGAGGCGGGTAGGAGACTCCGGCACGGGGCACAAGACGCCGCAGCTACGCTCAGTACGCTCATCGCGGTGGACCCGTCAGTACCCGGAGGTGGCCGATCGTGACCGTCCGTAGCTCCTTTGTCGTAGTGGCGAACCGTCTGCCGGTCGACGAGGTGAGCACACCCGAGGGCCGGCAGTGGCGACGCAGCCCTGGCGGGCTGGTCACCGCGCTGCACCCCGTACTCGCCGAACACAAGGGCACCTGGGTCGGCTGGGCCGGTGGCACCGGTGCGGCACCCGAGCCGTTCGACCTGGAGGGGATCCGGCTGCACCCGGTCCCGCTCAGCGCCGAGGAGCTGGAGCGCTACTACGAGGGCCAGTCCAACGCGACGATCTGGCCGCTCTACCACGACGCGGTGGAGACGCCGGCCTACAAGCGCCGGTGGCGGGAGGCGTACCGCCTGGTCAACGCCCGGTTCGCGGAGGCCGCGGCCGACGTGGCGGCCGAGGGCGCGACGGTCTGGGTGCAGGACTACCAGCTCCAGTTGGTACCGGCGATGCTCCGTGAGCTACGCCCGGACCTGCGGATCGGGTTCTTCCTGCACATCCCGTTCCCGCCGATCGAGCTGTTCATGCAGATGCCGTTCCGCACCGAGATCCTGCGCGGTCTCCTCGGCGCCGACCTGGTCGGTTTCCAGCAGCGGCTGGCCGCACAGAACTTCGTCCGGCTGGCCCGGCACCTGCTCGGGCTGCGCTACGAGGGGCAGATGATCCAGGTCGACGGTCGGCAGGTGAAGGCGGGCGCCTTCCCCATCTCGATCGACACCCAGGAGATGGAGCGGATGGCCGCCGACCCGGCGATCCAGGCCCGGGCCAAGCAGATTCGCGCCGAGTTGGGCGACCCGAAGACGATAATCCTGGGCGTGGACCGGCTGGATTACACCAAGGGCATCGAGTTGCGACTCAAGGCCTTCCGGGAGCTGCTGGCTGACGGAAAGTTGACAGTTCCCGACGCGGTCATGGTTCAGGTGGCCACGCCCAGCCGCGAGCGCGTGGAGCACTACCAGGCACTACGGGTCAAGGTCGAGCGCGAGGTCGGTCGGATCAACGGCGAGTTCGGCAGGGTCGGCGTGCCGGCGGTCCATTACCTTCATCAGTCGTACAGTCGCAGTGAGCTGGCGGCGATGTACGTTGCTGCCGACGTGATGATGGTGACCCCGTTGCGAGACGGCATGAACCTCGTGGCGAAGGAATACGTAGCATCACGTGCCGACCAGGGTGGCGCACTCGTCCTCAGTGAGTTCGCCGGTGCCGCCACCGAGCTTCGCCAGGCATTTTTGTGTAACCCGCACGACCCGGACGCGGTCAAGGACGCCCTCCTCCGGGCAGTGCACGTGGAGAAAACCGAGGCACGCCGCCGGATGCGGACAATGCAACGTCACCTGCGTACCCACGACGTGGGCCACTGGGCCAAGTCTTTCCTCTCGGAGCTCGGAGTTCCCGAGGCGGAGGCCGAGTGAACACGTCCGTCAACGATGGGGCGGCAAGCGCCACCGGGGTCATGGACCCTGAGTTGCGCTCCGCCATCGGCCGGATCGCCCGGGTCCCCCAGCTCCTGGTCGCCTGCGACTATGACGGCACGCTGGCGCCGATCGTGGAGGACCCGAGCACGGCCGTCCCGCTGCCCGAGTCGGTGGCCGCGGTCCGCGCGCTCGCCGCGCTGCCGCAGACCACCGTGGCGGTGGTCTCCGGTCGGGCGCTGCGCGACCTGGCCGCGCTCTCGCGGCTGCCCAGCGAGGTGCACCTCGTCGGCAGCCACGGCTCCGAATTCGACATCGGCTTCGTCGAGCGGCTCTCCCCCGAGCTGGTCGCCGTGCGCACCCAGGTCCGCAACGCGCTGCGGGAGATCGCCGCCCAGCACCCGGGCATCCGGCTGGAACGCAAACCGGCAAGCGTCGCCATGCACACCCGCGGCGTCGACCCGCAGATCGCCGCCGCCGCCATCGAGGCGGTCCGCAACGGTCCGGCCACCTTCGACGGTGTCACGGTGACCCAGGGCAAGGAGGTCATCGAGCTCTCCGTGGTGGCCACCCACAAGGGCACCGCACTCGACCAGCTCCGGACCCAGCTCGCCTCCAGCGCGGTGCTGTTCATCGGCGACGACGTCACCGACGAGAACGCGTTCGGCCACCTGCACGGTCCCGACCTCGGCATCAAGATCGGCCCCGGCGACACCCAGGCCAGCTACCGGGTCGCCGACCCGCTGGAGGCCGCCCGCGCGCTGGCGCTGCTGTTGGAGACCCGGCGGCACTGGCTGTTCGGTGAGCGGGCGGTGCCGATCGAACGGCACTCCATGCTGGCCAACGGTCGTACCGTCGCGCTGCTCACCCCCGAGGCCAAGGTGAGCTGGCTCTGCCACCCCAAGCCGGACTCGGCGGCGATCTTCGCCGACCTGGTCGGCGGCAGCCCGGCCGGTCACTTCAGCGTCGCCCCGGAACGCGGCGGCATCCCGCTGGGTCAGCGCTACCGCTCCGGCACCATGACCGTGGAGACCCGCTGGTCCGGGCTCACCGTCACCGACTGGCTGGACAAGCCGGCCCGCGAGACCACCCCGGACGACAGCCCGGCGGTCATCACCGGCGACTCGACCCTGATCCGGGTGCTCACCGGCAGTGGCAAGGCCCGGGTGGAGTTCGCGCCGAGGCCCGAGTTCGGTCAGGTCGCCGTGCAGTTGCAGCCGCTCGGCGACGGCCTGCTGGTGCTCGGCTCCAACGAACCGGTCGCGCTCTACGCCCCCGGCGTGGAGTGGGAGGTCCGCAACGACGGCGGTTACGAGACCGCCAAGGCCATCGTCGACCTCTCCGCGGCCGGTGGCCAGGTCGTGCTGGAGCTGCGCTTCGGCACGCACAGCCTGGAGCACCACCGGGTGCCGATCCACGAGCGGCAGGCCGCCGCCGAGCAGCCGTGGAAGGACTGGGTGGCCTCGCTGCGGCTGCCGTCCACCGCCCGGGACCTGGTCGCGCGCAGCGCCCTCACCCTGCGCGGGCTCTGCCACGAAGCCACCGGCTCGATCCTGGCCGCGGCGACCACCTCGCTCCCCGAGGAACTGGGCGGCGTCCGTAACTGGGACTACCGCTACTGCTGGCTGCGCGACGCCGCGCTGACCGCCCGCGCACTTGTCGACCTGGGCTCCGTCGAGGAGGCCGAGGCGCTGCTGCGCTGGGTGGACGGCTGCATCGAGCGCACCGGCGGGCACCCGGAGCGACTGCACCCGCTCTACACCATCGACGGCTTCGAGCTGGGCGCCGAGGCGGTCATCGACACGCTGCCCGGGTACGCCGGCTCCCGGCCGGTCCGGGTCGGGAACCTCGCCAACCACCAGTTGCAGCTGGACGTCTTCGGCCCGATCGCCGACCTGATCGCGGCCGTCGCCGACGCCCGCGGTTCGGTCCGCGACGACGAGTGGCGGGTCCTGGAGAACATGGTCGAGGCGGTCCGCCGCCGTTGGCACGAGCCCGACCACGGCATCTGGGAGGCCCGGCTGCCACCCCGGCACCACGTCTTCTCCAAGGTGATGTGCTGGATGACCGTCGACCGCGCACTGCACGTGATGCGCGAGCACGGCGGCGAGGACCGGCCCGAGTGGAAGGACCTGCGGGACCGGATCGGCGCCAACGTGCTGGAGCACGGCTGGCACTCCGACGTCGAGGCGTACAGCGTCGCGTACGGGGACGAGGACATGGACGCCTCGTCACTCTGGATCGGGCTCTCCGGCCTGCTCCCGGGCGACGACCCGCGCTTCCTGTCCACCGTCCTGCGGATCGAGGCGGACCTGCGCAGCGGCCCGGTCGTCTACCGCTACCACTGGGACGACGGCCTGCCCGGCCGTGAGGGCGGTTTCCACATCTGCACGGCGTGGCTGATCGAGGCGTACCTGCGCACCGGCCGGCGCACCGACGCCGAGGAGCTGTTCGCGCAGATGGTGCTGACCGCCGGCCCGACCGGCCTGCTCCCCGAGCAGTACGACCCGCTCGCCGAGCGCGGCCTGGGCAACCACCCGCAGGCGTACAGCCACCTCGGTCTGATCCGCTGTGCCCTGCTGCTGGACAACATGCTCAAGCAGTAGTCGACCGTTCGTACTGACGGGGCCGTAGCGCTTACGCTTCGGCCCCGTCGGTCACCGCGGGTACGGCAGGCTCGGTTGCCACCCGTACAGGCGGGCACCGAGGTCGGTGGGCACCGTCCAGTGCGCGTACGGCAGCACGGCGCTGCTGCCGGTGTGGATCAGGCACAACAGCGGGGCGTCGCCGGTGTGGTCGAGCGCGAGCTTCGGTTTACGGGCCGCGCCGACGCCGCCGAGGCCGAACAGGACAACCGGATCTCGGACCGGCAGCCCCTGTGCCTGCCGGCCGTCACGCCAACCTCGGTACGCCGCGTCCAGCCGCCAGGGCGCGAGGTCGGCGAGACCGCGGTACAGGTTCGCCACCCAGGTGGGGGTGAGTTCGGCGTCGGAGAGCCGGTACGGCACGCCGGTCAGCAACGCGTCGAGCTCGGGATCCGTCTCCACCCCGGCGTTGGTCAGCGCCTCGGACAACGCGCCACGGCGGACGGCCGCGACCGCGGGGGCGGCCTGCTCGACCCGATCGACCTGCCAGCGGAGCCCTGCCGGGGTGTTCGCCTGTCGGCGGTCCCACAGCCCGCGGGCGCTGTCCCAGCGGTGCCGCTGGTTGGCCGGGATCAGGTCCTCGGTGCCGATGACCAACTCCTCGCCGTCGACCCGTGCGGTGAGCCACCGGCCCCGCAGGTGCGGCCGCTGCTCGCCGTAGCCGGCCAGTGCGACCACCGCGGATCGCAGGTAGGCACCTGTGTTCCCGCGCGGGAAGTGCCAGCACAACGCGGACCTGTCGATGGCGTCGAGGTCGGCGGTGGCCTCGTCCGACACCACGCCGATCCGAACCAGCGGCGATGCCGCGCTGGCCTGGCGATGGTCGAACTGTCGACGCTCCCGGCGCTGCCGTATCTCGGCCCGTTCGACCGACGGACGGACCGAGTACGCGGCCTTCTTCCCGGCCCACCGCAGCACCTCCGCCCCGGCCTCCTGCGGGTCGCCGAAGAGCCGGAACGCCAGCAGCTCGTGCTCGTCGGACCCGTCGTCCTCGGTCACCTGCACCTCGTACACCAGCTCGCCGGGCGAGTCCAGGTCGTAGGCGGTGTGCGGGTCCCGGCCGAACTCGTTGCCGACGAGCGAGTCGCTCGGCTGTTGGCGATGGCCACGAACCACCGTGACCAGGACGCCCCAGTTGCCGTCCGCGTCCGTGCACCTCAGGGTCCGGATCGGAGCATCGCGCCATCGCGAGGGGAGATCCTCGAAGGTGGTGGTCAGGCCGGGGCTTCCGCAGCGCAGCGCGACGGGTGTGAGCAGTTTCGTCCGCCACGTCTCGTGAGGATCCTTCACGGTGAACATGGTCGACATTGTGCCGACAGCCACCGACGCTTCCACCGCTCGCGACGGTCGGCGCCGCCGCAGCTGGCAATCTTGGACAGTTTCCGTTAGCACGGCGGGCTCAACCGGTGGTTGCAACATTGAGGAGTTGGGTCATTTTCTCGCCTGGGGTTGCCCAGCCCAGGGTCATGCGGGGGCGGTCGTTGAG
>NZ_JBIAFG010000026.1:0-67246 GCF_042869175.1 Micromonospora sp. NPDC007208 | reverse complement strand
CCTACATCAGCCTCACCCGAGCAGCCTGATCAACAACTCATGACACATCTATCGGGACTTCCCCTTGACACATGTCTCGGGACAGCACAGTCAGCCGCTGACGGAAACTGTCCAAGATCTCTACGGTTCTTCGATTCACGGAACCCGTCGGTCGGGTCGAAACCCTCCGTCGTAGTCGTAAGGTTCTCGGATGCAAGGTCAACCTGCGCGACCCGGACTGAGCGACCGCAGTTCTCCGTGGCCGGTGGTCGCGGCCGTGCTGGTCGGCTGCTGGACGGTCGCGGTCACCGTGGGTACCCAGACCGGTGGCTGGCTCACCGACCAGGTGCTGCTGGGCTTCGGGCGGGACCGACTCGGCTGGCTCTGGCCGGTGCTCGGCCTGGCCGGCGTCGTGCTGGCCGGCACGCCCGCCCTGCTGCTGGCCCTGGTGCCCCGGTCCGCCGCGGTCCGGGCCACCGGGCGGGCCTGGTTGATCGGGGCACTCGCGCTCGGCGTGCTCACACTGCTGCGGGTCGTGCCGCCGGTGCACCACGAGGCGTACCTCGCCGCGCTGGCCGGCGCCGCGTTGCTCAGCGCGCTCGCCGTGCGCTGGTCGGCGCGCCGGTGGGCGTACCCCGGGCTGGTTGGCGCGGTCGGCGGCCCGGCGCCGA
Organism: Micromonospora sp. NPDC007208; assembly: GCF_042869175.1. Taxonomy (NCBI): domain Bacteria; kingdom Bacillati; phylum Actinomycetota; class Actinomycetes; order Micromonosporales; family Micromonosporaceae; genus Micromonospora; species Micromonospora sp. NPDC007208. The sequence goes on along the minus strand of NZ_JBIAFG010000026.1, from coordinate 66,596 downwards.
CCGGAGACGGCGACGCCACGCGACCCCAGGCCACCGAAAACAGCGACGCCACGCGGCCCGAAGCCACCGGAGACGGCGACCCCACGCCGCCCCAGGCCACCGGAAACGGCGACACCACGCAGCCTCAGGCCACCGGAAACGGCGACGCCACGCGGCCCGAGGCCACCGGGAGCCCGAAGCCGGTCGGACACCAGCGACGCCCGCTCCGGCTCGGCCCGGTGCCGCTGCTCGCGGTCGCCGCCGGGTTGGCGCTGCTGCTGCCGTGGGCCTGGCTGGGTGCGCTCGGCGGCCTCCTGGAGACCGCGCTAGCGCTGCTGGCGGCCGCCGCGCTCGGTGTGCTGGCCGCGACTCTGCTGGACGCCCCCTTCTGGTCCCCGTTCGCGGTCGGGCGACCGCCCCGGCCGGCTCGGCTGGTGCTGGTCGGCGGCCTGGTCGCCGGGGTGGCGCTGCTGCTGCTCGCGGCCGGGACCGGCCAGTCCGGCGCGCAGTTGCCCGCGCTGCTGACCCTGCCGCCGGTGGGTTTCGCGCTGGCCGCGCTCTGGGCGGCGGCCTGGCGGCCCACCGCCGACCCGGCCGAGGCCGCGCGTGCCGGCCGAACGGCGACCGGGTGGCTCGTGGGCCTGGCCGCGCTCGGCCCGCTGGCCTTCACCGACCCGGAAGAGATCACCCTGCTGCTGGTCGGCACCCGGGACGTTCCGTTCTGGGTGGCGGCCGCCGCCGGCGTCGGGCTCGCCGTCGCGGTCCTGGTCGCCATCGGGTACGGGGTGCTGCTCGCCCGGCCGACGGCACGTACCCCGGACAGGCGGGTCGCCGCGGCGGCGGCCGTGGTGCTGCTGGTGGCGTTCGGCGTGGTCGACCTCGGCCCCGGTCAGCCGGGCCTGTACGGCGAGCGGTTGTTCGTGGTGCTGCGCGCGCAGGCCGACCTGAGTGATCTCCCGGCCGGCGCGCCGGGTCAGGCCGGGCGGGACGCCCGCGCGGCGGAGGTCTACCGGCGGCTGGTGACGACCGCCGAGCAGAGTCAGGACGACCTGCTGCGGGGGTTGAACCGGCTGCGCCTCGACCCGGTGTCGTACTACCTGGTCAACGCGGTCGAGGTGGACGGCGGCCCGACGGTGCGGGCCTGGCTCGCCCGCCGACCGGAGGTGGCCCGGGTGCTGGTCAGCCAGCGTCTGCGCCCGCTGCCGGCCCCGGCCGGGCAGAGCCGGGGCAGCGCGCCCAGGCCCACCGGCCCGGAGTGGAACATCCGCCAGATCGGCGCCGACCGGGTGTGGTCCCAACTCCGGGTCACCGGTACGGGCATCGTGGTCGGCAGCTCCGACTCGGGGGTGGACGGCACCCATCCGGCGCTACGAGCCGGATTCCGAGGTGGGGACGACTCCTGGTACGACCCGTGGGACGACACCCGGAGCCCGACCGACCAGGGCGGGCACGGCACCCACACGGTGGGCAGCGCGGTCGGGCGGGACGGCATCGGGGTGGCACCGGACGCGCAGTGGGTGGGCTGCGTCAACCTGGACCGCAACCTCGGCAGCCCCGGGCACTACCTGGACTGTCTCCAGTTCATGCTGGCGCCCTTCCCGGCCGGTGGCGACCCCTTCACCGACGGCCGCCCGGAGCGCGCCCCGCAGGTGCTGACCAACTCGTGGGGCTGCCCGTCCATCGAGGGTTGCGACCAGCGCGTCCTGCGACCGGCCACCGCCGCCCTGGACGCCGCCGGGATCTTCGTGGTCGCCGCGGCCGGCAACACCGGCCCGTGGTGCGCGTCGATCGACGATCCGCCAGCCCCGTACGCGGACGTGCTGACCGTGGGCGCGGTGGACGCCCAGCGACGGGTCGCCGAGTTCTCCTCGCGCGGGCCGGTGCCGGGCGGCTCGGGTAAGCCGGACGTACTGGCACCGGGGGTGGGCGTGGTGTCGGCCATGCCGGGCGGCACGTACGCCGCGCTGGACGGCACGTCGATGGCGACCCCGCAGGTGGCCGGGGTGGTCGCGCTGATGTGGTCGGCGAACCCGGCGCTGGTCGGCGACGTGACCCGCACCCGGCAGATCCTCCGGGACACCACCACGGCGGCGACCCCCACCTACCGCTCCGACAACCCCTCCGACGCCTGCGGTGCTCCGTCGAACGTCACCGGCGCCGGGCAGGTCGACGCCTACGCCGCCGTTCGCGCCGCCCAGCAGTAGGAAGGTTTCCTTCCTGAAGCGTTGAGCCGGGGGTGCGGCCCTTGAGCTGGTGATCTAGGGTCGGCGACCATGGACGCCGAGATCACCGTCACCGAGTTGACCGCCGACCTGGCCCCCAGCGTCGTACAGCTCTGCCAGCAGGCACTCGACCTGCCCGAGGACGCCGCCGAGGCGGCTTCCATCGTGGACGTGCTCTGGCCCCGGGCCACCGCCGACCGGCCCGTGGTCGGGCTGGGCGCGTACCGGGGTGCGGACCTGATCGGGGTGCTGATCTGCTCGGTGTCGTCGACCGAGCCGGGAGTCGGGCACGTGGACCTGGTCGCGGTCCTCCCGGATCAGCGGCGTCGGGGTGTCGGCCGGGCGCTGCTCCAACGGGCCGAGCGGGTGCTCGCCGAACGTGGGGCGACCGAGGTGCTGTTGGCCGGGAACCCGCCCTACTACGCGTGGCCGGGCATCGACGTCCGCTACACGCCGGCGGTCTGCGCCGCCCTCGCGCTCGGCTACCACCAGGATCGGACCGGCTGGAACATGACCGCGGACCTGTCGTACGACGGGTCGCCGGCACTGCGGTCCACCGAGGCTGCCGAGCGCCGGCTGGCCGACCAGGGCGTCACCGTACGCCGGGCGGAGCCAGCGGACCTGCCGGCGCTGACGGCGTTCGCCCGGTCCACCTTCGGGGGCACGTGGGATGGCGAGTTGGCCGGGTCGGTGGGGCGCGCCGACGCCGGTTGCCACCTGGCGGAGCGGGACGGCGAGGTGCTGGGCTTCGCCGCGTACGGGTCGTCCCGGCCGAGTTGGTTCGGGCCGATGGGCACCGCGCCGGCCGCGGAGGGGTCGGGCATCGGTGGGGTGCTGTTGCGGCGCTGCCTGCGCGACCAGCGGGCGGCGGGGCTGGACCGGGCACAGATTGGCTGGGTGGGACCGGTGCCGTTCTACTCGGGCAGCGCGGGTGCGCGGATCGAGCGGGTGTTCTTTTTGTACCGGCGAACCCTACCGATGGCGTAACCGGGGCAAACAGGACATAGATCCATTCGCCCGCATCGGCCATCGACGCCCCCTACCGTTTCGGTAGAGGAGGCAGCCATGACCACGGATGACAACCAGACCGAGGACGGCCCGCCGATCACCTGGAAACCGGTGGGTGAACTCCCCGGCCAACTGCCGTTCGACCGGCTCGACTACGGCGACGCGGAGCAACTGGCCGAGATGACCACCAACGGTGAGCCGTCGGTGGCCGAGGAGCCGCAGGAGATGGTGGACGCGCCGATCCAACTGCTTCCGCCGTACAACCGGGCACAGAAACGGCGCAACCAGCGCCCACTACCGACCTGACGACGAACGGGGCGGACCGCGTCAGCGGCCCGCCCCGTTCGGTGTCGGAACTGGACTCAGAAGTCCATGTCCCCGCCACCCGGGCCAGCCGGGGCAGCTGGGGTCTTCTCCGGCTTGTCCGCGACAACGGCCTCGGTGGTGAGGAAGAGCGCCGCGATGGAAGCGGCGTTCTGCAGCGCCGAGCGCGTCACCTTGGCCGGGTCGATGATGCCCGCGGCCAGCAGGTCGACGTACTCGCCGTTGGCGGCGTTCAGACCGTGACCCGCTTCGAGGTTACGGACCTTCTCCACCACGACGCCGCCCTCGAGGCCGGCGTTGACGGCGATCTGCCGCAGCGGGGCGTCCAGCGCGACCTTGACGATGTTCGCACCGGTCGCCTCGTCGCCGACCAGGTCGAGCTTGTCGAAGGCGGTCTTGCCGGCCTGAACCAGCGCGACGCCACCACCCGGGACGATGCCCTCCTCGACGGCGGCCTTCGCGTTGCGAACGGCGTCCTCGATGCGGTGCTTGCGCTCCTTGAGCTCGACCTCGGTGGCCGCGCCGACCTTGATCACCGCAACGCCGCCGGCCAGCTTGGCCAGCCGCTCCTGCAGCTTCTCCCGGTCGTAGTCGGAGTCGCTCTTGTCGATCTCGGCCCGGATCTGGTTGACCCGGCCCTGGATCTGCTCGGCGTCACCGGCACCGTCGACGATGGTGGTCTCGTCCTTGGTCACCACGACCTTGCGGGCGCGGCCCAGCATGTCGAGGCTGGCGGCGTCGAGCTTGAGGCCGACCTCCTCGCTGATGACCTGACCACCGGCGAGGATGGCGATGTCGGTCAGCATGGCCTTGCGGCGGTCACCGAAGCCCGGCGCCTTGACGGCGACCGACTTGAAGGTGCCACGGACCTTGTTGACCACCAGGGTGGCGAGGGCCTCGCCCTCCAGGTCCTCGGCGATGATCAGCAGCGGCTTGCCCGACTGCATGACCTTCTCCAGGATCGGGAGCAGGTCCTTCACCGACGAGATCTTGCTGTTGGCGATCAGGATGTACGGGTCGTCGAAGACGGCCTCCATACGCTCCGGGTCGGTCATGAAGTAGGCCGAGATGTAGCCCTTGTCGAAGCGCATACCCTCGGTGAGCTCCAGCTCCAGCCCGAAGGTGTTGCTCTCCTCGACGGTGATGACGCCTTCCTTGCCGACCTTGTCCATCGCCTCGGCGATGATCTCGCCGACGGTGCTGTCGCCAGCGGAGATGGAGGCGGTGGAGGCGATCTGCTCCTTGGTCTCGACGTCCTTGGCGAGCTTGGACAGCTCCTCCGAGACGCTCGCGACCGCAGCCTCGATGCCCCGCTTCAGGGCCATCGGGTTGGCGCCAGCGGCCACGTTGCGCAGGCCCTCGCGAACCAGGGCCTGGGCCAGGACGGTCGCCGTCGTCGTGCCGTCACCGGCAACGTCGTCGGTCTTCTTGGCGACCTCCTTGACCAGCTCAGCGCCGATCTTCTCGTACGGGTCCTCGAGCTCGATCTCCTTGGCGATGCTCACACCATCGTTGGTGATGGTGGGGGCACCCCACTTCTTCTCGAGCACGACGTTGCGGCCCTTCGGGCCGAGGGTCACCTTTACGGCGTCGGCGAGCTGGTTCATGCCCCGCTCGAGGCCGCGGCGAGCCTCTTCGTCGAAAGCGATCATCTTGGCCATACGGCGTTGTCCTCCTGGACACTCACGGGCCACCCGAGATGTGTGCCCCGGATGGGCCGCCTGGTGTGCGCACCTAGGGACGTCGCCACCTGGCGACGACGACGTCCTTCGGCCGGGCCGGATAGCCCGCGACGACCGGCCATGTGCTGCCCCGGTGTCTCCACACCGGTGCAACCTGGCCCCACCGTCCCGACCGTTGGCACTCACGGTATGCGAGTGCCAATGACTTGTTTAGCACTCTCCCCTGCCGAGTGCAAGCACGATGGGGCCGCTCAGCCGAGTTCCGCGGCCAGTCCGGGAGTGTTCACCGGCGCCTCATGGGCGCGCTGCTCGGCGTATGTCACCAACAGACCGACCAACTGGGCGAGGTGGGCCGGCAGGGCCAACACGGCGGTGATCCCGATCACCACCACCGCCCCGGCCGCGGTACCCGGCGACGCGAACGGATCCGTACCGAACGCCGGGGTGCCCACCCCCTCCAGCGAGCTGGAGACCACACTGACGACGATCACCGCCAGCGCCACCAGGGCCACCCGACCGAGCAGCAGGCCCAGCCGGTCGTGGAACATCCGGAACGAGCGACCGATCGGGTTGTGGCGTTCGAAGAGGTAGACCGGGCCGGCCATGCTCAGCGCGAACGCCAGATAGATGGCCGGCAGCACGCAGAAACAGACACCGACGCCGATGAGCAGGCTGATCAACAGGGTCCAGCCCCACAGCCCGAGCGCGCGACGAAGGCCGTAACGCAGCGCCGACTCCAGGCTGGCCGGCTGGCCGGCGGCCTGCCGGGTGATCACCCAGCTGCCCGAGGCCCACCCGACGGCCTGCACCACGCCCACCAACAGACTGCCGCCGACCAGGACGAGAAGGAGGCTCCCCAGCTCGGCGGCGAAGTTGTCCGGGAGCACGGGGCTCGGATTCGACTCGGCCTGGGCGGCCCACTTCGCCGACGGGTCCACCCCGAGGGCGATCACCGAGAGCACCGCCGCCGGCAACACCTGGGTGAGCAGCATGATCGGCACCAACTGTCGCCAGCCCCGACGCAGCGCTCCCCCGCACCGGCCGAACCAGCCGCCGATGCCGGCGCCGGGCGGCGTGACCAGGGCGTCGTTCGGGTCGAACCCGTAACCCGGCGGGTACCAGCCAACCGGCTGCCCCGGATACCACGGCTGCCCGCCATAGGGGCCCGACCCGGGCGGGTAACCCCCGGTGGGCGGGAACGCCCAGCCCTGCGGCGGCGGAGACGCACCCCAGGCGCCCTGCGCGGGATCCCAGCCAGGCGGCGGACCGGCCTGACCGGCGGGCGGACCAGCCGGATGCATGCCCGGCCCCCAACCAGGCGGCGGACCGGCCTGACCGGCGGGCGGACCAGCCGGATGCGCGCCCGGCCCCCAACCAGGCGGCGGACCGGCGTGGCCAGGGTCGCCGACGGGCGAGGACGGGTCGGACGGGTCCGGCTCCCCCGACCCGGGGGACGGAGTGGGCGGGGGTGGCTGGTCGGTCATGAACGCTCCTCGGCATCGGCTGGAACGGTTCACGATCTTCCCGGCTACGCGCCCCTGCCGCAGCCCCGAATCACGGGCCGATCGGCCAGGAAGCTCAGCCGATGACGCGTACGTGCTCTGCCTGCGGACCCTTCTGGCCCTGGGCAACCTCGAACTCGACCCGCTGACCGTCGTCCAGCGCCTTGTAACCGTCCATTTCGATCGCGGAGAAGTGGACGAACACGTCCTGACCGCCGTCGACGGCGATGAAGCCGTAGCCCTTTTCGGCGTTGAACCACTTCACGGTGCCCTGTGCCACGGTGCACTTCCCTCACTCTGCGCGGTCTTGCCTGACCCGGCGCACGGCGCGGCCGGGCGCCCCGACCACCGACTCAGCAATCGATGACCGCCATTGAGTCAGGTGACCGAAATCGCACGTTACACGAGCAGTGACGGCCGCGCACGGCCACAAATCGGACACACTTCGGGGCGTCTCAACCGCAATGATCAGCCGGGTTCCCGATCCGCCGGGATTCGCGCGCGTCATTACGAGTGGGCCAAAGGGCCGCCGGGCGGTGACGGCAACCGGGCACAGCTCACGGAAACCGCGTCCATCCGCTGTGGTAGGCATGCGGACATGACCACCGATATCGGCTCGCCGGCCCCGCGGCTCGCGGAGATCCGCCGGGTCCGGCCGGAGGACGCCGCCCGGATGCGGGCGCTGCGCCTGGAGATGCTGGCCGACGCGCCGTTGGCCTTCCTGGAGACCCTGGCGGACGCGGCGGCCCGACCGCACAACGAGTTCGCCGCCCGGGTGGCGTACACCTCGGCCGGTCTCAGCAACGCGCAGTTCATCGCCGACCCGGGCGGCCGGCTGGTCGGGCACGCCGGTGGCACGACCGCTCCGAACGAACCCGGGCTGACCGTGATCTACGCCGTGTACGTCACGCCGACCTGGCGCGGCAGCGGACTGCTCGGCGAGTTGATCGACGGGGTGGCCGCCTGGTCGCGAGCCTGTGGCCGACCGGAGCTGCTGCTGGAAGTGGTGGTGGGCAACGACCGCGCCTACCGCGCCTACCAGCGCCTGGGCTTCAAGGACACCGGGGTACGGGTCCCCCACCCCACCATCCCAGCCCTCACCGAACTACAAATGCGCCGCCCAGCCTGACCCCTGGTCCGGTGATCAAGAGGTTTGCGTCAGAAACAGAGCTGGCGTTGACGCAAACCTCTTGATCACCGAGAGTAGCTACCGAAACTCAGACGTGCCGCCGAGACTGCACGATCCGGAATCGGTTGGCCACGTACGCCCCGTCCGTCAGCGCCGAGTTGGCCGCCGCGTTGGCCCCACTGCCGTGGAAGTCGGAGAACGCCGCCGACTGGTTGACGAAGACGCCGCCGGTGAGGTTGCAGGAGAGGTGCACCCCGACCTCGACCGCCACCGCCTCGGTCGCGTCGAGCACGGTCTCGTCCGTCGAGTAGACCCCGGCGGTGAGCGCGCCCTTCTCGCCGACCGTCCGGCGCAGCAGTTCCAGGCTGTGCGCGGTGGAGTCGGTGGCGATGGCGAACGAGATCGGCCCGAACCATTCCCGGCCGTACGTGTCCGCGTCGTCCGCGGTCAGCTTCACGATCGTCGGGGTGCGCACCACGGCGTCGGCGTACGACGGGTGGGTCACGGCCCGCGACTCCAGCACCGGCTCGCCGACCTTGGTCACTTCGGCCAGTCGCTCCAGCACCCCGTCGTTGACGATGGCGCCGGTCAGTTCCACGCCTCGGGCCGGGTCGGCGGTGAGCTTGCCGACCGCGGCGGCGATCCCGCCGGCCACCTCGTCGAAGCTCTTGTGCCCCTGGTCGGTCTCGATGCCCCCGGCCGGGATGAGGATGTTCTGCGAGGTGGTGCACATCTGCCCGCTGTAGAGGGTCAGCGTGAAACCGAGGTTGCGGCACATGCCGGCGAAGTCGTCGGTGGAGTCGATGACGACGGTGTTGAGGCCGGCCTTCTCGGTGTAGACCGATGCCTGCCGGGCGTGCGTCTCCAGCCAGTCGCCGTACTCGGTGGAGCCGGTGAAGTCGACGATCTTGACGGAGCGGTGCAGGGCCAGGTCGCTGGCGAGCTTCTCACCGGGCGCCTCGGCCGCCAGCATGATCAGGTTCGGGTCGAACCCGGCCTCGGCGAGCACCTCCCGGGCGTACTTCACGGTGATGGCCAGCGGCAGCACCGCGCGCGGGTGCGGCTTGACGATCACCGGGTTGCCGGTGACCAGCGAGGCGAACAGCCCGGGGTACGAGTTCCAGGTCGGGAAGGTGTTGCAGCCGATCACCAGCGCCACCCCGCGCGGCACCACGTGGAACGTCTTGGTCATCCGCAGCGGGTCACCCTTGCCGGCGGCCTTCTCCCAGCCCGCCGTGCCCGGGTGCCGGGTCATCTCGGCGTACGCGTACGCCAGCGCTTCCAGCGCCCGGTCCAGCGCGTGTGCGCCGCCGGCCTGGAAGGCCATCACGAACGCCTGCCCGCTGGTGAACTGCACCGCGTTTGCCAGCTCGAAGATGTGCTTGTGCAGCCGGTCGAGGATCTCCAGGCAGACGCCCACCCGGGCCTGCGGGCCGGCGTCGCGCCAGGCCGGCAGCGCGGCGGAGGCGGCGTTGACCAGTTCGCCGGGGCCGGCGTGCGGGTACCGCACCGCCAAATCCACCCCGAACGGGCTCGTCTCGGTCGCGACCCGGGCGCCAGCGCCGGGCTGGTCGAGCGGAAAGTCACCAGCGAGGTACGCCTCGAAGGCGGCCTTGCCGTCGGCGGCGGCGGTCTCGCCGTACACCCGGGGGCTGGGGGATTCGGGGTAGGCGGACCAGTAGCCCCGCTCCGTGATCGCGGTCAGCGCACGGTTGAGGGTGTCGGCGTGCCTGTCGTACAGGGGATGCGGGGTCTCCGTCATGCCCGCCATCATGCCTGAGTCCGGTCCGCGAGCAGTAGCGCGAATGCCCGACAGCGGCTCATGCCTGAGTCCGGTCCGCGAGCAGTAGCGCGAATGCCCGACAGCGGCTCATGCCGCAGTCGAGTTCCGGAGCGGAAGCGCCAAGGGCCGCGGGGTTGCTGGTGACGGCAGCGGGTAACCGCGGGCCTTCGGCCAGGAGAAGCCGGCCAGGGGAGGGCGGCGGGTGAGGATCACCGAGATCCGGGTGCACGGGGTCGCCGACAAGGGGCCCGAGGCGATCCTCGACCGGCCGATCGTCGCACGGGTCGCCGGAGACGACAACGCCGGCTTCTACCGGCCGCGGCCCGGCTACGGTGCCCCCGCCGACCGCGACGGGGTGACGCTTGAGGCGTACCGCTGGAGCCGGTTGACCGGCGGCACGGCGACCCGGACGTTCTCCCTTGTCCTGCTCCTGCCGTTCATGCTCAGCAACATCGCGGTATGGATGCTGCCGGTCACCGGTCGCGGCGGCCGTGCGGCGCGGGCGCTGTGCCGACTGCTGGCCGCGACGATGACCGCTATGTACGTGCTCTCCACAGTCGGGGTGTCCCTCGATCTGATCGCCTGGCAGTGCGCGGCCTACCCGAGGTGTCTGGAGGGGCGGCGGGAGCTGTCCTGGCTGGGTGGCGTGCCGCCCGGGCAGCGGCTCGCGCTGCTGGCCGTACCACCGATCATCGCGATCGTCCTGATCTGGCGGCTCGGTGCCCGGACCTGGCAGCTCCCCGAGGACAGCGACCACCCGCCCGGGGTGGGTGCGGACCGGCTCGACGCGCCCGCCTTCTGGGACACCCGCTCGCTGCTGCGCCGACTGCGCTCGGTCCACGTCGCGGTGGCGTTGGGCACGCTCGACATCACTCTGCTGCTGGCGTTGGCACCGCACGACGCCACAGTGCCCGGCTGGCTGCTGCTGGGCGCGGACGTGGCGCTGCTCGCCGGCGCGGTGGTGCTGCTCTGCCGGCCGGCGATCGAGCGGCGCGGAGAGACCGACCAGCGCAGCGCGCGGACGATCCGCTGGGCGGCCATCGCGCTCACCGCACTGACCCTGGGGTACGCGTTGCTGCCACGGCCGCCGTGGACGGCCGAGGGAATGTTGCCGGGGTACGGGATGGCGGTCTCCGGGTTGTTCGCCGGGCAGGTGGCGCTGCTCGCGATGCTCGGCCTGGTGGTGGTGCAGCGCCGCGCCCTGCCTCGCCCCTTCTTCCTGCTGGCCGGTCTGGGCGCGCCGGTGCTGACAACCGTCGCGATCGGGCTGGGCGTCGCCTACTCCTCCGGGCTGACCTACGGCCTCGCCGAGTATCTGGACCGTGGTTCCAGCCCGACGCCCGCCCGGCCGCTGCCGCCCGGGGCGCCGCCGCTGTCGCCGCCGATCGCCTACCGGTGGGTCACCCTCGGCTTCACCCTGGCCGTGCTCCTGGTGGTCGTGACGGCCCTGCTCGTACCCCGGATTCGCCGGAATCGCCGCCGTCGGGAGGCCGAGGAACTGGTCCGGCGGGACTATCCGGAGGCCTCCCGGGCGACCCCGGAACGGGTCCGGGCCGTCCGCGACGCGATCGTGCGAGCCCGGCTGACGGATCGGCTCGGGCCGCTGCTGGCCACCGCGTACGTGGTGTTGGCACTGCTCACGTTGGCGGCGGCCGGGCTCTCGGTGATCGGTCCCGGCCCGGGTGCGCTCGCTCGACGACTCGGCGGCGAGTCGCTGGCCCGCCCGGTGATCTTCGTGACCGACCTGGGGGCCCTGCTGATCGGGCTGTTCGCCACGGTCCTCGCCGTGATGGGACTTGTCGCCTACCGATCCGGCGCGATCCGGCTGGTCGGGGTGCTCTGGGAGCTGGCCACCTTCTGGCCGCGTGCCGCGCATCCACTCGCCCCGCCCTGCTACGTCGAGCGGGCGGTACCGGAGCTGACCCGCCGGATCGGCCAGCTCACCGCCGACGGGAACGGGGTGGTGCTGTCCGGGCAGAGCCACGGCAGCGTGCTCGCGGCCGTGACGGTCCTCCAACTCCCCGACCACTGCCGCCGGCGGGTGGCCCTGCTCACCTACGGCTCTCCGCTCGGCAACCGGTACCGGCGGATCTTCCCCGCGTACGTCAGCGACGAGATGGTGCGCGAGGTCGGCAGTCGGTTGGCCTGGCGGTGGATCAACCTGTGGCGGTACACCGACGCGGTGGGCGGACCGGTGTTCGTCCCGTTCGTTCAGGGATCCGACGACCCGGCCGCCCGGGTCGACCGTCGGGTACGGGATCCGAAGGGACTGCTCATCCCACCGACCGACACCGTGCCCCCACCGGTGCAGGGCCACCGGTTCACACCGGACGACGACTTCCACGCCGCGATCCGCGAGCTGGTCGGGCGCCTGGAACAAACGGCCGAGTGAACGGCTGCCTCAGAGGGTGAGCTGCCAGTCGGTCCAGGAGTCCACCGGGTGGAAGCCGAGCTGCTCGTTGATCGCCACCATGTAGCTGTTGCTGGCGGCGTTGATGGTGTCGATGCTCCGCACCGCCGGCTCGTGGGTGAGCAGATGGTGCAGATTCTCCGCCTTGGCGATGAGGCCGAGCCGGTGCCCACGGTGGGCCGGGTCGACGATGGTGATCTGCTGGAACGCGTGCCAGTCGGCGGAGGCGCCAACCTCCAGGAGTGTCCAGGCGACCAGCCGGCCGGAAGCCTCGTGCCGCATTGCGAGGTGGTACCGCCGGCGGCCCTTGGCCTCCAGGGCCCGATCGGTGCCGCGGATGCGCTCGGCGTCCACCTGCTCCGGCTCCCACTGCATGTCACCGAGGGGCGCGTCCATCATCAGCCGGCCGTCGAGGTAGGCGATGTCCGTCAGATACTCCTGCGGGGTGGCGCCCTGCCAGCACACCGATCGGTACCCCGCGGCCCTGGGCTGGGCCTCGACGAGTGCCGCGCGGAGCGCGACCCGGTCGATGTCGGCGATCTCCAGCCGGCGACGCACCTCGACCAACACGGCTTGGGCGCCGGTCGACGCGGCGAACGCGTCGCCCGCCACGCTCCGGGGCGGCCCGTCGGGCAACGCGGAGACGGTCAGCCCGACGACCCGCTTGCGCCCGTGCTCGCGCAGGACCCGTACGCCGTACTCGTGCAGTGCCCGACCGACGCCCCGGCGCCGCAGCTCCGGGCGCACCTTCAGCTCGACGGTGGCGTTGTCGGTGTTGTCGAGCTGCGGCAGGTCCAGTTGTAGGAAGCCGGCCGGGACGCCGTGCAGTCGGGCCAGCGCCCAGAGCGTCCGGGTGCCGGGCAACGGCGTGTGGAACAGCGCGTCGAAGCGGCGCCGGCAGAAGGGCGGCAGGTCCGGCAGATCCCCGTCGTTGACCGCCACCCCGATCCGGTACGCCTCGTCGACGGAAGTCCGGTCGGCGCCGTCGAACGACGCGATGGTGATGCTCATGCCGGTGAGCGTGCGCCTCGGAAAAGCGATCGGGCCAGCGAATTAATCGCTGGCCCGATCGAACGTGGTCGGGAGGGGCACTCGCACAACGCCTCCGGCGTTGGGTCGCAAGAACTTCAAAAGTCTTCGGCGAAATGCCCTCCCGCACGGAGCATCTTGCGCCGTCCGGTTCCTGTCGTCAAGTCCGTAGCGGCGGGTTTTCCACACTCACAGCGAAAACCCAGTTACCGACTGATCCACTCGGCCCCCGAGGTCAGCCGAGGAGGCCAGCGTCGCGGGCGGCGCGCAGCGAGGGCTTGATGTGGTGGGTCGGCCCGACCTGGCCGGCCACCGCGTCGATCGTCTTCAGGCCCTCGCCGGTGTTGAAAACGACGGTCTCGGCCGTCGGGTCGAGCCGACCGGACTCGACCAGCTTGCGCAGTACGGCCACGGTCACCCCACCCGCGGTTTCCGCGAAGACCCCGGTGGTCCGGGCCAGGTCGCGGATGCCCGCACGGATCTCGTCGTCGTCGACGTACTCCATCCAGCCGCCGGTGCGGCGGACCGCCTCCAGGGCGTAGAGGCCGGCCGCCGGGTCGCCGATGTTGAGCGACTTGGCGATGCCGGTGGGCTTGACCGGGATGATCGTGTCGGTCTCGGCGTGCAGGGCGACGGCGATCGGGTTGCAGCCGGCGGACTGCGCGCCGAAGACCTTCCAGCCGTCGGCCGGTGCCTCGACCAGGCCGATCTCCACCAGCTCCGAGAACGCCTTGTCAATCTTGGTGAGCAGCTCGCCGCTGGCCATCGGGATGACCACCTGCGCGGGGATCCGCCAGCCGAGCTGCTCGGCCACCTCGTAGCCGAGGGTCTTGGAGCCCTCCGCGTAGTACGGCCGGACGTTCACGTTGACGAACGCGGTGTCCTCGAACTCGTCGGTCTCCACCAGCTCGCCGCAGAGCCGGTTGACATCGTCGTACGAGCCGTCGATGGCGACCAGCTCGCCGCCGTAGACGGCGGTGGTGATGACCTTGCCCTGCTCCAGGTCGCTGGGGATGAAGACCACCGAGGGCACCCCGGCGCGGGCGGCGTGGGCGGCCACCGAGTTGGCCAGGTTGCCGGTCGACGCGCAGGCGAACCGGGTGAAGCCGAGCGCCTTGGCTGCGGTGAGCGCCACCGAGACGACCCGGTCCTTGAACGAGTGGGTGGGGTTGGCGCTGTCGTCCTTGACCCAGAGCGGCGCGGTGATGCCCAACTCGGCGGCGAGGAGCGGGGCCGCCACCAGTGGGGTCAGCCCCGGGTCGAGGGTGACCCGGGTGGCCGGGTCCTGACCGGCGGGGAGCAGTGCGGCGTACCGCCAGATGTTGTTCGGGCCGGCCTCGATCTGCTCGCGGGTGACGGTGGCCAGTGCGGCGGTGTCGTAGTCGACTTCCAGCGGGCCGAAACACTCGTAACAGGCGTGCTGGGCGGCGAGCGGGTAGCGGGCCGAACAGGCACGGCAGACCAGGGCGCGGGCGGGGCTGGCGGAGGTGTCAATGCCGGAGGTGACGAGCGTCGACGTCATGTCGAGAGTCCTCTCATCTTTCCCCGCATCGCACGGTGCGGCGGGGACGGAATTGGCACCTGCCCCGCGGGTCGCTCAGCGGTGAGCGCGCGGGGTGGTTGCCGGGGCGTCGTCGGGCCGTATCCCTCAGCCCCTCTGGATGAGGTATTCAGTTGTGCCGTCGAGTCTAGGACAACGCTGTCGGCCGCTGCTACCGCAGATCCCACGGTGTGAGCGAACCGCCGGTATCCCGGCGGGTGGCGTGCGCTGCTGGTCAGCGGCGGCGTCGACGCCCGAGGTAGACCGCGACGGCCCCGAAGACGGCCAGTAGGGCCACGAGAACCCAGCCCGCAGTGGCGATGGCGCCACCCGTGGGCCGGTCACCGCCGGCGAGCAGCCAGACCGCACCCGACACGACGAGAAGCGCGACCACCACGGACACCATGACGACCACGGCGCGCTGCGCGGGGGTCATCGCTGCCACCGCGGTCGAACGGTGCCGGGCATCGCGGCGCCCGGGTCGGCCAGGATCTCGGCGACCGAGCGGCCGCCGATGGTCAGCGACCCGAGCAGGGCGTTGCGGGCCTGCTCGGCTTCGGCCTCGGCGGCTCGAATCGCGTCGCGTA
Organism: Micromonospora sp. NPDC007208; assembly: GCF_042869175.1. Classification (NCBI taxonomy): domain Bacteria; kingdom Bacillati; phylum Actinomycetota; class Actinomycetes; order Micromonosporales; family Micromonosporaceae; genus Micromonospora; species Micromonospora sp. NPDC007208. The sequence goes on along the minus strand of NZ_JBIAFG010000026.1, from coordinate 51,401 downwards.
CGTGCTCGCCGAGGGTGAGGTTGTCCACGGAACGCCGGGCCTGCGGTGTGATCCGTACGTCGAGCAGCTGACCGCCGATGCCGACGGTTGCGATCACCGCGCCGTCGCCGGCCGCACCCTGATACTGGTCGCCCGTCGGCCGCTCGACGAAATCCGCCGCCGACTCCATCGCGGCGGCGATGTCACGACGGATCGCCGAGAGGGCATCGGGGTTCATCCGGCCCTCCGGGCGGCGGTACGCAGTGCCTCGGCGGCCGACGCCGGGTCGTACGCCTGCGGCGCTGGTGCGGGAACGTCGACCGGAGCGGGCTGCCCGGAGACCTCGGCGATCGTCGCGGTCAGGGCCTGGGCGGCGCGCATCCTCGCGTCACCCACGGCGGTCACGCACGCTGCCCCGAGGGCCTGCGCGTCGAGGTCGCGGAACGCCTGCGGGCTGAGGTAGACGTCTTCGACCCGGCCGGCCCCGGTGGCCCTGACCACCACGGTGCCCGAGTCGTCAGTGCCCTCGTAGACCGCCTCCTGTGCCGCGCTGATCCGGGCGAGGACCCCGTTGAGCTGATCGGTCATCGCTCGCAGCGACCCGCCGGTCAGGGCCGCGCGTTCCGCCTCGCGCGCCGCGTGCTCGAACGCTGGTACGTCGCTCACTCCTTCACCCACCCCTTCGGCTCGGCGATGCGAACCCGGACCTGCTCGGGCAGTTGCAGGCTCGTGGTGTCGATCCGGTCACTGTCGCTTGTGAACATGTTCTCCAGAACGCTGAAGGCGTCGCCGACGTCACGCCCAGCCGTCCACACCTGCTGCACGAAGGTCAGCACCGCGGTGAGCGTCGTGATGGCGAACGCCGCCCATGCTCCGACGATCGCCCACTGCACGGCCGGCGTATAAGGGCCGGAAGCGTAGGCCACACCGGCGGCCACCAGCGCCGCGCCCGTGACGCTGATGTAGCTGACCAGGTTCGTGGTCAGGCCCCACCACATGTCGTCGCACATGTTCCGTACGTTGCTCGCCGCCTGCGCGATCGCGTCGAGTGCGGGCTCGATGCGCGTTTCCAGGAACGCCTTGAACGCCTCGGCGCCCTGATCGGCCCAGTAGGTGTCGACGTCACCGCGCGCCCGGGTCAGGCCCGCCTTGCACTGCTCGAACACGTCGCTCATGTCGTTCCACGCCTCGGAACCCTTGTCCCACGGGTCCGGCGTGCGGATGTTGATCTCGACGAGTGCGGTGAGGCTGGCCACCACCGCCGGACCGCCACCGGTGGGCCAGACGGCCGCGGCGAGCGCGGTGCCGAGGACACCGACCAACACCCAGAGGTTTTCGGTGGTGTCGCCGTCGAGTCGGTCGGAGTAGAGCGAGGAGTCGGACATCGCGGCTCCGTTCAATCCTGGTATGTGAAGTTCTCGCCCCGCACCCGCTCCTGCTCCTCGTAGTGGGTGGCGATGGTGGTCAGTGCGGTGCCGATCGAGTCCATCGTCTTCTGCAGCGCCGCGGCGACGTCGTCCACGCCCTGCCGGACACGCTCGTAGTCGTCGGGCAGGTTCCAGGCGAACATCGGAAAGGCATCCCGGGGCAGTGTCAGCGAGGCGATCCTGGGCAGCACCGTATCGGCGAATGATTTCGCGTCGGCGCTGATCGCCTGGCCGGCCTTGCGCATGGCCTCGGTTTCGAGCGACGTCACGACGGCCCCCTCACCAGACATCCAGCGATCGATGGAAACGGCTGGTCCTGGCGGTTCATCCTGCCACGGATGCACCACCTGGGCTGTCCCTGCCGCCGTCGTTCGGGTCGACGGGTCAGCGCGCGCTCACGGCCACCGGGTCGGTCACCGCGATCGGATCAGTGACCGCGGTCGACTGGGGCAGCGAGCTGGCCCGGGGTCGGGGGCGGGCGGCGAGGTTCGCGGCGATCAGGGCGGCGATCGTGATGGCGGCCCCGACCAGCTCGACGGGCTCCGGGCGGTAGCCGCGGGCGATCTGCACCGCGAAGGTGGTCACCGGGACCAGGTTCATGAACAGCGCGGCGTTGGCGGCACCGAGTCGCTGCACCCCGGTGTTCCAGGCCAGGACCGCGATCACGGCGCCCACGAACACGGCGTACGCCAACTGCGGGGCGATCGCCACGAGGTCGGCGGCGGCCGGCGCGTGCTGCCAGCCGACGGCGTCGGCGCCGATGCTCAGGGCGAGCATGGCGGCCGTGCCGGCGAGCGCGGTCAGGGTGGTGAAGCGCAGCGGCGACCACTCGCCGAACCGGCTGGCACCGTGGGTGTAGATGCCCCAGCCCAGCACCGCGCCGATCATCATCAGCCCACCGAGGCCGAACTGGCCGAGCCCGGCCAGGCTCCCGCGCGTGATCACCAGGCCGACTCCGAGGAGCGCCACCAGGGAGAGGGCCAGCAGGAGCGGCTTCGGGCGTACGCCGTCGCGAGCCCAGCGGACGAGTTGGGTGATCACCGGAGTGGTGGCCACGAAGAGTGAGATCTGCTGCGGGGCGGCGTGTTCGAGCGCCAGGTTGGTGAGCAGGTTGAAGCCCGCGAAGCCGACCACTCCGAGCACCACCACCTCCAGCGCCCGGCCACCGTGCCGCAGCGCGCCGGCACCCTCGCGGAGCAGCAGGATGGCGACCAGGACGACGGCGGCCAGCAGGTAGCGCGCGGTGGTCAGGTTGAGCGGGTCGACCCGGTCGAGCGCGCTGGCCAGGATCGGGAACATCACTCCCCAGCCGAGCACGGCGACCAGTGGGTACGCGGTGGCGCGGGATCGCATCGGCAACTCCAATGTTCGAGTATCGTCGAACCAACGACACCGACCATAGGGTGTTGTTCGATTATTGTCGAACAAGGGTTACACTGGTCACATGGAGCCGCACGAACCCGAACTGACCGCCGTACCGGTCACCAACGTGTTGGCCGCACTCGCCGACGACGTGCGGCTACAGATCGTCCGGGCGCTCGCCGAGGGCGGCGAGGCCGCCTGCGGCAGCTTCGACTTCGGCGTCTCCAAGGCGACCCGGAGCCACCACCTCAGGGTGCTGCGCGAGGCGGGCCTGACCCGCACCCGGGCCGCCGGCACCAGCCGACTGGTCCGGCTGCGCCGGGACGAGCTGGACAAGCTCTACCCCGGCCTACTGGACGCCGTCCTCACCCAGCGCCCGCCGGCCTGACTGACACCGCCCCACCCAGGCCCACACGGCGGCAGCCCGCACGGCGGCGGCGGCGGGTGAGACCTGCCCCCTTCTTCGCGATCTTGCACTTGTTGTCGTGAGATAGCGGGGCATTCCGCGCATATCGGCGACTGAAACTGCAAGATCGGCGCGGGCGGGGGCGCGGGCGGGGGCGGGGGGCGGGGGGCGGGGGGCGGGGGGCGGGGGGCGGGGGGCGGGGTGACGGTGTGGGTTCTTCGTGGGCGAGGATCTACTGATGATCTCTCGCGGGACGGCAGCGCGGCGACGGGTCAGCACGGCGTCCGCGACGGTCACGGCGGTCATGGCGGCTCTCACTCTCGGCGCGTGTATACCTGGCGACCATCGCGGCCAGGGCGGCCCGGACGGCCCGCGACCACTTACCGCGCCCACCACCGCCGCAAGTCCGTCGGGGAGCGTCGACCCGCTGGCCGAGTGCCCGGCCACCGGTGTTCGGATCCGGTCGACCGGCGGGGACGCCGCGATGGGTCTGCGCGCCCTCGGCCTGGAGTTGGTCAACTGCGGCGAGCGCCCCTACCAGCTCAACGGGTACCCGGTGCTGCACGTGTTCGACGAAGCGCGCGAGCCGATCATGCTGCGGGTGGTCAACGGCGCCAAGGAGATCACCTCGGGCTTCGACCAGCCGCCCCGGCAGGTCACCCTCGCCGCCGGGGAGCGGGCCACCGCCGTGGTGCTCTGGCGCAACCTGGTCACCGACTCGACGGTGGTGGCCACCAACGGCGAGTTCCTGACGGTGGCGCCCGCCGCCGGGCAGCCGGCCGAAGAGGTGGACCCGGACGGGCCGATCGACCTTGGCAACACCGGCCGGATCGGCGTCAGCGCCTGGAAGAAGGCCGACCCGTCCACGCCGGTGCCGAGCCAGCCGGCCCCGCCGCCGGCGCCGAGCGCGGTGCCGTCGTCGGTGAGCCCACCCGACAGCCGACTGTGAGCCGACCCGCTACGACGTGATGTCCTTTCGAGTGAAGCGCCAGAACGCCAACCCCCAGAACAGCGTCGCGTAGCTGATCGCCGAGATGCAGCCGCGCACCACGTCGTCGGTCTGCACCGGAGTCGACAGCAACCCCAGCCAGGCGGTGCTGAAGTGGGTGGGCAGGAAGTCGCGCAGCGCGCCCAGCGCGGTGATCTGGTCCAGGATGCTGGACAGGATCCAGAGCAGCACAGCGCCACCCACCGCGCCCAGCGCGGCGTCCGTGGTGACCGACAGCAGGAACGCCAGGCCGGCCACCACCAGCAGTACGACCGCCAGGTAGCCCAGCACGGCCAGCAACCGGAGCAGCCCTTCGGTGGGTTCCAGCTCGGCGGCGACCGTGCTGCGCAGCGGCGACCAGCCGTAGCGCAGGGTACCGGCGAGCAACGCGGTGCCTGCCAACAGCAGCAGGGCCAGTCCCGAGTACGCGAGCGCGACCACCAGCTTCACCGTCAGCAGCCGCGCCCGGGGCACCGGGATGGCCAGCAGATAGCGCAGGCTGCCCCAGCTCGCCTCGCTGGCCACCGTGTCGCCGCAGAACAGCGCGACGACCACCACCAGCAGGAACGACGCCGACACGAAGATCGAGAACAGGGTGAAGTTGAGCCCGCCGGAGGTGGCCAGGTCGACCAGGCTGGCGAACTCGTTGTTGCCGTTGTCGTCGTCGCCACCGGAGTTGAACTGGAACGCGATCAGGATGATCAGCGGCAGCAGCACCATGAACCCGAGCGCCAGCTGGGTCCGCCGCCGGGACGCCTGCCGACGGAACTCCGCCACGAACGGCATGGTGGCCGACGGCCGGTAGCCACGGGCCTCACCCGCGTCAGTAACAATCATCACCGGTCACCGCTTCCCCGAGAGTTCTCGCCCACCAGGGCGAGGAACGCGTCCTCCAGGCGCCGCCGAGGCACCACCCGGTCCACCCCGATGCCGGCGCGCACCAGCTCCGCCACCACCTCGCTGCGGGCCGTGCCGTTGGTGTCGACCACCAGTTGGCCGTCGCTCTCCGGCAACACGCGAACCCCGTGCAGCCGGTCCAGCACCGCCCGCGCCGCCACCGGGTCGGTGACGTCGAAGAGCACGCTCGGCGACTCGCCCACGATCTCGTCCACCGGCCCGGACGCCACGATCCGGCCCTTGTTCACCACCACCGCGTGCGTGCACGTCTGCTCCACCTCGGCCAGCAGGTGACTGGAGACCAGCACCGCCCGGCCGTCCGTGGCGTACCGCTGGAGCACCCGGCGCATCTCGGCGATCTGCGGCGGGTCGAGCCCGTCGGTCGGCTCGTCCAACACCAGCAGTTCGGGAAGGCCGAGCATGGCCTGGGCGATGGCGAGACGCTGGCGCATCCCGTGGCTGTAGTTCTTGATCCTCCGGTGCACGGAGTCACCCAGCCCGGCGATCTCCAGCGCCGCGTCGAACTGGGCGTCCTCCCACGGCCGCCCGGTGGCCCGCCAGTACGCCTTCAGGTTGTCCAGACCCGACAGGTGCGGCAGGAAGCCCGGCCCCTCCACCAACGCCCCGATCCGGGACAGCACCGGCGAGCCGGGCACCAGCCGACGACCGAAGACGTAGATCTCCCCGGCGGTCGGCTGGGTCAACCCCATCAGCACCCGCAGGGTGGTGGTCTTGCCGGCACCGTTCGGCCCGAGCAGACCCACGACCTGACCGGGGTGCACCTCGAAGTCCACGTTCGACACGGCGACGAAGCCGTCCGCGTACTCCTTGCGCAGTGCGCGCACGGCCAGCGGGGTGTCCGCGTACTCCGGATGCACCGACCGGTCCTGGCGGCGGTGCCGGCGGCGGACCAGGGCGACGACCACGACGAGCCCGATCACGATGGCGGCGAGCAGGCCGGCGAGCACCCAGCGCCAGATCGTCGCCGCGGTGGGGATCGGCTCACCGCTGACCGTGGGCAGGCTGACCGCGCCGTCCGCGGCCACCGTGTAGACGGTCGGCTCGGCGGGCGTGGTGTACGCCTGGTCGGAGGTGGCCACCACCAGTCGCAGCCGGTGCCCGGCCTCCACCCGGCGGACGATCCCGGGCAGCGTCACGGTGACCGGGCGGGCGTCCTGCACCTGCTGCGGTAGGCCGGTGAGCCGGATCGGGGCGACCAGGCCGTTCGGCAGGGTGGCCGCGCCGTCTGGGTCGACGTCGTAGAGCTTGACGAAGAGCACCGCCTCGCCGGTCGGCGACGCGGCCCGCACTGTGACGGTGGGCGCACCGGCCACGTCGACCGCCTCGGTCAGCGGGGTCGACTCGAACCGGGCGTGCTGGCCGGGCACGTCGCCGGCCACCCCGTCCAGCAGCGACGTGAGCCCGCCCGCGAATGGGATCGAGGAGATGGCGGCCGGGTTGCCGTTCGGCGGGTTCGCGATCGGCTGCGCCGGACCGGTGACCGTCACCTCCCGGCGGGCGTTGCCGGCCAGGCCCGGGTAGTCGGCGCGGCGGAAACCGGTGGCGACGAGACCGCGGTCGAGCGCGTCGAAGCCGGCGATCCGGGACCAGGTGAAGTCGTCGCCGGGCGCATCGCCCTCGCCCTTGACGTAGTGGTCGAGCCACTGGACGGTCAGGAACTTCACCCGGTCCTCATCCGAACGGGGTCCACTGCCACCGTCGTGTCCGCCGGTGAACCAGGCGACCCGTACCGGGGTGCCGGTGGCGGCGATGCCGCGCGCGTTCGCGTCCGCCTCACCGAGCGGGAAGAGCGTGTCCGCCTCGCCCTGCACCAGCAGGGTGGGGGCCTTGATCCGGTCCAGCGCACCCGCCGGGCTGGAGCGGCGCAGCAGGTCCACGGCGGCCTGGTCGGCGCGGCCGGTGGTGGCGATCCGCAGGTACGCGGCGCACACGTCGGCGGCGAACCGACCGCAGGACGGGTCGGCGGCACCGGCCGGGGCGCCACCGGGACCGCTGCCGGGGCCGGCGCCCGGTCCGGGGCTGGGCGGGCCGGCCGACGCCGGTGCGCCCTGCGGCTGGGCCGCGGTCCCGCCGGAGAGCCCGGCCGGGCCGGAGCCCACGTTGCCGCCGCCGCCGAAGAAGAGGCCGGCCCAGCCCTTCTTGAACACGCCCTCGGTCGGCGCTCCGCCGGTGCTCTCCGGCAGGAACGCGCGGGACAGGTCGTTCCAAGTGATCATGGGTACGATCGCGTCGACCCGACGGTCCTGGGCGGCCAGCAGCAACGCCAACCCACCGCCGTACGAGCCCCCGACCACACCGACCTTCGGATCGCCGGCGGCGTCGGTGCGCACCTCCGGCCGAGCGGCCAGCCAGTCCAGCAGCCGCTCAGCGTCGCGTACCTCGTAGTCCGGGTTGTCCAGGTGGATCTCCCCGCCGCTGCGGCCGAAACCCCGCGCGGTCCAGGTGAGCACCGCGTAGCCGCGACCGGCGAACTCCTCCGCGTCGGAGCGCACCGACTCCTTCGTGCCGCCGAACCCGTGCGCCAACAGCACCGCTGGCACCTTCCGACCGGACGAGGCGTCGTCCGGCAGGTAGAAGGTGGTGTCCAGGTTCACCGGTTGGTCGCCGGACGGTCCGGAGCGGACGGTGAGCATCGCGCTCTCGGTGCGTACGCCCGGTCCCTGTGGCCACACCGCCCAGGTCACGGCGGCGGCCAACAGCACGACGACCACCGCGGCTGCGGTCGCGCGGCGGCGGGTGGGCAGGGCACGCCGGAACCACGCGGCCGGCGACGGCGATGTCATGCGGCACACGGTACGGCCCACAGCCTGAGCGTTGGCTGAGATCCGCCGTACGTCCGTCCGGTTGCCCCGATCGGTGCGCGGTGGGGGTGCGAGCGCGCAACGTCCGACGCGGCACAGCGAGTTGAGTTCGGATCCCGTGAATTCCGATCTTCCGCGGATATCCACCTCGATCCCTCCATGTCACACCCACAGCTGACACAGAGCGTGCCGGTAACGCGGACAAATGGTGACATGGCTCGAAGTGACGCGAACCTGACTCGCCCAGTGAGGTCTGACCAGTCGGGGGTTCGATTAGTTTTCCGGTCCGGTGGACGGGACTTGTCGGCTAGCCCGACGCCACGCCGATCAGCGCCCCACGCCGGAGGAGACACACATGACAGTCCCCGCGCCGCGGGCCCGTCGACGGCCGTCCACGCTGGGCCGACTGCTGCCCCTGCTGCTCATCGGAGCACTGTTGGCGCCGTTGGGCCTGCTCGTCACGTCGAGTTGGCGGCAGACCACCGACGACCGGGACCTCGCCGCCCGGGAACGGCTCGGCGTGCAGTACCTCACCGCTCTGGCGGCGGTCACCGACGCCCTCGTGGAGGCCCAGTCCAACGCGATCAACGGCCGCCCCGTCGCACGGGAGGCGTTGAACGGGGCGGTCGAGCAGGCCGCCGCGGTGGATGCCCGCATCGGCGGGGAGCTGCTCAGCCAGGAACGCTGGGCCGGCGTACGGGCCAAGCTGGAGGCGCTGCGCGGCCGGGGCGCGGCCGACCCGGAGGCCGCCTACACCGCGTACGGCGAGGTCTCCGACCTGCTGCTGGCCCTGCACCGGAAGGTCCGGGAGAGTTCCGGGCTGGTCCGCGACCCGGAGGCCGACTCGTTCTTCCTCCAGGACAGCGCCGGCCAGGAACTGCCCGAGGCGGTGGTCGCCGCCGGCCGGCTCGCCGACCTGGGCACGCTGGTCTCCCGCCGGCCGGCCGCCGAGCAACCGCGCGGCCTGATGGAGCTGACCGGGCTGCGGGTGACCGCCCTGGCGCCCGCCGCCGACCTCGTCGACAACCTGCGCTCGGCCGTGGACGGTTCGGAGAGCACCGACCTCGGTGCCAACGTGCTGACCCCGCTGGACACCTACCAGCGGTCGGTGGAGGCGCTTGCCGCGTTCTCGGTGCCGGGCAAGGACACCGGCGTGGTCAACCCGAGCCAGTTGAGTGCCGCCGCGCTCAACTCGCACCGCTCGGCCCGCCAACTTCAGCCGGTCATCCTCGCCGAGTTGGACGCGCTGCTGGTCGAGCGCATCGACCGGCTCAACCGGGACCGCTGGCTGACCGCCGGAGCGGGGGTCGCCGCCGTTCTGTTGCTGAGCTGGCTCGCCGCGTTGCTGATCGCGGCCGGTCGCCGGGCCCGACGTCGGGCCGCCCTCGCCGCGACCCACGCGGACAGCCCCGACACCCCACCGCACCGCGACCCCTGGCAACCGCCGACCGATGAGCCGCGCGCGCTGCAACCGGCCGGTGCGGCCCGTGACCCGGAGATCGCGCAGTGGGGGGCATTCGATGCTGCTCGGTAGGCTCCGGATCCGCGGCAAGCTCGCGCTGCTCGTGGTGATCCCGCTGCTCAGCATGGTCGGCCTGGCCGTGCCGGTGCTGCTCGACCGGGTCGGCGCGGCACAGCGGGCCGGCGACACCGCCGAACGGGTCCGGCTCGCCAGCCGGGTCGGCAGCCTGGTCCAGGACCTCCAGCAGGAACGGGTCCTCTCCGTCGGCTTCCTGCTCGGCCAGGTCGAACGCAGTGAAGTGGTCCGCAAGTCCGCCGACGTGGACGACCGGGTGGCCGACCTCCGGGCGGCGCGGAGCGACGCGCTGACCGACCAGGTCGACCACGCCCTGGACGGCGTGTCCAGCCTCATCGACCTGCGCACGGCCGTCCTGGCCAGGGCCGCCAACCCGGGTCAGGTGATGGACGCGTTCGGCCCGGTCAACAAGGGGATCATCGAGTCGCTGCGGCTGGTGGTCGGGGTGGACACCGACACGTTGGCGGGCCGGCAGGTGCTCGCCCTCGACGGGCTGCTCCGCGCCGATGAGGGCCTGGGCGCCTGCGCCACCCTGAGCCTGCTGGTCAAGGCGATCGGCACCCCGGACACCACCGCCGGGTACGTGGGCTGCATCGCCGCGCTCATGGTCGACAACTCGCGCTTCCGCAGCCTGATCACACCCGAGCAGCTCACGGTGGCCCAGCTCAACGACGCCGCCGTGGCCGCGCGTACCAAGCCCGACTTCCTGATCAGAAGCGCCCGCGATCCGGCCGCCGCGGTCCGCGACGTGACGATCGAGGCGCTCTTCCCGGCCGTCCGCACGATGATCCGGCTCGGTCAGTTCGTCGAGAAGAAGCTGGTCGCCGACGTGCTCGCCGAGGTGACGGCCGAGCAGCGGCGGGCGCTGACCGCCGCGTACCTGGTCGGTGCCGTGACGGCGTTGATCCTGACGCTGGTGGTGCTGCTCAGCGTGGCGGTGGCGCGGACGGTAGCCCGACCCCTGACCCGACTCACCCGCTCGGCCGACCGGGTCGCCCGGGTCGCCGAGGCGGAGCTGGTCCGGGTCACCGACGACGAGGCGGAGAGACCTCAAGCGGTCCGGCTGGAGCCGGTGGACATCCGCGCCAAGGACGAGATCGGCGACCTGGCACGGGCCTTCGACCGGGTGCAGAACACCGCGGCGCAGCTGGTCGAGCGGCAGGTCGCCGGCCGGCGCAACGTGGCGCAGATGTTCGGCCACGTCGGGCGGCGTACCCAGAACCTGGTGGGTCGGCAGATCGCGCTGATCGACCGGCTGGAGCAGCAGGAGGCCGACCCCGGCCGCCTGGAGCACCTGTACCGACTCGACCACATCTCCAGCCGGTTGCGACGCAACGCCGGCAGCCTCGTGGTGCTCTCCGGCTCGGCCGGGGCCGACGCGCACACCGCGCCGGTGCCGCTGGCCGACGTGGTCCGGTTGGCGCTCGGTGAGATCGAGGACTACACCCGGGTGGAGGTGCAGGTGCCTGCGGGCGTCTCGGCCGCGCCGGCGGTGGTCGGTGACCTCGTCCTGGCGCTGGCCGAGCTGATGGAGAACGCCACCGTCTTCTCCCCGCCGCACACCCGGGTGCTGGTGGCCGCCGAGACGTCCGGCCTGGGCGCGCGGCTCACCGTGGTGGACCACGGCATCGGCATGAGCGAGCAACGGCTGGCTGAGGAGAACGCCCGGTTCACCCGCCGGGAACGGCTCGACCTGGCCCCGACCGAGGTGCTGGGTCTCTTCGTGGTGGGCCGGCTGGCCCGTCGGCACGGCTGGCAGGTTGCCCTGGCCGCCACCGGCGGCGGTGGGGTGACCGCACAGCTGGAGATCCCGTCGGCGTCGCTGGTGCTGCGTCGCGCCGACCGGGCCGGGGCCGCCGTGGCCCGCGCCACGGTGCCGGATCGGGACCGGCGTACGGCGATGCTCGACCCCGAGCACGACGCGCGGCCCAGCGCGGTGGCCGTCGCCGTACCGACCCGCTTCGACTCGGACCTGCTGAGCCGGGCCACCCGCAGCCTGGACACCGGCCCATCGTGGAACGCGTTTGGTCGGGGCCAGCCCGAGCAGGCCGCTCCCGAACCCCCGAGCCCGGAACCGGCGGGCAAGCCGACCGGGCCACGGGTGCGGCAGCGGGTGCCCGGGGCCACTCTGCACGCCACCGCCGCGACGACCCGGCCGGTGGACGCCACCGGCGCGGACCCCGCCGCCGCCCGCGCACTGGTCGAGGCCTTCCAGGCCGGGGTACGCCGCGCCGAGCTGCACGTGACACCGAGCCTCGACGCCGCGTCGGCGCAAACGGCCAGCCACCCGTCGACCAGCGCCGGGGCGGCCGTGGTGGACCGGGACGCGACCGTCGACCTGCCCAGCACCCCGGGCGGCGCCGGCCCCACGGTGCCTCGTGGCGGCAACTCGACCGATGCCGCACCGGGGCGGCTCCGGTTGAGCCGACGGGTGCCGGGAGCGAACCTCACCGCCATCCCGGCCTGCCAACCGCTCAGCACCCACCTCGGTGACCCGGCCGAGGTCCGCGACCTCATCAACGAGTTCGAGGCGGGCGTCGCCCGCGCTCTCCGCGAAGTCAGCCCCGACCACCGGAACGAAGAAGGATCATCACGGTGACCAGCCCCTTCCTGCACGACAATGTCGACCAGAGCCAGCCCAGCGCCAATGGGGACCTCAGCCCGGAGGCCCGTACGTTCAACTGGCTGTTGGACTCCTTCACCTCCAGCACCGCCGGGGTCCTGGAGGCGATCGCGGTCTCCTCGGACGGTCTGCTGATGGCCATGTCGGCGATCAAGGATCGGTCCAACGCGGAGCGGTTGGCCGCCGTCGTGTCCGGGATGACCAGCCTCGCCGGTGGGGCCGCCAGTTGGTACGCGCTCGGCGGCCTGAACCGGGTGATCGTCGACATGGCCGACGGCTACCTGCTGATCAGCGCGATCAGCAGTGGTTCCGTGCTCGGGGTGGTCGCCGACCGTTCGGCGAACCTGGGCACCGTCGCGTACGAGATGACGCTCTTCGCCGGGCGGGCCGGTGGCGCCCTGACCCCGCGACTGATCGTCGAGTTGAAGAACGCCGCTCAGCAGTGACCCCCGACGTCGCCGGCGAGGATCCGGATCCGGATCCGAGGGTCCGGATCCGCCCGTACCTGCGTACGCAACCCCCGACCGGGGACGGCGCGGCGGCGACACCGGCCCTGCCGGAGCCGGACGGGGGCCAGCCGGCCGGTCCCCGTCCGTTCGTGCTCACCTCCGGGCGGGTGGCGGGCGCCGACCCGGCGATCGGGCTGGAGACCCAGGTGACCGCCCGCATGGACAGCGGCTGGTGGGCCGGCCCGCCCGGTGCCCTGCTGGCACCGGAACTTCAGACGATCATCGCGCTCTGCGCGGAGCCGATCTCGGTGGCCGAGATCTCGGCCCGCGCCCGACTGCACTTCGGCGTGACCCGGGTGCTGGTCGGCGACCTACGCGCCGCCGGGCACCTGGACGTGCACGTCACCGACACCGACGACGCTGTCGACCCCGATCTCATCCTGCGAGTGATTGATGGACTCCGTGCGATCTCCTGAATGGCCGGTCGCCCCGCTCGGCGGGGTCGCCGCGAACAGCGCCGCCGCCCGTTACGGCATGTCCCCGGGCACCGGGCCGATAGTCGGGCGGGCCGGCCCACCGGCGTCCGCGCCGCCGCCGTACCGGCCCTCGTCCGAGACGGGGTCGGTGCCGCCTTCGGCCGGTAAGCCGGCCGCACCGCCGATCCCGGTCAAGATCCTGGTGGCCGGCGGGTTCGGGGTGGGCAAGACCACCACCGTGGGTGCGATCTCCGAGATCGCGCCCCTGACCACCGAGGCCGAGATGACCACCGCCGGGATCGGCGTGGACGACCCGGGTGCCCGGTCCACCAAGACCACCACCACGGTGGCGATGGATTTCGGCTGCGTGACGATCGACCGCAGCCTGAAGCTCTACCTGTTCGGCACGCCGGGGCAGACCCGGTTCGGCTTCATGTGGGACGACCTGGCCCGGGGAGCGCTCGGCGCGTTGGTGGTGGTGGACAGCGCACGGCTGGACGACTGCTTCCCGGCCGTCGACTTCTTCGAGCGGGCCGGGCTGCCGTTCGTCGTCGGGGTCAACGCCTTCGACGGACGACTGGCCCTGGAACTCGGCGAGATCCGCTGGGCGTTGGCCATCGGCGATCATGTACCCCTGGTGCAGTTCGATGCCCGCGACCGGCTCTCGGTGCGGGACGCCCTACTGGTCGTCCTGGACCGAGCGCTGGACCGGGCTACCCGGGACAGGAGGGCCTGAGCGGACCAGCTCCGGCCGTGGCGGGAAGAGGTGACCTGGTGAGGGGCGACCTGGACGAGACGCTGGCCCGGCTGGCCCGACGTGAGGAGGCGTCGCGCCGTCGGGCCACCGACCGTGACGACACCACCGCACCGTCGAGGCCGCCTGGCCACGGTGGCGACACCCGCAACGCCCGGTCGGGCCGGCATGCGGGGGTGGAATCCCCGAGCGAGGTGGCCGGATGGGGGCCGGTCGAGGAGGTGGCCGAGGCGGTCCGCCAGGTGGTCGGGGCCTACCCGGGGCTGGCGGTGACCGTGCGGGTGGAGCACGCCGGGCGGACGTACCCGATGCGGGTCTCCTGGGACGGGCCTGCCGTCACGGTCGGACCGGTTCCCCCGCCGACGCCGGTGGAACCCCCGCCGGCCTGGCCGCTCTCCGGCCGGACGGTGCCGGCCTGGGCGCCCGGCCCGGACGGGTTGACCCCGGACCCGGCGGCCCGGTTGGCCGAGCTGATCCGACGCGACCCGACGTTGTTGGACGAGCTGGATCCGCGGCGCTGACCGGCGGGGCTGGCTGCTGGCGGCTACGGTCGGGCAGTGGCGCAACCCGACCTGACCCTGACGGCGAGCCTGCGGCCGGCGGCGCTGGACGCCCGACGGGGCATCGTGCGCCTGCACCCGGAGGCACTGACCGCGCTGGGGCTGCGGCCCGGCGACCCGGTCCGCCTTGCCGGCCGCCGGGAGACGGCCGGGATCGCGGCGGCGGCCGGGCCGGGCGCGAGCAGCGCCCTGCTGTACGCCGACGACCTGACGTTGGGCAACCTGGGTCTGCGCGACGGCGGTCAGGTGCGGGTGAGTCCGGTGCCGTTGGTGCCGGCGAGCCGGGTCGTCCTGGCCGGGCCGGTGGGGGTCGTGGCGGCGGTCAGCCCGGAGATGCTCCGGCTCGCCCTGCTGGGCAAGGTGCTCACCGCCGGGGATGACGTGTCGCTGCTGCCGCAGGACGTGCTGCCGGACGCCTCGGTTCGCAGCCTGGTCGAGGCGGCGCGACGCAGCCTCGCCAACACCGTCGGCTTCGCCTGGACCAGCTCTCTGCTCAGCGTGGTCACGGTCGAGCCGTCGTCCGGCGCACTGGTCACCATGGGCACATCGGTCGCCTGGGAGCACGGTGCGACGACCCATGGTGGGCCCGTCCCGGTCGGCACCGAGTCGACCCGGCCGGGTACGAGCGCCGACGCGGTTCTGGCCGAGGACGCCCCTGACGTGGACGAGCTGCCCGGGTTGCGGGCCCAGGCCGAGGAGCTGACCGAGCTGCTGGACCTCGGCTTCCACCACCGGGAGGTGTTGGGCCGGCTCGGCACCACCATCTCGTTGGGGGTGTTGCTCGTCGGCCCGGCGGGCTCCGGGAAGTCGGCGCTGGTCCGGGCCGTGGCCGCCCGGGTCGGTGCCCGCGTTCACCCGCTCTGGGCGCCGGAGGTGGCCGCGTTGGCCAGTCAGGCCGCCGCCGAGCGGTTGCGCGTGGCGGCATTGGCGGCACGGGCCGAAGGGCCGGCGGTACTGCTGGTCACCGACGTCGAGGCGCTCGCACCCGCGGACGACCCCGGTCCGGTCGCGACGGTGTTCCGGCAGGTGCTGGCGGAGAGCATCCGCGCCGGCGTCGCCGTGGTCTGCACCACCGGCCGACCGGAGGCGGTCGACCCCGCCCTGCGCGCGCCCGACCTGCTGTCGCTGCGGATCAGCGTCCCGCTCCCGGATCAGGCGCTGCGCCGCGAACAGCTCACCGTGCTGACCCGACAGGTGCCGTTGGCCGACGACGTCCGGCTGGACGACGTGGCCGCGCGTACCCCCGGGTTCGTCGCGGCGGACCTGGCCGCGCTGGTTCGGGAGGCCGGGGTACGCGCCGCGCTGCGACAGAAGTCCGCCGAGACGCCGACGGTGTCGATGGCCGACTTCACCGCCGCCAGGGAGGTGGTCCGGCCGACCACGATGGCCGCGTCCACCTTGGACCTGGCCTCGGTGACCCTCGACGACGTGGGCGGGCTAGACGAGGTCAAGCAGACGCTTACCGAGTCCGTGCTGTGGCCGCTGACCTACCCGGACACCTTCGCCCGGCTCGGCGTGCAGCCGCCGCGCGGCGTGCTGCTCTACGGGCCGCCGGGCTGCGGCAAGACCTACCTGGTCACCGCGCTGGCCGGGTCGGGGCGGGCCAACGTGCTGTCGGTCAAGGGCGCCGAACTGCTCTCCAAGTGGGTCGGTGAGAGCGAACGCGCGGTCCGCGAGCTGTTCCGTCGGGCCCGGGAGGCGGCCCCCACCCTGATCTTCCTGGATGAGGTGGACGCGCTGGCGCCGGTACGCGGCCAGGCCACCGACGGGGGCACCACGGACCGGGTGGTCGCCGCCCTGCTCACCGAACTGGACGGGATCGAGACCCTGCGCAACGTGGTGGTGGTCGGCGCGACGAACCGGCCGGACCTGGTCGACCCGGCGCTGCTGCGGCCGGGCCGGCTGGAGCGGCTGGTCTACGTGCCGCCGCCGGACGGGCCCGCCCGCGCGGAGATCCTGCGGGCCGCGTCCCGGCAGGTGCCGCTGGCACCGGACGTCGACCTGTCCGCCCTCGGCGAGGAGCTGACCGGCTTCTCCGCCGCGGACTGTGCGGCGCTGGTCCGCGAGGCGGCCCTGGCTGCGATGCGGGAGTCGCTCGCCGCCGCCACGGTCACCGCCGAGCACGTGTCGACCGCACGGGCCCGGGTACGCCCGTCGCTGGACCCGGCCCAGGTCGCCGGGCTGGCCGCGTACGCGGCGAACCGCCAGTGATCAAAACTGCACAACCTTTTGTCGCGCCCAGGACGTTCCTAAGACGTCACATTCCTCAGTGGAGTCATCCACTGCGACGTCAGGTGGTGTTCCTTGCGCAAGCGGCTCTCTCTTCTCCTCGTCCCCCTCGTGGCGGCGGCGACCCTGGTCTCGATCGGCGCGCCGGCGACGGCTCATCCGGCGAAGCCGTTCCCCACCCGGATCGCGCTGCCGAACGGGTTCACCCCGGAAGGGTTGACGATCGGCCGGGGCACCACCGTCTTCGTAGGGTCCATTTTGGACGGTGCGGTTTGGCGGGGTGACTTACGCACCGGTCGTGGCTCGGTGCTGATTCCCGGCACACCCGGCACCGACAAGGCGGGCCTCAAGCTCGACCCGCAGGGCCGGCTCTGGACCGCCGACTTCTCCGGTGGCGGCGCGAGCGTGTACGACGCGGACACCGGCACCAAGCTGGCCCACTACCAGTTCACCGATGTGCCGGGCAGCTACGTCAACGACCTCGTGATCACCGAGCGAGCGGTCTACTTCACCGACTCCGCGCGGCAGGTGCTGTACGTGGTGCCCCTGGGCCCGGGTGGCCGTCTTCCGGCCCCCACCGCCTTCCGGGTGCTGCAGCTCAGCGGTCCGGCCGCCACTCCGGACGTCTACCACAACGGGATCGTGGCACTACCGGACGGCGATCTGCTGGTCGCGCAGATGCTGTCCGGCCAGTTGGTGCGCGTCGACCCGCGTACCGGCGGCAGCCGCCTCGTCGACCTCGGCGGCTACTCGGTGGAGCGGGCCGACGGGCTGGTGCTGCGCGGACGCACCCTCTACGTGATCCGGAACCTGACCAACGTCGTCGCGGTGGTCCGGATGAACGCCGGGTACACCGCCGGCGTGGTGCAGCGCGAGATCACGGGCCCGCAGCTGCGTTCGCCGGCCACCGGCGACCTGCTCGGCTCGGCGTTGTACGTGGTGAACGGTCGGTTCGACGTGGAGTCGACGCCAAGCACCGACTACGACATCGTCCGGCTGCCGGCCTGACCGAGGCGGTCGGCGGCGGCCCGCACGGGGTCGCCGCCGGCTGTCCGGTGCGGGCATGGGTCAGTCGGTGGGGAGCAGCGGGCCAAGTGGGCCGAGGTCCAGGTTCAGGTCCTCCGGGGCCAGGCCGAAGTGCTCGCGCAGCCCCGTCATCTGCTCCTCCAGGGCCATCAGCGTCACCCCGATGCGCTCGACCTGTTCCTCGGAGAGGTCACCAAGATCGACCCGGCGGAGGGCCTGCCGCTCCATCAGTTGCCGCAGCAGCTCGACGACGGTGAGCACCAGGCTGGCCAGGCCTCGCTCGACCGAGTCCCGGTCCACCGTGATCCGACGGTCCAGCGGGGTGACCCGGGGCGGCTGCCACGACTGGCCGCCCAGCGCAGCGACCAGCTCCCCGGCCTCGTCCCGCCCGGTCATCCGGTGTTCTCCGGCGAGGCCAACGCGCCGACCGAGGCGACCAACGCGCGCAGCGAGATCCGGACCAGGTCGACCTCGGCGATGGACAGCGTGATGTCACCGCTGATCACCACCCCGGTGGCGAGCACCCGGTCGAGCAGGTCGACGAGGGCAACCGGCCGGTAGGCCAGCGGATCGTCCGCGCTGTTCGGCGCGAGGGCGGCGGTCAACGCGACTCCCCGACGGCACCGTCGAGATCCGGCCGTTCCGCCACGAAGGAGTACGCCGGCCACGGGCCGGTCAACTCCAGCCGGACCCCCGGGTGCCGGCCACCCAACGATCCGAGCAGGTCGGTGAAGCGGGACAACTCCGAGACGTCGACCAGGTACGCCCCGTTGAGCACCATCGGCGTGGGCGCACCCGAGAGCCGCCGGTCCTGCGGAGCGTGCCGGCGGCCCGCCACGGCTACCTCGCAGAGGGCGGCGTGCACCGCGTCCGCGGCGGCGCTCGCCACCTGCTGGTGTTCCTCCCGGGCGGTCAACTGCGCGCGTCTGCGACGCAGATACGCCGTCCCCACCCCGCCGGCGCTCGCCGTCTCGGCGTTCACGCTGGCGGCCCCCGGAACCAGGTAACCCTTCACGCCCCACTCGCCGCGCCCGGTCAGTCGGTCCAGGGTGGCGACGAGTTCGGCACGCCGGGCGGCGAGAGACGCGGCCACCCCGTCGTCGCCGCTGTGCACGGTGGCGAGCCGGGCCGGCACCACGGGCCCGTGGCGGGCCAACGTCTCGACCACTGCGTGGTGCGCCCGAGCCGCCCGCTCCAACCAGACCAGGTCCTCCAGGTTGCGGCGCAGCGGCTCCTCGCCGTACTCGTCGAGCGGCGCGGCGCTGACCACGGCGATCAGCCCAGCGGCGGACACCGCCCGGACGGCGCCGCCGTCCATTCCGACGATCGCCGCCAACGTCGCCGGCTCGACGTCCCGAACCACGCCGTGCAGCCAGGCCCCGACGGCCGGGGCCGGCCGCTCGCTGGTCACCTCAGCCGTCGAACTCATCCCACTCCTCCACTTCGGCGTCGCGACGTCGCGCCCGGGACCGCCGCTCCACCTCGACCTGCGCCGGTTCCCGCGGTGCCAACTCCACCGGCGGACGGGCCCGCGAGCTGAGCCACGGGTCGTGCTCCCACCAGTCGATGCCGATCTGACGTGCGGTGTCGACCGAGGCGATGACCAGTCGCAGCTTCAACGTCAGCAGCTCGATGTCGAGCAGGCTGACCCGGATGTCCCCGGCGATCACGATGCCCCGGTCGAGCACCCGCTCCAGGATGTCGCCCAGGTTCGCCGGCTCGTGGCCGGCGGGCAGGACCTGGCCGGAGTTCTGTACCACCGACGGCGGCTGCGCAGCGGTCATGTCAATCCACCTCACTCTTCCCGCGCTGGTAGCGCCGCACCCGCCGATAGCCGAGCAGGTTCCCCTCGACGTCCAGCTCCACCTCGTACAGGCCGAGCAGGTCGATGGAGTTGGGGATCCGGCGTGCCTCCACCACCTCCACCCCGACCAGCCAACCGTCCTCGGTGGCCTCCAGCGACGTGGTCACCGACGGCTCTCGGCCGGTCAGCTCGACGAGCTGCCGCAGCCCCGCCCGGGCAGCCTCGGCCGCCGACACCGGCTCGACGTACTCCTCGTCGGAGTAACCGTCGGCGGTCGGATCACGTCGCCGGGCGCGGTCGCCGTCGGTCATGGCGCACTCCTTCCTGGCGGGCCGGGCCCTGCCGGCGCGGACGTGGCCGCTCACCGGCCTGGCCCCCGCCCCCGGTGAGCCGGTCCAGCACCCGCTGCTCGGCCCGGTCGCGTTCCTCGGCGCTGAGCTCACCGGCTGCCGCCGCCGCGTCCAACGCCTCCAGCTCGCGCCGGATGTTCACCGGGTTCCGCTGTCGCGCCTCCGCTTCCCGGGCCACCACCCCGACCACCGCGGTCAGCCCGCGCACCGGCGCGTACGGCAGGGTCAGCAGCGCCCAGAGCAGGTCCACCGGTCAGCCCGCCAGCTGGTGCGCGTCGACGAAGTCGTACGGGGCGAGCGGCCCGAGCAGCCGCATCCGCAGCAGGCCCCGGCGGTCCCGCGCGTACTCCTCCAGCACGTCCACCAGGGCCGCCTCCTGGTCGGTGTCCACCAGCACTGCCACGTGGGCCCCGTCCATCTCGTGGCCGGGCGGGCGCATCTGCGTGGAGACGACGTACTCGGCCGTCGTGTCGAGCAGCCGTCGGTTCTCCGCCTCGCGGCGCAGCTCGACCGCCTGGCTGATCAGCTCCCCGAGCCGGATCCGGGGCTCCCGGCTGGCCGCCTCGGTCCGGCCACGCACCTGCTCGGCGAGCCGGGCGGCGGCCGGGTTCTCGTCGAGGATGGCGCGCAGCAACGCCGATTCCTCGAAACTGCCCTGCACGACGTACTGCACCCTGCCCTCGAACTCGGCGAGCGCGGCGGCGAACCGGTCGTGGTGCGGTCGCAGCAGGTCGAGCACCGCGTCCGGGCCGGTGACCACGGTGCCGAACCGCACCGGCAGGACCGGCGCCACCACCGCTGTCCCGTCCAGCAGTTCCTGGTACGCCCGAAGGTCGGCCGACCGCCCCAGCGGCGCATCCAACGGCACCTCGCTGACCAGAGCCCCGAGGTCGCCGTGCCGGACCACAGTCACCTCGCCGGGCGGCTCGCCGACCCCGGCGGCGTCGGGCGTCACCTCCACGTCCGCCGGCACCAGCCCGTAGACGAAGAGTCCCGTCTCGTCCGCCATCTCAACCCCTCCCGAGGTCCCGCACGTTGCCGGCGGCGTCACCGACAGCGCCGGTGACGTCCCGGACCGACCCGGTCACGTCCCGAACCGCGCCGGTGACACCGCCGACGAGGCCGCCCAGCCCCTCACCCTCGGCCGGGGCGAGGTCCAGCCGGTCGACCGCCTCGGCGAACCGCAGGTACGTCTCGATGCTCGCCACCACCACCCGAGCGTTGATCTCCACCAGGGGGATGCCGACGACCCCGACCGTCACCTGCGCGTCGATGACCACGCCCTTGTCGAGCACCGTCTCCACCACGTCGGCGAGCCCGCCGGCGGAGCCCACGCGTTCAAGGGCTCCCCCGGCGGCGGCATCGCCGGCGGCGAGCGTCACTCGTCCTCCTCGCGGCGGCGGCGCACCACGGGCCGGCGCGGCGGCTCGGGTCCACGTCGGACCGGCGGACGGGGTCGCTGCGGCTCCTCGCGGGGCTGGGGGCGGCGGGCCCGCTCCGGTGCCCGACGTCGGGGCGGCGGCGGAGGCTCCTCGTCGGGTTCGTCCGCGTACCCCTCGTCGTAGCCGTCCTCGTACGCCTCGTACTCCTCGTCGTACTCCGGCTCGACCGGTCGCCGTTGCGGACGCTGACGCGGTCGCCCGCCGGGCCGCCGGCGTGACTCTTCCTCGGCGTACTCGTCGTCCTCGGGGCCGGCCGGCGCCCCGCCGCGCTGCTCCTGCCCCCGCTCGCGTTGCTCCCGCTCCTCGCGCAGGCCGGTCTCGTGATCCTTGACCACCTGGGAGTCGCGGATCTCCCCGCGCCAGCCCTCGACCTGGTCCGGGTCGAGCGCCACCTCGGTCATGACGTGCCGGACGAAGTGCTTCAACTCCAGCCGCACCCGCCGGCCCTGGGCGCGCCACAGGTTGCCGGTGTGCTCGAAGAGGCCCTGCGGGTGGTACTCCAGCACCACCAGGATGCGGGTCAGGTCCGGGGTGACCTCGTGGAAGCTGACGGTGCCGTCGACCGAGCCCTTCTCGCCCTTCGACCGCCAGTGGATGAGCTTGTCCGGCACCTGGCGGACGATTGTCGACTCCCACGTCCGGTGCGACCAGAAGACCTGCGCCTTCCAGGTCATCTTCTCGTCCGAGTCGTTCTCGGCCTGCTCGACCTTCTTCATGAAGCTCGGGAAGTCGCCGAACTGCGTCCACTGGTTGTACGCGGCCCGTACCGGCACACCGACCTCGATCGTCTCGACGATGTTGGTGACCTTCTTCTTCTTGCCGCCGCCCTTACCGCCGCCCGTGCGGCCGAGAGCCGACATCACCTTCTCCTTACCGCCGGCCACCCCGGCGTGCAGCATCGCTTTCATCGGCGACCCGCCCTCGGCAAGCTTCTGCGCGCCGGTGGCGGCGGCGATCAGACCGGGACCGCCGCCCTGGCGCGCGTACTCGCTGAGGCGGCCGGTCGCGCCGGTGATCCGCTCGGTCACCACGCTCATCGCACGATCACCGATCGCCCCGGCGAGGTTGCGCACCTCATCGGCCAACTGGCCACGGAGTTTGTCGCCGAGGCCGCCCGCGTTGGTGTTCCCCGCCATGGTCACCTCCCCCGCCGCTGCCCGGCCGCCGCGCTGTCCTGGTCGTCCGACGCGTTCCGGTCGTTCGTCTTGTCCCGATCGCTCGTCGTGTTTTGGTCGCTCGGCGCGTCGCGGCCCTTGTCGTCGCTGCCCTGGTCGCCGGAGCGCCGGCGCAGGGCATCAGCGGAGCCGCGCAGGCGGCCGGTGAGCGCGTCAACGCCGCTGCCGGCCGCCGCGGTCGCGGCCGCCCGGCCGGCGTTGACCAACGGCACGCCGAGCCGGCCGAGGTTGCTCAGTTGGGGGGACGACTGAAGTGCCGCGCCGCCCCGCTTCAGCAGCCCGCCGGGGTCTCGGCTGGCGCGGCCCGCGGCAACCGCCGCGGCCAGGGTGAGCGCGGTACGCAGTTTGCGGCGACGGCCCAGCAGGTAGCCGAAGCCCACCGCCAGTCCGATTCGTGTTCCGTTCTTCATCAGGTCTCCATTCGCTCCCCGAGGGTCCGGACGCCTGCCCGGTCGCGACTAAAGAAGGGGTGCCGGGGAATAGCGCGAACCTTGCCTTCGATCAGGCGTCCACCTCTGCGGACCCGGGCGGCAGTACCCGGCGACGTTATGTCGAAACCGGTACGACAATTTCCGTCGACGTCGCCGGAAGGAGATCCGGAAATGCGGCGCGGCAACGCCCAGACCGGACATTCAATCGGTCATGAGCAGGGAGATTGCACAGCGAAGGCGAAAAGCCCAAATAGCTTCAGAGAGCGGGGGGCGTCGAATCGAGACAGATTTCGGCGCGGACCTTGCCGCCGTTCTCGTGCAGTTTCGCGCCGCACTTCTGCAACACGGCGACCGCGCCGATGTTGTCCGTGGTCGTCTCGGCGACCACCGCCCGCATGCCGGCCCGAGCAGCGGCGTTCAGCAGCTCCCGCAGGGCGGCCGCGCCGATCCCCTGCCCCCGCGCCGACCGGCCGAGCCACATCCCGGTCTCCACCGTGCCGGGCTCGTCACAACGCGTCATCCGGACCATGCCCATCACCTCGCCGCCGACGAGGATGGCGTACATCTGCGAACGAGTCGGGCCGTCCAGCCCGCCGAAGCTCGCCCGGTGAAACTCGCGGAACGCCTCGCGGCGGGCGAGCGACCAGCCGGCGGGGGCCTCGACCGGAGGCATCACATCACCGGGTTCCGCCTCCGCAGCCGCTACGGAGAGCAACGGCTCCAGGTTCCGCTCGTCCACCGGCTCCAGCCGGACCGCACCCGCCACGTGCCGCAGTCTGCCGCCCTCATCGGCCGAAGTCCACCCCATTGGCCATCCACTGGCGGTCCGGACAGGCGTACCGGCCGGTCGGGCGGCCCGGGTGTTCCACATCACGCTCTGTTGTCACCCGACCGGGTGTCGCACGCTCAAACGGCCGACCCGAACTCGCAGAACACCACCGACGCGTCGTCGGTGGACTTGTGCCGGCGCAGTCGATCGGGGTGGTCACGTTCGGCGTCCCGCACCCGGTCGATCAGCGCGCCCGGGCCGTCGGCGCTCAGCAGGTCCAGCAGACCAGCCCAGTCGGTCAGCCCGAACTGCTCCACCGCACTGGACGCGCCGTCACTGAGCAGCGCCGCCCGCCGTAGCGCCCGCGGACCGTTCCGGGGCGCGGTCCCGGTCACCGCGTGGAAGGCCGCGTCCGGGTCGGAGGCCGCCACCCAGTAGCCGTGCGTGCGGTTCATTCGCTCCCGCTGCACGCTCACGGCGTGCCGGAACCGGGTGACCGGGTCAGCCGCGCCGCCCGGCACCATGGCCACGGTTTCCCGCAGCTCCGCCATCGCCGCGTCCAGCCGGTTGTCGGTCACCACGCTGACCTGCCCGCCGACGTCGAGGACCAGCGGGCTGTCGCAGAGCACCAGGTAGTCCACCTGGTCGCCGCAGTCCCGCAGGAGGCAGACCGTGCTCGACGGGGTGCCCGGATGGTCGAGGTCGCACTGCTCGCCGTGGTCGGCACGCACCGCGAGGATGGCCGCGGCCAGGTTGCTGGTCAGCCGGGCGGCGGGGCGTACCGCCTCGGCGACGCCGATCCGGGCCGCCAGGTGCCGGACGTACCACTCGGGCCCGTGCACGCAACCGGTGTCGAAGCCGTCCGGCACTGTCGCGCCGTCCAGCACACCGACCAACGGGCCGAACCGGAAGACCAGGTCCTCGTTGACCGGCCGGTCCGGGGCCGGCGCGGACGCGGAGCGTACCCGCATCACCGGCGCCGGCCCCGGCACACCGACGGCCGCATGCGTCTCTCCCTGCACCTGACCGGCGGCCGAACGGCCCTGGTCGCGAACCGCGGACACGCCCTGCTGGGCGCTGGACCGGACCGACTGCGCCGCCTGCTGCGCGGGCTCCCGCAGGTTGTCCTGCATCTGGTGGCCAACCTGGCTCGCCTGCTCGCGCAGCTCACCGGAGTGCTCACTCACCATGTTCCGCGCTCGCCCGGCGAGTTGCCGCTCACGCCCGCTCGGCGGGATCAGGGAGGCGGCCAGCAGGCCGACTCCGAAGGCGACCAGACCGGCGGCCATCGGGTTGCCCTGAGCCTGCTCGCGGGACTGCTGCCCGAGTGAACGGGTTTCGTCGCGTACCGAACCGGCCATGTGCGACATCCGCTGGCCAGTCTCCTGCCCCATGTGACTTGAGCTGCCCATCATCTTCTCCTTCGCTCGGGTGAACGCCCCGCGGGCCTGCCCGACGCGGTCACCGGCGATCCGACGCGGGTTGACCCTGTCGGTCAGCGCGTCGACGTCACTGCTCAACTCGTTGCGGGTGGTTTCGATCTCCCGCCGGATCCGATCCGGATCACTGGACATGACCTGTTCCCTCCCGACTCGTTCACCGACCCCGCAGGGCGTCCGGCAGCTCCCGGGCAGTCTGCTGCGTCCGGGGCAGAACCGCACGAGCCCGCTTCAGCTGGGTCCGGGCGTTGATGAAGAGACCACCGGCCACGGCGGCCCAGATGACCGCGACGATCAGCGCCGCCCACCCCTGGTCCATCGTGTTGGACAGCCCCCACCAGACGGCGTACGACACGAAGAGCACCGCCAGGAACCCGGCCAGCCCCGCACCGCCGAACATGCCGCCGGCCTTGCCCGCCTGACTGACCTCCTCGCGCAGCTCGGCCTTGGCCAGCTCGACCTCCTTGCGCACCAGAGTGGAGACGTCCCGGGTCACCTCGCCCAGCAGTTCGCCGACCGAGGCCTGGGTCCGTTCCTTCTCCGGGGCGCTCACGGCGCCACCCCGCCGGGCAGGTCGGACTGCTGCCGACTGGCGGCCGGGACGTTCTGCGCCCGCGCCGTCCCCACGTACGGCTGCTGACCGGCGTCCGCCGGTGCGCCCTGGGCGGATGACGGAGCACGGGAGGCGCTGCCACCCTGGCCGTTGCCCGAGGCCGGCGCGGTCAGGCCACGGGTCAGCCGCCCGACCAGCAGCCCGGCCACCGCCGCGCCCGCGAGGAACGTCGCCGGATGCTGCCGCGCGTACGTGCGGACATCGTCGAGCACCTCGCCGGGTTCGCGCTGGTCGAGCCAGCCGGCGGCCTGCTGGGCGGCGTCGGCCGCCTTGCGTACCACCTGACCGGCCAGCCCGGAATCGCCGTCCCGTTCGGCCATCGAACTGAGGTTCTGACCCAGGTCGCGCAGGCCTGAAGCGGCCCTCCGCTGCTGCGTCTGCGCCTGGTCCCGAAGCTGCCCGGTGGCCTCACCGGTCAACTGCTGGGCCTGTCGCCGCGCCTCCGCGGCCACCTGCCCGCCCTGTTCAGCGGCGGCGTGGGCGACCTGACCCCCGGCCTGCGTGGCCTGCTGGCCGACCCGGGAGGCCTCCTGTCGGGCCTGCTGTCCCGTGCCGCTCTGGTTCGTTGCCGTCATATCCCGCTCCCTTCCTGAGCCCGAGGTCGCGTGCGACCCCGGAACGCCACCCGCCTACCCGCCTGGTCAGCCGGCATGCGGTTGGGCCGGCCGACCTGGGCGGGAAAGGCCGGCAGCGCGGCCGTGAGGGGGTGGAACAGGCGGATTCGGGCCGCAGAGGTGCGGGAGAGTACGCAGCGGTCAGCGGCGGCGGTTGCGGGCGCGCGACGAGCGCAACCGGCGGAGTCGGCTGATCAGCACGGGGTCGGCGGCGAGTGCCGCCGGATTGTCGAGCAGGCCGTTGAGCAACTGGTAGTACCGGGTCGACGAGATCCCGAAGGTGTCCCGGACGGCCTGCTCCTTGGCGCCGGCGTGCCGCCACCACTGCTGCTCGAAGGCGAGGATGGCCCGCTCCCGTTGGGTCAGCCCCGGCGCGGGATCAGCGGACGGCGCCGACTCGTCCGCCGCCGGCTCGTCGGCGCTCTCGATGGGCGGCGCCGGTCGGGGATTCGGGACGGTCCGCCCGGCAGCACCCGCGACCTCACCCGGACGAGCGTCGGTGGACGGCTCGGGGGTGGCCGGGGTGGTGTCGGCGGACATGTCGCTCAGCCTAGCCAGCGACGACCAGGGACGCAGCAAGCGGCGCGGCCGGTCCGGACCGCCGGGAACCCCGACGGCCGGGTCGGCCGCGCCGCGTCACTTCGGTCGGGTCAGGAGATGTCGCGGCGACGCATCGCCCAGAGCGCCGCCCCGAGGATCACCACCACCCCGACCGAGAGCAGGACGGAGGACTGCTGCCAGGTGATGTCCATCGTGGCCGGCTTGCACTCCCCGTAGTAGGTCGCGTTGCAGGAGTTCCAGTCCTGCAGGGTGACCGTCTTCGTCATCCAGGCCAGCGCGTACGTGGGCAGCAGCCAGGCCTCGGCGAACCGCACGCTCGCCATGGACAGCAGGATGCCCAGGCCGAACTGGCCGACCACCATCACCGCCACCACGCCACCGAGGGCCATCGCGGTGTGCCGACCCAGCGAGGCGAGGGCGAAGCCGATGGTGGTGAGCACCAACACCAGCACCACGCCGCGTACGCCGGTCAGCATGAACGACTGCCAGACTCCCGAGGTCATCTTCTCGGTGCTGCCCCGGAAGTTGGCGACCGCCCAGAACCCGGCAAACCACAGCACCGCGGCCGGAAGCGTCACCGCCAGGATGCCGGTGAGCAGCGCGGCCAGCTTGGTGAGCAGTACGGTGAGCCGCTTCGGCCGCCAGAGCAGCAGGTTCATCATGCCGCCGGTGCTCCACTCGGCGCCGACGAAGGACGCGCCGATGACGAACCCGACCAGGGCGAGGATCGCCGCGAACGGGATCAGTGTCTCGTCGAACGTCTCCTTGAAGTTGAACGTCGAGGGCAGGAACCACCGCGCCTCGATCTGGTCCCGGGACGGTGCCGTGATCATCGAGCAGTCGTCCGGGTAGCGGCCGTCGGTCGCCGTGCCGGCCGTCTTGGCCTGCTCACACGCGGCGCGCTCCTGCTCGCTCCAGCGCACCTGCTCCTGGTACTGCTGGTCGGCCTGACGCTCGGCCTGGGCGAGCTGACCGGCGTCGATCTTCTGGTTGGTGAAGAACACCCCGACCACCACCGCGGCCAGCACCAGCAGGCCGAGCAGCGTCATGTAGCGGGTGAAGCGCCGCTTGCTGAGCCGGCGCAGCTCGGTACGAAAGAGGCTCACGCGCCCCACCCTCCCCCGGCGGGACCGGGCTGGCCCGTTCCGCCGACCTTCATGGACTCGTCGACCTGCCGGTGCTGACCGGGTACCGGTGCGGTGGCGGTCAGTTCGAGGAAGACGCTCTCCAGATCGACGGCGATCGGCGCCAACTCACTGACGTAGAGGTTCTTCTCGGCGAGCAGCCGGGTCACCGACGCCGGCTTGTCGACGCCGGCAAGCATCAGGTGGTCCGGGTGACCGGTGACCCGGATCCCCGCCTCGGTGAGCGCCTCGGTGGCCACCGGCAGGTCGCTGACCGCCTCCAGCCGGATCCGGACCGCACCGGACGAGTGCTGCGCGAGCACCTCGTCGACCGGGCCGAACGCGACCCGCCGGCCCAGCGAGATGATGGTGACCGAGTCGCAGATCAGCTGGATCTCGCCGAGGATGTGGCTGGACAGCACCACTGTCATTCCGGACTCGGCGAGGGTGCGCATCAGGGTGCGCATCTCCCGGATGCCGCCCGGGTCGAGGCCGTTGGCCGGCTCGTCGAGGATGAGCAACTGCGGGTTCTTCAGCAGGGCCGAGGCCACGGCGAGCCGCTGCTTCATGCCCAACGAGTACGTCTTGACCCGCTCGCCGGACCGGTCGCGCAGCCCGACGAGTTCCAGCACCTCGTCGACCCGGACGGCCGGCACCTCGCCCGCCCCCGCGAGCAGGGACAGCGTGTCCCGGGCCGTGAAGTGCGGGAAGAACTGTGGGCTCTCCACGATCGCGCCGACCTTGCCGGCGACCGTGGGCAGCGCGTCGGGGACCTCGTGGCCGAGCAGCGCCATCCGGCCGCCGTCGGGCCGGATCAGGCCGAGCAGGGTACGCAGCGTGGTGGTCTTGCCGGACCCGTTGGGGCCGAGGAAGCCGTGCACCTGCCCCGCGTCGACCCGCATGTCGAAGCCGTCGAGCGCGTTGCGGGTGCCGCGTCGACGACTCTTGTACGTCTTACGTAGACCTTCGATCTCCAGGACAGCTGGCAAGCTGCACCTCCCCCGATGGGTGGGCGTGACAGCCGACACCATACGCGGTATGCAGAAGCGCGCAATACCCGGTATGCATCGACGCGCCGATCTCGCTAATTCATTGACGGAGCGTGACCGCTCAGGCGCAGACGACCTGCACGCCGGCGGCGCGGAACGCGTCCACCAACTCCGGGGCGGCACCGGAGTCGGTCACCAGCGTCTCCACCCGCTCGACCGGGCAGATCCGGGCGAAGGCGTGACCCCCCAGCTTGGACGAGTCCGCGATGATCACCACTCGCTTGGCGCGGGCCACCATCAGGTTGTTCATCGCCGCCTCCCCCTCGTGGTGGGCGGCGGCGCCGAGCTGCGGGTCGATGGCGTCCACGCCGAGCAGGGCGACGTCCAGGGTGACTTCGCGCAGCAGCGCCCCGCCCAGCGGGCCGACCAGCTCGAACGACTTCGGGCGCACCACGCCGCCGGCCACCACGACCTTCATCCGGGATCGGACCAGCAGCTCGTTGGCGATGTTCAGCGCGTTGGTCACCACTGTGAGCTGGGCACCTTCGGCGCTGGTGTTCAGATCCGGTCGCACGGCGAGCGCCCTCGCCACCTCGGTGCTGGTGGTGCCGCCGTTCAGGCCGACCACGGTGCCCGGCGTGACGAGCGCCGCGGCAGCCGCCCCGATCCGCTGCTTCTCGGCCGAGTGCTTGGCCGTCTTGTAGCGCAGGGGCAGGTCGTACGACACGCCGTTGGCGACCGCGCCACCTCGGGTTCTCGTGATCATCTGCTGCTGCGCGAGCTGATCGAAGTCACGCCGGATGGTGGCCTGGGAGACGTCCAGCCGCTCGGCTGCCGCCTCGACGCTGACCCGGCCGTTGTCGGTCAGCATTTCGAGCAGGGCGTTCCATCTGGCGTACCGGTCCACTGCGGGGGTCCTCCCGGCAACTTGCACGGACGGTGATTGATTGCGTGCACACTAGTGCGCGAAACTAGGCTTGCGCAAAAGACTGACCTGCGCGATCGACCGGTCGGTTGCCATGGTCACCCGCGTTCGCGCAGAATAACGCGCGAAATGCGGGCCTAACGAGCCGTATTGCGCACCGATCGCCCCTGCGAGGAGTTTCCCATGGCGTACGTGGACGCGGAGATCGCGAGCCAGCCCGACTGCTGGCGGGAGGCGGCCAGGCTGGCCGAGGTGGTACGCGGTGACCTGCCGCGTCCCGGGGAGCGGGTCGCCGTCGTCGGTTGCGGCACGTCGTGGTTCATGGCGATGGCGTACGCGGCCCGCCGCGAGCAGGCCGGCCAGGGTGAGACCGACGCGTTCCAGGCGTCCGAGTTCCCCGCCGGCCGCCGCTACGACCGGCTGATCGCGATCACCCGTTCCGGCACCACCACCGAGGTGCTGGAACTTCTCGCCGCGCTACGCGGACAGACACCCACCACTGTGCTCGTCGGTGACCCCACGTCCCCGGCGGTCGAGTTGGCCAACGCCACCGTGGCCATGCCCTTCGCCGACGAACGGTCGGTGGTGCAGACCCGCTTCGCGACCACCGCGTTGGCCCTGCTCCGCGCCCAGCTCGGCGACCCGGTTACCGCGCTCGCCGCCGACGCCGAGGTGGCGGTGCGGTCCCCGCTGCCGATCGACCCGGCCACCATCGAGCAGGCCACCTTCCTTGGTCGGGGTTGGACGGTCGGGCTGGCCCAGGAAGCGGCGTTGAAGTGCCGCGAGGCGGCCACCTTCTGGGCCGAGGCGTACCCCGCGATGGACTACCGGCACGGCCCCATCTCGGTCGCCGCGCCGGGCCGGCTGGTCTGGGCGTTCGGTGAGCTGCCCGACGGGCTGCCCGAGGACGTGGCCGCCACCGGCGCGGCCTTCGTGCACAGCCGCACGCACGGTTGGCGCACGGTGCTGGGTAGCTGGTCCGCCGGCCGTACCCCGGTCGACCCGATGGCCGACCTGATCCTGGCCCAACGCTTCGCGGTCGCGCTGGCGACCAGCCGGGGCCTCGACCCGGACGCGCCCCGCCACCTGACCCGGTCCGTGGTGTTGGCGTGAGCGCGAGGAGTGAGCCGGGGTTGCGAGCCCCGCAGTCGCGAACCGAGACGGCACCGTGAGCGACCGCGTGAGCGACCACGTGGTCGTTGCGCTGGACGTTGGCGGCACCGGCATGAAGTGTGCCCTGGTCCGACCGGACGGCGTCGTGGTGCGCACCGAGCGGCACCCCACCGACGCCGCCCGCGGCCCGGCCGCCGTGGTCGGCACCATCCTGGACGTGGCCGGTGGGCTGGCCGACAAGGCTCGCGCCGACGGCCTCACCCCGATCGCGGTCGGCATCGCCGTGCCCGGGGTTGTGGACGAGGCACGCGGAGTCGCGGTCTGGTCGGCGAACGTGGGCTTCCGGGACGTACCCCTGCGGGACCTGACGGTGGCGCGGCTCGGCCTGCCGACGGCGCTCGGCCACGACGTGCGGGTCGGTGGTCTCGCCGAGGCCCGGCTCGGCGCCGGACGCGGGACCGGGCACGTGCTGTTCGTGGCGATCGGCACCGGCATCGCCTCCGCGCACGTCGTCGCCGGCACGGCCGCCGTGGGAGCCCACGGCGCCGCCGGGGAGATCGGCCACATCCTGGTCCGGCCCGACGGTCCGCGCTGCGGCTGCGGCCGGCCCGGCTGCCTGGAGGCGGTCGCGTCAGCCGCCGCGATCGGCCGCCGCTACGCCGAACTCGCGGGCGGGACCGCGGACGCGCCGGTGACCGCGGCCGAGGTGGCCGAACGGGCCGCGGCCGGCGAACCGCTCGCCAGCCAGGTCTGGCAGGAGGCGATCGAGGCGCTCGCCGACGGCCTCGCCAGCGGGCAGGCGCTGTTCGACGTGGCGACGATCGTGCTCGGCGGCGGCCTGGCCCAGGCCGGGGACCGGCTGCTGGCCCCGCTGCGGGCGGCGCTGCACGAACGAATGACCTTCCACCGGGAGCCGCAGCTGGTCGCGGCAGCCCTCGGCGACGAGGCCGGTTGCCTCGGTGCCGCCCTGCTCGCCCTGGACGCAATGGGTGTCCGTGACCATCAGGAGAAGCGATGACCGTACGGGTGAACGGCCGAGTGGTGACCCCGACCGGAGTCGTCCGACAGGGCTGCGTCGAGTGGGACGGCGATCGGATCACAGCGGTGGCCGAGTATCCGTCGGTGCGCGACGGGCACTGGATCCTGCCCGGCTTCGTCGACATGCACACGCACGGCGGAGGCGGGCACACCTTCACCACAGGTGACGCCGACGAGGCCCGCGCGGCGGCCGACTTCCACCTCTCACACGGCACCACCACGCTGCTGGCCAGCCTGGTCAGCGCGCCCTTCCCGCTGATGCGTACGGCCACCGAGGCGTTCGCCCCGCTGGTCGACGAGGGCGTGTTGGCGGGGGTCCACTTCGAGGGGCCGTACCTGTCGGCCGTCCGCTGCGGGGCGCAGAACCCGGAGTACCTGCGCGATCCGTCGACCGACGAGCTGACCGAGCTGATCGAGCTGGGCCGGGGCGCGGTCCGGATGGTCACCCTCGCCCCGGAGCGCGACGGCGCGCTGGAGGCGATCAAGCTGCTCACCGCGCAGCGGGTGGTGGCGGCCGTGGGCCACACCGACGCCACGTACGAGCAGACGCGCGCCGCGGTCGCCGCCGGCGCGAGTGTCGGCACCCACCTGTTCAACGGGATGCGGCCGGTCCATCACCGCGAACCGGGGCCGGTGGTGGCCCTGCTCGACGCGCCCACCGTGATCTGCGAGCTGGTCGCCGACGGGGTGCACCTGCACGACGGCATGCTGACCTTCGTCACGGCGACCGCCGGCCCGGACCGCGCCGCGCTGATCACCGACGCGATGGCCGCCGCGGGAATGCCCGACGGCGAGTACGAACTGGGCGGCCAGACCGTCACCGTCGCCGACGGGGTAGCCCGGCTCGCCCGCGACGGCGCGATCGCCGGCAGCACCCTGACCATGGACGCCGCGCTGCGCCACGCGGTGAACGCCGGAATCCCGATCGCCGACGCCGCGCGGATGGTGGCCACCACCCCGGCACGGGCCATCGGCCTGGGTGACCGGGTCGGGGCGCTCCAGGTGGGTCTCCGCGCCGATCTGGTGGTGCTCGACGACGACCTCAACGTGGTGCGGGTGCTGCGCGGAGGCTCCTGGGTGGACTGACGCCGGGGCTTCGGAGAGTGCCGGGGCGGTGAGGTGGGCCTGTCGGGTGCCTCGAACACCGGCCGCGCCTGTTGCGCGGCCTGTCGAGCTGCCCCACAAGTGGGTGGGGCGGGCGCACCTTCACAGGCTCGGTGTCGGTGCAGGGCCGCGCATGCCTGCCCCACCTGTGGGGCAGCTCGACAGTGCGCCCAGAAAGCCTTTGGAGCTGAACCGTTGCGGGCCGCCAACCGGGCGGGGCCTCAGCCCAGGCTGGGGACGTCCACGCCGAGGACGGCCTGCTCGTCGGGGCGGTGCACCAGCACGTCGGACAGGTACGACTGGACCGCGTGGCGCATCCCGACGTCCCGACCGGCCTGCTCGGAGAGCAGCCACTTGTGCTCGATGATCTGGGCGAACAGCTCCTGCGGCTCCAGCTTGCGGCGCAGGTGCGCGGGAACGGCCCGGACCACCGGCTCGAAGACCTCGGTGAGCCAGCGGTGGGCTGCCTGCTGCTCGTCGATCAGGTCGCTCTCCGCGCGGTAGGCGTCGAGGTCGTTGAGCAGCTTGCGGGCCTGGTTCTCCTCGGCGTCCAGCCCGGTCAGCCGCAGCAGCCGCCGGGTGTGGTAGCCGGCGTCGACGACCTTCGGTCGGACCAGGAAGCGCCCGTCGTCGATGGACGACATGGCCACCTCGGCGACGTCGAAGCCCAGCTCGTTGAGGCGGCGGATCCGGCCTTCGATGTCGTGCCGGGCCTCCCGTTCGATCGCCTGCTCATAGGTGATCTCGTGCCAGAGCCGCTCGTAGCGCTGCACGACCTCCTCGCACACCACCTCCGGGTCGATGGACTCGTGCAGCAGGCCGGCGGCCTGCAGGTCCAGCGCCTCACCGAAGATGTTCACCCGGGCGATCTCCAGGTCCTCACCACGTTGACCGTTGGAGAGCGAGTTGTGCAGGGCGCCCGTCTCCGCATCCACAAGGTAGGCGGCGAAGGCGCCCGCGTCCCGCCGGAACAGCGTGTTCGACAGGGAGCAGTCGCCCCAGAAGAAGCCGGTCAGGTGCATCCGCACGATCAGGGCGGCGAGCGCGTCGAGCAGCCGGCTCATCGTCTCCGGCCGCAGGGTGTGCGAGAAGAGCGCCCGGTACGGCAGCGAGAACTGCAGGTGCCGGGTGATCAGCACCGATTCGAGCGGCTCCCCGTCCTCGGTCTGCCGGTCGGCGACTACCGCCACCGCCTCGACCGAGGGGAAGTCGATCCGTTCCAGGGCCCGGAGCAGGTCGTACTCGCGCTCGGCGATCCGCTCGCGGGTCTCCTTGAACGCGTACACGTACTCGCCCAACCGGACGAACCGGACGATGTGCCGGGAGATGCCCTGCGGCAGCGCGACCAGGTGTTGGGCAGGCCACTCCTCCAGCGGTGTCGACCAGGGCAGGTCGAGCAGCGCCGGGTCCACGAGGGCAGACGTGATCCGCACGGGCACAAGCATGACTGGTTGCCCCCCGCATCCGCCCCTGATCGTGGTTGGGCCCACAGCGCCGCACACCCGGGCCTCGCGCCGGGCCGGTAGCGTGGTCGCGTGCTCAAACCCACAGCGGTACGACGTGACCTGCGGCTACGGCCCGTCCGCCCGGCCGGCTGGTGGTTCGACGCGCTCCTGCTGGTCGGTTTGGTCGGGTTGACCGTGGCGCTCGCCGCCGACCAACTCTTCGGGTTGGACCGGGCGGTCGCCGACTGGGCCGACGGGCACCGGCCGGCCGCCGCGTACTGGGTGGCTCGGGTGCTGAACTTCCTCGGCCAGGGCACCCCGCTCACGTTGATCGCCGCCGGGTTGGGCGTGCTGCTGGCCGTCCGGCTGCGGTCGGTGCGACCGATCCTGCCGCCGGTGGTCGCGTTCGTGCTGACCTTCCTGACGATCGGTCCGCTCAAGGTCTGGACGGCGCGGGCAGCACCGAGCGCCAGCGTCAAGGAGCCGTTTCTGACGCCCGAGCAGACCCTGCCGCTGTTCCACGACGACCTGCCGGTGCGGTTCGCCCAGTCCTACCCGTCGGGGCACGTCGCCAACGCCATCGTCTGGTACGGCGTCATCGCGCTGCTGCTCGCCCCGCTGGCCCGCAGCTTCGGCCGCAACCTACCGGCCCGGCTCGTGACCGTGATCCGCATCGTGCCGCCGCTTGTCGTCCTCACCACCACCACCTACCTCGGCTGGCACTGGCTGACCGACTCGGTGGCCGGGCTGCTGCTGGGCCTGCTCCTGGACCGGCTGCTGCACCGGGCGCCCTGGGACGGCGTGCCGCTCCCCGGCCGGCTACGCGGGTGGGATCGGCCGTTCACCTCGTACCCCTAGGGTCTTGTTTCGTGGATCAACTGGCGCGGCGGCTGGGCGTACCCGATGCGGTTGTCATCGGGTTGGGCTCGATGCTCGGCGCGGGCGTCTTCGTGGTCCTCGGTCCGGCCGTGGCGGCGGCCGGCGGCGCCGGCCTGCTGCCCGCGCTGGTGCTGGCCGGCTTCGTCGCCTTCTGCAACGCGACCAGTTCCGCGCGGCTCGCGGCCCGGTACCCGGAGTCCGGCGGCACCTACGTCTACGGCCGGGAGCGCCTCGGGCCGTTCGCCGGGTTTCTGGCCGGTTGGGGCTTCGTCGTCGGCAAGACGGCGAGCTGCGCGGCGATGGCGTTGACCGTCGGGGCGTACCTCTGGCCGGGTCAGGCCCGGTTGGTCGCCGTCGGCGCGGTGCTCGCGGTGACCGCCGTGAACCTGCGTGGCATCGGCAAGACCGCCGCCGTGACCAGGGTGTTGGTCGGGCTGGTGCTCGCGGTGCTGGCCCTCGTCACGGTCGTCGGCCTGATTGGTGGGCCGGTGCACCTGGACCGGCTCGGCGAGCCCGGCGGTTCGGCGCGGGGCGTGCTCACCGCCGCCGGGTTGCTGTTCTTCGCCTTCGCCGGGTACGCCCGGATCGCCACCCTCGGTGAGGAGGTCCGCGACCCGCAGCGGACCATCCCGCGCGCGGTGCCGCTCGCGCTCGGCGTGGTGCTCGTGATCTATCTGATGCTGGCCGTGGTCACCCTCGGCGTGCTCGGCGCCGACCGGCTGGCCGGTTCCGCCGCGCCCCTGGCCGACGTGGTGACCGCCGTCGGGCTACCCGGCCTGGCCTGGGTGGTCCGCGCCGGTGCCACCATCGCGGTCGTCGGGGTGCTGCTGTCCCTGGTCGCCGGGGTCGGCCGGACCACCCTCGCCATGGCCCGCCGCCGTGACCTGCCCGGCGCGCTGGCCGCCGTGCACCAGGTGCACCAGGTGCCGCACCGCGCCGAGCTGGCGGTCGCCGCCGTGGTGATCGTGGTGGTGCTGCTCGGCGACGTACGCGACGCGATCGGCTTCTCCAGCTGCACGGTGCTCGTCTACTACGCGATCACCAACGCGGCGGCGCTCACCCTGGGCCGGGACCCGGGCCGGCGGTTGCCGGTCCGGGTGCTCGCCGGTCTGGGGCTCTTCGGTTGTCTACTGCTGGCGGTCAACCTGCCGCTGGGCAGCGTCCTCGCCGGCTTCGGTGTGCTCGCCGTCGGCGCCGCCTTCCACGCTCTGCGGGCTCGCCGCTGAGCCCGTCAGGCGGCCGGAGTCAGCGGCTCAGCCGCTGGTAGCGGCGCACGGCCAGCGGGGCGAACGTCGCGATCAGCAGCACCGGCCACAGCACCGCCAACAGGATCGCGTGCTCCGCCGGCCAGGAGTCGCCACCCAGGCCCGGGTTGCCGAACAGTTCGCGGATCGCCGCGACGGTGGCCGACAACGGATTCCACTCCGAGATGGTCCCGATGACAGAAGGCATCAGCTCGGGAGACACGAAGACATTGGAGATCGCGGTGAACGGGAACGCCGCCGGAAAGACGATCACACCGACCGTGTCCGGGTTGCGGACCAGCAACGCCAGGTAGATCCCGACCCAGGTGATCGCGATCCGCAGCAGCAGGAGAAGGCCGACGGCGAGCAACGCCTTGCCGACCCCCTGTCGCCACTGCCACCCGACGAGCAGGCCACAGATCAACAGGGTGGACATCTCCAGCAGGGCGCGCAGCAGGTCTGCGGCGCTGCGACCGGTCATCAGGGCGGACCGCGCCATCGGCATCGACCGGAACCGGTCGACCACGCCCTTGCTGAGGTCCAACGCCACGCCGGTGGCGGTCGCCCCGAGCCCGTACAGCATCGTCATCACGAAGACCCCCGGCAGCAGGAACTCGCGGTAGTTGCCACCACCGGACACCTGCATGCCGCTGCCGAACACGTACCCGAAGACCAGGACGAACATGATCGGCAGCGAGAAGTAGAGGATCAGCTCCTCCGGCGCGCGGATCACGTGGGTCATGTTCCGCCTGGTCATCGTCCAGCCGTCAGCGATAGCGGTGGTCATGCCACGTCCGCCTTTCGTCCGGCGGCGACGGGCTCGCGGGCCTCGTCCGGCCGGTGCCCGGTCAGGTGTAGAAACGCCTCGTCCAACGTCGCGCGCCGCAGGCCGATGTCCTCGACCGCGATCCCGGCGTCGTCCAGCGCGCGTACCACGTCGACCAGGCCGGCGACGCGATCGACCACCGGCACGCTGAGCCGTCGGACCTCCGGGTCGAGTTCGGGCTCCGCACCGCAGATCGGCGCGACGAGGCGGGCAGCGTCGCTCAGCTCGGCCGCGTCGCGAACCACCACCTCGACCCGGTCGCCACCGGTCATCGCCTTCAACTGGTCCGGCGATCCCTCGGCCACCACCCGACCGGCGTCGATCACCGAGATCCGGTCGGCGAGCTGATCGGCCTCCTCCAGGTACTGCGTGGTGAGCAGCACCGTCGTCCCGTCCGCCACCAGACCGCGGACCAGGTCCCACACCTGGTTGCGACTGCGCGGGTCCAGGCCGGTCGTCGGCTCGTCCAGGAAGAGCACCCGCGGCGTGCGGATCAGGCTGGCGGCGAGGTCCAGTCGGCGACGCATCCCGCCCGAATACTCACCGGCGGACCGACTCGCCGCCTCGTCGAGCCCGAACCGTTCCAGCAGTTCAGCGGCGCGTCGGCGAGCCTCCCGTGGGCCGAGCCGGAACAGCCGGCCGAACAGCTCCAGGTTCTGCCGGCCGCTGAGGATCTCGTCGACCGCGGCGTACTGCCCGGTCAGCCCGATCCGGGCGCGCACCTCGTCCGGCCGGCGCAGCACGTCGTACCCGGCCACGGTGGCCCTTCCCGTGTCGAAGCGCAGCAGCGTGGTGAGGATCCGTACGGCCGTCGTCTTGCCCGCGCCGTTCGGTCCCAACAGTCCGTGGACCGTGCCGGCCGGCACGGTCAGGTCGAACGCGTCGAGCGCGGGGGTCGGGCCGTACCGCTTGCCCAGACCCTCGGCGACCACCTCGAATGTCGTCATGGCCCCACGGTGCGGTGGGGCGCTTACCGGTCACGCACCGTCCGCTGACGGCGGCGCACCGGGCTTCTCCGCCTCGGTGATCTCCTTCAGGACGAGGATGATCTCCGCCCGGGCGGCCTCGCCGACGTACCAGCCGGTGAGCCCGCCGGTCAGCGCCTCCTCGCAGAACCGCCTCGCGGCGGCCAGGTCCCCGCGTACCCGGGCCACCTGGGCGAGGCCGAGCCGGGCGCTGGCCACGAACTCGGGTGCGCCGCTGCGCTGCGCGAGGACCAGCGCACCGGCGAAGTCGTCGT
This sequence comes from Micromonospora sp. NPDC007208, assembly GCF_042869175.1. NCBI lineage: Bacteria > Bacillati > Actinomycetota > Actinomycetes > Micromonosporales > Micromonosporaceae > Micromonospora > Micromonospora sp. NPDC007208. The sequence goes on along the minus strand of NZ_JBIAFG010000026.1, from coordinate 12,741 downwards.
GCGCCGCCGCGAGGTCACCGGCGCGCAGCCTTATCTCGCCCCGGGTACGCAGCATGTCGGCCTGGTCGACGGCCGACCCGAGCGCCTCGACCAATCCCATGGCCTCATCCATGTGGGCGCCCGCCGTCTCCGGATCGCCCTGCCAGGCGGCCAGTTCGCCGAGCGCACCGAGCGTGATCATGGTGCCCCACCGGTCCCCGGTGCCGCGGAAGCCGTCGAGCGCGGTGGCCAGCGCGGCCCTGGCCCGGTCCCATTGGTCACTCCACATCAGCGCCGAGCCGCTGCCCATCGCGCCGAGCGCGTTGATCCACGGGTCCGGGCCGACGAGCCGTCGCAGCTCCCCCATCAGCTCGTCGACGTGATCGGCCCCTCCAGACGGCGGTCCGGTCGAGATCCCCGACAGGTACAGCAGGAAGGGCTGTCGGGGCGCCCGGTCGAGGCTGCGGATCACGGACCGCTGCGTCCCGAGGGACGGCAGAGGGCCGGAGCCAGCGAGCGAGGCGTTGTAGACGCAGAGGGCGAACTCCTCGCTCAGCCCCGGCGGCGCTTCGGTGCCGAGCAGTTCGAGGACGTCGGCGGCGAGCCGCGCCCCTTCCCCGCGCATGCCGCGCAGCCACCAGTAGAACGACAGGGCCGCGACCATCCCGGCCGCGTCGGACGCGTCACCGGCGGCCGTGGCCCGCCGCAACGCCGCATGCAGGTTGTCCCGGTCCGCGTCGAGCCGTCGTAGCCAGTGCAGTTGTTCCGCGCACCGGAGTTGGTCGCTTGCGGTCCAGGCGAACTCCAGGAAGTACGCGGTGTGCGCTCGACGGAGCTGGTCGGCCTCGCCGGCCTCGGCGAGACGCTCGGCGCAGAAGGCCCGCACCGTCTCCAGCATCCGGTAACGGCCGCCGGTCATCTCCACGAAGGACTTGTCGACCAGACCGGTCAGCGCGTCGACGAACTCGGAGGTGGGCAGGCCGCAGACCCGCCCGGCCGCCTCCAGCGTGGCCCCACTGGCGAAGACGGTCAGCCGTCGGGCCACTATCCGTTCGGCGTCGTCGAGCAGGTCCCAACTCCACTCGACCACGGCCCGGAGGGTGCGGTGTCGCGGCGACACGGCCCGGCTGCCCGTCGACAGCAGTCGGAACCGATCGTCGAGACGGGCGGCCACCTCGGCGACGGACAGCGCCCGCAGTCGCGCGGCGGCCAACTCGATCGCCAACGGCAGGCCGTCCAGGCCGCGGCAGATCCGCAGCACCATCTCGACGTTGGCCGGCGTGACGGTGAAGTCGGGCGCCACGTCGACGGCCCGCTGGGCGAAGAGCCCGACCGCCGCGTACTCATCGGCGTCCAGCGCGGACGCGCCGGGCGGTGGCAGGGTGAGCCCGGACAGCGGGCACAGCGCCTCACCGGCCAACCCGAGCGGCTCCCGACTCGTGGCCAGGACGCGCAACGCCGGGCACGCGCTCAGCAACCGCGCCGCCAGCCGGGCCGCGTCGACGAGGACGCGCTCGCAGTTGTCGAGCACCAGCAACAGTCGTCGCTCGGCGAGCGCCTCGACCAGCCGATCGATGGTCTGCCAGCCCGACTCGGCCGGGGCACGCAGCCCCGCGTCGCGCAGGCCGAGCGCGCTCAGCACCGCCTGCGGTACGTCCGAACCGTCGGCCAGCCCCGCCAGCTCGACGAAGCGGACCTCCCCGTCGACGCGGCCCGCGGCCTCGATCGCCAGGCGCGTCTTGCCCGCGCCCCCGGGACCGGTGAGGGTGACCAGCCGGCGCTCGCCGAGCAGCCCGCCGAGGCGCCTGAGTTCCTCCTCCCGCCCGACGAACGTGGTGAGCTGACTCGGCAGTGCCGGTTCGGCCGGCCCGCGCCCGGCCAAGCGTTCGTCGCCGCGCAGCACCGCGAGGTGAATCGCGGCCAACTCCGCCGACGGGTCGGCACCCAGTTGCTCGGCCAGGGTGCGCCGGGCGTCCTCGAACTCGGCCAGCGCCTCCGCCGGCCGACCCAGTGCCGCCAGGGCACGCATGAGCTGACCGCGTGACCGCTCCCGCAACGGATGCGCGACGACCAACTCGCGTAGCTCCGCGACCAGCGCGCCGTGCGCGCCCAACGCCAGCTCCGCCTCGACCCGATCCTCGGTGGCGGCCAACCGCAGCTCGTCCAGCCGGGCCGCCTGCGCGGGCGCGCCGGCTGCGCCGATCGCATCGGCCAGCGCGGGACCCCGCCACAACTCCAGCGCCTCGCGCAACAGGGTCGCCGCCCGGGGCCAGTCGCAGTCGACGAGCGCGCGGCGTCCCGCCTCGGCGAGCCGTTCGAACCGGTGCGCGTCGACATCGTCGGGATCCACGGCGAGGCGATAACCGGCCGGGTGGAACTCGACCGGATCATGCTCGGCGGGCAGGGCCTGACGCAGCCGCGACACCTGGGACTGGAGCGCGTTGGCCGCGCCCCGGGGCGGATGCTCCCCGTACAGTCCGTCGATCAGCCGCTCAGTGGAGACCATCCGCCCCGCGTCGAGCAGGAGGAGCGCCAGCAGAGCGCGCAGCCGCGGACCGCCCACGGGGACCTGTCGCCCGTCGGCCAGCAACACCCGGGTCGGCCCCAGGATGCGGAAACGCATGCCATGGATTGTCGCGCAATGCCACCCGGTTCCGGGCTGACCGATCCGCCAGCCTTTGACCGTCAGCTCCGTCCCGGCCGGACAGGCGCAGAGCTGGGTGGTTCATGAATAGACGTCCTTACGATGACCGACGTCGTGGATGGTCAACTCGTCGCCGTCGAGGCGATATAGGACCCGGTAGTCACCGACTCGCAAACGACGTCCAGATCCGTCGCGCATCTCGGTCGATCTGAACCTTCACGCCGCCTCGCCGCTGGCTCGGTCGGACAGCAGCGCCTCCACCTCACGGGGATCGACCCCGAGCGACTCGAGCGCCGCCGACAGCGGCACGAACTGGCCCTCGGCACGAGAACGGGCAATCACCGCCGAGTCCCTGCTATCGCGGAACGCCTCGATTTCCTCCCACTCGTCAATGCCGACGAGCACGGCAACAGGCCGTTCGTACTTCGTGATGACGACCGGCTCGCCGGTGCGCTCGACACCGTCCAGCACCCGACCCGCGCCGTCACGGAATTCCCGTAGCGTGATCCTTTCCATGGCCAAACAGTACCACACGGTACCGCACTGCCTTCATTGCTAAAGAGTTGAGCGAACCAGAAGTAGCTTCGTCGGAAATGGCGCCGCCCGAACGGGACAGCCGCAGCGGACGGATCGGGTGGCGTCAGCTCACCTCGCCGACCCCGTCATGCCGACGGGTCAGCTCGAATTCGTCAGGTTGACCGCCGTTGGTCGTCGAGGGCGCGTCCCCGGCGGGCGGGACGGGATGTGGCGCGCCAACTCCCGAACCCGTCTGGCCCGGCACCGGAGGGGGCGCCGCCGCGGGGGCGTGCACTCCCCCGTGGACCGGCCCGGCCGGCCGGACGACCGGGCCCGGATGGGCCGGCGGGGCGCACTGCCGCGTCAGCCAGTCCAACCCGCGCCGCCGGGCGACCACGGTCAGCCGGTCACCGGCGAAGATCACCTGCCGGGGGTCGAGGTCCTTCCACCAGATCGTCTTGGCACCGCCGGCCGGGGTGCGGGCGATCAGCCGGACCTGCCCGTCCCGGTTGACCATGTCCAGCGGTCGGCCGTCCAGTTCGGAGCCGGGGGCGACCGGCACCTCGGCGACCGGCAGCGCGTGCCGGTCGACCGGGATGGTGCTGATCACTGCGCGTTCGGTGAGCGCCCCGATGAAGGCCGGGGCGGCCAGGTAGGAGACCGACCGGGACACCCCGAGCGCGAACGTCTCCTCCACCCGTTCGGCGAAGTCACCGTCGAAGAGCCGAAGCACGACGCGCAGGTCGGCACGGAGGTCGCGGGCGGCGAGCGCCGCCTCCAGGTTGGCCACGTCGTCGGTGGACGCCACCACCAGCGCCTGGCAGTCGGCCACCGAGGCGGCGGCCAGCGTCTCCGGCAACGCGGCGTCGCCGACGATCAGCGGCACCTCCAGTTGGCGGGCCAGGGCCGCGCCGCGCGGCTCCGGGTCCTTGTCGATCGCCACCACCTCGACGTCGTACTCGCGCAGTTGTGCCATCACCCGCGTGCCGACGTTGCCCAGGCCGATCACCACCACGTGCCCGACCCGCGCGGGTTGCAACCGGCCGGTGTGCAGGGCCAGCCGGGCGTTGACGATGCCGTCGACCACGACGGCGGTGATCAGCGGGATCAGCGCCAACCCGGCCAGGTTGAGCACCACCTGCATGATCTGGGCGTCCGCCGTCTTGGTGGTGTCCGGGTCGGCACCGCTGAGGGTGGTGACAAGCGTCAGGTACAGCGCCTCCAGCGGAGAGACGTCCTCGGCACGGGAGATCAGCGCCCCCAGCACCGCGATCAGCGCGAGCACCACCATCACCGCGATGCCGATCTTGCGGGTGGCGAAGCCGCGTACCGCTCCCATCACCACCGTGACCGGGCGACGCCGCCGCCGCGCGCGGACCAGCCGACGGGCGGCGACCTCGGTGCCCGGCGGCTGGCCGGTCGCTTCGGCGAGCACCAGGTCGGCGCCGGCCTGATCGGCCGGCAGCAGCTCCACCCCCTGCGCCTCGCTGAGGTGCGCCAACGCGCAGACCACGTCCTGCGGTCGGACGTCGGCCCGCCGCGCCACCCGCAGCGTCTTGTCGCGATGTTGGAAGGAACTGGGGTCGACCTCGTTGAGCGCGGCGGCCACGAAGGCCGGCGCGGCCATCTCGGCGTCCGAGAGCACCTCGACCGGGGCCTTGAGCAGCTTGCGTACGCCGTCGGCGAGCGTGCCGTTGAACATCCGCAGCACCTGGCGGACCCGCTGGTCGACAGCCTGGGCGCAGAGCGCGGCGTACAGGTTGCCCACGTCGTCCTGGTGCAGCAGGGCCAGCCCGGTCGCGCCGGCCAGGCCGGCGGCCTCGAAGGTGGCCACGTCCAGCCGGTCCGAGCGGACCACCCGGACTCCGCGCAGCCCGGCCACGTCCGGCCCGTTGCTGCGGTAACGCTCCGGCACCACGACGGTGACCCGTGCCCCACCCGTCGGCAGCTCGGATTCGAGCATCGCCCGGGCCACGTAGTAGGCGAGCGCGTCCTTCCCGCAGATCACGTAGTGCGGGCGCGGATCACCGACGGACCGCAGCCGCCAGTTCCACTCGACCGCCCGTCGCGCCCGGTCCCGCCACGGCTCCGCCATGCCCGGATCGTAATCAGCACGGCCACGGTGGGCGACCCCGCCCGGATCATCCCGTGTCCAGGTATGTCCGTCCCGGCGACGGGTAGAGCAGCGCCATGCAGACGTTCCTCCCGTACCCGGGCTTTCTGGCCAGCGCTCGCACGCTGGACCAGAAGCGGCTGGGCAAGCAGCGGGTGGAAGCCATCCAGGTGCTGCGCGGGCTCACCCGACCCGGGTACGGCTGGCGCAACCACCCGGCCGTCAAGATGTGGGCCGGGTACGAGGAGGCGCTCGTCCGCTACGGGCTGGACATGTGCGCGGTCTGGACCGAGCCGGGGAGGGCCGACACCTGCGCCGCCACGATGACCGTCGACCTCGCCGCCGCCTGCGGGGCCGGCGTCGTACGGACCCAGGACGAGCTGGCCCGAGCCGGTGAACTGCCGCCGTGGCTGGGTCGCGACGACCTGCACCTGAGTCATCGCTCGTCGCTGCTGCGCAAGGACCCGGCGCACTACCGCCCGCTGTTCGGCGACGACGTGCCGGAGGATCTGGAGTACGTCTGGCCCGCCTCCGACCGCACCCGCCGTTGCCTACCCGCCGACTAGGGCTGTGAACAGGCCTTTGAGCCGCAGGTGGGGCAGACTGGGCCAATGGCGCTGTCGCAAGTGGTAGGTCGGCTGATCGGCGTACGGCAGCACCAGGTGGACCCGGGCGGCGGTGGCGCCGGCCGCGTGCCGCGACCGACCACGGCGCTGGTGGTGGGTGGCGGCATCGCCGGCATGTCGGCGGCGGTGGTGCTGGCCGAACGGGGTGTGGCGGTCACCGTGCTGGAGGCGGCACCGACGCTCGGCGGTCGACTGGGCGCCTGGCCGGAGGCGCTCGCCGACGGCAGCCAGCGGAACGAGCACGGCTTCCACGCGTTCTTCCGGCAGTACTACAACTGGCGGTCCATCCTCCGCCGGGTCGACAGTGACCTGGGCTTCCTCAAGCCCATTGCGGGCTACCCGATTCTCAGCGCGCAGTGGCCGACCGAGGAGTTCGGCAGGTTGCCGCCCGCGCCGCCGGCGAACCTGCTCGCGCTGCTGCTGCGCAGCCCCAGCCTGCGCCTGGCCGACCTGCGACTGATGGACCGGGACGCGGCGCTGCCGCTGCTCAGCTACGACCCGGTGCGCACCTACGCCGATTTGGACGACACCACCGCCGACGAGTTGCTGGCGTCGCTGCGACTGCCGGACCGGGCGCGGGCGATGCTGTTCGAGGTCTTCTCGCACTCGTTCTTCAACCACGAGGCGGAGATGTCGGCCGCCGAGATGGTCGCGCAGTTCCACTTCTACCTGCTCGGCAACCCGGAGGGGCTGGCCTTCGACTGCCCCGACGAGGACTACGCCACGGCGATCTGGGAGCCGCTGACCCGGCACGTGGAGAAGCACGGCGGCCGGGTCCTCACCGGCTGCGCCGCCACCGGGGTGCACCGCGACGGCGAGGGCTGGCGGGTGACGACCACCGACGGCGGCAGCCATCCGGCGGGTCACGTCGTGCTCGCCGTCGATCCGCCGGCGCTCGCCGCGCTCGTCGCCGCCTCCCCGGGCCTCGGCGAGCAGGCCCCCGAGTTGGCGGCACGGATGCCGGCCTTCGGCACCCCCGGCCCGCCGTACGCGGTGGCACGGTACTGGTGTGACGGGGACGTGGCCGCCGAGCGGGCCGTGTTCAGCGGGGTTTCCCGCCAGCCCACTCTGGACTCGGTGACGCTCTACCACCGGCTGGAGAACGAGCCGCGGCGCTGGGCGCGGCAGACCGGCGGGTCGGTCGTCGAGCTGCACGCGTACGCCTGCGAGCCCGGCGTACCGGCCGAGGAGCTGGCCGAGCGGATGCGCCGCGAGCTGGTCGCGCTCTGGCCGGAGGCCGGCGACCTGCGGGTCCGCGAGCTACGGGCCCGGGTGGAGGCGCAGGCGCCGGCGTTCACGCCGGGTAGCCACGCCTGGCGCCCGGGTGTACGCACCGACGCGAACGGCCTCTACCTGGCCGGCGACGGCATCGCCACGGACTTCCCGAGCGCGTTGATGGAACGCTCGGCCGCGACCGGGATCATCGCCGCGAACCACATCCTGCGCGCCGTGGGTGGCGCGGCCGAGCCGGTGCGCTCGGTCCGACCGCGCGGGCTGCTGGCCGGTCGCACCAGGCCAAATCGACAAAACACAACATAAGCCACCGTACGCTGCCGTACGCTCGAATGATCAACCGTCGATCGGCCGGGCGGGAGGGCAGCGGGAGATGTCACCACTGCACCGCGCCGGCGCGGAGAACGGTTCCTCGATCGACGAGATCGGCCGCGACGACGCGTACCCGCTGATCCGCGACGAGCGCGCCTGCATCGTCACCGCGCTCCGGCTCGGTTGGTGGATGGCCGACGCCTACCACCACGGGCAGCAGGCGGAGCCCACCGCCTTCGTCGAGGCCCGCCCGGCCGTACCACCGGCCAAGCTCTCCAACCTCACCGAGATGTCCGCCCACCGGCGGATGCGGATGTACCTCGACGGGGTGGACGTCGCCCTGGCCCAGATCGCCGACCTCACCCGGCACACCGGGCCGGTGCCCGACACATCGGCTGCCCGAGCTCTGCTCCCCGACCTGGGGCAGCCCGACCCCGCCGACCCGGTGCCACTGCTGCTCGCCCTCGACGACCTCAACGTGGAGGTGCTGCGCTGGGCGATGGCCGCCAACCACCGGGTCGGGCTGGCCTACCGGCTGGGCCGGTCGGTGGCCGACACCGTCCGAGCCGGCGACGTCACGCAGTTGCTGCGGCAGTTCGGCGGACGGCAGGTCCAGATCAGCAGGTGGTTGGACGAGCTGGCCAGCGTGCTGCCGCCGTACTCGGCCGCAGTGGTGCGCCGGTCGCTGGCCGCCTGGGCGAGCGCGGTCGACCGCGCCGGCCACGGGGACCCGACCGAGCCGACACCCGCCACCCTGAGCCGGGCGCTGCGCGGCCAGGGTGACCTCTGGCGCGACGTGCTCACCGGCGGCCTGCACCCCCGCGACCTGCTCGACGAGGAGGACTACGCGGTGATCGCCAGGAATCTGATCATCCGGGACCGGCGACTGGTGGCGCAGGCGGCCCGAGGCATCTTCTGGCCGGTGCTCGTACCCCTGCTGTTGGTGCTCTTCGCTGTCGTCGGGGTGAGTGCCGCCGCGGCCGCCGGTTCACCGACCACCCGGGCCACCGTCGCCCTGGTGGGCCTCGGCGCCGGGCTGGCCGCGATCTGGCGGACGGTCTCCGGGCCCGCGCTGGCCGTCGCCGGTGAGGTCAACCGGCCCCTGCTGGACAGCGAACTCACCGCCCGGATGGCCCTGCGGCTGAACCGGCCGCTGACCACCGCCCAGGTCTCGGCGAAAGCCGCTCCCCGCACCCGCCGCCAGCGGCGGCCCGAGGAGGCCGGCCGATCGAAATACGTTGCCCGTGCCTCCCGCGTCGACCTACCGTGAGCGCGCAAGGTCAACCACCACCGCGGGAGCAGCTCATGACGATGTCGCACGTCACCACCGTGCCGTCGACGCTGCCCGGTGACGGTTACCGAGCGGAAGGTCCCCGGGCGGGCCGGCCCGACTGACGCGTACCCGTACGCGCCGAGCCGCCCCGTCCGACAGCCGGACCGGGCGGCTTCTTGCTGTCCATCCCTGATTGCTCTGTTCGTCGTCGCCTTGTTCGTCGTCGCCTTGTTCGTCATCAGCACGTTCGTCATCAGCACGGAGGGAGATCCCGGTGGACGCCGTCCTCGTCATCAACGCCGACCTCGGCCCGCTGCACCGGGTCACCGTCCAACACGCCGTCCGCATGCTCTGCCGTCGGGTGGCCGAGATCCACGAGGCCGAGCCGGACCGGGTGATCGGGGTCTTCCCGATGCCCCGGGTGGTGCGGCTGGTCCGCTTCGTGGTCACCCGGTGGAGGTTCAACTCAGGGCCGGCCTGGTCCCGCGCCGGTGTGCTGCGCCGCGACGACCGGTGCTGCGCGTACTGCGGTGGCCCGGCCTCCACCATCGACCACATCCTGCCCCGCTCGCGCGGCGGCCGGAACACCTGGCGGAACACCACCGCCGCCTGCTACGCCTGCAACCAGCGCAAGGGGGACCGGACGCCAGCGGAGGCGGGCATGCCGCTGCGCCGGGAGCCGGTGAACCCGGGCTGGGGTGCGCTGGCCGGGCGGTAACGGACCGGCCGGCGGGAACGGGGGGCCGCGTCCCGGGTACGTCCCGGGCGCGGCACCCGCCGGCCCCCGATCAGGCGGCGCGTTCCTTGACCTTCGACTTCAGTTGGCCACTGGGGCACTGCACCCGGATCTCGCTGCGGTACTCCGTGGAGGCCAGCTCGACCACGATCTGCTTCGCCGGGCCCGGGTCGTACGCCTCGGCCCGGAAATCGGGCGCGAGCACCACCGCGAGCACCTCGACCGAGCTTCCCACGCAGCGAACGGTGACCGTCCCGCCGCGCGCATCCACGGGTACGCCGGCGGCAGGGGTGGGAGTCGGCGCGGCCCTGGTCGGGGTCGGCCCTGCGGTGGTGGTCGTCGGGGCCGGGGCCGCTGTTCCGCCCGGACCGGTCGGGGGGCTGGTCCGGGTAGCGGTGTTCCCGGTCGGCGGCACGGCGGACGGTCCGGTGCGGACCGCGTCGGTCGGCTCCTCGGTGCGGGGCAACCCCACCGTGGTGGTGCCCGGGCCGCTGCCGGTCGGTGCAGCGTTCTGTCCCTGTCGACGATTGCTGAAGTCGCCGAGGGAACCGGCCAGCGCGACCGCGGCGATCACGGCACCGCCGACCGTGAGAATGGCCCGCCCCCGACGCCACGGCCCGCGCCTCGTCGGCGCGGCCGAATCGCCGGCCGGCCCGACGCCGGTAGGGCCGGCGCCGGTCGGGCCGGCCCCGGTTGCGGTGCCGGTCGGCTCGGGGACGTCTGCCGCCGGTTCGGCGGCGACGGCAGCGACCTCGGGTGCGGCCGCGCTGGCGGCGGCGAGCAGGATGCGGGCCGCGTCGGCGGCCGACGGCCGGTCGGCGGGGTCGCTGGCCAGGCACCAGCGGTAGAGCCGGTGCACCTCGGGCGGTACGCCGTCGATCGGGGGCAGCGGGTCCGGCTCGACGTGCGTGTGCGCGCGGAGCATCCCGGTCTGCGCCTCGGCGGGCCACGGCAACCGGCCGGTGAGCACCCGGTACAGCAGCAGGCCGAGGGCGTACACGTCGCTGGCCGGCAGCACCTCGCCGGCCTGCAACCGCTCCGGCGCCAGGTACGCCGGCGTGCCCAACAGCCGCCCCTCGAAGTCGATCTCCGGGGCGCCGGCCGCTGCCGCGATGCCGAAGTCGAGCACCTTCGCGCCGGTCGGCGTGAGCATGACGTTGCCCGGCTTGATGTCGCGGTGCACCAACCCCTGATCGTGCGCGGCGGCGAGCGCCGAGGCCACCTCGGCGCACACCCGCAGACCGGCGCGCGGCGGCAACGGCCCGACCACCAAGCGGTGTTCGAGGGTGTGGCCGCCGAGCAGCTCCATCACCACGAACGGGACCTCGACGCCGTCCAGCGCCGACTCGCCGTAGTCGTAGACGCTTGTGACGTGCGGATGCGACAGCCGGGCCGCGGCCTTGGCCTCGCCCCGGATCCGTTGTCGGGCGTTGGTGTCCGTGTCGACCAGCACCTTCACGGCGACGTCCCGTTCGAGCACCTCGTCGTACGCCCGGTGCACCGCCGACATGCCGCCACTGCCGAGGCGCTCCAGGAGCCGGTAGCGGCCCGCAAGCAACTGATCACGCTGCACGAAGGACAGCCTGCCGTACCGGCCTGAGATCCGGGCACCCGGGATCGAGGTGTTGCGATGGGTGGGAGCGGGTTGCGGCTACCGTCCGCTCAGACCCGGATGCGCGCGTAGGAACGCCTCACCCCGGCGGGCGTTTCGGAGGACCGACACGATCAGCACCACCCAGATCACCAGCAGCAACCCGCCGATCATCCCGTGGAACGGCGCGAACCCCACGAAGACCTGACCGACGCTCGTCATCACCAGCCCAGCGCACAGCACCGCAAGATAGCGCTGGCTGACGAACTGTTTGGCGGTCTCCACGAGCAGGGCGGGGTCTTCATCGGCCTCGGGTGTGTCGCGTCGAACCTGCCGATCCAGCCGTCGACGGTGCGACCAACTGAGCCCGATCAGGGGCGACTGTCGTCCCGACCGGTAGCGGCCGGTACCGACCACCCAGACGGCTGCGGCCACCTCGATGACGACTCCGAGAATCACCAGGACGAGTCCAAGGTTGCTGGCCCAGCGCGGCGGGTCACCGTCGAAAATGCCGGTGTTCTGACCGCCCATCGCGACACCGACCGCGAGCGCGCCGACCACGGCGGCCAGCAGCACCAGGAGCAGAATCAGACGGAGTCGCCGTTGTCCCCGCCCGGTCCGGTCCGGATTCGTCGCTGCCGCGTCCATAGTGGCCCCCCGATCACCGCGTGAAGCGGGCACTACCCATCGACCACTACGACTCAAACCGGTCAGTCGCCGGTCGGGGGCTGCCAGGCGAAGCGGGGCGTACGCCGTTCGGCGATCGCGGCGACCCCCTCCCGAGCCTCGCCGGTGGTCGTCACCTTCCGGTGCCACCAGGCGATCCGGGCGGGCTCGGCCCGCTCCTCGATGATCTCCTTTGCGGCGGCGATGCTCAGCGGCGACCGTTGGGCGATGGTCGCGGTCAGCTCGTCCACCCGTGCGGCGACCCGGTCGGCCGGCAGCAGCTCGTCGACCAGGCCGATCCGCAGGGCCCGCTCGGCGTCGATCAGCTCAGCGGTAAACAGCAGATGTTTGGCGGCGGACGGGCCGACCAGCCGGGCCAGCCGGCGCGTCGTCGGTGCCGGATAGACCAACCCGAGCCGGGCCGGCGGTACGCCGAATCGGGCGTCGTCGGCGGCGATCCGCAGGTCGCAGGCGACCGCGAGCTGGGTACCACCGCCGACGCAGGCGCCCCTGATGGCCGCGACCGTCGGCTTGGCGAAGCGGGCCAGCCGTTCCTCGGCGGCGACCGCGATGCTGGCGTCACCGGCGTCCAGCAGTTCGGCCAGGTCACCGAGGTCGGCACCCGCGCAGAAGGTGTCGCCCGCGCCGGTGAGCACCACCGCCCGTACGTCGGGGTCGGGTTCCAGCCGGTCGAGCAGTTCGGGGAGCTGACGCCACATGGCCGCGGTCATCGCGTTACGCCGGGCCGGATTGCGCATCACCACGGTGGCGACCGGCCCGGCCACCTCGACGGTCAATCCCGCGTCCGACACGTCCGCTCCTCCCGCGTCACCTGAAGCGACGCCGCCAATCTGCACACCGGCGTCGCACGCCGGTGCGGCGACCATAGCGAAGACGATCGCTCAGCCCGGCACAGGCGCACTGCTGAAGCAATCTTGGACAGTTTCCGTTAGCGCGGAACTGTGCTGTCCCGAGACATGTGTCAAGGGGAAGTCCCGATAGATGTGTCATGAGTTGTTGATCAGGCTGCTCGGGTGAGGCTGATGTAGGTC
>NZ_JBIAFG010000025.1:0-79613 GCF_042869175.1 Micromonospora sp. NPDC007208 | reverse complement strand
GGCCGGCCCGTCCCCCCCCCCCCGTTACGGGGCCCCCCCCCCCCCGGGGCCGGGGGGGGGGGGGGCCCCGGCGCGCCCGGGGCGGGGGGGGGGGGGGGGGGGGCCCGGGGGGGCCCCGGCCCCCCCACGGTCGGGCTCGGTCAGCCCAGGTACTTCTCCCACGGACCGGTGATGGCCAGGGTGAGGCCCGGGTCCTGCATGTTGACGAAGAGCACCTTGCCGTCCGCGCTGAACGTCGGCCCGCAGAACTCCGAGTCGTTGAGCTGGTTGCGGGCGATCGCGTACGTGGGCCCGCCCGGGATCGTGCTGAGCACGTGCGAGGCGCCCGCGCCGTCCTCGGCGAGCACGAGGCTTCCCCACGGGGTGACGGTCACGTTGTCCGGGCCGTCGAAGGTGAGGTCGGTGTACTTGACCGGCGAACCCTCCTCGGAGGCGGTCTGGTGCGGGAAGTACGTCACGAGCTGGATGGTCTGGTTCCTGTAGTTGTAGAACCAGACCATTCCGTCGTGCGGCGCGGCGTCCGCCGGGAGGTCACCCTCGTCCCAGGCGTAGGAGTTGACCACGTACACGCCCTCGTCGGTGGCCCACACGCCCTCGAACTTGCGTCCGCGGGTGACCTGGCCGTCGGCGAACTGCTCGCGCACCGACGTGGTGCGCGCGTCGCGGTCCGGCACCTCGATCCACCGGACCGGGAAGGGGCGGCCCAGCTGGGCGGAGGTCAGGTAGGCGACGTCCGGCAGCACCGAACCGTCATCCATGATGATCTGCATCGCGGCGAGGACACCGGCGTTCGGGGCGAGGCGGGTGAGCACGCCGGGGCCCAGCTTGACGCCGTGTGGCGCCGTCCAGCGGTAGAAGAGGCCGTTGGGCTCGTCGGCATCCTCGGAGAGGTAGATCCGGGTGCGGTCCTTGTCGACGGCCAGGGCCTCGTGGGAGTAGCGGCCGAGGCACTTGATCGGCTTCGGGTCGGCGCTGCCGTCGGCCCACACCTCGAAGACGTAGCCGTGGTCCTTCTGGTAGACCCCGGACCGGCTGCCCTCTTCCCACGTGTCGCCGGCCCGGTCCTCGGTCTCCTCGCAGGTGAGCCAGGTGCCCCAGGGGGTCGGCCCGCCGGCGCAGTTGGAGATGGTGCCGGAGAGCGCCACGAACTCACCCAGGTTGCGGCCGGCGAGGTCGGTCTTGATCACAGTGCAGCCGCCGGCGTCGACGGCGCCCGCGTCGTAGACCGTTCCCTTGACGTGCGGCACGCCGAACTCGGCGCCCGGGTCGATCTCGTGGTTCTGGATCAGCGTGTACCGGCCGCGGCCGGCGTCGTAGACGGCCATGCCGTCGTGGTCCGACGGGGTCGTGCCCTGGCCGCGGTCGAGCCGGGTGACGCCGGTCCGGGTGACCACGGTGTAGCTGAAGCCCTTGGGCAGCGCCAGGACTCCCTTGGGGTCGTCCACCAGCGGCGGGAAGGGCACGTTACCGGGCTTCACCGGCGGGTGCGGCCGGGCCGGGCTGGCCTGGGCCAGCGACGGCAGGCCGCCCGCGACGGCGAGGCCGACGCCGGCGGCGGCGCCGCTGGCGAGGAAGGTACGACGAGAGGAAGGCACGTGGATCAGCTCCTGGTCAGGACAAGTGCGACGACTGGCAGCCAACTCCTGCGGACGGACAGCGACACGTCACCCGAGGGATCGGGCGGTGACATCGACGTGAAGAATCAGGGTCGCGTACGCGTCGCCGGGTCGGCCGGCTTGTTCAAAGCAGGTGCAGCACCAACCGCGGTCAACTCTGTTGGTAGTTCACCGCGGCGAACCCGCACGGCTGGTGCAGGTGCAGGTAGTACGCGCCCTCACCGACCTCGTCCAGGTCCGCGCCGCCGATCAGACCCACGTAGTCCATCGGGTCGCCGCAGCCGGGGCACTCGGCGTGCTCGGCGTCCTGGATCCAGTCCGGCCGGCCACCCAGGGTGGAGCCGCCCCGATTCCAGGCGCTGGCCTGGTACGGGCTGGTCAGGGCCGGCCCGGGAACCGGGAGCAGTGTCGGCGGGTCCTCCGGCCCGGCATCGCCACCCAGGTAGCTCGGCCGGGTGTTGTCAGCCCACCAGGTGGTGGCGCCGGCCGGTGTGACCCGGCTGTACAACGTCGTGTAGCAGGCGCAGAAGTGGCAGGTCTCGATGACCAGGCGGCCGGACCAGCCGGTGTGGGCCAGCGCGGCGCCGATGGCGGGGTCTGTGGTGTCGAGGTCGGCGGCGACCCAGAGTGGTGACGCGCACCAGGGGCAGGCGGGTCGGTCCGTGGATGAGGGCGCGTCCCGCATGACCCACCGGTACGCGATGTCCGCGCACAGGTTCCGCCGGTTGCCGTCCGGGCCGATCGTCCAACCGCCCTCGACCGCGTAGCTCAGCACCCCCACGTGCAGGGCGTCCGCACCGGCCGGTGGGTGCGTCGACCAGCGACGCAGGGCGTTCTCGGCGAGCGGGTGAGCGCTGTGGGCCAGGATGAGGAGCAGGTCGTTGAGGCACTCCGGCGTCCGCCCGCCGTCGACCTGCTCGATGACCCGGCCGACCACGTCGGCGCCGGCCGCCCGGTACAACGTCGCCGGCCACAGCAGATCGAGGTCGAGCAGGGCCCCGTGGTACGGCGACAGCCTCTGGGGGTCGGCGGCGGCGATCTCGCTCAACTCCTCGATCGCGTCGTCGTCCTCGTCCGCCGCTCTCCTGATCAATTCCTCGATCACCAGCGGATGGTAGCTCCCCCCTCCGACGCTCAGCGTCCCGCTGCCGGGGCCGGCTGAGGCCGACGATCCGTGGACGTGTCAGGGATGGCGCGCCACCAGCGGCGGGACGCCAACGCTGCCAGCCCGGCGCCCGCGGCGTTGAGCAGGACGTCGTCCACCGACGACACGCGGTCCAGCCGCAGGACGTACTGGGCGGTCTCCACCAGGACCGAGCAGCCGGCCGCGAGGACCAGGATCCGCGGTACCGACGCCAGCGCCGGGAACCGCAGCGGGGCGAAGAACCCCAGGGCCGCGAAGACCAGCAGGTTGCCGACGACCTGGACCGTCGCCGTCAGCGGCCCACCGTCGGAGAAGATCGTGAGCAGGTCGCGCAGCGGCACCACTGTCACCCGACCGGACACGGCGCCGGCCTGCTCACCCGGCAACATGATCATCCATACCCACGGCACTGTGCCGTAGACGATGCCGACGTCGGCCAGCGACGTCCGCCACGCCGCCGTGGTGCCGGCGGCACGGCGGCGGCGTGTCAGGGCCCACACCGCCAGCGCGGCCAACGGTAGGACGACCACCGTGATGAGGACGACGCCGTTGAACGTACCGAACCAGCCGTGCCAACCCTTGACCATGCGACCCCCGCTGTTCGCCCAGCCCCGAAACCTACCCGGCCCGGGCGGCGGGCGATCGCCCGTTCGTGGCACCGCACCCACACGCTCGCGGAGTGGCCACCGGAGCGGGCGCTCGGGGCGATCGTGCTGATTGCCGTCCCGTTCATCGGTGCTGGTGGCTGGGTCGGTGACCGTCGGTCATCTTGGCCAGGACGGATCCTGCTGATCGGCCCACCGGCGGGCGCTGGTGCGCCCGACCCGGACCGGGCACCTGCCTGACGGGTTCTGATGTGCCCCTGGCGAGGGTAGGGGTAACTCCCAACCCGACTGGGAGGTAGCAGGATCGAGCAAGATCCACAAACCGTGGAAGCTCATTTCCATGACCACGCAGAAGATCTCCCGGTTCCATCGGGCCGCCCTGGCCCTCGTCCTTCCCGTCGCCGTGATAGCGGCAGTCGCCGGGTGTGATGACTCGGCGGCGCCGAAGGCCGCGCCCACGGCCAGTTCGGTAGCCCCGGTTCCCTCGACCTCGACAAGCGCGGCCGGCCCGGCAGGTGCGGCCCCCGCAGCGGGCTTGCACATGATCGCCAACAACGGGCATCAGCTTGCCTTCCACGTCACGCCCGGAAGTTCTCCCACCATCGTGCTGGACGCCGGCGGTGGCGAGGACTCCTCGTACTGGGATGCCCTGGTGCCGCAGCTGTCGCAGGTCACCGGATCGCAGATCATCACCTACGACCGGGCCGGTCTGGGCGCCAGCGAGGAGGTGAAGGGCCCATGGGACCCCAAGGCCGCCGCCTCCGACCTGCAGGCTGGTCTGCGTGAACTCGGCGTCACCCAGAACGTGGTCCTCGCGGGCCACTCGCAGGCAGGAGAGGTGGCCCACTACTTCGTCCTCGCGAACCCCGGCGTTGTCTCCGGGGCGGTGCTCATCGATGCCAACGTGCCGCAATTCTTCACCGACGCCCAGACCCAACGCCTCGTCGCGCTGACCGCGCCGCAGATCGAAGAGCTCAAGAAGGCGCCGTCGACGAAGGCGAACCGCCAGCTCATCGCTACGGCCGACAACTTCGGTCCCACACACCAGGCGTACCACAAGGTCTCCTGGCCCGACCGCGTTCCCGTCATCTACATCGTGTCGGACAAGACGCCCTTCGATGGATCTCCGCAGGACGCTCAGGCCTGGCGCGACGCGGCAGCGGCGTTCACCAAGGCGGGGCCCGACCGCACACTCGTCATCGCCGAGGGAAGCTCGCACGACGTTCCCCAGGACAAGCCCGCCCTGGTGCTCAAGGAAATCGAACAGATGACCGCCACGGTCAAGTAAAGGCCATCGGGCCGACGGCTGACAGGACCGGCGAGCCTGGTTTACCGGCGCTGCCCGTAGGCGAGCGCGATAAGCCACACGGTCCGGATCCCGGTGACGGCGAGGTGGTGGTCGAGATTCGGGGAGCGGACCGGAGCTGCCTACGCGCGGATCGCCGGCCACCATGAATCACCAGTCCGGCGGTTCGGCACGATGCGCAATGATGGAGTGAGATGACCGATAACAGCGGAACCGCCCGGTCCGGCGGCTCCTCGCCCTCGCGGGAGGGCTCCGGGCCGGGTCGCGTCGCTCGCAGCGGTCCGATTCCGCGCTCCGCGCTGGCCCAGCGGATGAGCCTGCTGGGCTGGTCGCTGGTGCTGGTGCCGGGCGCGGTCCTAGGTGCCGTGCTGGCCACACTCTGGATCACCTCGATATCGATCGCCGCGCTTGGCGCCGGAATCCCACTGACCCTGCTCGCGACCGTACTGGTGCGCTGGTTTGCCGACCTGCATCGCCAGTGGGCCGCCGACCGGCTCGGCGAACCGGTGCCCGCCCGGCCCTATCAGCCGACGCCGGACGCCGGGTGGCCGGTGCGGCTCTGGACGATCCTGCGCGACCCGGCGACGTGGCGGGACTGGATCTGGTTGGTGGTCAACTCGATCACCATTTGGTTGAGTTGCGGACTCTCGCTGCTGTTCTTCGTCTTCGGAGTCGTATACCTGATCTATCCGCTCATCTATCAGCTGACGCCTTCTCAGGTATTCCGCACTCCGCTGGGGGAGGGCTTCCGGCTGCACAGCGTCGCGCAGTCGTTCGGGCTGGTACCGCTCGGTCCGGTTCTCCTTCTGCTCTGGTACGTCACTGCGGTACGCCTCGCGAACCTCAACGCTCGGGTGATCCGCGCTCTGCTCGGCCCCACCGAACAGGCGCGCCTGCGGGCCCGCGTCCAACAGTTGGCAACCTCGCGAGCTGAGACCGTCGACACCCAGGCCGGTGAACTGCGCCGCATCGAACGCGACCTGCACGACGGCGCGCAGGCCCGGCTGGTGTCGCTGGGTATGAGCCTGGGCTTGGCCGAACAGTTACTGCCCAACGATCCGCAGGCCGTCCAGCGGTTGCTGGCCGAGGCCCGCGAGTCGACCTCCAGCGCCCTCACCGAGCTGCGCGACCTGGTACGAGGCATCCATCCGCCGGTACTGGCCGACCGTGGCCTGGACGGCGCACTCAAGGCCCTGGCCCTGGTCAATCCGATCCCGACAACTGTGGTGACCCGCCTACCCGGACGGCTGCCGGCCCCGATCGAGTCCGCGGCCTACTTCGCCGTCGCCGAGGCCTTGTCGAACGCCGTCAAGCACGCCCAGGCCCAGCAGATCCGGATCACCGTGGAGTTCGCACCCCACCGGGGCGGCGCTGCCGGGGAACTGACGATGCTGGTGTCCGACGACGGCCGTGGGGGTGCTTCGATCGATTCCGGCACGGGCCTGCGTGGCATCGTCCGTCGCCTCGCGGCCTTCGACGGCACGCTGACCGTTGACAGCCCGCCGGGCGGACCTACCGAGGTGAGGATGTCGCTGCCGTGCGTATCGTGATAGCCGAGGACCTCGCCCTGCTCCGTGAGGGCCTGATCAGGATCCTGCGGGCCAATTCGTTCGAGGTCGTGGAAGCCGTTGACAACGGCCCCGCGCTGATCCGGTCGCTGACGACGCACCGCCCCGACGTCGCCATCGTCGACGTGCGGTTGCCGCCGACCTTCACCGACGAGGGGCTGCGTTCCGCGATCGAGGCCCGCCGCCAGATTCCAGGGCTGCCCATCATGGTGCTGTCGCAGTATGTCGAGCAGATCTACGCCAGGGAGCTGATGTCGGATCGCGCGGGCGCGGTGGGCTACCTGTTGAAGGACCGGGTTACGGACGTCGACCAATTCGTCGCCAGTGTCCGGCAGGTCGCTACCGGCAGCACCGTCATGGACCCCGACGTGGTGAGTGCGCTACTCACCCACCGCTCCACCGACCCCAAGCTCCTGGAGCTGAGCCCACGCGAGCATGAGGTCCTCACCCTGATGGCCGAGGGCCGCTCGAACGCTGCGATCGCCGCCCGGATGTTCGTCACGGAGAAGACCGTCAGCAAACACAGCAACAGCATCTTCACCAAGCTCGGTCTCAAGCCCTCCGAGGACGACAACCGCCGCATCCTGGCGGTCCTCGCCTACCTGGAAGGCTGAGTCCTTGGCCTCTGCCCCACCATGTGTGCGACCGAGGAACTGCCGAGCGACAAGGGCCGGTGGCGCGACGACGAAGAACTCACGATCGCGCCGCCCCCGACGGCGCTGCGGGGGCGGCACGACCGACCGATCGTGCGGTGGGTCAGCTGCGGGTGGACCACCGCTGGTTGGTACCGCCGTTGCAGGCCCAGAGGATGAGCTTGGTGCCGTTGGCGGTGGCGGCCGCGTTGGCGTCGAGGCAGAGCCCGGACTGGACGCCGGTGATGGTGCCGTTCGAGTTGAGGTTCCACTGTTGGTTGGTGCCGCCGTGGCAGTCCCAGATGATGGCCTGGGTGCCGTTGGCGGTGCCCTGACCGTTGGCGTCGAGGCACTTGTTGCCGTACACCTGGAGTTGTTTGCCGGCCGTGTAGGTCCAGCGCTGCGCGGTGTTGCCGACGCAGTCCCAGAGTTGGACCTGGGTGCCGTTGGTGGTGCTGCCGTTCGGTACGTCGACGCAGCGGCCGGACTGGGCGCCGACGACCTGGACGTTCTGTTGCGGGTTGCCGCCGCCGGCCGGCGCGTAGGCGGCGGCGTTGATGTTGGCCTGGACGGCGTTCTCGGTGGCCGCCGTCGGGTAGCCGGAGGTCAACACGCCCTCGAAGAAGGTGCCGCGACCGGTGATGCTGTTGTCGCCCCCGATGCCGAGCAGGATCGCGCCCTCCTTCTTCATCGGGTGGTACCCGTTGGGGCGCGGCCCGTCGAAGTAGGTCGTCAGGCTGCCCGACTGGGCGTTGCCGGCCCGGATCGCCCAGTGGTTCGGCTCGCCCTTGACCATGGCGGTGACGAAGCGGTGGTTGATCGACGCGATGTTGTTGTAGCCCGCGTTGACTCCGGAGAAGAGCCCCCACTCCAGGTCGGCCATGATCCAGGGGCCGGCCCCCGCCCCGTAGCCCCACTGCTTGTTGGCGCCGAAGTAGACGGTCTCCATGATGGCGCGTTCGTCGGCGAGGTTGTTGGTCTGCGCGTTGCCGTAGTCGAAGCAGCACCACTGGTTGTAGTGCGTGCCGTCGACCACCGCGTAGATGCCCTCGGGCTGGTCGCCGGTCGCGACGCCGTTGGTGTTGTTGTTGCGGTACCCGGTGCCGGGGGCGATGTAGACGCCGTACGCCTTCTGGCCGCCGACGGTGACCGGCGCCGCCTTCGCGTCGGCGAGGTTGTCGAATCCGCCGGGAGCGGGGCCGACGAAGTAGCCGGGGGGCGCCTGGGTGAGGCGGTTGTTGCGACCGGACTGGTCGTAGATGATCGTGATGACGCAGTTGGTGTTGGCGCAGAACGTGTCCTGGGTGGCCGCGTTCGCGTAGCCGCCCTCGCTGAGCACACCGACGTCGCGGGTGGTGTTGTCCGACGATCGTCGGACCTGGTAGAGCGGGCCGTTGTACGCGCCGTAGAGCGCGCGGGTGGTGCTGTGTGCGGCGACGCACGGCGTGCCGCCGGAGGCGTAGAGGTCACACGGGCCGGTGCCGGCGGCGTGGGCGATGCCCGGCGCGTCCGAGACCACGTAGACGCCAGCGCCGACGACGAGGGCCAACAGGGTCCCGGTGGCGGCCAGCAGGCGACCCAGCTTTCTCCTCACATTCATCGGATCCTTTCCGCAGGGTGGTGGGGGTGGGGTGTGAATTTGACGTCACACGTCATACCTGTGACATTAATGGCTGTCCATCTAATGGCGCTAGTTGGCAAGCGCTGCTCATCGATCGACGAGCCCGGGGACGGATATGCTGGTCAGCGGAGCAAGGTGCGTCCCCGTGTCGGGGCAAAAGTCGATTCGAGGGCGATTGATGAACATCGGGGAGATCGCTCGCCGGGCGGGGGTGTCCCGCAGCACCGTCTCCTACGTGCTCAGCGGGAAACGCAGCGTCTCCGAGGCGACCCGGCAACGGATCCAGTCGGTCATCGACGAGTTGGACTACCGGCCGAACGCCAGCGCCCGTGCGCTGAAGGAGGGGCGCACCCGCACCCTCGGGCTGGTCATCCCGCCGGCGAGCCAGCGGCTGACCGACATGCAACTGGGCTTCGTCGCCAGCGTCGTCGAGGCGGCCGCGCGCCATGACCTCGACGTGCTGCTGTCCCCCTCCGGTGGCGACCATGACCGCTCGTTCGAGCGGATCGTCACCGGGCGTCGGGTGGACGGCGTGGTCCTCATGGAGATCCGGTTGGCCGACGACCGGGTGACCCGGCTGACCAAGGCCGGGCTGCCGTTCGTCACCATCGGCCGGACCGCCGAGCCGCACGGAATGAGCTGGATCGACATCGACTACGCCGGGCTGATCGCCCGGTGCGTGCAGCACCTGGCCGATCTGGGGCACCGGCACGTGGCGCTCGTGAACCGGTCCGCCGAGTTGGTGGCCGCCGGGTACGGCCCCAGCCATCGCGCGCTGACCGGGTTTCGGGCGGCGGCGGCGGAGCGGGGGTTGACCGGCGTGGAGGTCTGCAGCGGCGACGACACCGCCTCCGGCGAGGCGTGTATGGAGCAGCTGCTCGCGACACACCCGGAGGTCACCGCGGTGGCCACCATCAACGAGGCCGCACTGCCCGGGATGCAGCGCGCGTTGACCGGCGCCGGGCTGTCGGTGCCACGCGACTTCTCCGTCACCGGAGTCGCCGCCCAGCACTGGGCGGAGGATTTCCGCCCGCCGCTGACCGCCGCCGACGTGCCGATGGTCGAGATGGGCGCCGAGGCGGTGTCGCTGCTGTTGGAGATCATCGCGGCTCCCGGCGCCGTGCCACGTCACCGCCTGTACAGCCCGCCCATCTCGTTGCGTTCCAGCACCGGCCCGGTGCGAGCCCGCTGATCCGAGCCGGCTATGCGCCCCTGACCCGCCGTTCCTCCGCAGCGGCGGCGAGGATGAGATAGCTGCTGGCGGTCCAGGTGTACGCGCGGTCCCGCAGCCCGGCGCCGGTCTCGGCGTCGAAGTTCTCCGCGAAGCCGGACTTCTCGCACAGCGCGAGGAACCGCCGGCTGATGTCGTCGGCGATCCGGGTCTGCCCGGCCCGGCGCAGGCCGTCCTCGACCAGGACTGTGGAGGGCGCCCAGATCGGGCCACGCCAGTAGCCGTCGGCGAGGTAGTGGGCCGAGTCCGTTGGCTCGGTGGCCAGCCCGTGCGTGGTCAGGTGGGTTTCCACGCCTCGCGCCAGCGCGGCGGCGACCGGGGCCGGCAGGTCGGCCCCGAGTGCGACGGGCATCAGGTCGAGCAGGCTGCGGCTCCGTCGCCGGTGCCCGGTGTGCGGGTCACGGGCGCAGAAGCGTTCGCCGTCCCACAGGTCGCGCAGCATGGCCTCGTGGATCCGGTCGGCCTCCCGGGACCAGCGGGCGGCGGGCTCACCCAGCTCGGTGGCGAGGTCGGCGAGGCAGCGAAGTTGCGAGACCAGGAACGCGGCGAGGTCGGCCGTCTCGACGACCCGGTTGTCGTCGAAGGTGGTGGCGTTGTCCCATCCGCTGTCGTTGCCGTGCTGGTAGTGCGGCAGGTCGTGGCCGGGGGCGCGCCGCGCGTCGAGCCAGAACTCGGACCAGCGGGCAAGCCGGTCGTACGTCTGCGCCAGCGCCGCCCGGTCCGGCGGCTGGGGGAGGCGTCGGCGCAGGTGACGGAGGGCCCAGCCGTGGATGGGGGGCTTGACGTAGTTGTGCAGGACCTCGGAGTGGGTGACCGAGTCGGGCAGGGCACCGGCCTCGTCCTGGTGGTCGAAGGGCAGCTGGAACTGGTGCCAGGCCAGCTCCGGGTCGCCGGCCGCCAGGGCGATCGCGTTGAAGCAGTGGTCCCAGCTCCACACCTTGTCCATCCAGTGCTTGGACATCAGGACGGCCGGCCGGGTGACGAAGCCCGCCGGGGAGACCGTGGCCGACCACAGGACGTACGCGGCCAGCTCGGCGGCCGGCGTCTCCGGACCACGCCAGGGCGCGATCGCGTCGACGAACGCGGTGAACTCCGCGAGCCGGTCGCGGCACAACTGCTCGAAGGTGGCCGATCGGGCGTACGGGCGGCGCGCCGTGGCGTACTCCTCGATGGCGATCTCCCAGGGCTGGTCGCCGGGAAGGTCGAGGGACCGGTCGGCGGTGCCGAGCGCCTGCGCGCCGTCGATCCGCGACAGGGCGCCGGTGAGCACGGTGATCCGGTAGCGGCGACCGGTCTCGTACGAGGTGAACACGTGTGACCCGTCGAC
This sequence comes from Micromonospora sp. NPDC007208, assembly GCF_042869175.1. NCBI lineage: Bacteria > Bacillati > Actinomycetota > Actinomycetes > Micromonosporales > Micromonosporaceae > Micromonospora > Micromonospora sp. NPDC007208. The sequence continues at coordinate 68,563 of NZ_JBIAFG010000025.1, read as the reverse complement.
CGGGTCGGCGTACAGGTAGGTGCCGCTGAACGGGGTGAGGGTGTGCGCGGCGGCGGCCACCCGCAGGCCGAGCCGGTGGCCCCGGATCCGCAGGGTGTCCGGTCCGTCGTAGACGGCCTCGATCCGGTCGGCCCCGTTGTGCCAGGTCAACAGCGCGGGTGTGGCGACGACTGTGGCGCCGGCGACCGTGGGGGCGAGACGCAGTACGGGGTGCAGCCCGGTCTGGTGGGAGACCAGGTGCAGGTCGTCGGCGTACGTCTTCTCGGCTACCACCGGGGAGATGTTGAACCAGGATCCGCGGTAGCTGAACGGGATGTCCTGGATGGGGAACTCCGGACCGGACGGGGCGACGGTCATGGGTGGCGGGTGCCTTTCTGTGGTGCGGGTGGTCTGTCCTCGACCGCCGCGGTGGTCAGTCCTTGACGGCGCCGGCGGTCACACCCATCGAGACGTACCGCTGGGCCAGGATCAGCAGCACGGCGGCGGGGATCGAGGCGACGACGGCGGTGGCCATGATGGCGTTCCACTGCTGGTTGTTGTTGCCGATGTAGTGGTAGATGCCGAGGGTGATCGGCTGGTGGTCGCCGCCGCCGGCGAGGGTCGAGGCGAAGATGAAGTCCGACCAGGACCACAGGAACGCGAAGAGCGACACCGTGACGATCGAGTTGCGGCTGACCGGCAGAACGACCGACCAGAAGGTCCGCAGTCGACCCGCGCCGTCGACCACGGCGGCCTGGAGTAGTTCGTCGGGGATGCCGGACATGAAGGCCGTGAAGATCAGGACAGCGAACGGCACCGCGAGCGTGGTGTCGGCCAGGATCAGGCCGGGCAACGTGTTGAGGACGCCGAGGGTGAGATAGATGGCGTAGAAGCCCATCGCCATGATGATTCCCGGGATCATCTGCGCGATCAGCAGCAGGAAACTCAGCGCCGGCCCGCCGGGTGGCCGGAGCTTCGCCAGCGCGTAGCCGGCGGGGGCGGCCAGCGCCACGGTCAGCGCCACCGTGCCGAGGCCGACCACGAAGCTGGTGCCGAGGTAGGGCAGTTGCTGGTCGAGCACCGCCCGGTAGCCGTCCAGGGTGCCGTTGGTGGGGAACAGGTGCGGGGGACTGGCCCGCATGTCCTGGTCCCGGGTGAAGGACACGTTGATCATCCAGTAGACGGGGAAGAGCATCAACCCGGTCAGCACCAGGCCGACGCCGGTCTTCCACCAGGCCCGCGGCGTCGAGGTGGTCATCGCAGCTGCTGCCTCCGCTCGATCCGGATGTAGACGAGGCCGGCGATCAGGGCCAGCACGATGAGCAGGTTCCCGATGGCCGCGCCCGGGCCGAACTCGGGCAGCAGATTGCCGAAGCCGAGCCGGTACGACCAGGTGGCGAGCGTGGCGGAGGAGCCGGTCGGGCCACCCCTGGTCATGATCCAGATGAGGTCGAAGACCTTCAGCGTGTAGACCAACCCCAGCAGCAGCGTGATCGCGGAGACCGGACGCAGCAACGGGAAGGTGATCCCCCAGAACCGTTGCCACCCCGTCGCGCCGTCGAGCGCGGACGCCTCGTACATCTCCGTCGGGATCGCCTGCAGGCCGCTGTACAGCACCACCAGGTTGAACGGGATGCCGATCCAGACGTTCGCGATGATCACCGAGGTGAGTGACCAGCCCGGCGAGGTGAGCCAGTTGACCGGGTCGACCCCGACGACGCCGAGCGCCGCGTTGACCAGCCCCGAATCGCTGTTGAGCAGCCACGACCAGGTCGATGCCGAGACGATCAGGGGCAGCAGCCACGGTACGAGGATCAGCGCCCGCAACGTGCGCGACAGCGGGAAGTGCTTGTAGAAGAAGAGGGCCAGGGCCATGCCGATGGTGAACTGGAAGGCGAGCGAGGCCACGGTGAAGACCACTGTGTGCGTCAGTGTCGGCCCGAAGGCCGGGTCGGTCAGCACGGTCCGATAGTTGTCGAGCCCGGCGAAGGGCGCCCCGCCCTGCACGAACGAGCGGACGGTGTACTCCCGCAGGCTCAACTCGACGTTGCGGTAGAGCGGGTAGGCGTAGAAAGCCGCCAGGTAGATGGTCACGGGTGCCAGGAAGCCCCACGCCCACCAGCGGCTGGGCCGGCGGGCACGGGACGGGGGAGGCCCGGGTGGGGCGGCGCTCGCCGCCCCACCCTGGTCGCGTACGGCGGTGGAGGTCTCTGTCGTGGAGGGCATGGTGTCGGTTCGGATCGCTTACCTGGTCGTGGCGGCGGTCTGCGCGGCGGTCAGTGCCTCCTGGGGCGACTTCCCGCCGCTGAGGGCCGACTGCACCGCGGTCCACAGCGCCTCGGAGATCTTCGGGTACTTCGTGCCGAGGTTGTCACCGGTGCGGCCCTTGGCTGCCCGGACCGCCTCCACCCAGACCTTGAGCTTGGGGTCCGCGCTCGCCTGTCGTTCCTGTACGGCGGCGACGGGTGCGACGTAGGAGAGCGTGGTGTCCGTGGTGAGGAGGTTGTCGGCGTTGGTCAGACAGGCGACGAGCTTCTGCGACGTCTCGTACCGGCCGGTGTTCTTCTGCACCGGGATGGAGACGAACTCACCACCGGTGGGCGCCGGGGCCGGCCCGCCCGCGCTGGCCGGGATCGGGATCGTGCCGTACGAGAAGCCGAGCTTCTCGGCGTTGGCCAGCTGCCAGGTGCCGTTCTCGGCGAACGCGAAGTCGCCGGTGGCGAACTCCTGCCAGCTCGTGGTCTGGGTGTTGTTGATGACGGAGTTGGGGGCGTGGCCCTGCTTGAGCCAGTCGGTCCAGAGCGTCAGCGCGGTCACCGCCTGCGGCGAGTCCAGACTGGTCAGTTGGGCGCCCGACCCCCAGAACCAGGGCAGGAACTGGAAACTGCCCTCCTCGGTGCCGATCGCGGAGAAGGTGATGCCCTTCTTCCCCTTGGCCTTGACCTTGGTCAGTGCCGCGGTCAGTGACGTCCAGTCCGTGACGGCGGCGGGGTCGACGCCGGCGGCGGTGAGCAGGTCCTTGTTGTAGTAGAGGGCGAGGGTGTTCGCCCCGATCGGCACCCCGTAGGTCTTGCCGTCGCTCTGGCCGGCGCCGAGCAGGTTCTTCTCCATGGCCGAGACGTCCAGCTTGTTGTCGTCGGTGGTGGTGAGCGCACCCGCCTCGGCCAGAGTCGAGATGACCGGGTTGTCCACGATCAGTACGTCCGGTGAGTTTCCCTGCTGGGCGGCGAGCAGAGCCTTGTTGGTCAGGTCGGTGGTGTCGTAGCCGGTTCGCTCGACCGTCACCCCCGCGGAGGTGCCGCACTTCTTGAGCAGCGCGACCCACTCGGAGTCGTCGGCGAACTGCGGATACGGGTCCCAGACGAGGTAGGCGCCACCGTCGGTGGGGCCGTCGGCGGACGACGAGCACGCGCTGGCCGTCACTGCGGCGAGTGCTATCACGGCGACGGCGGCCAGGCGCCGCCGACGACTGAGTCCGGTCATGTGGTGCCTCACTTCAAATCGATCGTCAGGTGGGGTGTGTGAGGTGATCGTCGCGGGTTGGACCAGTCCAACCATGAGGCGAATCGATTCGACGAATCGGTTCGCCCGAAGATAGGTCTGGCCATGCCCGAAGGTCAATAGCCAGTTGCCGGCGCTGGGAGGAGCGCTGGGCAACACGGACGTCACCGCGCCGTTACTTCATTGACATGGTTCAGTTCCCGGTCCTACGATCCGTGCGAATCGATTCGCAAGCGCTGCCCTCCGGAGAGCGTCCCCCGCGCCCCACCAAGGAGCCGCCCGTGAAAACCCCGTCCCGCAGCAGGTCCGGACGAGCCCGCGTGTTCGTGGCCCGCCTCGTCGTCGGCCTGCTCGCCGCCGCTGCCGCCGTCACCGTCGTCTCGTCCCCCGCACAGGCCGCCGACGAGTCGATAAGCGTCAACTTCGCCACCACCAGCGGTGCGCCGACCTACCGCGCCTCCGGCTGGATCTACGGCATGACCGAGAACGCCAGCGGTCCGGCCGACCACTTCTACCGGGACGTCAAGTTCCAGTACATGCGCGCCGGCGGCGCGCAGCTCCCGGGCAGTGGCTGGGTCGGCGGCACCTACGACCGTCGCTGGAACTCCACACTCGCCCAGGCGCGTCGGACCACCGCCCTCGGCGGGAAGTTCATCATCCTGCCGCACGACCTCTGGGGTGCCGACGGCGCCGGAATCTCCCGCTTCCCCGGTGACAACGGCAACTGGACCGACTACGACAACTTCCTGACCCGCCTGATCAGCGACGTCCGGGCGTCCGGGCTGTCGGTGCAGTGGGACATCTGGAACGAACCCAACATCACCATCTTCTGGAACCGGCCGATCTCCCAGTACCTCGAACTGTGGCGGCGGACCTACCAGCGCATCCGGGCGGAGTTCCCCAGCCAGCTCATCGTCGGGCCGAGTTGCGCCTGCGTACCGTCGACCAACCACGCCTTCTGGAACCAGTACCTGGACTTCGTCCGCTCGACCAACACGGTGCCGGACATCATCAGTTGGCACTCGCTGCCCGGTGACCCGGTCGCGAACGTCGCCGCCGCCAACGCCACCCTCGACCCGCGCGGCATCGCCCACCCGCGTCCGTACCAGATCAACGAGTACGGCGCGCCCGACGAGCAGAACCCGGCCGACGGCGCCTGGTACATCGCGCGCCTGGAGCGGGCCCGGGCCGACGGCCTGCGGGCGAACTGGGCCAGCGGCGGCAGCCTGCACAACGACCTCGGCAACCTGTTGAGCCGTAACTCGGCCGGTCAGCACCAGCCCAAGGGGGAGTGGTGGAACTACCGCTACTACGCCTCCCAGGTCGGGGAGATCGTCGCGGTGACCCCCAGCCAGTCGTACGACGCGTACGCCACGAAGACGGCCGGGGTGGCGAAGGTGCTCGTCGGCGGTGGTCGTACCACCGGGAACCTGACCGTCAACCTGCAACGCCTGGACACCACCAGCGGCATCGTGCAGAACAACCAGGTCCGGGTGCTCACCCAACGCATCCCGCACAACGGTGGCGGCGCCGTGGCGGGGCCGGTCACCGTCTCGAACAGCCTGGTCGGCGTGTCCAACAACAACGCCACGGTGACCCTGCCGTACACCAACCAGACCGACACCTACACCGTCACGCTGCTGCCCCCCTCGGACGGCGGCTTCCAGTCGGTGGCGGTGGCCCAGCACTCCCAGCAGTGCCTGAACAACGCCGGCCTGAGCACCGCCGACGGCAACGTCCAACAGCAGAACTACTGCGACGGCGGTGACCAGCAGCTCTGGAACTTCCGCCCGGTCGCCGGCGTGGCCGACACCTACACGGTGGTCAACCAGCAGAGCGGCAAGTGCCTCGACGTCAGCGGTGTGTCCACCGCCGACGGCGCGGCCGTGCACCAGTGGACCTGCCTGAACAGCCAGAACCAGCAGTTCACGCTGCGCAAGGTGACCTACTCCGGCAACGACTCGCACGACTACCAACTCGTCGCCCGGCACAGTGGCAAGTGTGTCGATGTCAACGCCGTCTCCACGGCGGCCGGCGCGCTGGTCCACCAGTGGACCTGCAAGGCGGTCAACCAGGGCAGCCCGTTGAACCAGACGTGGCGGATCCTGGGGCGGTAGGCGTCCCGGGGGAGGTGGTGCGCTGGTCGTCCGCCCAACGGTCAGCGCGTCACCTCCCTGTTGCATTCATTGACATAAATAAAACAAAGGTCATACCATTCGCTGCGAATCGATTCGCCATCGCCACCGCCCTCCGTGGCGCGTCGACACCCCCACCGCGCCTCCACGACTCCGAGGAGCCACCTCGTGCGAACCCCGTCCCCCGTCGGGCCAGGAAAGGCCCGTGATCCCATCCCGAGACGTCAGCGCGCCGGACGTCTGACCGCCCTGGCGGCTGCGCTGGTCGGCGTTCTCGTCGGCATCGGCGCCGCCCCCGGTGCCTCGGCGCCGATCGCCGAGGCCGCCGCCGTGGCGGCCGCCATCGCACCTGGGCAGAGCACCCCGATCATCGGTACGCCGTCCGGCCGCTGCCTCGAGGTGCCCAACTCCAGCACCACCAACGGCACCCAGACGCAACTCTGGGACTGCAACGGCACTGCCGGCCAGACCTGGACGTGGACGTCGACAAAGCAACTCCAGGTGTACGGCAACAAGTGCCTGGACGCCTCCGGCCGAGGTACCACCAACGGCACCCAGGCGATCATCTGGGACTGCAACGGCCAGAACAACCAGCAGTGGAACGTCAACAGCAACGGCACCATCACCGGCGTGCAGTCCGGGCTCTGCCTGGACGCCAACGCCGCCGCCACCGCGAACGGCACCAAGGTCATCCTCTGGGCCTGCAACGGCGGCGCCAACCAGCAGTGGGCCTCGCCGACCACCACCCCGCCGCCGACCAACCCGCCGACCGGGGCACGCCCGTGCGACATCTACGCCTCCGGCGGCACGCCGTGCATCGCGGCGCACAGCACCACGCGGGCGCTCTACGAGGCGTACGCCGGCAACCTCTACCAGGTCCGACGCTCGTCGGACAACACGACCCGCAACATCGGGCTGACGGGTACCGGCGGCACGGCCAACGCGGCGACGCAGGACTCGTTCTGCACCGGTACGACCTGCGTGATCACGGTCGTCTTCGACCAGTCCGGGCGCGGAAACGACCTCTGGTACCAGGGGTCGAGCGTCGTTCCGGGCTCACCGCAGAGCAAGCCGGCGATCGCGACCTCGGAGTCGCTGACCGTGGGCGGCGCGAAGGCGTACTCGCTCTACATCAATCCCGGCAACAGCTACTGGCGCGACGGGCACCTCACCGGCGTACCGACCGGCGCGGCGCCCGAGGGCATGTACATGGTGACCAGCGGGACCCACGTCAACAGCGGCTGCTGCTTCGACTACGGCAACAGCGAGACGACCCGGAAGGCCGACGCCGCCGGGGCGATGGACGCCATCAACTTCGGCAAGCAGTGCTGGTTCGGCGGCTGCTCCGGCAGCGGCCCCTGGGTGCAGGCGGACCTCGAATGGGGTCTGTTCCCGGGTGGGAGCAGCTCCTGGAACCCCAACCAGCGCGCGTTCACCAGCAAGTTCGTGACCGCGACGCTCAAGAACAACGGCACGTCCCGCTTCGCCATCAAGGGCAGCGACGCGCAGGCCGGCAACCTCTACACGCTCTGGGACGGCTCGCTCCCGCCCGGATACAGCCCGATGAAGAAGCAGGGCGCGATCATCCTGGGCAGTGGCGGTGACTGCTGCAAGCCCGACGGCGGCGCGAACCTGAGCGCCGGCACCTTCTACGAGGGGGCGATGGTCGCCGGCTATCCGTCCGACGCGACCGAGAACGCCGTGCAGGCCAGCGTGGTGACCGCCGGTTACCGCTGATCCCGGCGACGCCCGAACGAGTCGCGCGCCGGTCACCACATGGTGGTGACCGGCGCACGCTCGGGTCGACGTCGACCAGGGCTCAGGCGACCGCGCAGGACGCGCCGTTGAGGGTGAACGAGGACGGTCGGGCGTTGTTACCGGTGTGGGTGGCCTGGAAGCCGAAGCTCACCGAGCCGTTGGCGGGGATGCCGCCGTTGTAGGCGACGTTGCGGGCCGTCACCTGCCCCGAGCTGGGCGAGTAGGTGGCGTTCCAGCCCGAGGTGATGGTCTGCCCGCCCGGCAGGGTGAAGACCAGGGACCAGCCGTTGACGGCGTTGGTGCCGCTGTTCGTGACGGTGATGTTCTCGGTCAGCCCGGTGTTCCAGGCGTTGACGTCGACGGTCACCCGACAGGCGCCGGAAGCCGGCGGCGGGGTGGTCGGCGGCGGCGTGGTGGGAGGCGGCGTGGTCGGGGGTGGCGTGGTCGCGGGCGGCGTCGTGGGGTCGGTCAGCCCGAAGAACGCGATGGCGGACGCGGCCATGCCGCCGGAGGGCAGGCTGTGCCCGGCCCCCTGGATGCTGTACGCCTCCACCTGGACGGTGCCGCCGCTGTCGGCGTACCGGCGTCGGTTCCAGTTGGCCTGGGGCGTGTCGGTGGAGGTGGGCGTCTGGCTCAGCCCGAACACGTTGGTCCACTGCTCGATCGCCTCCTGCAAGAGGGAGTACGGCACGAGCGTGTCGTTGGTGCCGTGCCACAGCTGCACGCGGGGGCGGGGCCGGGAGTAGCCGGGGTACGCCTGGCGGACCGCGTCCCCCCACTGCTGCGGGGTCCGGTTCATGGTGCCGCCGGTGCACTGGCTGCTGGTGGGCGGGAAGTCCGCCGCGTTGGCGAAGCAGGTGAACGGCACGCCCATGAACGCGGCGCCGGCCTTGAACAGGTCGGGATAGAGGGCCAGCATGTGGTTGGTCATCATGCCGCCGGACGAACTGCCGGTGGCGTAGACCCGGTCCGGGTCGGCCGCGTACTGCTGTTGCACGTACCGGATCATGGAGACGATCGACACCGGGTCGCTGCCACCGCCACGTCGCTTGGCGGCGTCCGACCAGACGTCGAAACAGTTGCCGAACCCGGCCTGCTGGGTGGCGGACGGGTAGATCACGATGTATCCGTAGCGGTCGGCGAGGCTGGCGAACTCGCTGCCGGAGTAGAAGCCGGGACCGGACCCGCCGCAGCCATGCATGGCCACCACGACCGCCGGCCGGGCCGGGCGGTTGTCCGGCACGTAGACGTGCATGCGCATCCGGCCCGGGTTGTCACCGAAGCTGGTCACCTCGGTCAGTGACGCCGCGTACGCGGGCCCGACCGTGGGGACCACCAGGCCGGCGGCCACCAGTGACGCGGCCAGGGCGAACAGTAGTTTCCTTCTGGTCTTCAACGGACGACTCCTTCGTTGCCTGTGCAGGCTGGATCGGCCGTGCGATCCGGTCGCGGGTGTGCCCGACTCCCGCGGTGGTCGCACGAGGCCCGCTACCTGTGGCTCGCCCGGCCCGGCTTCGGATGGCGTCGCGTGGCATTTAGTGTTCCCCCCGGACCAACAAGTGTCAATCGAGCAACCTCGATCTGTGTGGCGACGGTCCGTCTACAGTCGTTCTGCTGTCCCCGAGGAGCACGGAGCGCCTGTGGCAAGCCCCTTCGACATCGACGAGATCTATCCGGACGATGGAGAGCACCCCCTCCGGCTGCCTCGCAAGCAGGTCGGCAACTCACCCCAGGGTGTCGCGGTGACCCTGTTGGCCGACTACACGCTGCGGACCCGTGCCGCCCTCCCGTCCGCCGCCATCGTCGCGCTGCTCGGGGAGACCGGCGTGACGACGGCCGGAGCGCGGACCGCGATCAGCCGGTTGGCCCGCCGTGGCGTCTTGGAGGGCAGTCGACTGGGGCGGCGCAGCTCCTACCGGCTCAGCCACGCCGCCGCCGCCAACCTCTCCGCCGGAGGGCAGTGGATCCTCGCCTCCACCACCTCGACGGCGCGGTGGGACGGGTGCTGGACGCTCATCGCGTTCTCGCTACCGCAGGATCGCAGTACGCAGCGCCGGGCCCTGCGGGCGCAACTGCGGTGGCTCGGTTACGCGCCGCTGTACGACGGGTTGTGGATCTCGCCGCAGGAGTTGACCCCCGCGGCTCGGGCCGAACTCGACCGGCTCACCCTCGGCGCCGTGACTGTGTTTCGCGCGCGGCAGACCGCGCTCGCCTCGACCATCCACCGTGCGCCGATCGAGGCCTGGGACATCGAGGCCATCAGCCGGAGTTACGACGCGTTCCTCCGGCGTTGGACGCCACTGTTGCCCGAAGTGCTGACCGGGCAGGTCGATGGTGCCGCCGCAGTGCGAGCCCGTACCGAGGTCATGGACACCTTCCGGCGTTTCCCCGTCCTCGATCCGCAGTTGCCCGTGGAACTCCTCCCAACCGAATGGCTCAGACGTCCGGCGCGGGAGCTGTTCGCGGCCGTCTACGACGGCCTCGCCGTACCCGCCGAGCGACACGTCCGGGCGGTCGTCGAGGGGATCGCCGGCGCCGCGCAGCCCGGCATCGAGGCCCACACCACGGCCGACCTGCTCGCCGGAGTGCGCGCCGACCTGCCACCGGCGCAGCGGCCTGCGGGTGGCTCGGCCACCGGGTGCTCGTGAAGGGTGCGGCGGTCACCGTCGGCCGACGACTGTGAGCGATAACAGGGTTGCCGTCCGGTGCGGTCCCGGCGGCACGCTGGCACGGCCCGTCCGCTGGTCGGGCGGCGGCTGAGCACGGTTGCCCTGGGTCTCCGGGACCGGGCGAAAGGTGGCGTTGCGGGAGATCGGCGTGAACGACTCGTTACATCTTGACGTACGGCATGTTATCGCTCACTCTCGATATAGAGGACGATCGCTGCCGTGGCTCACCGGGCGAGCCGCACGGGTCGTACCTCGGATCACGACGTCCGCAAGGGCAGGCGGACGTCACCTCGGGACCCGGCAGTTGCCGGCGACAGCCCTCTCGGCCTGTGTGCTGATGCCGGGCGGCCAGGACGATCGTCCCGATCAGTCGTCCCGAGCGAAGTGGCACATCACCACCACCGATGCAACCACTGAAAAGGAACGCCATGAAACCCATGAGAACAATGCTGGCAGCGGCGACCATCGCCGTCGCCCTCACCACCGGTATGACGGTGGCGCTGACTCCCGCGTCCGGTGCCGGCACGACCCTGAAGGCGGCCGCCGCCGAGAAGGGCCGCTACTTCGGCGCGGCTGTCGCGACGGGCAAGTTGTCCACCAGCGCGTACACGACGATTCTGAACCGTGAGTTCAACAGTGTCGTGCCTGAGAACGAGATGAAGTGGGACGCCACCGAGCCGCAGCAGGGTCGGTTCAGTTACACCGGTGGTGATCGTCTGGTCAGTCACGCGCAGGCCAATGGCATGAGCGTGCGGGGTCATGCGTTGTTGTGGCACGCCCAGCAGCCGGGTTGGGCGCAGGGCATGTCCGGTAGCGCGTTGCGTAACGCGGCGATCAACCATGTCACGCAGGTGGCGACGCACTTCCGGGGCAAGATCTATGCCTGGGACGTGGTGAACGAGGCGTTCGCCGATGGTGGTGGTGGCGGGCGGCGTGACTCGAACCTGCAGCGCACCGGCAATGACTGGATCGAGGCGGCGTTCCGGGCGGCGCGGGCGGCGGACCCGGGTGCGAAGTTGTGTTACAACGACTACAACACCGACGGGATCAACGCGAAGTCGACGGGCATCTACAACATGGTGCGGGACTTCAAGTCCCGTGGTGTGCCGATCGACTGCGTGGGGTTCCAGTCGCACCTGGGCACCTCGTTGGCCGGTGACTACCAGGCCAACCTGCAGCGGTTCGCCGATCTCGGTGTGGATGTGCAGATCACCGAGCTGGACGTGATGACCGGCGGCAACCAGGCGAACATCTTCGGCGCCGTTACCCGCGCGTGCATGAACGTCTCGCGCTGCACGGGAATCACCACCTGGGGTGTGCGGGACTGCGACTCGTGGCGTGGGTCCGACAACGCCCTGCTGTTCGACTGCAACGGCAACAAGAAGGCCGCGTACACCGCCGTCCTGGACGCCCTCAACGGCGGCTCGACCCCGCCCACCACGCCCCCGCCGGGCTCCGGGGTGGACACCAGCGCCTGGTACGTGTTGCTGAACCGGAACAGCGGCAAGGCGCTGGACGTGTACGCCTCGGCCACCACCGACGGGGCGCGCATCAGCCAGTGGACGCGCAACAACGGGGTCAACCAGCAGTGGCAGTTCGTCGACTCGGGCAGTGGCTACTACCGGGTGAAGTCCCGCAACTCCAGCAAGGTGCTCGACGTCAGCGGCTTCTCCACCGCCGACGGCGGCGCGATCGTGCAGTGGGCCGACCTCAACGGCACGAACCAGCAGTTCCGGCTCGCGGACTCGGCTGACGGCTACGTGCGCCTGATCAACCGCAACAGCAACAAGGCCGTCGAGGTGCAGGGCGCATCCACCGCCGATGGTGGAAACGTCGTGCAGTACGCCGACTGGAGCGGCACCAACCAGCAGTGGCAACTGGTCCGGATCGGCTAGCGACCGGCGCCATCGACCTGGGGAAGTGGGAGCTGCCGGCCGATCGGGATCCGGCCGGTGCCAGCCCGGGCGAGGTGTGACGAACGGCGGCCCGCCCCGTCCGGGCGGGCCGCCGTGGCCGCCAGGTTGTCGTTGTCGGTCGATCGATCGGATCGACGGCAGTCGTTTGACGTATGACGTCTTTACCGCTAATTTTCACCCCGCGGGCCACGCGGTCGCCGGGAGCCAGCACGTCGCACCGCGCCGTTTGGCGCGGGCCTGCTTCGAAGCCCGGATCGTGGCATCGCCATCGACGTGCGCCGCTGGCCGCAGGATGCCCGCACCCAACACCCCAGACGTGCTGACGCCACCACCAGGACGCCGGCACGCACGCCAGGGCACGCGCGGGCGTTCCGCTCGTGGTGACCCCGATCGAAGGAGTGGACCATGAAAGCCCTCGGTGAGGCTCGTCCCGCCTCTCGACAGAGACGTCGCTGGCGGTCAGGGTTGGCCGCGGCGGCGGCCGCGGTCATGGCAGCCAGCACACTCGTCGCGGTCAACGCGGCGCCTGCGGCGGCAGCGACAGTGGACACGAACGCGTGGTACGTGCTGGTGAACCGGAACAGCGGTAAGGCGTTGGACCTGTACGCCTCGGCTACGAATGACGGGGCGCGGGTCAGTCAGTGGACGCGTAACAACGGGGTCAATCAGCAGTGGCAGTTCGTGGATTCCGGGGGTGGCTACTACCGGGTGAAGTCGCGGCACTCGGGCAAGGTGCTCGACGTCAGTGGCTTCTCCACGGCTGATGGTGGTGCGATCGTGCAGTGGGCTGATCTCAATGGGACGAACCAGCAGTTCCGGTTGGCGGACTCGGACGGTGGTTATGTTCGGTTGATCAACCGCAACAGCAACAAGGCGGTGGAGGTGCAGGGCGCGTCCACCGCCGATGGTGGGAACGTGGTGCAGTACGCCGACTGGGGCGGCACCAACCAGCAGTGGCAACTCGTCCCCGTCGACGGTGGCAACCCACCGCCCTCGGGTGGCAGCGGATGCGGCAAGGCGCCGACGCTGGCCAGCGGCACGCACACGATCCAGAGCAACGGCAAGAGCCGAACCTTCATCCTGCGGGTGCCCGCCAACTACAACAACAGCAACCCCTACCGGCTGATCTTCGCCTTCCACTGGCGGGGCGGCACCATGCAGGAGATCTCCTCCGGCGGCACCAGCGGGACCGCGTGGTCCTACTACGGGCAGCAGGAGCAGTCGAACAACAGCGCGATCCTGGTGGCGCCCCAGGGATTCGGCAACGGCTGGGGCAACTCCGGCGGTGAGGACATCACCTTCGTCGACGACATGATCAGCCGGATCGAGAGCAGCCTCTGCGTCAACCCGCGGCAGCGGTTCGCGCTCGGCTTCAGCTGGGGTGGCGGCATGAGCTACGCCGTCGCCTGCGCGCGGGCCAACGTCTTCCGCGCCGTGGCGGTCATCTCCGGTGGGCAGATCAGCGGTTGCAGTGGCGGTACGCAGCCGATCGCGTACTTCGGGCTGCACGGCATCTCGGACAACGTCCTGGGCATCTCGGGTGGCCGGGCGTTGCGCGACACGTTCGTCCGGAACAACGGCTGCACCGCGCAGAGCCCGCGCGAGCCGGCAGCCGGAAGCCGCACGCACGTCACGACCACGTACTCGGGCTGCCGGGCCGGTTACCCGGTGCAGTGGGCCGCGTACGACAACGGTCACATGCCCGGCCCGGTCGACGGCACCTACGCCGAGAGCGGCATCACGACCTGGACCAAGGGTGAGATCTGGAGGTTCTTCGCCCAGTTCTCGTGACACCTCTCGGCCTCAGCCGGCGGCGCCCGCTCCCGTACCTCGGGGGTGGGCGCCGTTGGTTCGCCCGGGACGGTCAGCGTTCGAGGCGGACCGGGCTCCCCGAGCCACTGCGGCGGACCAGCCAGGCCTCGGTGATGTGGGTGAACATCGCCTCGGCGGCGCCGTTGGGATCGTGGGCGGCGATGCGTTCGTAGATGCGTCGGTGACCCTGGTTGGACGCCACGCACAATGCGCGTTCGGTGCGGCCCATGTACCGGGCGGTGTTGATGACCTGGCTCTCCAGCGCGCGGACGACACCACGGGCGATGCGGTTCCCGGAGGTCTGCATGATCGTGTCGTGGAAGGCCCGGTCGTGGTCGTGGTAGGTGACGTGGTCGTCGACGAGTTCGTCCATCCGGTCCACCATGGCCCGCAGTCGATCGACGGTCTCGGCGTCCGCGAGGCGGGCGGCGACGTTCGCCATGTCGGACTCCAGCACCCGTCGGGTGACGACCAGGTCGTCGAGGATGGCGAGGCTGTCGTCCACCGCGATGGTCGCCGCGAGGACCAACTCGTCGAGCATGTCCCAGTGTGACGGCGGGGTGACCATGGTGCCGGCGCCCTGGCGGACCTGCACCAGCCCCTTCTCCTGAAGGATCTTCACCGCTTCCCGGACGACGGTCCGGCTCACGCCGAAGGTCTCGCAGAGGATCGGCTCGGGGGGCAGGGAGGTCCCGGACGGGTGTACGCCGCGGACGATGCGCTCCACCAGTTCGGCGGTGACCGCCCTGGCGAGGTTGGTCGGCCGACGCACCCACGCCGGGGTTGCCGGGCTGTTCAGGGCTGTCTCCTGCGGTGGCGTCATGTCCCCCTCCGAATGGCTCGCCGTGGCACGACGTCCGGGTCAGTGTACGGCCGACTGTTGACGTCACACGTCATACGAGTTACCTTCCGGTCAACATTTGGCTCGCGGGGCGCCCGCCGGCCACCCCCCATACAGAGGTGACAATCGATGAGACAGCGCGCAATATGGTCGGCCGTCCTCGTTGTGAGCCTGGCCCTGGCCGGTTGTGGAAGTGCTAGCGATTCGGGCAAGTCAACCAGCTCGGACGGCAAGTTGGTGGTGTGGGACTGGAAGTCCGGTGAGCCGTTCGCCAAATCCTATCTGGACAAGGCCAAGGCCGACTTCAAGAAGAAGCACCCCGACGTCGAGGTCGAGTTCGTCGCACAGCCCTTCGACCAGTACTACACCCTGCTCGGTGCGGCGATCCAGTCCGGCAAGGGCCCGGACGTCATGCTGTTCAACGGTGGCGGCCAGATCCGCGACCGGGTGGACGCGCTGGTGCCCCTCGACGAGTACGTGGCCGAGGACAGGCAGCGGTTGGCCGGCTGGGAGGCGTTCGCCAAGGACGGCAAGACCTACGCCGCCCCGGTGACGCTGCAGGGTTACCCCATCTACTACAACAAGGAAATCTACCGGAAGGCCGGCCTCGACCCGGCGACCCCGGCCACCACCTGGGACAAGTTCGTCGCCGACTGCGCCGTCATCGCCACGAAGGGCGCCAAGTGCTTCGCCCTCGGCAACAAGGAGGGCGTCGGCATCCAGTTCTGGCTCTCCAGCCTGGGCTCCACCACCCTGACCACCGCGGAGTACGACTCCTGGATCGCCGGCAAGCGCGACTGGAAGTCGCCAAACGTCAAGCGGATCTTCCAGACGTGGAAGGAGGCCGGCGACAAGAAGATGAACAGCGACGGGGCCAACTCGACCGCCATGTTCAACGACTCCTTCGCCCTCTTCCAGTCCGGTAAGGCCGCCCACGTGATGGGTCTGATGTCGGACGTGGGGCACTGGCAGGACTTCAACGAGTTCCTGACCCCGGAGCAGCTCGGCGTCATGAAGGCCCCGATCGTCACCGCCGGCACCACCCCGAGCCTCCCGTACGACGGTGGCATCGGCTACGCGGTCGCCAAGTGGACGAAGGACCCGAAGGTGGCCGCCGACCTGGTGCGCTCCCTGAGCTCGGCCGACGCGTTGAAGGCCTTCTACGCCGACGCCGGCGCGATCGCCGCCGACACCACCATCGACGTGTCGCAGGCCGGGCCGGCCGTCGGCACGATCGTCAGCGAGCTGAAGAGCGGCAAGCCCGCTCTGCACGTGGCGCTCTCCT
The DNA here is from genome assembly GCF_042869175.1 of Micromonospora sp. NPDC007208. Classification (NCBI taxonomy): domain Bacteria; kingdom Bacillati; phylum Actinomycetota; class Actinomycetes; order Micromonosporales; family Micromonosporaceae; genus Micromonospora; species Micromonospora sp. NPDC007208. Next base: position 52,667 of record NZ_JBIAFG010000025.1, on the reverse strand, counting down.
CGAAGACGCTGGACCTGATGGGGCGCCTCTCCCAGCAGCTGCTCAGCGGTTCGGTCACCGTCGACGAGGTGGTGAAGCAGTTGGCCGCTTCCGACCAGGCGGGCTGACCTCGTGCCGATCGGAAACACGCAACCGTCGGTCCGTCCGGCTTCGGCCGGACGGGCCGGCGGGGCGGCGGTCCCCCCCGCCGCGCATCAGAGTGGCGTACGACCCCGTCGCAACCGTGGCGGCCCGCGGGCCGAGCGCTTCGCCCCCTACATCCTGGTCCTTCCGGCCGTCCTGATCATCGTGTTGCTGCGGCTCTACCCGCTGCTGCTGGGCGTCAACTTCTCCTTCACCGGTGACGGCGCGCAGAACGGGACCGCTGTCGGATTCGGCAACTACCGCGAGTTGTTCGGGGATCCGCTGTTCCGGACCGCGCTGAGCAACGTCGGGCTGCTGGTACTGCTCCTGCCGGTGGCGGTGGCGATCCCCGGTCTGCTCGCGACGTTCATCTACCTCCGGGTGCCGGGCCACCGCTTCTACCGCAGCGTCTACTTCTTTCCGGCGGTGCTCTCGCCGGTCATCGTCGGTGCGATCTTCAACCTGTTGCTCGCCTTCGACGGCCCCCTCAACGCCGTGCTCGGGTCGTTCGGTGTCGGTCCGGTGGACTGGCTCGGGGACCCGGACATCGCGATGTTCATGGTGGCGGGCGTGCACATCTGGGCCACCTTCGGCATGGCGCTGGTGGTGTTCCTCGCCGGTTTCGCCACGCTGGACGCCGCGCTCCTGGACGCCGCCCGGGTGGACGGGGCGTCGCTGCGCCAGGTCGTCTGGCACGTGATCATCCCGGCCCTGTCGCGCACCATCCAGTTCGTCTTCGTGACCACGATGATCGGGATGCTGACCTCGATGTTCGGGCTGCTCTTCGTGATGACCAGCGGTGGGCCGGAGGGGTCGACGTACCTACCGGAGTTCTACATCTGGAAGCAGCAGGGCCAGATGAACCGTCCGGCTCTCGCGTCGGCAGCCTCGACGATCCTCTTCATGATCATGCTCGTCGTGGGGCTTCTTCAGATCAAGCTGCTCGAACGATCCGGAAAGGAGGATTGATGTCTCGCCTCCGCCTGGGACGGTGGCTGATCGCCATCCCCATGTCGCTGCTCGCCCTGGCGACGATCTACCCCCTGCTGTTCACCGCCAACGTCGCGATGAAGACCCGGCGTGACTACATCCTCGACCGGTTCGGCCTGACCGACGCCCTGCGCTGGGAGAACATCAGCGCGGCGTGGACCAGCGTCGGCATGGGCCGCTACTTCGTGAACTCGCTGTTCGTGGTGACGGTGTCGGTGCTCCTGCTGCTGCTGTTCGGGTCGATGGCCGGCTTCGCCCTGAGCCAGCTGCGGTTCCGCGGCTCGTCGGCATTGTTCCTGGGTTGCCTCGCGGGCCTCTTCATCCCGTTCCAGGTGATCATGGTGCCGCTGGCTCGGATCATGGCCGACACCGCGCTCATCGACACGTACCCCGGCCTGATCCTGGTCTACGTGGCCCAGTTCCTGCCCTTCACGGTCTTCCTCATGACGAGCTACTACAAGGGCATCCCGCCGGAGATCGTCGACGCCGCGCGGATCGACGGCAGCACCGTGTACGGCGTGTACCGCCGGATCATGCTGCCCCTGGGCACCCCGGCGCTGCTGTCGGTCGGCATCCTCAACGCCCTGTTCTGCTGGAACGACGTCCTCATGGCGCTGGTGATGATGCCGTCGGCCGATCACCGGACGCTCATGATCGGGGTGACCTCGTTGCGCGGGCAGTACTCCGACAACATCCCCACCTTCGCCTCCGGGGTGCTGATCGCGGCAATACCCGTCCTGTTGGTCTACCTGTTCCTCCAGCGCCAAATTGCCGACGGTGTAGCCGCCGGTTCCACGAAGGGTTGACATGCGGATCACGGGATATCGGACGCTCACCACGGTCCAGGAATGGGGGCGACCCGTCGGCGACGCCAACGGGGTGTTCGCCGACGGGGTGGTCCCGGTCTCGATCGTCATCGTCGACACCGACGAGGGCATCTCGGGAGTCGGCCTCGGGCCGCACGTCGAGATCGAGCGGATCTTCCCAGCCATCGAGGGCGAAGACCCCCGGGCCGTGACGTCCCTGTACGACCGCATGTTGCGGCACACCTTCAAGGCCGGCCACGCCGGGCCGGTGTTCGGCACCATCGGCGCCCTGGACACCGCCCTCTGGGACATCAAGGCACAGGCCGCCGGCGAACCGCTGTGGCGGCTGCTGGGCGGGCGAGACCGGCGGGTCACCGCCTACGCGTCCGGGCTGGACATCGGGCTCACCGACGACGAACTCGTCGCGGAGTACGAGGTCTACGCGAGCCACGGCCTACGGGCGGCCAAGCTCAAGGGCGGTCTCGACATCGAGCGCGACCGGCACCGCCTGAGCCTGGTCAAGGAGGTCCTCACCGAGGCCGGGCACGGCCGGCGGCCGGGCCTGATGCTCGACGTCAACGAGGCGTGGACCCGCAAGCAGGCCGTCCGGCACGTCTGCGAAATCGAACGCACCCTGGACCTCATCTGGATCGAGGAGCCGGTCCGGCGCTGGGACGCCGAGGGTCTCGCCGCGGTCAGCCGAGGCGTCTCCGCGTCGGTCGCCACCGGTGAGAACCTCACCGGGCTCGAACAGTACCGTCCGCTGATCGCCGCCGGCGCGGTCGACATCGTCCAGATGGCGGCCGTCTGGGGGGTCACCCACTTCCTGCGGGCGTCCGCCCTGGCCCACGCCCACGACCTGCCGGTCAGCCCGATCGGCAACAGTCCGGTCGGCCTGCTGCACGCCGCGACCTCGGTGCCGAACCACCTCACCAGCGAGTTGCAGGACCTGCACCCGCCGGTCGGTGTCTCCATCGATCTGCACGTCGAGGATGGCGCCTTCATCCTCGGGGACGCACCCGGGCTGGGCGTCCGGGTGGACGAGGAGCGGATCCGGGCGGCGAACCGCCGACCGCAGGCGCACACGGCCGACAGCCCCAACGTCCGGCCGGAGCGGGCCGGACGGCGCCTGCTGGCCGGGGTCGACGGGGTGATCCCGACCCGCCAGGTGCCTGTGGTGCCGCTGAACTCCCACAACGAGGTGTCGCCGACCGTACGGCACTGAGCTGACCACCAGAACAGGGAAGGCGTGGGTGCATCGCGACGGCGATGCACCCACGACCATGCCCGGTCGGCACGACCGACGTACCGACCGTCGAGACGGAGGAACGATGAAGGCAGTCGTCTACCGGGGAGCGCGACACCTCGGAATCGAGAACCGCGACCCGGAGCCACCGGGCCGCGGCCAGGTACGGATCGAGGTGGCGTACACCGGGATCTGCGGTACGGACCTGCACATCTATCACGGGGACATGGACGCCCGGGTCGGTGACTCGGCGATCATCGGGCACGAGATGTCCGGGCGGATCGCGGCCGTCGGCGAGGGCGTGACCGGCTGGAACGTCGGTCAGCCCGTCACCGTGATGCCGACCCGGCCCTGCGGACGCTGTGCGGCCTGCCAGCGGGGCAACTCCCACGTCTGTCACGCGATGAACTTCCTCGGCATCGACTCACCGGGTGCCATGCAGTCCTCCTGGACCGTGCCGGTGGAGCTGGTCCTGCCGCTCCCGGAGGAGTTGCCCCTCGACCACGCGGCGCTCGTCGAGCCGGTGGCGGTCGCCGTGCACGACGTACGCCGGGGCAACGTGACCGCCGACGACCAGGTGGTCGTGGTCGGTGGTGGGCCGGTCGGCGTCCTCATCGCCACCGTCGCGCGAGGCCGGGGTGCGCGGGTGCTCCTCGTCGAGCCCGACCCGTTCCGACGCGAGGTGGCGGAGGGGATCGGGATCGAGGCCGTCGACCCGCGAGCGACAGATGTCGTGGCGTTGGTCAACGACCGTACCGACGGCGCGGGCGCGGACATCGCCTTCGAGGTGTCCGGCGCCCCGGCCGGCGTCACGACGGCTGTCGACGTGCTCACCACTCGCGGGCGGCTGGTGATGGTGGCGATCCACCCCCAGCCCCGGGAGGTCAACCTGCACCGGTTCTTCTGGCGCGAGCTGGAACTCCTCGGCGCCCGCCTGTACCAGCGCGACGACATGGTGGAGGCGATCCGGTTGGTCGCCTCGGGTGCGATCCCGGCACGGCAGCTCATCTCCCGGGTGGAGCCGGTCGAGGCGGCCAGCGCGGCCTTCGCGGCCCTGGAGGGTGGCGGCGTGATGAAGGTGCTGCTCGATGTGCGGGAGGGTAACCAGTGACGGCGTTGTTCGACCTGTCCGGACGGACCGCCGTCGTGACCGGGGCGCGGCGCGGTATCGGCCTCGCCATGGCCGAGGCGCTGGCCCTGGCCGGCGCCGACATCGTGGGCGTCTCCGCCCAGCTCGAAGCGGAGGGCAGCGAGGTCGAACACCGGGTGCGCGCCACCGGCCGCCGGTTCACCGCGCTGCGGGCGGACCTCGGCGACCGGGCGGCCGTGCACCGGTTGGCCCGCGACATCATCGCTCTCGGGCCGGTCGACATCCTGGTGAACAACGGCGGCACGATCGCCCGCACCCCGGCCGCGGAGCACCCGGACGAGATGTGGGACCACGTGATCGAGGTGAACCTCAGCAGCCAGTTCATCCTGAGCCGGGAGATCGGCCGGACGATGGTCGAGCGTGGCCGAGGGAAGATCATCTTCACCGCGTCGCTGTTGAGTTTCCAGGGCGGCATCACCGTCCCCGGTTACGCCGCGTCGAAGTCTGGCGTTGCCGGTCTCACCAAGGCGCTGGCGAACGAGTGGGCGGCACACGGGGTCAACGTGAACGCCATCGCGCCCGGCTACATCGCCACCGACAACACCCAGGCGCTGCGCGACGACCCCGACCGCAACCAGGCGATCCTCGGCCGGATCCCGGCCGGGCGGTGGGGCCGGGCCGACGATCTCGGGGGTGCCACGGTGTTCCTGGCGTCCACCGCGTCGGACTACGTCAACGGCGTCGTCCTGCCCGTCGACGGCGGCTGGTTGGGCCGATGACGGGCGCACCGGAGCCCGGACGCGCCGGGATCGTCGACGCACACCACCACCTCTGGGTCCGGGCACGGCACCCGCAGCCGTGGATCGACCCGGTGACCATGGCGGCCATCGACGCCGACTTCGAACCCGCCGATCTCGCGCCGCTGGCCCGGGCGGCCGGGGTCACCGCGACCGTGGTGGTGCAGTCCATCGCCTCCGCGGACGAGACGGTGGAACTGCTGGGGGTCGCCGCCGAGGACACACTGGTCCGTGGGGTCGTCGGCTGGGTAGACCTGACCGCCGACGACGTTCCGGAGCGCCTCGACCGTCTGCGGTCCGCGCGGGGCGGGGAACGCCTCGTCGGCATCCGCCACCTCGTGCAGTCCGAGACCGACCCGGCGTACCTGGACCGCCCGGACGTCCGTCGGGGAATCGCGGCGGTGGGCGCCGCCGGCCTCGTCTTCGACCTTTTGGTACGCCAACACCAGCTCCCCATGGCCGCGCGTCTCACGCGCGATCTGCCCGAGGTGAGCTTCGTCCTCGACCACCTGGGCAAGCCCGCGCTGGGCCGTCCGGAGCTGGCGCAGTGGAGCCGGGACCTGCGGTCGTTGGCGGCCTCGCCCAACATGACCGCGAAGCTCTCCGGGCTGGTGACCGAGGTGCCGCTCCCGCACTGGACGCCGGGGGACCTTCGACCCGCCGTCGAGGACGCCCTCGACGCGTTCGGACCGGACCGACTGATGTTCGGCTCGGACTGGCCGGTCTGCCTGCTCGCCAGTTCGTACCAGCGGTGGGTCGACACCCTCGCGGAGCTGCTGGCGGGCCAGGACGAGGCCGACCAGGCGTCGGTCTGGGGCGGGACGGCACGCCGCGTCTACGGGCTGGAGGCGTCATGATGGCGCGCGCGCTGCCGCGTCGCCCGGAGGTACGCCTCACCGAGCTGGGCCTCGGCGCGGCCCAGGGCGGCAACCTGTACCGGACGACGACGGACGAGGAGTTCGCCTCGGCGGTCGACGCGGCGTGGGAGGCGGGCGTCCGGTACTTCGACACCGCGCCGCACTACGGTCTCGGGCTCTCCGAACGCCGCCTCGGTGCCGCGCTGCGCCACCGGCCGCGCGACGAGTACGTGGTGTCGACGAAGGTCGGGCGACTGCTGGTGCCGTCGCCCGGGGACGCGCACCTGCGGGACTCCGACGGGTTCGACGTGCCCGCGACCCACCGACGGGTGTGGGACTTCAGCCGCGACGGTGTGCTCCGCTCCATCGAGGCCAGCCTGGACCGGACCGGGCTGGACCGGGTCGACATCGTCTACCTGCACGACCCGGACGACCACTGGGAGCAGGCCGCGCACGAGGCCGTACCCGCTCTGGTCGACCTGCGGGACCAGGGCGTCGTGGGTGCCATCGGTGCCGGTATGAACCAGTCGGCGATGTTGGCGCGGTTCGTCCGGGAGACCGACGTCGACGTGATGATGTGCGCCGGGCGGTACACCCTGCTCGAACAGGGCGCCGCCGCCGACCTGTTGCCGGCCGCCGAGAACCGGGGGGTGGGCGTGGTCATCGCGGGCGTCTACAACTCGGGGCTGCTGTCGCGGGACCGGCCGCCGGCCGACGCCGTCTACAACTACCAGCAGGCCCCGGCCGAGCTGATCGAGCGGGCGCGGCGGATCGCCACGGTCTGCGAGACGTACGGGGTGACCCTGCCGCAGGCGGCCCTCGCCTTCGTCCGCCGGCACCCGGCCGTGGTGTCGACGGTGGTCGGCATCCGCAACGAGGCGCAGGCGGTCGAGACGGTACGACGGTCCGGGGTCGTCGTACCGGAGGAGTTGTGGGATGACCTGGCGGCGGCCGGGCTGCTCGCCGCGCCGCCCGGCCGGCCGGTCTGATCGACGACGACGTCCCGGCCGGGACCGGCTCCGTTCCTCGGATACCGGTCCCGACCGGGACGTCAGCTTTTACCGCGACAGCCGCGGGGTCACACGGCGGTGAACCGCCACTGCTGGTTGGTGGCGCTGTGGCAGGTCCACTGCAACAGCCGGGCGCCGTCGGTGGTGGCGGCACCGTTGACGTCCACGCAGAGCCCGCTCAGCACATTGCGCACCGTGTACACGCCGGAGGTTCCCGTCGCGGTGGCGGTGAACTTCTGCTGGTTGCCGTTGTTGCAGGTGGCCTGCTGGAGGAAGGCACCCGCCGCGGTGGAACTGCCGACCACCTCGACGCACTTGCCGCTGTGCACCGCCTTCAGGTAGACCGCACCGCTGCCGGCGTCGACCGCCTGCCACTTCTGGTTGTTGCCACCGGTGGACGCCCACTGGGTGATCTGGGCGCCGTCGGCGGTGGAGACACCGCTGACATCCATCAGCTTGTTGCTGTGCTGTGCGGTGACCGTGTAGGTCTTCCCCGCCAGGCCACCGCCGGTGCTGGGCGTACCGACACCGTTGCCGCCAAAGGTGTGCGAGTCGAGGTCGAACGAGTTGCTGCTGTTCTTGAACACCATGTAGAGCGTCTGTGTCCCGCTGAGCGCGGCGACGCTCACCGGAGTCGTGGACTGGTAGTTGTCCCAGCCGCCCGTACTGGGCACCGTGGTGGTGGCCAGCAGGGTGCCGGTCGGCGAGCCGGCGCGCAGCTCGATCGAACCACCGCCGGAGGGTGACGACACCCGGTAGCTGACCGTCGAGATGCCCGACAGGCTCATCGGGCTGAACGCGATCCAGTCGTTGGTGGAGATGTCACCGACGCGCTTGGTGCTCTCCGCGGCGGCCTGGTCGACGACCCGGATGCCGGACTGGCTGCTGAAGTACTCGGCCTGCTTGTGCTTCGGTTGCAGGATCACCTGCGCGGTACCGGTGAGTGGGGCCGCGCCACCGGCGCCACCGCTGTCGGTGTAGCGGGCGTTGAGCACGTAGAACAGGTTCGCGCCGTCGGGGTGCCCGCCGAGCAGGTCGGTGGAGATGGTGCCGGAGCAGCCCGGATACTCGGTGGTCTCGTGCGCGTGGTCGTCGTGACCCAGCGCGGGGTTGAGGATCACCTTCGAACAGTCGACCGTGCCGCCGTCGGGGTCGGTCACGGTGATCTGGTACGGCACCTTGTCGCCGAAGGTGAGCATGCCTCCGTTGGGCGGGGTGGTGATGGTGACCACCGGTGCGCTGTTGCCGACGGTGATCTGGACGTTGGCGAAGCCCGTCTTACCGGTGTTGTCGGTGACCTTCAACTGGGCCGTGTAGTTGCCGTTGGCGGTGTAGACCTTCGACGGGTTGGCCGCCGTGGAGGTGGTGCCGTCGCCGAACGTCCACTGGTAGGTCAGCGTGTTGCCGTCCGGGTCGGACGTGCCCGCGCTGCTGAACTGGACGGTCAGCGGCGAGGTGCCACTGGTGGGCGTGCCGGTGGCCTTGACGATCGGTGACCGGCCGCCCTGGATGTAGTCGATGCGGTAGAGCCCGGAGTCGCTGTTGCCGCCACCGAAGTTGGTGCCCCACTCCAGCAGGTAGAGCGAGCCGTCCTTACCGAACTCCATGTCCATCGGCTTGTTGAAGCCACCACCGGGCAGGAACGGGTTGGTGCGGGTCACGGCCGAGGAGGAGTCGAAGTGCACCTCCTTGACGTAGTTGCGCGACCACTCGTAGAAGAAGTGCACGCCGTCGTAGTAGGGCGGGAACTTCGTCGCGGACGGGTTCGACGCGTCGTAGCGGTAGACCGGGCCGCCCATCGGCGCGGAGCCGCCGGAGCCGAGCTCCGGGAAGGTCGGCGAGGTGCCGTAGCCGTACCAGATGTTGGGTGCGACGACCGGCTTCAAGCTGGTCAGGCCCGTGTTGTTGGGCGAGTTGTTGACCGGGGCGGAGCAGTTGAACTTCGCGCCGACCACGCCGGTGTCGGGGTTGAACGGCGCGTAGGGCTGGTTGTCACCGTGGCAGAACGGCCAGCCGTAGTTGCCGGGCGTCTTGATCACGTTGAGCTCGACCAGGCCCTCCGGGCCCCGGTTGGTGGTCGGCGGGTTGCGGTCCGGCCCGTAGTCGGCGAGGTAGACCCAGCCGGTGGCCGCGTCGATGGAGAAACGGAACGGGTTGCGGAAGCCCATCGCGTAGATTTCCGGCTTGGTCTGCGCCGTGCCCTGGGGGTAGAGGTTGCCGCTCGGGATGGTGTAGCTGCCGCTGGCTCCCGGGCGGATACGCAGCAGCTTGCCGCGCAGGTCGTTGGTGTTGCCCGCGGTGCGGGCCGCGTCCAGGTTGGACTTGCCCGAGCGCCAGTCCAGCGGGGCGTAGCCCTGCCAGTTGGGGTCGAGGTTCGGGGGCGTGTCGTCGCCGGTGCCGATGTAGAGGTTGCCGTCCGGACCGAACTCGATGTAGCCACCGGTGTGGCCGGGCTCGGGGAACGTCCGGTCCCGGTACGCCGGGATGTCGATGATCGTCACACCACTGGACATGTTCAGCGTGTCGCCGCTGAGGGTGTAGCGGGAGACGCGGTTGACGTCTGTCGAGCTGCTCGCCGGTGAGTGGTACAGGTACACGTACCCGTTGGTGGCGAAGTTGGGGTCGAGCGCCATGCCGGTGAGACCGTCCTCGCCGCCGGTGTAGACGCTCAGCGTGCCGGCGGTGACGGTGCTGTTGGTGGAGGGCTTGAAGATCTTCAGCTGCCCGCCGCGCTGGGCGTAGAGCACCCGTCCATCCGGGGCCACCGCCATCGCCATCGGGTCGACGGTGTTGTCGTCGAGCGTGCGCTTCTCGAAGTTGCCCCAGACGGTGCCGCCGCAGTCACCGGGGACGTTACCGGCGGCCCACTTCACGCCGTTGAGCACGTGGTTCTGGAAGTTCGTCTCGCTGTAGGAGGCGATCGCGTGGCCCATCGCGGTGGCCCACACCCGCCCGCCGGCGGTGTTGCGGCACCAGGAGATCGGGTGGTCCGGGCCCATCGCCCGCGATCCCGGGTTGTAGGTGCGCTCGTCGGCGGTCACCAGGACGTGCACCTTGCCGCGCGGGTTGGTGTCGAAGTTGTACCACTCCTCGCTGCGGTTCCACCGATCCGGCAGACCGGCCGTCGACGGGTGCTTCTTGTCGGCGACGATGGCGGTGCCGGGCAGCACGCCGGGGGAGTGCTCCGGCATGTGGGCGCCGCCGTTGATGGTCTCGTCCCACCACGGATACTCGGTGTCGATGCCCATGTCAGTGGCGTTGTGGATGCCGACGATGCCCTTGCCGCTGGCGAGGTAACCCTCCACCGCCTGGCGCTGGGCCGCCGAGGTCCAGACCATGCCGGAGGTCTGGAACATGATGATGACGTCGAAGGTCGCCAGGTTGCTGGCGGTGAAGACGCTCGAATCCTCGGTCGCCACCAGCTCGAAGTTGTTCGCCGCGGCCTGCTGCTGGAACATGGCGATTCCGGCGGGGATCGAGTCGTGCCGGTAGCCGGCGGTCTTGGTGAACAGCAGCGCGCGGAAGGCCGGAGCCGCCGACGCGGGTGGGGCGAGTCCGAGCGCCAGTAACAGGCCGGCGATCACCGAGATGAGCAATGTGTTGCGACGCATGCCGTCTCCTAGGTTGGGCGGGCGTAGGGGTTGCGACCACGGGTCCTACGACGCGTCAGGTTGACCTGGACACGCGAGGGACACGGGCGCGCTGGTCTGTCCTCGTGCCGTTCGCCGCAACGGCAGTCAGACCTGCGGGACGTCACACAGCGTGATGCTGGCCGTGGTTCTCGTCCCGTGGTCCACGAGGTCAGGATGAGCTAGAGATCGAAGACTGTCAATTCACGAAGTAACGTCCGACGTCCTGCCCGGTGGACGGCGGTCGCGCTCGGCTCCCTCGCTGCGGTTCCGCCTGTCGATCGCGGCCCGGGCTGGCAGTCGGGCTTGATCGAGGATTGCGGACCCGCATCCAAACATCTATCTTCATACGTGTGATGTTTCGTTGGTGTCAAGGAAATGTTTTGGACGCGCGAACGTAAGCCATCGCTGTTCCTACGAAAGTTTGATGTCCAGCGCCTCAAAGCCGCCGTAGTGTGGCATTGAGTCCTGTCGATAACTACTGTCTGTGAGGGCACTCGGGATGTCAGACTCGCGGCCGGTGCCGCTGCTCACCCTTCGGGGCATTGGCAAGTCCTTCCTCGGAGTCCGCGTTCTCGACGGTGTCGACCTCGATGTAGCGCCGGGCGAGGTGCACGCCGTGGTCGGTGAGAACGGCGCCGGGAAGTCGACCCTCATGAAGATCGTCTCGGGCGGGTACGCCCCGGACGGGGGCACTGTCGAGTTCGCCGGTGCGACACGTACGTTCCGTGGTCCGCGCGACGCGCAGCGGGCCGGCATCGGCATCATCCACCAGGAGTTCAACCTGCTCCCGGAGCGTACCGTCGCCGAGAACGTCTACCTCGGGCACGAGCCGGTCCGCCGCGGGCTCGTCGACCGCCGGGGGATGCTCGACCGCACCACGCGACTGCTCGCCTCGATCGGTGAGACCACGTTGCCGGCCGACGCCCGGGTGGGGCAGCTGGGCGTCGCCCAGCAGCAGGTTGTCGAGATCGCCAAGGCACTCGCCCTGGACGCGCGACTGCTCATCATGGACGAGCCGACCGCCGCGCTGGCCGACCACGAGGTCGAGCTGCTCTACGGGCTGGTGCGCCGACTTCAGGAGCGGGGCATCGGGCTGCTGTACGTCTCGCACCGGCTCGCCGAGGTCTTCGACCTGTCCGGTCGGATCACCGTACTCAAGGACGGCCGTCGGGTCACCACAGTGGACACCGTGGACACCACCGCCGACGAGCTGGTGCGGCACATGGTCGGCCGGGAGCTGTCCAGCTACTACCCGGACCGGGCCGCCCCGGAGGACCGGGGCCCGGTGCGGCTCAACCTGCGCGACGCGGGAAACCGGAAGCTGCGCGACGTCAACCTCCAGTTGCGCGCCGGCGAGGTGCTCGGCATCGGCGGCCTACAGGGCTCCGGGCGCTCGGCGCTGGCCCGTGCGATCTTCGGGGTGTCGCCGTTCACGACCGGGGACGTCACGCTCGACGACCGGCCGGTCCGGCTGCGCTCGCCCCGTACCGCGATGCGGGCCGGCATCGCCTACGTCACCGAGGACCGCAAGGGCGAGGGGATCGTCCCCCGGCAGTCGGTGCTCGACAACGCGCTGCTCGCCAGCCGGGCCGTCTTCGCCGCCCGGTCCGGCCGTGCGGCGAGGACCGTTCGGGTGCGCGAGTTGCTGGCCGCCGTGGAGGTCCGCGGCGCCGGCGACGACCAGGAGATCCGTTTTCTGTCCGGGGGCAACCAGCAGAAGGTCGTGCTGGCCCGATGGCTCGCGCTCAACCCGCGGATCCTGCTCTTCGACGAGCCGACCCGGGGCATCGACGTGGGCGCGAAGTCAGCCATCCACGACCTCGTCCGCCGCCTCGCCCGTGACGGCGCGGCCGTGCTGATGATCTCGTCCGACCTACCGGAGCTGCTGGGGATGAGTGACCGGATCGTCGTCATGCGGGACGGTCACGTCGCGGGCGAGCTGCCCGCCGGCGCGACCGAGGAGGAGGTCGTCGCGTTGGCGGTCGGCACCGTGCGCGAGGTGGCCCAGTGAGCGCGAGGAGTGAGCCGGGTTTGCGAGCCCCGCAGTCGCGAACCGAGGAGGCCCAGTGAGTGCTCTGTCGCTGCTGCCGGCCCGGCGTCCCGTACCGGGCGTCTTCGTGGCCCTGACCCTCACCCTCACGATCGGCTGGTTGGTCGTCCTGCTCGACGGCGGTCAGCTCTTCAACCAGTCCACGACGGTGAGTCTGCTGCATGTCGCCGCCGGCCTCGGGTTGGTCGCGGTCGGCCAGACCCTGGTGATCCTGGGCGGCTCGCTCGACCTCTCGGTGGCGTACGTGATCAGCCTCAGTACCCTCGTCGCGGCCGAGACGATGAACGGCAACGACGGTGCGGTGCTGCCGGCGATCGGCCTGGTGCTGGTCGTCAGTGCGGGAGTCGGGCTGCTCAACGGGCTGCTCGTCACCCGGTTCCGGGTCAACGCGTTCATCGCGACCCTCGGCGTCGGGCTGCTGCTCAAGGGATACCTCGACAACGGCTACGACGGGCCGGCCGGCACCACCGCGCCCTCGCTCGTGCAGTCGCTCGGCTACCAGCGCGTCGGGCCGGTGCCGGTGTCGTTCCTGCTGCTGGTAGTCGTGACCGCGGCGGCCTGGTTCGCGCTGTCGCGGACCCGCTTCGGCCACCACCTGGTCGCCGTCGGTGGGGACCCGGAGGTGGCCCGTCTCTCCGGTGTCCGCAACGACCGGGTCCTCGTCACCGCCCACGTCCTGTGTTCGATGTGCGCGGGGCTCGCCGGCATCTACCTCGCCAGTCGGCTCGGCTCGGGCGCCCCGCGGGTCGGCACCGAGGGGCTCTACGACCTGGAGTCGATCGCCGCGGTGGTGATCGGCGGCACCGCCCTCGCCGGTGGGCGCGGCGGCGTCATCGGGACGGTCGGCGGGGTGCTGCTGCTCGCCAGCATCGACGCCATCTTCAACCAGCTCGAGGTCGACGCCTTCTTCAAGCAGGTGATCCGGGGCGTCATCATCATCGCCGCGGTCGCCGTCTACGCCCGCCGGGCCATGCGAAAGGCGGCCTAGCCATGCAGACCGTCCAGCCCCGTTCCCTGCCGCTGCGTCTGCCGCGGGTGCGTCCCGGTGGTGTCCTGCCGATCCTCGCGATCCTCGCGGTGCTGTTGGTGCTCGTCGGCATCCGGCAGCCCGACTTCCTGGCCCCGCCGTCGCTGATGTCCTTCCTCGGTCGTTCGGCGCCGATCATCCTGCTCGCCGCCGGCCAGTACTTCGTGATCGTGTCCGGCGAGTTCGACCTCTCGGTCGGGTCCCTGGTCACCGCGCAGGTGGTGGTCGCCGCCCGGCTGATCGACAGCGACCCGGCGCGTACCTGGCCGGTGGTGCTGCTCCTGCTCGCCTTCGGAGCGCTGGTCGGGTTGGTGAACGGCCTGATCACGACACGGCTGCGGGTGCCGTCGTTCATCACCACCCTCGGCATGTTCCTGATCCTCGTGGGCGCGGTCTACCTGTGGTCCGACGGCGCCCCGAAGGGTGGGCTCTCCGAGGAGTTCCGGCGGTTCGGCCGGCGGGCCTTCGAGGACGTGCCGGTGCTGGGCCGCGTGCCGTACGCGCTGCTGGTCCTGGTGGTCCTGGCGGTGGCGGCCGTGCTGCTGATGCGCTCGGACTTCGGTCGGACGCTTGTCGCCGTCGGCGACAACCCGCGCACCGCCGAGTTGAGCGGCGTACGCGTGTGGCGTACCCGGACCTTCGCCTTCATCCTCAGCGGCCTCGCGGCGGCGGTGGCGGCGATCCTCCTGGGCGGCTACAGCGGCGTGTCGTTCCAGGCCGGCGCGGGCCTGGAGTTCGGCGCGATCACCGCGGTCGTCCTCGGTGGCGTGGCGCTCGGCGGGGGTCGGGGCGCGGTCGTCGGGGCGATGCTCGGCGCGCTGACCCTCGAGTTGCTGTTCGCCCTCATGAATTTCTACGGCGTCTCCGGCGCCCTCAGGTCGACCGTCCAGGGCGGGATCATCCTGCTCGCCGTGGCGGTCTCGGCATCGCGTTCTTCGTCGAGATAAAGGGGAAACCATAGTGCGACGTTCCATGGCGGCGCTTGCCGCTGTCACCCTGCTGTCCCTCGCCGCCTGCTCCACCGACGAGCCGGCCGCGGGCCCGTCGGGGAGCGCCTCCGCTCCCGGGTCCGGCACCGGAGAACAGTCGAAGTTCTTCGTGCAGGCCGACTACGACGCCGAGCTGGCGCTGCTCGACGCGGCTCCGACGGGCCCGGCCGACAAGCCGTGGGAGCAGGTGCTCAACCCGACGATGGTCGACACCGCCAAGTTCAAGAAGAACGGCCCACACAAGATCTGCTTCTCGAACGCGGCCCTGAACAACCCCTGGCGGCAGGTCGGCTTCAAGACCATGCAGGCCGAGGTCGAGGCGCAGAAGAGCCGCATCAAGGAGTTCGTGCACGTCGACGCCGAGGGCAAGGACCAGAAGCAGATCGCGGACATCAACGATCTGCTCGGCAAGGGCTGCGACGCGCTCATCGTCTCGCCGAACACCACCGCCACGCTCACCCCGGCCGTCGAGGCGGCCTGCCAGGCCGGGCTGCCGGTCGTCGTCTTCGACCGTGGTGTCAACACGAAGTGCCCGGTGACGTTCATCAACCCCATCGGCGGTTACGGCTTCGGCCACGTCGGGGCCGAGTTCGTCAGCCAGAAGATGAAGCCCGGCGGCAAGGTCCTCGCGCTGCGGATCCTGCCCGGCGTCGACGTCCTGGAGACCCGCTGGTCGGCGGCGAAGGTGGCGTTCGACAAGGCGAAGGTCGACGTCGTCGGCGTCGAGTTCACCGATGGTGACCCGGCCAAGACCAAGAAGATCGTCGACGACTACATCCAGCGGTACGGCACGATCGACGGGGTCTGGATGGACGCCGGAGCGGTGGCCGTCGCGGCGGTCGAGGCGTTCCAGGACGCGGGCAAGCCCGTTCCGCCGATGAACGGTGAGGACCAGCTCGACTTCCTGAAGATCTGGAAGGACAAGAAGCTCACGGCGATCGCGCCGACCTACCCGACCTACCAGTGGCGTACGCCGATCATCGCGGCGCTGCGGATCCTCGACGGCCAGCAGGTGTCCAGCCCGTGGAAGCTGCCGCAGCCGACCGTCACCCAGGACAACCTGGACCAGTACCTCGACGCGGGCATGCCGCCGCTGCACTACGCGATGTGCGGCTGCACCGACCTGCCCGGTTACCCGCAGCGCTGGAAGTAGGGCCTGATGTACGCCATCGGCGTCAACCCCTGGGTCTGGGCCTCGCCGGTCGACGACAAGGCCCTGGCCGAGCTGATCCCGCGGATCGCCGCGTTCGGCTTCGACGCGGTCGAGTTGCCGATCGAGCAGCCCGGCGACTGGGACCCGATCCGTACCCGGGACCTGTTGGCGGCGCACGGCCTCGCCGCCGCCGGTGTCTGCGCGGTCACCCCGCCAGGGCGGGAACTGGTCGACGCTGCGCCGGCGGTCGTCGAGTCGACGGTGGCGTACCTCATGGGCTGCGTGGCGAGCGCGGCGGCCGTCGGCGCACCGTGCGTCGGCGGTCCCGCGTACGCCTCGGTCGGCCGCACCTGGCGGATGTCACCGGCGGCTCGCGCGGCCTGCTACGCGGATTTCCGGCGGGCCCTGGCGCCGGTGGCCGAGCGGGCCGGCGAGGTGGGCGTGAGCATCGGTGTCGAGGCGTTGAACCGCTACGAGACGAGCGTCGTCAACACGATCGAGCAGACGATCGAGTTGATCGACGGGCTACCGCCGAACGTCGGCATCATGATCGATACCTATCACATGAACATCGAGGAGGCCGACCCCTACGCGGCCCTCGCCGTCGCCGGCCAACACATCAAGCACGTGCAGGTCAGCGGCACCAACCGGGGCGCTCCCGGTGCTGACCACTTCGATTGGCCCCGCTTCTTCACCGTCCTGCGGGACACCGGCTACCAGGGCGCGATCTGCATCGAGTCGTTCACGGCGGAGAACGAGGCCATCGCCACCGCCGCGGCGATCTGGCGTCCGTTGGCCCCCTCCCAGGACCGTCTCGCCACGGACGGCCTGCGCTATCTCCGGGAGATCCTCGGATGACCGCCCCGGCCCCCCACCCCCGCGTTGGCTGAGGCCGTTCCGCCACCCCCACCCCCGTTCTCACGTCAGGAGCACCGTCCCGTGTCCTCGTCCATTCCGTCGCTGCGCCGACTGCTGGCCGGCGCCGCCGCGACAGCGGTGACCGCCCTGGTGGCGGTAACCGCCTCGGCGTCCCCGGCCCTCGCGGCCACCACCACCCTCTACGCGTCGCCCTCCGGCACCGGCACCGCGTGTTCCGCCAGCCAACCGTGTTCGCTGACCGCCGCCCAGACCGCGGTGCGGGGGATCAACAGCGCGATGTCCGGCGACATCGTCGTGGAGTTGGCCAACGGCGCGTACCGGCTCTCGTCGCCGCTGCGGTTCACCGCCGCCGACTCGGGCAACAACGGCTATCAGGTGATCTGGCGGGCGGCCACCGGCGCCCGCCCGACGATCACCGGCGCCCGGGCGGTCACCGGTTGGTCGCTCGTCGACTCCGGGAAGAATATCTGGCGGGCGAACGTCCCCGCCGGGCTCGACTCCCGTCAGCTCTACGTCAACGGGGCCGTCGCCACGCGGGCACGCACCGCCGTGAACCGCTCCGACTTCACCTTCACCACGTCCGGCATGCGGTTCACCAACAGCGCGCTCAACTACCTCAACAACCTCGGCAACCAGAACCGGGTCGAGGTGGAGAGCGTCGGCTCGTTCACCGACCGGTACTCGCCGGTGCAGAGCATCAGCGGCAACTTCCTGACGATGCAGCAGCCCGCGTGGAACAACAACACCTTCGGGTTCGACACCCTCTCCCGCCCGCACCGCGCCGGTCCGTTCTACCTGGCCAACGCGTACGAGTTCCTGGACTCGGCGGGGGAGTGGTACCTCAACCCGAGTAACGGCCAGCTCAACTACATCCCGCTCGCCGGGCAGACCATGAGCTCGGTCAGCGTCGAGCTGCCACAGTTGCAGTCCCTGGTGAACGTCGGCGGCACTCTCGACGCGCCGGCGCACCACATCTCGTTCAGCGGCATCACCTTCACCGGCACCAGCTGGCTCGGCCCGAGCAGCAGCAACGGCTTCGCCGACCAGCAGACCGGCGCGCACATCGTCGGCACCTGGGCCCGTCCGTCCGACGCGCTGACCTCCTGCCAGGAAGGCTGCCCGCTGTTCGAGGCCACCCGTCCGAGCTGGGCCCAGATGCCCGCCGCCGTGCAGGTCTCCGCGGCCAACACCATCTCCTTCAGCGACTCGCAGTTCGTCAACCTCGGGCAGACGGCCATCGGCATCGGCAACGACGCCAACGCCCACGCCAGCGGTGTCGGCCTGGCCGCCAACAACATCACCGTCACCCGCTCCGAGATCGCCCGCAACTCGGCCGGTGGCATCGTGGTCGGTGGCGTACGCGCCGACGCCCACCACCCCAGCGACCAGCGGATGGTCAACCGCAACATCACCATCAGCAACAACCGGGTGCACGATCTCGGTCTGGAGTACCGGGGCGTCGTCTCGATCCTGACGACCTACGTGAACACCTCGCTGGTCTCGCACAACGAGGTCTACAACATGCCGTATACCGGTCTGTCGGTTGGCTACGGCTGGGGCGCCAACGACGCCGGCGGCAGCCAGCACTACGCGAACCGGGGCCTGTACAACTACCAGCCGCGCTACACCACGGCGACCACGGCGGCCAACAACCAGGTCGTCGGCAACTACGTGCACGACGTGATGCAGCAGATGACCGACGGCGGGTGCATCTACACACTGTCGGCGAACCCCGGCGGGTCCATCACCCAGAACTACTGCCTGCGGACCAACGGCTGGTTCGGGCTCTACTTCGACGAGGGCTCGCGCTACTACACCGCCCGCAACAACGTGTTCTCGTCCACCGGCACCTGGGCAACCGCCAACTACTACTACGCCGAGAACATGGGCAACTTCACCGTCACCAACAACTGGTCGACCAACGGCAGCACGAACGTGACGAACGGCGACCGCGGCAACGTGGTCAACAGCAACGTCACGGTCAGCAACGGCAGTTGGCCGTCGGGCGCGCAGACGGTGATCAACACGGCTGGCGTGCAGAGCGGCGGCAGCACCAACCCGACGAACGTGCAGATCGTGGGCGCCCAGTCGGGCCGCTGCGCCGAGATCGGCAACTCCAGCACCACCAACGGCACGCAGGCCCAGATCTGGGACTGCATCAGTGGCGCTGCCAACCAGCGGTGGACCCACACCGCCAGCCGGCAGCTCATGGTCTACGGGACCAAGTGCCTGGACGCCTCCGGCCAGGGCACCAGCAACGGCACCACTGTGGTGATCTGGGACTGCAACGGTCAGCCCAACCAGCAGTGGAACGTCAACGCCAACGGCACGATCACGGGAGCGCAGTCGGGTCTCTGCCTGGACGCCAACGGCGCCGCGACGGCGAACGGCACGAAGTTGATCCTCTGGTCCTGCAGCGGCGGCACCAACCAGCAGTGGCAGCTGCGTAGCTGAGCCAGCGACGGGTCCGGGTCGGGGCGAGACGCCTCGGCCCGGACCTGTCCGGTTACGGCCCTTCGAGCACGGTCAACCCGGTGGAGGAGCGGTAGCGGACCGGGATGGGATCGGTGAGTTCCCCGACGAACGTCTCGTCGACGTGGTCGAGGAAGCCGATGAGGGACCAGTCGTCGGCGGGTCCCTGGACCAGCCGGGGCGCGTACAGGTGCGGGTGGGCGAACGGCTGGGCGGACGCGATGTCCCACGGCCCGAGGGTGGTCTCGCCGGTCGCCACCCAGATCCGGTGGTCGTCGCGCCGGGCGCTGCCGGTGGCCTCGGTGGAGAACAGCAGCAGCGGCTGCCCGTCGAGGACGGCGACCTGGGGCACCTCGAGGTGACCGAAACCGGCCGGTGTCGACAGCGGCGGCGCGACGGTCCAGGTGACGAGGTCGGTGGAGGTGGCGTGGCCGACGACGCCACGGGTGTTCGTCGGCCCGGTGTTGGCGCGGGCGGTGATGAGCATGTGCCAACCGTCGCCGTCGGGGTCGGGGAACACCCACGGGTCGCGCCACGCCTGCTCGTACCACAGGTCCTTGTCCAGCAGCTCGTACCAGGTGGGGTCGGCCTGGACGATCGGCTCGGTGCCGTGCCGGTGCCAGGTCATGAGGTCGTCGGAGACGGCCAGTCCGATGCGTTGGACGAGCCCGTCCTCGGCGCGACCGACCCCGGTGTAGAACAGATACCACCGTCCGTCCGGCCCGCGGACCGTGCAGCCCGTCCAGGTCGCCAGGTCGTCCCAGCTGGGCGCGTCGGCGGGGACCACGGCGTCGGCGACCAGACGCCACGAGCGCAGGTCCGCCGAGACGGCGTGGCCGATCGTGGCCCGACGGTGGCGGCGGTGCGGGTCGTGCAGGGCGCGGGACGCGCGCAGGAAGAACACGTGCCAGAGGCCGTTGTCGTCCCGCGCGTACCAGCTGTCCCACACCCAGTGGTCGGGTAGACGAAGCATGGTCGGAAACCTAGCACTAAACCGTTTTAGCGTCGCCCGGGGCCAACCCGACGGTACGGGCCGGAGGGCCTTTGGTCAGCCGGCCGGAGGCGCGAGGGACCGGCGTCGGCGCAGGGGCATCGGAACGAGGGAGGGCTCGGCGGAACCCCCGTCCAGGAGCAGTTCGACCGCGCGTCGCCCCATCTGCTCGTGCGGCAGCGCCGTGGTGGCCAGGCTCGGACGCAGCCAGGCGGCGATCGGGTCGTCGTCGAAGGAGATGACCGAGATGTCCTCCGGGACGGTCAGCCCCGCCTCCCCGAGCGCCTGGTAGGCGCCGAAGGCGAGCCGGTCGTTCATGCAGATGATGGCGCTGGGTCGCTTCGATTTGCTCAGCAGGTTGCGCATGGCGGCGTACCCGTGCTCGGGCAACCACTCGGTGCAGAAACACTCGGCCAGGAGGCTGACCTCCGCCTCGTCCAGCGTCTGCCGGATGCCGTGCAGGCGGGCGCGGGCGGCGAGTGAGACCTCCGGGTCGTCCTCCTTGAGTCGGTTGCGGCCGATGAGCGCGATCGCGTCGCGGTGGCCGAGATCCAGCAGGGCGGTGGCGACCGAGCGGCCGGCCCCCTCGTCGTCGGGGACCACGCTGGGCAGGCCGTCGGGGCTGGTGGCGTTGAGCAGCACCACCGGGCCGCCGAGGATGGCCGCGGGCACCGCCAGTCGTCGGGTCGCCATCGCCGCGTAGATCACGCCGTCGACCTGCCGGTCCAGGACGGCCTCGATGGCGTACTGCTCGAAGGTGGCGTCGCCCTGCGTCTCGGTGATGAGCAGGACGTGGTCGCGTTCGCGGGCCGCGTCGAGGGCGCCGCGGATGAGGTCACCGGCGAAGCGGGTGGTGGCCACGATGTCGGAGACGAACGCGATGGTGGCCGTCTTGCGGGTGCGGAGGCTGCGCGCGGCGAGGTTGGGCCGGTAGCCGAGTTCCTCGGCGGCGGCGAACACCCGCTGGTGCGCCTCGGCCGAGAGCCGGGTGCCCTCTCTGCCGTTGAGCACCATCGACGCGGCGGTCTTGGACAGCCCGGCTCGCTGCGCGACGTCGGCGAGTGTTGCTCTGTTGCGGCCCATCAGTCCTCCGAATCAGGGCGCGGTGCCACAGGCGCCGCTCCTGCCCATCATGATGCGTCGCCGTCCGAGGTCGAGCGTCGGCCACGTCGGCGCGGTGTGAACCCGACGTTTCCGCACCGTTGCCAAGTTGTCCTTGACAGCTTCCCGTGCCGCGCGCATGCTCTGCTAAATCAGTTTAGCGGCCACTTCTGGCGCATCCAGAGGTGCCTTCGGTGGCCGTGCCGGGTTCTTTTTCTGCTGACGGTACGGGTGCTGCGCCCGGGCGACAGGTCACGGCGTACGTGTCGTGGCCGCCACCCGGTCGCGGTGGTCCCGGTGGAGCCGTCGCGCGGCCGTTGGCCGCGGGACGCGTGGAGATGTCAAGGAGTCATGAAATGGCAGAATTGCTGACAAAGTTTCCGCGACGGAGATTCGTGCTCCTCGCGTCGCTGCTGGCGGTCGGGATGACCGCGACGGCCTGCAGCGCGCCGGGGGAGGACCGGTCGTCGACCCAGAAGTCCGATGCCGCCGTCAAGACGGAGCTGGGGACCGACCCGATCACCCTGGAGATGTACGCGGAGACCGGCTTCCCGCTGGCCAAGGCGTTGGCCGACGAATTCTCCAAGCAGCACTCGAACGTCAAGTTCAACATCCGCGAGGACCAGTTCACGGTGATCGTGGAGAACGCGCCCCGGGTGATGGCGTCGGACAACTCGCCCGACATCATCCGGCTCCCGACCATGGTCGACCTGGTCAAGGACGACCTGCTCAAGAACCTCGACCCGTACTTCACCGCGTACGGCTGGGACAAGTTCCCCGCCTCGCAGCTCATGCAGCTGCGCGTCGGCGACAACACCCGGGGCACCGGTTCCCTGTACGGGATGGGGCTCGGCTACAGCGTCACCGGCGTCTTCTACAACAAGAAGCTGGCCAGTCAGATCGGCATGACCCAGCCGCCGGCCACGGTCGCCGAGTTCGAGGAGCTGCTGGCCAAGGCGAAGACCGGCGGGGTCCAGCCGATCATGCAGTTCAACAAGAACACCGCGGGCATCAACTTCCCGCACCAGGCGCTGCAGAACCAGTTCGGCGACCCGACCCAGGTCGCCGACTGGATCTTCCAGAAGCCGGGGGCCACGTTCGACACCCCGGCCGCCCTGAAGGCCACCCAGACCATCCAGAAGTGGGCCCAGGCCGGCTACTTCACCAAGGACGCCAACGCCCTGGACTACGCGGGCATGGTGGGGGAGTTCCAGAAGGGCAACGGCCTGTTCATGTTCAACGGTGACTGGGAGTCCGCCAACCTCGACAAGTCGATGCCCGGCAACGTGGGCTTCTTCCTCTTCCCCACCGAGTCTCCCGGTGGCAAGCACGTGGCGATGTCCGCCCCCAACACCTTCGGCGTCTCCGCCAAGGCCAAGAACCCGGACGCCGCCGCGTACTTCCTGAACTGGGTGCACACCAACGCCAAGGCCCGCGAGATCTCGGTGACGGTCGGCGGCTCGAGCCCCGGCGGCCCGAGTGACCTGCCGGTGCCGAGCGCCGCCCCGAACACCGTGCTGGCCGAGACCCTGAAGGCATCGCAGCAGCTCGGCGCGGAGAACGGCGCGGTGGACTTCACCGCGAACGCGACCGGTGGCATCTTCGCCGCCGCGATCACTCCGGAGATGCAGAAGCTGATCGCCGGCCAGCAGACACCCGAGGGGTACGTGAAGGCGGTCCAGGCCGAGTACCAGAAGGAACTGTCCCGATGACGTCTGCCCTCGGCAGCGCACCAACCGGGCGCGACGACCGTCACGCCCGTCCCACCCCCACGCGGGCCCACCGATTCCGGTGGGCCCGCGCGGCCGGGACCGGCTGGTTGTACGTCCTGCCCGCCCTGGTGATGTACGCGGTGTTCGTCCTGCGCCCGCTCGTCCTGACGCTCCAGTACTCGCTCTACGACTGGAACGGGATCGGGGTGGCCCGCTGGGTGGGCCTGGACAACTACCTCACCGTCTTCACCGACAGCGATCTGCTGAAAATCATCGGCAACGCGATCGTCCTGATCGTCTTCTTCAGCTTCATCCCGGTCGCGCTCGGACTGTTGGTGGCGAGCATGGTTCGCCGGATCACCACCGGGGCGTTCGGCACCGTCGTCCGGACCATCCTGTTCCTGCCGCAGGTCATCCCCCTGGTCGCGGCGGGCATCGCGTGGAGCTGGCTGCTGTCGTCGAACGGTCTGGTCAACCAGGCGCTGCGTGCGGTCGGGCTGGGTGGCGTCGCCCGCGCCTGGCTCGGCGACTTCGACACGGCGCTGCCTG
The DNA here is from genome assembly GCF_042869175.1 of Micromonospora sp. NPDC007208. NCBI lineage: Bacteria > Bacillati > Actinomycetota > Actinomycetes > Micromonosporales > Micromonosporaceae > Micromonospora > Micromonospora sp. NPDC007208. Next base: position 29,193 of record NZ_JBIAFG010000025.1, on the reverse strand, counting down.
CCGTCGGCGTCATCGGAGCCTGGGTCCTGCTGGGCCTCTGCACGATCCTGCTGGTCACCGGCATGAGCAAGATCGACCCGGCGCTGTACGAGGCCGCCCGCCTGGACGGTGCCGGCCCGGTCCGCGAGTTCCTCGCCGTGACCCTGCCCAGCCTGCGCCAGGAGATCGGCGTCTGCCTCACCGTCACGATCATCGCGGCGCTGGCGAGCTTCGACATCGTCTACATCTCCACCAGCGGCGGCCCCGGCCTCCAGACCACCGTGCCGGGCCTGGAGATCTACCGGCTGGCCTTCTCGCAGCGGCAGGTGGGGCTCGCCTCGGCGCTCGCCGTCGTACTCATGCTGCTGGTGCTGGCGTGTGTGCTGCCGATCCAGCGCCTGAGCCGAGGGGAGAAGCCGTGAACCTGAGCCGACGCGAACAGCTGACCGGGCGCGTCTTCCTGATCGCCCTGATCGTGGTCACCCTGCTGCCGTTCGTGAGCATGCTCTCGGCGGCGTTGCAGCCCCGTGGCACCGTGCCCAGCGGGCTCGAGTGGCCGTCCGACCCGCAGTGGGGGAACTTCGCCGACGCCTTCACCGCGGCGAACATGGGTGCCCTGCTCCGCTCCAGCCTGCTCATCGTGGCCGGTGTCGTACCCGTGTCGGTGCTCATCGCGACCATGGCGGGCTTCGGGCTCGGTCAGCTGCGGGTGCCCGGCGGCCGACTCGTCCTCGGTCTCTTCCTGCTGGGGCTGACCCTGCCGTTCGAGGCCGTGGTCACGCCGCTCTACTACCAGATGCAGGATCTCGGCCTACTCAACACGCGCTGGGCCATCATCCTGCCGCTGATCGGGCTGTACATGCCGTTCGCGGTGTTCTGGATGCGGGCGCACTTCACCAATGTGCCGGTCGAGTTGTCCGAGGCGGCCCGGGTGGACGGCAGCAGCACGTGGCAGTTGTTCTGGCGGGTCCAGGTGCCGCTCGCCCGGCCGGCTATCGCCTCGCTGACGATCCTGCTGTTCCTGTGGACGTGGAACCAGTTCCTGCTCGCCATCGTCCTGGTCGACGACGCCACCAAACGCACCATGGCCGGGGCGCTCGGCGCGTTCCAGGGCCAGTGGGGCACCGATTTGGTGCTGCTGTGTGCCGGGTCGCTGCTGATCCTCACTCCGACCCTCATCGTGTTCCTGATCTTCCAGCGACAGTTCATCAAGGCCCTGATCCAGGGGTCAGTGAAGGGGTAGGCAGTGGTCACACAGCCGCAGATCCACGGCGACGTCGACGATCGCTACGGGCGCGTCGCCGACGTCTTCCGCGACAACTTCACCTCCCGCGGGGAGGTCGGCGCCGCGGTCACCGTCTACGTGCGGGGCCGCAGGGTCGTCGACCTGTACGGCGGGGTCGCCGACTCCCGCACCGGGCGGCCCTGGGACGCGCACACGCCGGCCGTCGTCTTCTCCTGCACCAAGGGGATCCTGGCGATCTGCGCCTACCTGCTGGCCCAACAGGATCGGCTCGACCTCGACGCTCCCGTGACGCGCTACTGGCCGGAGTTCGGACAGCACGGCAAGGCGGACATCCCGGTGCGCTGGCTGCTCGCGCACCAGGCAGGTCTGCCCGCTGTGGACCGACCCCTGACCCTCGACGAGGTCCTGGCGTGGGATCCGGTCATCAAGGCGATCGAGGCGCAGGCCCCGCTGTGGGAGCCGGGCACCGCGCACGGCTACCACTCGATGACCTACGGCTGGCTGGTCGGAGAGGTGATCCACCGCATCACCGGCCAACTACCCGGCGCGTTCTTCGCCGACACCGTCGCGGGCCCGCTCGGCCTGCGCACCTGGCTGGGGCTCCCGGCCGCCGAGAGCGACACCGTCGCCTGGGACCTGGCACCGCCCCCGGACCCCGACCCGTTCGAGGACCCGGTCGCCGAACGGGGTATCACCATGGGGGGCGCTTTCGCCTTCCCCGCCGACGCCGACGGCCTGGTCAGCTTCAACGACGACGCCATCCGGGCCGCGGGTGTTCCCGGCGCGGGCGCGGTGAGTACCGCCGAGGGCCTCGCGCGCCTCTACGCCGCCTGCGTCTCCGACCTTGAGGGTGGACCGCTGCTCACTGCCGCGTCGGTGGACGACGCGGTCGTGGTTCGCTCGCAAGGTCAGCAGCGGCACGGCCCGCCGGACACCGGGCAGCGCTGGGGGACCGGCTTCCTGCTGCACTCCCCACCGGCCCGGCCCCTGCTGGGTGAGCGCAGCTTCGGCCACGACGGCGCGGGCGGGAACCTGGCCTTCGCCGACGCCGAGCATCAGGTGGGATTCGGCTACGTGGTCAACCAGATGCGCGGGATGGGCGACGAGCGTGCCAACCGCCTAACCGCCGCCGTCCGCGCCTGCCTCAACGACTGAGGCGACCCGGGCCACTGCGACCCCGGTGATCATGAAGTTATCGCCGTCGATGACGGCGTGTCGGAGCAACAACTTCATGATCACCGGGGTTCGACCTGGGATTGGACCGTCCACTGTGGTTGGTGGGGGTGTTACGGGGATACTTCGGGCACGTTTCATCGATAGTCTTGACAGGCGTTGTTAGCGATAACACGATGGCCTTCACGCCGCTCTCGCGTTTGGAGCTCGCCTTGGTCGTGTCGGTCCGCTCGCGTGTCCTGAACATCGCCCGCGCATCCGCTGTGAACAGCCTGAACGCCGCCGCCCTGTACGTCGTGAGCGCGTTGGCTCGGCTGGCGTCCGCGGTGCGTCCGCGTCGTATTCGTCCACTGTGCGCGTTCGCATCGGCCGCCGTCCTCGGCGGAGCGGGCCTGGTGGCCACTCCGGCCGTCGCGCACGCCGCCGACGGATGGTCGCCCCGATCGTCGTACACCTCGACCGACACCGGCGCCGGCACCTACTCGGTGCCGCTGCTCAACGCCGACGTGCCGGACATCAGCGTCGAGCGGGTGCCGGCCGCCGAGAACGACGAGGGCCGGGACCTCTACTACATGATCAGCACGACCATGCACCTGAGCCCGGGTGCGCCGATCATGAAGTCGTACGACCTCGTCAACTGGGAGATCGTCAACTACGTCTTCGACCGGGCGAGCATCGGCGACTCCTTCTCACTGCGCAACGGCCAGAACTCGTACGGCCAGGGCCAGTGGGCGTCGTCGCTGCGCTACCACGACGGCACGTTCTACGCCGTCTTCAACACCAACAACCTCAGCGGGGCGTACCTCTACCGCACCGACGACATCGAGAACGGCGCGTGGCAGCGCACCGCCCTCGGCCGTGGCCTGCACGACCCGTCGCTCTTCTTCGACGTCGACGGCACGCCGTACATCTTCTACGGCTCCGGGGGCACCAGCGCCGTACGCCTCAACGCCGACCTGACCGCCATCGCGCAGGACTACCCGAACATCTTCACCGCCAACAACTACGCCGGGCAGCCGTTCATCGGCGGCCTGTTCGAGGGCGCGCAGGTCTACCACATCGACGGCTGGTACTACGCCGTCATCATCACCTGGCCGTCCGGGCAGGGGCGCCAGGTGGTGATGTTCCGGTCGAAGGACCTGCTCGGTCGCTACACCTCGGTCGGCGGGGTCAACACCTACGAGGCGCGCGGAGTGCTCAACTCCAACGGCTTCGCGCAGGGCAGCCTGGTGCCGATCAGCCGCGCGGGCGGCGGGACCGACTGGCACGGCATGTTCTTCCGGGACACGTTCCCGATCGGCCGGATCCCGGCGCTCATCCCCGCCACCTGGCAGGACGGGTGGCCGACCTTCGGCACCAACGGCGTCGTGCCGGTCAACGGCCTGTTCGACAAGCCGATCAGGCTCAGCCCGGCCGAGGAGCTGTTCGAGCGGCAGAAGAGCATCGTGGCCTCGGACGACTTCGCCAACGACGCGCCGCACAAGGCGTACCAGGACGAGCAGTGGACTGTCCCGGCGCCGCTCGACCCGGCGGAGATCGCGCCCAACGGCTCACGGCTGGACCTGGCGTGGGAGTGGAACCACGCCCCGGACAACCGGTACTGGTCACTCACCGACCGCGACGGCTGGCTGCGGCTGACGGCCGGCAAGGTGGTCACCGGCCAGTACGTCTACACGAAGCTGTCCAACCGGGCCGAGCTGGCGTGGTTCGAGGAGGCACGCAACACGCTCTCGCAGCGGACGTTCGGGCCACGGCAGTCGGTGCAGACCCGGATGGACATCTCCGGGATGAGGAATGGCGACGTCGCGGGCCTGGCGGCCTACAACCGCGGATTCTCGTACGTGGCGGTGAAGCGCGTCGGTGACGTCAACACCCTCGGCGTCGTCAACCGGTCGCAGCCGTTCGCTGTCGACCTCGACCAGTCGACGCTGGAGAACTTCGTCGCCGGCACGACTGTGTCGCTGGGCGACGCGGCCGAGGTGCACGTGAAGGCGGACCTCGACTTCGCCTCGCCGGTCGGCCAACTGTGGACGACGTTCTACTACAGCCTGGACGGGGTCCAGTGGACCCGGCTCGGCAACCGCGTGGGCCCGCAGGCGCTCGACGGCAGCCTCGCGCACTTCATGGGTCACCGGGTGGGCCTCTTCAACTACGCGACCCAGCAGACCGGCGGCCACGTCGATTTCGACGACTACCTGCTCAGCGACGTGCTGACCGCGCAGGCCCGGCCACTGGACACCACCGCCCTCGACGCGGCCATCGCCCACGCGCAGGCACTCGACCCGCGGCACTACCCGGCCGACGCCTGGGCCGAGACGCAGTCCGCGCTGGCGGCGGCGACGTCGGCACGGGCCGGCCAGTTCGGCACCCAGAACCAGATCGACGCACCCGAGTGGGCGCTCAGCTACCAGTTGGCCCGACTCGGAGTGCTGGCGGCGTTGCCCGTGACGGCCACCGCCCAGGTGCGCTGCCTGAGTGGCAAGGCGTACCTGGCGGTGCAGGTGCGCAACGACTCGGACGAGCCGGTCGAGATCACCGTCGAGACCCCGTACGGAAACCGGTCGTTCGCGGCCGTCGCGCCGGGGGCGAACGTCTACCAGTCGTTCAACACCCGCGCGTCGTCGGTGCCGGCCGGCTCGGCGACGGTCCGGGCCACCGGCACGGCCGCCGGCCGGGACGTGACCACCGTCCACTCCGCGCAACACCCCGCCAACGCCTGCGGCGGATAACCCCACCACGAGCCCTCGGCTCACCGACCAGCACCACCGGCGACCGGCGCGGCCGCCCCGGACAACCGGTGGCGGCAGTCGACCCCTGATGTCCGGACCACCCAGGAAGCACACCCACCGATCCCCCGTACACCGATGACCGCACGTCAGAGATGAAGGAGGATGTCTCGTGGAACAACGAATGCGACGGGCGACCCGAGGACGGGCCGCCGCACTCGCGACAGTAGGCCTGATGCTGGCAACGGGGTTCGTCGCCCCGGCGGCGCCGGTCCAGGCCGCCGACACGAACCTCGTCGTCAACGGCGGGTTCGAGGACGGCCTGGCCAACTGGTTCGTCAACAACGGAAACGCCACCGACGGCGCCCAGTTGTCGGCCACGTCGGACGCCCACTCCGGTGCGAACGCGGCGCTCGTCACCAGCCGGACGACCACCGGGTCCGGCCCGATGCAGGACCTCAGCGGCAAGGTGCAGGCCGGCCAGGCGTACACCCTCACGGCCCGCATCAAGTACGAGAACGAGAGCGGACCGGCGACGAAGCAGTTCTTCGCCACCATGCACTACGGCGGGGGCACCTACACCAACCTCGTCAGCGTGACGGCGACGAAGGGTCAGTGGGCGCAGTTCAACGGTACGTTCACGATCCCGACGACGCAGAGCGTGTCGACGGCGCGCCTGTTCTTCGAGACCCCCTGGACGAGCACGCCGTCCACGGACCCGGCCCTGCACCTGATGGACTTCAAGCTCGACGACGTGTCGGTGGTCGGCGCCGCGCCGCCCGCGCCCGCCTCGAAGACCATCGAGGTCGTCGGCAAGCTGCCCGGGGAGCACAACCCGTTGATCGGGCACAAGTTCGGCGCTGACGGTTTCGGCCTCGTGCACGACGGCCGGGTCTACATGTACATGACCAACGACACCCAGGGCTACGCCCCGAACCCGAGCACGGGCGTCTCGCCGGGGATCAACTACGGCGACATCAACCAGATCACGGTGATCTCCTCGGAGGACCTCGTGAACTGGACGGACCATGGCGAGATCCAGGTCGCCGGCCCGAACGGGGTGGTCCCGTTCACCGCCAACTCGTGGGCTCCGGGCATCACCAAGAAGGTGGTGAACGGAGTGGAGAAGTTCTTCCTCTACTACGCCAACGGTGGTGGCTCCAGCAACGTGATCACGGGTGCGTCGCCGCTCGGCCCGTGGACCAGCGAGCGCACGAGCACACTGATCGACGGCCGTACCCCCGGCGCCGAGACCGTCGCGTGGAAGTTCGACCCGGCCCCGTTCGTCGACGACGACGGCCAGCCGTACCTCTACTTCGGTGGTGGTCCCGCCTCGACGAGCATGCCGCCGGCCGAGCGCTTCAACAACCCGAAGAACATCCGGTCGATCGAACTCGGCGACGACATGGTCTCCACCGAGGGAACGGCCGCGGTGGTCGACGCCCCGGTCGCCTTCGAGGCGGGCCACGTCTTCAAGCGCCAGGGCAAGTACTACTTCTCGTACTCGTCGCACTTCGGCGGGAACGACTTCGGTGGCAACCAGCAGCCGCTTCCCGGTTATCCCGGGGGTGGCCAGATCGGCTACATGATCTCCGACGGCCCGATGTCGTGGCCGAAGGAGACCTACGCCGGGGTGCTCTTCCCGAACCAGTCGCAGTTCTTCGGGGCCGGCACCGGTGGCAACAACCACCAGTCGGTGTTCGAGTTCGGGGGCAAGTACTACTTCACGTACCACGCCCCGACGCTGAACAAGCGCATCAACGGCAACACCACGCAGGGGTACCGCAGCCCGCACATCCAGGAACTGACCTTCAACGCGGACGGCACGATCCAGCAGGTCGTCGGCACCTACGCCGGCGTGGAACAGGTCCGGGACTTCGACCCGTACCGCGTCTTCGAGGCCGAGACCTTCGGCTGGAGCAAGGGCGTCGCTACCACGAAGGTCGACGGCAGCTCTGCCCAGTTCGGTGGCGCGGCGCCCAACCTGGTGGTCCGCGACATCGACAACGGCGACTGGACGGCGCTGTCCTCGGTGAACTTCGGGGACGGCGGCGCGCAGAGCCTGACGGCGCGGGTGCGTGCGCTCGCCGCCGGCGGGCAGGTCCAGGTCCGGCTGGACGACGTCAACGGTCCCGTCGTCGGCACGGTCGCGGTGGACACCCCGGTCGGACAGTGGGCCGAGGTGACCGCCGAACTCGATGGCGTCAGCGGCGTGCACGACGTCTACTTCACCTACACCGGCCCGGCCGGCGTCGACCTCTTCGAGATCGACACCTGGGCCTTCGCGGCGGCCAGCCTCGACCTGCCCGTCACGCTCACCGCGTCCACGCGGTGCGTGGGCGGCAAGGCGTACGTGGCGGTGCAGGCGCGCAACGACCACGACGCGCCGGTGGGCATCACCCTGGAGACGCCGTACGGCGAGCGGTCGTTCACGGCCGTCGCGCCGGGCGCGAACGCCTACCAGTCCTTCAACACCCGCGCCGCGTCGGTGCCGGCGGGGTCGGCGACCGTCCGGGTGACCGGGGCGATCGGCGGACAGGACGTGACGACCGTCCGCACCGTGCAACACCCCGCCGGCACCTGCGGCGGATAACCCCTGATGGCGGAGAACGGAGATTCCATGAGCACATACAAACGGCGGCAGCTTCTCGCGGCCGGCGCGGTCGGCGCCGTGCTGACCGGGGCGGCGGTGCTGCCGTCGCCCGCACTGGCCGAGCCGGGTGACGACGCCAGCGTGCGGGTCACTGTCGACATCGACGAGATCAGGGAACCGGGCGTGCTCGCCCTGTCGATCGCCGGCGACGCCGTCGCGCTGTCCGAGGACGGCTCGACCCTTCTGGTTCGCCAGTTCGTCGGTACGCTGCCGACGGTGACGGTCACCGACACCCGCGTCGCCGACGAGGTGCCCGACGGCGCCGGCTGGGCGGTGCTCGGCAGCGCGACCGACTTCGCCGGCACCGCCGGCCAGGCGCCGATCACCGCCGACCACTTCGGCTGGAAGCCGCGCCTGCTCGACGGTGGCGACACCGGCCTGGTCACCGAGGGCGAGGAGGTGGTGACCAGCCTGGACGAGCCGACCCAGCCGGGCAACAATGTCGGCCTCGTCGACCAGGAGTTGCTGGTCTCGGCCTTCGACTCCGAGGCCGTCGCCGGCGACTCGTACTCGGTCAACGCCGACCTGTACCTGCGGACCCCCGCGGAGGTCGCCGCCGGCGAGTACAGCTCCACGCTCACGCTCTCACTGTTCGAGTAGTGGCCTGGGCGGGGGCCCGCTTCGGGCCCCCGCCCAGCCCTGTGCCGAAGGGCCGCCTCATGACCGTCACCCCGCTGCGCCGGGCGCTCGTCGTCCTCGCCGTCGCGTCGCTCGCGGTTGCCGCCGCGCCGACCGCGGCGGCGGCGGAACCGGACCCGAAGGCCCTGACCTGGACGGTCCAGCCGGCCACCGCGAGTGGGCCGGACCAACGCCGGTGGATCAACGCCAGCCTCGACCCGGGGCAGGCGGTGACCGAGCACCTGGCGGTACGGAACCTCAGCCGCACCGCTGTCGCCTTCTCGCTGAAGGCCGCCGACGGCTACCTCACCGACAAGGGCCGCTTCAACATGCTGTCGTCCGACCGGCCCTCGGTCGACGGCGGCACCTGGATCGACGTGCAGGAGAAGGTCACCGTCGGCCCCAACGAGACGCGGGTGGTGCCGTTCACCATCACGGCGCCCAAGGACGCCACCCCGGGCGACCACCCGGCCGGCATCGCCGCGACCGTCACCAGCACCGGAGGCACGGTCAACGTCGAGAGCCGCGTCGGGTTCCGGGTCATGCTGCGGGTCAACGGCTCCGCGCGGGCGGCCCTGGCCGTCCGGGGCCTCGGCGCGACGTACTCCCCGTCGTGGAACCCCTTCGCCGGTGGCACGGTGCGGGTCCGCTACACCGTCGAGAACGACGGCAACGTCTGGGTCAGCGGAACAAGTCAGGTGGCGATGTCCGACCTCCTGGGCCGGAGCAGCCACGACGCCAGCAGCGCCGTCGAGGAGTTGCTTCCCGGCGGCAGCCGGCAGGTGCAGACCCGGGCCGATGGCGTCTGGGCCCTGGGGCGCCTCCGTACGACCGTCAGCACGTCGCCGACGCTGCTCGGCGACGGCCAGGCCGGGGCGGACCTCCGACCGGCCTCGGCCACCGTCACCACCTGGGTCGTACCGTGGGCGCAGCTCGCCCTGTTGGGTCTGCTCGCCGGCCTGCTCCTGGGGCTGCGGGCGGCGGCCCGGCACCGGCGGCGTCGGCTGGCCGGACTGCTGGCCCGCGCGAGGCAGGAGGGCCGGCAGGAGGCTCAGGAGTCCGTGCTCGTCGGGGGCGCGCCCGCTGCTGCCGAACCCGACGCGGGCGACGCCCGCCGGTAACCCGTCGGCGCGAGGAAATCGCGCTGCCGGATCACGGTGAGGCGTCGCCCGGTCCGCGGCCTCAGGGCTTGGACTGGTCGAGCAGCCAACGCAGGATGCTGGCGTCCTCGTAGGTCGGCCCGAACGCCGCGTGGTAGTCCGGCACCGAGAACGCGGCGTCGGCGTACTCGGTGTAGCGCACCAGGTCGGCGGTCTGCTCCGGCGTCTTACCCCGGGCGGCGTACGCCTGCCGCAGCACTGCCGTGGAGTTGCGCGCGCCCGTGACGTTGAGCAGGTGGTCGTGCTCGCCGTGGGTGATCCACACCGGCACCTCGGCCGCCGCGATGGCGGTCGCCTGGGTGGCGTTGACCGGGAAACCACCGGTCACCAACCCGCCGGCGAACAGGTCCGGACGCTTGGCGAACGCCTCCCAGAGCAACTGGGAACCGTACGACACGGTGGTCGCGTACACCCGACGGGTGTCCACCGCGAACTGGTCGACGAACTGGTCGAGCAGCTTGACCAGCAGGTCCGCCTCGGCGACCCCACCGACCCGCTGGTGCTGGGGCGCCAGGACGATGACGTCCTCGGCGGTGCCGGTCCACTGCGGTTGGAGCCACGCGGTCGCCGGGATGTCGGCAGCGAGTTGGACGCCGAGGTTGTCGCCGTCCCAGCCCATCCCGTGACCGGGCAGGACGACCATCAGTGGGTATGTGCGGCCCGGCTGGTAGTTCTTCGGCAGGTGGTAGTGGTACGGCAGCACCATTCCGCCATTCAGGAACGAGCCGTAGGTGAACTCGTCGACCAGTTGGTTGACCGGCTTCTCGGTGACCGGTCGGGACTCGCGCGGGGTGGCCCGGGCGAGCACCGGTCCCTTGCCGGCCCCGCGGCCGGGCTGGCCATGCACGTCCTTGCGCTGCACGATTCGGGTCGGCAGCTCCGGATTGACCTTCACGGTGCAGAGGAAGGTCGGGCACTTGGAGACGATGACCGTCGAGCCGCCGGTGTCGGCGGGGTCGAGCTCGACGATGACGTACCTGCCCGGCGCCGATCGGTGGTCGACACGGGTGCCCGGTACCCCGTTGGTGTAGGTGTGGGTGACGGTGCGGTCGGCGAGCTTCGGCAGGTCCTCGATGGGGTTGAAGCGGAAGTTGTAGATGGTGTCGGTCACCGAGAACGTGGCGGTGTCGAGGGTGCGGGGGTTGACCGTGGCACCGTATTCGATCGCCACCGCCGAGACCTTCTGGCCGTACGTGTAGACGGTGGTGATCGGGGTGATGCTGCGGATTCCGTCCGTGGCGCCCGGGCTGCCGCTCGCGCTGCCGTACGCCGTGCCGGATGCGCCGGCCAGGACGAGGGTGGCGGCGAGCGGGATCAGTCCTCTTCGCAGTCTCATGCGGGTCCTTTCTCGGGGGTGGTGCGCTCAGTCAGCGATCCCGCCCGGGACCGGGAGAGTGGGACGGGTCGGAGCGAGGCGACGCTAAACTGATTTAGCAGAGCATCGATGGCGGGCCCGGCGGTGTCAATACCGAGCGCGCAACAAGCCGGAACCTGCCCCGCCGACGGCGCGGGCCACCCTGACCCGCACGGCCGGCCCCTCCCGTGAGCACTGCAACAAACCTGCAAGCGTCAGCTATTGCCTTCAGGGAAACCGCTTTCCTACGATTGCGTTGCATCGATGTTTCATTTAACGATCGTGCGAGCGGTGTCACCGGGCACACCCCGCTCGCACGACACGTCCCTGCTTCTACCAGGGCGCGAGAGACCTCGATGAAATCCTGCGATTGACTGCCGCCAATTCCTGAATGACGTTCGTCGGCAGGTGCGATCGCGCTGTCCGTCGGGTCGAAGCCTGGCACGAGACGAATGCGAGAGTGAGGCGACATGAGACGACCAGTCGTGTTGCGACATCAGGCAGTGCTGGCCACGGCGGCCGTGGTGATCGCGGTCGGGGTGGCCCTGCCGACCCCCCAGGCCGCGGCGGCGGTCGGCAGCGCCACCGGCTACGCCACCCAGAACGGCGGGACCACCGGCGGCGCCGGCGGACAGACGGTCCGGGCCAGCACGGGCACGGCGATCCACGCGGCGCTCTGCGGTCGGCCCAGCAGCAGCACCCCGATCACCATCGAGGTCAGCGGGACCATCAACCACGGCAACACCAGCAAGGTGTCCGGGTCGAGCTGCAACACCGCGGCGGGCGTGATCGAGCTCAAGCAGATCAGCAACGTCACCATCATCGGGGTCGGCGGCGGCGCGGTCTTCGACCAGCTCGGCATCCACATCCGGGACTCCAGCAACATCATCATCCAGAACGTGACGGTGCGGAACGTCAGAAAGTCGGGCTCGCCCACCTCCAACGGCGGGGACGCCATCGGCATGGAGAGCACGGTCCGCAACGTCTGGGTCGATCACGTCACCCTGGAGGCCTCGGGCGGCGAGTCCGAGGGGTACGACGGTCTCTTCGACATGAAGGACAACACCCAGTACGTGACGCTGTCCTACAGCATCCTGCGCAACTCCGGTCGCGGCGGCCTCGTCGGGTCCAGCGAGAGCGACCTGTCCAACGGCTTCATCACGTACCACCACAACCTCTACGAGAACATCGACTCCCGCACGCCGCTGCTGCGCGGCGGGGTCGCCCATATCTACAACAACCACTACGTGAGCCTGCACGAGTCCGGGATCAACTCCCGGGCGGGAGCCAGGGCCAAGGTGGAGAACAACTACTTCCGGGACTCCAAGGACGTCCTGGGCACCTTCTACACCAACGAGCGCGGCTACTGGCAGGTCGCCGGCAACGTCTTCGACAACGTGACCTGGTCCAGCGCCGGCAGCGAGAACTACCCCGCCGGACCCAACCCGACCTCCAACACCACGGTCAGCATCCCGTACTCGTACAGCCTCGACGGGGCGAGCTGCGTGCCGGACATCGTCCGCCAGACGGTCGGCGCCAACACGGGCCTGAAGGTGTCGAACGGCAGTTGCTCGCCGCAGACCCCGCCGCCCACCACCCCGCCGCCCACGACACCTCCGCCGACCACCCCTCCGCCCACCACCCCGCCGCCCTCTGGCGGGACCAACCTCAGCCTCGGCGCCGGCGCCGACGGTTCCAGCAAGGCCAGCGGGACCAGCTATGGCAACGTGCGCGACGGCAACCTGAGCACCTACTGGTCGCCGGCCGGGTCGACCGGCACGATCTCGATCAAGTGGGGCTCCGCGACCCAGGTGTCCCGCGTGGTGATTCGGGAACCGTCCGGCACCCAGGGCTCCATCGGCTCCTGGCAGCTGATCAACAACGACAACGGGGCCGTCCTGGCCGCCGGCAGCGGGGCCGGTTCGATCGCCTTCTCGCCGACCGCGACGAGCAAGCTCAACTTCAAGATCAACAGCTCCAGCGGTACGCCACGGGTCGGTGAGTTCGAGACGTACGCCAGCTAGACGAGTAAGCCCTCTCGGACCGTCGTCGGGACGGATTCGGGTTCGAGCGGTATACCTCAGAGGCATATTTATGCCTCTGAGGTATACCGCTCCTCGGCGGATCGACCTGGGCGGGTCAGCCGAGCGCGTCCGTCACGAATCGGTCGACGGCAGGGTGTCCATGAAGGAGCTGACCGAGAAGACCGCCCGCCCGGGCCCGGCGGGGCCGTACCCGGGCGGGCTGGACAGGCCGTGGGCGTCCATGGTCGCGCGGTAGGCCTCCAGCAGGCGGACGTGGTATTCGAGCGGCGCACCCTGCGGGTTCGTCCGGCCCAGCGGGGTGGTGGGCTCCGGGCACCAGGTGGTGAACCGGGGCGTGATCCCCCGGGACATGAAGTAGTCGAGCCCTTCGGTGGTGGAGTCGATCGCCTCGTCGACGCTGGTGAAGCCGTGCGGGGCGGCCATCTCGACGCCCGCCACGAAGTTCGGGATCACGTTGCGCGGGCCGAATACCTCGGCGGAGTCGAGGATGCGCCGGTGCCACTCCTCCCGGCCGACGTACCGCTCCTTGCCCGGGCAGTACAACTCGAACAACCGCTTGTCCCACACCTCGTAGTTGGGGTGGTAGATGCGGATCCCGTAGTCGTGGAACCGCTGCACATCGGCTCGGGGCAGCGCCTGGGCCACGACCTTGCCGATCCACCGTCCCGGAAACCGCTCCTCGATCGCCTGCGCGTACTGGCCGTAGAAGTCGGCCTCGGCCAGCCCGTTGACCTGCGAGGTGATGCTGCCGCCGGTCAGCGTGTACGCCTGCGACGCGCGGTCGGTGTCGTGCCGGTTGATGATCTCCAGGGCCTCAAGGACCTCGTCGACCGGCTTGACCCCGGTGTAGGGCCGGCCGGCCTGCTTGTGTTGCCGCCAGTTGTGGTTGATGTCGCAGTACTGGCACTCCTCCTTGGCGCCGAAGTACTGGCAGACCCGGAACGCGGTGAGGTAGATGAGATAGCCCCACTGGATCGTCGGGGCGACCTCCATCACCGACTTGCCGTTGGCCAGCGTGTGGCGGTAGTACGCCGGCATGGGGGGCAGCCCGACATCGGCGATCGGCCGCCCGTCCAGGAACAGCCGGAGTCGACCGTCGCTGTCGGTGCCGACGCGGTACGGCGAGCTGGGGTTGGTGCGGACCGACACGACGGTCCGGCGTAGCTCGTACGGACCTCCGGTGAGCACGATCTCCTCCGGTGGCCGGCGCAGCGCCGCCGTCCCCAACTCGGGCAGCGTCCGGTGGTCGAAGGAGAAGATGAAGTACGACTTCGGCTTGACGTCGCCGTGCTCGTTGTCGGTCAGTGCCGCGTCGTCGAAGGCGAGCCCGCCCCGCAGCAGGTCCTCCTTGAGGACCGCCTCCCGCGGCACGTGTGGGAAACGGCTCATCAACTCTTCGACGAGGTCGGTGCGCGACGTCATGCGGTTCCTCCCGAACGCGGTACGCCGAACCGGGTGGCCGGTGCCACCCGGTGCCGGCTGGTCAGCTCTGCTTGGTCTCCCAGAAGATCTTCGAGATCTCCTCGATCTTCCCGAGGAGCTGCTCGGCGACCGCCGGGTCCGCGGCGCCCTTCGCGCCGCCGGCACCCGCCAGCTTGGTCGCCTCGTTGAACAGGCCGTGCAGCTGGGGGTACTTCTCGAAGTGCGGCTGCTTGAAGTAGTCGGTCCACAGGACCCAGAGGTGGTGCTTGACCAGTTCGGCCCGCTGTTCCTTGATGAGCAGCGCGCGGGTGCGAAACTCCGGGTCGTCGCTGGCCTGGTACTTCTCGGAGATCGCCTTGACCGACTCGGCCTCGATGCGGGCCTGCGCCGGGTCGTAGACGCCGCACGGGAGGTCGCAGTGCGCGCTCGCGACGGTACGCGGGCGGAGAAGGCGTGACAGGTGCATCGGAGTCCCTTCGACGGTGGTGCTCGGGCGACGGACGTCCGGGCGCGACGGCCCGAACGTGATCATCTAGGGACGCTAGAACCTCAACCGCACTTCATGTCAAGACCGAGTCCATCACGAGCGCTGTTTCCGAATGAGCGCCAGCAGGGCGGCGTGCGTCCGCTCGTCGGCGGCCGCGACGAGACCATCCCCACCGGTGTGCAGCGGCTGACCGTCGAGCCCGGTGACCACGCAGCCGGCCGCCTGGCAGAGCGCGATCCCGGCCGCGAAGTGGACGCTGTTCCGCAGGTCGTGGCGGTCCGTCACGTAGGCGGCGCGGCGACCGGCGGCGACCCAGGCCACGGCGAGGCTGGTGGAGACCACCCGGGGCCGGAACTGTTCGAGGAAGTCCTCGTCGGTGAGCATGCGGGCGGCCAGGAAGACATCCCGGTTGGGAAAGGGCGGGTCGAGATTCAGGTCGACAAGCGTCGACTCGGCCGACGGAACGAGTCGCTCGTCCGTCCCCGCACCCCGGACGTACGCGGCGGTGCCGTCGGTCCAGAACACCTCGGCGGCGAAAGGGTCCACCGTGGCCGCCACGGTGACGTCCGACCCGACCCGCAGAGCGACGTTGACCGAGGCCAGCATGGTCCGCGCGGCGAAGTTCAACGTGCCGCACAGCGGATCGACCAGCCAGGTGCGTCCGTTGTCGCCGGTACCCGTGCGTCCGCTCTCCTCGGCCAGCACGGCGTCCTCGGGACGTGCCGCACCCAGGACGTCGAGGATGGCCCGCTCGGCCTCGACGTCCGCGGCGGTGGCGAAGTCACCGGCGGTCTTCATAACGCGGGTCAGTGCTGAGCCGTACCGGGAGCGGACGACCGCGGCTCCGGCTTCCGCCGCCTCGATGGCCAGCGCATGGTCTGTGATCGACATGTCCGAACCATAGGAGCCGTGGGCATTGTCGGTGACGGCCGGACAGGGCCATGGGAGGGGCGTCGGTCAGGAGACCGCTGCCTGCACCAGCTCGGTGATCTTCTTCTCCACGGCCGGGCTCCACTGCTGCAACGCGTACGCCACCGGCCAGATGTCCCCGTCGTCGAGGTTGGCCGGGTCCTGGAAGCCCAGGGTCGAGTACCGGTAGTTGAACTTGCCCGAGTCCTGGAAGAAGACGACGATCTTGCCGTCCTCGTTCGCGTAGGCGGGCATCCCGTACCAGGTCTTCGGCGTCAGGCCCGGGGCGGCGGCGGTCACCGTCACGTGCACACGCTCGGCGAGCGCGCGGTCCTCCGGCTCCATCTGCGCGATCCGGTCGAGGACAGCTTGCAGCCCGTCCGCCTTCTTGGCGCCCTTCTTGCCCTCGGCGCGCAGCTCGTCGGCGCGCTCCTTCATCGCGGCCCGCTCCTCGGGGCTGAAGCCGTCGGACTTGGTAGTGGTCTTCGCGGACATTCTCGGGCTCCCTCTCGTCGTCCAGGTCGGCGTGCTGCCGTTCACCTGGGGAAAGGCTAGGTCGCCCGGCGTTGTCGGGCTTCTCGATTCCTGATCGGTTCGAAAGCCGGACGGCAGGTGGCCGCCCTCGCGCCCGTGATTTGCTGGTCAGCGTGATCAGTGGCTAGGTTGTCGGCCGGGCAGAACGACCGTTCTAGGGGGCCGTCATGAGCATCACCGCCGATCGGATGGCGACGGCGTACTTCGACGCCTTCGAGACGCTGTGCAGGGTGACCCCGAAGGGTGGGTACGCCGAGCGGGGCACCGCCCGCGCGGGGGTGACCCAGGCCGGCGTCGCGACGCTCAACGCGGCCTACGACAGGTCCACCGAGCCCGACCTCGGGTCGCTCGACGAGATGGCGACCGAGGTCGGCAGGCAGGCCGCGCACTGGTCGATCATGGTTCGGGGTGAGGCGGGCGACGCGGTCGCTGACCTCGCGGCCCGGCACGGCCTCCTCGGGCGTACCGAACTTCCCCTGCTGGCCTGCGCGGCGCACGACCTCGCGTTCCGAGCCACCTTCGGTGCCGGCTCGGCGCAGCGCACGTCGGTGCGTCAGGTCGGTGCTGCCGAGAACGGCCTCTACACCGACGCCCTCACCCGGAGCTTCGAGGTTCCCGACGGCCTCTTCGGGTCGCTGATGGGTGGTGCCGTGCTCGACGCCGATGCCGTCACCGGCTACCTGGCCGAGGAGTCCGGCCAGCCCGTCGGCACCGGCCTCGGGATGCAGACCTCCGGGGTGGTCGGCGTGTTCAACATCGCCGTCGTTCCGTCCGCCCGGGGCCGTGGCCTGGGCCGGGTGCTCACCGAGACGGTTCTGCGGGACGGCATCGCCGCCGGCGCGGACGCCGCCTACCTGCACACCAGCGCGATGGGTCGGCCGCTCTACGAGTCGATGGGCTTCACGCTCGTGGAGACCTGGACCATGTTCCACGCGCGCTGACCGACGAGTTCGACAGGGGCTGTCGTGCGGTGCCGGCGAGGGGGGAGAGGGCGATGACCTTCAGTGAGAGCGTGCGTTCGGCCTTCCGCCGCGGCGAGACCGAGGCCGTGGTGCGGATGAGCGAGGCCGAGATCGAGCGGGCCCGGGCGGCCGGCGACCCGGCGGGCGAGGTGGAGGCCCGGTACAGCCTCGCCCGGGTCGCCATTCGCGGCGGTGACCTGCCGGGTGGAGAGGCCCGGGCCCGGGAGGCTCTCGCGGTGGCGCTGCGCTCCGGTGACCGGGCCCTGGAGGAACGACCGAGGCACGTGCTCGCCGGCGTGGCGCGGATGTCCGGCGACCTGGCCCGCGCCCGGGACCTGTACCGGGAGAGCATCGCGCTGAACGAGGCGCTCGGCCAACCCAAGACGGTCAACTCCGAGCTTCACAACCTCGCGTTCTGCGAGCTGGGGCTGGGCAACCTCGACGTGGCGCGGACGCTGTTCGCCGAGAACCGTGAGCGGGTCTTCCGCAACGACTGGGCCGACTTCGTGCCGTACGTCTGCGTTGCGGGTGCCGCGCTCGCGTCCGCCGAGGGTGACCACTCGCGTGCGGCGCGGATGATCGGTGTCGCGGATGCCGCGTTCGCGGCGCTCGGCCAGGTGCCGGACCCGGACGACGCGGCGGACCTCGCCCGGATGCGCGCCGCCGCGGTCGAGGCGCTCGGCCCGGCCGACTTCGACGACGAGTACGCCGTGGGCCAGCTCCTCGAACCGCGGGCCGCGTTCGGCACCGACTGACCCGCCGAGCGGTCCAGCTATCGTTCGGGACGGGTCCGCACAGTTTGTACAGCCTGATGTCTTGTTGGGCATGAGTGGCGATGCTAAGTCGCCGATCGGGCAGCGGTGATGGTCCGCCCTCGCTCCGACTCCGGGAAGCGGTCGAGCATGGCGCGTACCTCGTCGGCGCTGACGTTGGCGCCGAACAACTCGCTGCCCGGTTCGAGCCGTACCCCCTCGGCCAGCCGGCCGGCGACGACCGGATCGAAGCCGAGCGCGTTGACCAGGGCCGCGACCTCGGTGAGGTCGGCGTTGTCGTCCCCGGCGATCGCGATGGCCTTGCGGCCGGGCGCCCCCGCCGGCCGGGCCTCGTCCTCCAGGTCGTGATAGCCCATGTGGTTGAACGCCTTCACGACACGCGAGCCGGACAGGAACGCCTGGACGGTCTCGCTCGACGAGGTACGCGGGTTGGTGAGGTCGTCGCGGATGCCGTCGATCTCCCACCAGTAGTTCATGGCATCGACCACGAGCTTGCCGCGCAACGCCTCGGCGGGAACGCTGCGGTACTTGCCGAGGGGCAGGGCGAGGATGACGACGTCGGCGTCGGCCACCGCGTCGACCGCCGTGGTGGCCTCGGCCCCCGGTGCGAGGACCTCGACGGTGAGGGCGATCTTCGCCGGGTCGCCGGAGCCGGCCACCCGTACCCGGTAGCCGGCGGCGACGGCGAGCCGGGCGAGCACCGTGCCCACCTTGCCGGCCCCGAGGATGCCGAGGGTCGCGGGCCGGCTCCGGTCGTTGTCGTTCATGTCGTCCTCTCGCTTGGGAAGTGCTGATCAGGCCAGCAGTTCGCGGACCATGGGGATCACCTTCGAGCCGTAGAGCTCCACGGCGCGCATCCGGGCGCTGGCCGGTTGCGCTCCGGCCGAGTAGATGAGGTCGAACCGTCCGACGCCGAGGCTGCGGATCGCGCGGGCCATCCGCCGGGCTACCGTCTCCGGTGAACCGATGTAGAGGGAGCCGTTCTCCACTTCGGAGTCGAACTCCTGACGGCGGATCGGGGGCCAACCCCGCAGTTTGCCGATCCGGTCCCGCATGACGCGGTAGTGCGGCCAGTAGATCTCCTTGGCCTGCTCGTCGGTGTCGGCGATGAAGCCCGGCGAGTGCATGCCGACCGGGTGCGCGGTGGTACCGAGCTGGTCGGCCGCCCGGCGGTACAGGTCGATGTACGGCGCGAAGCGTTCCGGGGCGCCGCCGATGATGGCGAGCATGAGCGGCAGCCCGTACTGGGCGGTGCGGACCACCGACTGCGGCGAGCCACCCACACCGACCCAGGTGTCCAGGTGACCCGATTCGGTCTTCGGGAACACGTCGGCGTTCTCCAGTGGGGCCCGCAGGGTGCCGCTCCAGGTGACCGGCTTCTCGTCCAGCAACTTGACGAACAGTTCGATCTTCTCTTCGAACAGCGTGTCGTAGTCGCGCAGGTCGTAACCGAAGAGCGGGAACGACTCGGTGAACGAGCCGCGACCGAGGATGACCTCGGCTCGGCCGTTCGACAGCGCGTCCACGGTGGCGAAGCGCTGGAACACCCGCACCGGGTCGTCCGAACTCAGCACGGTCACGCCGGAGGCCAACCGGATCCGCGACGTGCGGGTGGCGATTCCGGCCAGCACCGTCTCCGGTGTGGAGACCGAGTACTCCGGCCGGTGGTGCTCGCCAAGGGCGATGACGTCGACCCCGAGTTGGTCGGCGAGCACGGCCTCGTCGACGACCTGCCGGATCGCCGCCGCGTGGGAGACGAGCTTGCCGGCGTCGTCCTGCGGTACGTCGCCGAACGTGTCCAGGCCGAACAGCAGATCAGACATTGTTGGGCTCCTTCGCCAGCAGCTCCCGGACCCGCGGCGCGACCTCACTGCCCAGCAGTTGGATGGTGCGCGCGCGTGCCTCGCGGGGCAGGTGCATGATGTCGTACTTCAGGTCGAAGCGGCTCAGTCGCAGGTCGCGAGCGACCGTGGCGATCTTCTGTGCCACCGTCTCGGGTGAGCCGACGAACAGCGCCCCGTGGTCAATTTCGGCCTCGTAGCGCGCGCGGTCCGGTTTGTAGAAGCCGCGTTCGGCGGCCAGGGCCGCCACGACCGGCTGCCAGTATCGCCACCACGTCTCCACCGCCTCCTCGTCGGTGTCTGCGACAAGGCCGAGTGAGTGCTGCCCGATTGGCTGCAGGGTATTCCCGGATTGTTCGAGCGCCCTGGTGTAGAGGTCGACGTGGCCGGCGAAGCGCTGGGGACGCCCGCCGATGATCGCGAGCATGAGCGGTAGTCCGTACCGGGCGGCGCGGATCACCGAGTTCGGGCTCCCTCCGACACCGATCCAGGTCGGAATGCCGCCGGGCCGCATCCGTGGGTGCAGGCGCTGTGCGGTCAGCGGGCTTCGTACCGTCCCGGACCAGGTGACCGGTTCGTCCTGCTGGAGCCGCAGGAAGAGGTCCAGCTTCTCCTCGAACAACCGCTCGTAGTCGGCCAGGTCGTAACCGAACAGCGGAAACGACTCGGTCGCCGACGCGCGGCCGAGGACAATCTGGGCGCGGCCTTCGGAGACGGCGTCGAGGGTGGAGAACTCGTGGTAGAGCCGTACCGGGTCGTTGGTGCTGAGCACGGTGACCGAGGTGCCGAGGCGAATTCGCTCGGTCGCCGTCGCGACCGCCGCCAGCAACACGGGTGTAGCCGAGTCGTTGTGACCCTCGCGGTAGTGCTCACCGACGCTGAACACGTCGATTCCGGCCGACTCGGCGAGCCGTGCCTCGTCCACCAGTAGCCGTACGGTCTCGGCGTCGCTCAGGACCCGGTCGCCGTCGGTGGCCACCTCCCCGAACGAGTTGAGCCCCAGCTCGAAGTCTGCAGCTGCCATCGTCTCCTCCTCGGTGCAATCCGCCGGCGGCTCGCGGGAGCGGACCTACCGGTTGACGTGTCAATGATGCTAACTTGACGATTGACACGTCAATTCCCGGGAGAGTGAGATGACGGAGGCCACACCCGGTCGGCGGGGCGGACGCCAACTCCCCACCGCCGACGAACTGCGGATCTGGCGGGACTTCATCGAGACGACGGCAGCGCTCGGCTCCCGGCTCGAGTCCCGCCTACAGAGCGACTCCTCGCTCTCGACCGGGGACTACGCCGTGCTCCTCGCCCTCAGCGAGGCGGAGGGTCAGTCGATGCGGTCGTCCGAACTCGCCGCGCACATCGGGTGGGAGCGGAGTCGGCTCTCCCACCATCTCGGACGGATGGAGCGGCGCGGCCTCATCCGCCGCCAGGAGTGCCCGACGGTTCCCCGGGGGGCGGAGGTGCTGCTCACGACGGCCGGCGCCGAGGCGTTCACGGGGGCCACCTTTCCGCACCTACGCGCGATCCGTGAGCTGTTCGTCGACGCCCTTACGCCGGAGCAGATCGTCGCGGCGGGCGAGATCGCCGCGGCGCTGAGAACGCGCCTCGACGTCCTGCGCGCGGAGTGACACGCCGGGGCGCCTCCCCGGCGCCGGTGCATCCATAACCGCGAGTGTTCGGGCGATTGCCGAGAGCTACGTCCGGGTGGTCCAATCCTCCAGAAAGCCGCCGCCCCGCCGGACCGGCGGGGATGGCGACGGCTGCGCCGCCCGGGAGGTATGCCCATGAGCGAGACCGTCACCGCAGAGGCCCACCGCGTCACGCCCGGCACGTCTCACCCTGGGCGCACGGAGTCGGTGCTGCCGGAACTGCGGGAGATGTGGTGGGAGACGGGCGTGCGGGCGCGCGCGGAGGCCGGCGTCTTCGCCGTCTTCGCGGAACTGCCCAGGCTCGTCTGGACAGCCCTCGGTATCAGTTGGCGCGCGGACCGGCTCCGTACCGGTGTGGTGGGCGCGGCGACGGTCGGCGCGGGGGTGATGGCGGCCTTCGGCCTGTTGGCCACCCAACGGGTGTTGGTGGAGCTGTTCGCCGGCGGCCCCACCGCGGACAAGGTGCGGGCGGCGCTGCCCGCGCTGGCCGTGCTGGCGGCGACGGTCGCGCTCCGTGCGGGGATGGGCATCGCCACCGGGTACGCGCAGAACGGGTTGACGCCTCGGGTGAGCCGTGAGGTGGAGCGGGGCCTGTTCGAGGTGTCGACCGCGGTCCGGCTGGAGGCGTTCGACGCCGACGCGTTCGCCGATGACATGGAACGCGCCTCGCGAGGCACCGAGTCGACGATCGGGCTGGTGCAGGCGTCGATGAACCTGCTCGCCGGGCTGGCCGGGCTGCTCGCCGTGGCGGCTGCCGTCATCGTCATCCATCCGCTGCTGCTACTGGCGCTGCTGGTCGCCACGGTGCCCAACGCGTGGGCGTCGTTGCGGGCCGGGCATCTGCGCTACCAGACGTACACCACCGGGTCGGTGCGCCGACGTCGACTGTGGCTGCTGCACAAGTTGATGGCCGAACGTGCCTCGGCCCCGGAGTTGCGCTCCTACGGGCTGCGCCGGTTCCTGCTCGACCAGTACGACCGGGTGATGCAGGTGGAGACCGACATCCAGCTCGCCCTCGCTCGACGCGTCACCACGACGACCACGGTCGGGGCGATCGTCGGTGGCCTCGCCACCGGCACCGTCTACGCCCTGCTCGGGTTGCTGCTCCTGGACGGGCAGATCCCGCTCGCCGCGGCGGCGACCTGCGTCATCGCGGTGCAGTCCGCGCAACGATCCCTGGCCATCGCCACCTTCCAGGTCGACCACGTCTACACCGAGGGGCAGCACTTCGGCGACTACACCGGCTTCATGACCCGCGCCGACGCCTACCTACCGGACAACACCGGACCGGTAGCCGCGGCCGACCCGGACCGGCTGCGGGAGTTGACCGTCAACGAGGTGAGCCTGCGCTACCCCGATCGGGACGCCCCCGCCGTCGACGGCGTCACGTTGACGATCAGCGCCGGACAGACGGTCGCATTCGTGGGGGAGAACGGCTCGGGCAAGACGACCCTCGCCGCGATGATCGCCAGCCTCCGCGCACCCACCGAGGGCAGCATCGAGTGGAACGGCCGCCCGTTGTCGGACTGGGACGTCGACGGGCTGCGGGCCCGGATCGCGGTGGTGACGCAGGAATACCACAAGTGGCCGTTCACCGCGGCCACGAACATCGCCATCGGCGACGTCGACAGCGAGGCCCGGCAGGATCGCATCGAGGCCGCCGCCGGCCGCGCCGTCGCCCACGACATGATCAATGAACTTCCGCACGGGTACGAGACGTTGCTCGACCGGACCTTCGCGCGCGGCCAGGACCTCTCCGGTGGACAGTGGCAGCGCATCACCGCGGCCCGCGGGTTCCTCCGCGACGCCGAACTACTGATCATGGATGAGCCGTCCTCCGCGCTCGACCCCCGCGCCGAGGACGCCCTGTTCCAGACCATTCGGGACCGCAGAGGTCGCCTCACCACCATCCTCATCACGCACCGGCTCGCCAACGTCCGGCACGCCGACCGGATCTTCGTCCTGCACCACGGCCGACTGGTCGAGGCCGGCACGCACGCCGACCTCGTCGCCGCCGGCGGCCGGTACGCCGAACTGTTCGCCCTCCAGGCCGCCGGCTACGACGCGAACCTGGCCGAGGACCACCAGCGCACCCGGACCGCCCAGTGAGGACAGGCGCCGCCAGCCTCGGCCGTCAGACCTTCTCCCGCTCACCCGCTGGAGGCTAGGCTTCGGCGCATGTCAGGGTGGCGGGGCCGGACGGCGGACGTGGCCCTGGTGCTCGCCGTGGGTCTGGTCGCCGTCGTGGGCCTGGTGGTGCAGTCGCGCGGCATCGACACCGCCGCCGAATGGGCGGCGCTGCTGGCGGTGCTGCTCTCCTCCTGCGCCCTGTACGTCCGCCGGCTCCACCCGGTGCCGGTGGGCGTCGTGGCGCTGGCCGCCATCGGCGCGTACGGGGCGTTGCTGCACCGGCCCGGCCCGATCATGTTGGTGTTCGTCGTGGCGCTCTACACAGTCGTCGACGAGGGACATCTCGCGGTCGCCATCGGGCTCGGTCTCGCCTCGGTGATCGCCTTCGCCGTGGCGGACAGCTACGACCGGTCCCCGAACACAATGAACGGGGCGACGCTGCTGCACGCCGGTTGGCTCGTCGCGGTCATCGTTGGCGTGACCCGCAACCGCCGCGCCTACCTCGCCGAGGCGCAGGCCCGAGCGGTCGTCGCCGAGCAGCGGATGGAGGAGGAGGCTCGGCGACGGGCCACCGAGGAGCGGCTGCGCATCGCCCGGGAGTTGCACGACGTGCTCGGCCACCACCTGTCGTTGATCAACGTGCAGGCCAGCGCCGCGTTGCACCGACCGGATCCGGTCCGGTCCGAGCAGGCCCTCACCGCGATCAAACTGACCAGCAAGGAGACGTTGAGTGAGTTGCGCGCGACGCTGGGCGCACTGCGGCAGGACCCGGCGATCGGGCCCGCACCCGGTCTGAACCGCCTCGGCGAACTGGTCAGGACGGCCGCCCGGCCGGAGTTGGAGATCCGCACCGAGGTCGCCGAGACCCGGTCGCTGCCACCGGAGGTCGACCTGGCGGTGTATCGGATCGTCCAGGAGGCGCTCACCAACGTGGCACGGCACGCGAGCGCCACCGCCGCGGTGGTCCGGGTCCGGCCCGATCACGACGACGTGCTCGTCGAGGTCGAGGACGACGGCACCGGCCAGCCGGGTGCGCCGGGCAGCGGGATCCTCGGCATGCGCGAGCGGGCCCGGGCGCTCGGCGGCTCACTGACCACGGGCTCGCAGCCGGACGGCGGCTTCCGGGTCCGCGCCCGTCTGCCGATGCGGCCCGGCCCGGCACCGGCGAGGGAGCAGATGTGATCCGGCTGCTGATCGTCGACGACCAGACCTTGGTCCGCGCGGGCTTCCGGTCCATCCTCGACGGTGAGGACGGCCTCGAGGTGGTCGGCGAGGCTGCCGACGGGGCCGAGGCGGTGCGGCTGGCCCGGCAACTGCGGCCGGATGTCGTCCTGATGGACATCCGGATGCCCGGTCTCGACGGCCTGGCCGCCACGGGTGAGATCGTCGCGAACTCCGATGCGCGCGTCATCATCCTGACCACGTTCGACCTGGACGACTACGTCTACGGCGCGCTGCGGGCCGGTGCCAGCGGCTTCCTGGTCAAGGACACCGAGCCAGCGGAGTTGATCCACGGCGTGCGGGTGGTGGCCCGGGGTGACGCGCTGATCGCGCCGTCGATCACCCGACGGTTGATCGCCGAGTTCGCGGCCCGGGCCAAGCATCCCGACCCTGGGCCGCGACTGAGCGTGCTCACCGAGCGGGAGCGTGAGGTGCTGACGCTTGTCGCCGCCGGCCTCTCCAACGACGAGATCGCCGCGCGGTTGGTGCTGAGCCCGGCGACGGCCAAGACACACGTCAGTCGGATCATGACCAAGGCGCATGCCCGGGACCGAGCCCAGTTGGTGATCCTCGCCTACGAGTGCGGCCTGACCGTGCCTGGTTGGCTCGCTCGCTCCTGACCACCACCATCGGCTGGTCGGCCGGTGCGGCGCGCGCGAACCAGGGCCAGCCCACCGAGCACCACGGCGGCCAGTCCAACCGCCAGCGCCACGTAGGCCCCGCCTCGCCCGTTACCCGTGCCGATGCCACTGTCGGAGGTGGCCACCACCAGCCCGCCGAGCGCCAAGCCGATCAGCCCCGTCGCCAGGGCCAAGACTGCTCCGAGGCTTCCCGAGCCGGTACCGAGCCGACTGGCGGGGCGGGCCAGGGCCAGCCCGCCGATGACGGCGCCGACAAGTCCCAGCAGGACGGCCGTACTGGCACCGAAACGCCCGGAGCTCATGGAGAAAACAGTGGCGGCGGTCGGTTGGGCCGAGACGTGCGCGGCTGCCGGTGCGGCCAGCGCGAGCCCTCCGATTGGGGCGGCTACGGCGGCAGCGAGCAGGTGACGGATGGACATCGTGGATCTCCTCGGTCGCGTGACGGGTACGGATGGCAGCCTAGGAAGCAGACCACCGGTGCGTCGTCATGCCGGAGTTGCCGAAGGGCCTACCACCCGGGATGTACGCGCTCGGGTTGACGTACCGCAGCGGTTGTCTCCAGGCCGTCGCCCGGCACCTGCCACCTACGCCCGACCCCGCCATGAACGCGCCTCTGACCTGCGGTTTTGTCGGATTCGAACAGTGGTGTTCGGGGCCCGGGAGTGGTACGACTGATACCTCGGACCGGGTGGTGCGGGGTCGGTAGGAGGTGGCGGATGCGTCTCACGAGCACCACGCCCCGGCGGCGGCCCTTCCACCCGGCGGCTACGGCTATCCCGCCCGAGTGCGGGATAGGGGCGGCGTCCTCGTGGCTGACGGACCCACGATGACAAGCCCGGAGAACGCGGAGAGGATGGCGGCCGCCTACGCCCGCGGTCTCGACGCGGGCCGGATCGAGCAGCGTCTACAGGGGCACGATGAGCACCTGCAAAGGATCAACGGCTCGATCGACGCGATGACGGAGGCGCTCCGGTCTCTCACCGAGGAACTCCGCGGCAACGTCTCTCTGTTCAGTGCCAACGTGACCGAGGGCCGCCGTGACGCCAGTGAGCGGGACAGGATCGCGGCGGTTCGAGTGGAGGAGGCGGGCATCGTCGAGTCGCAGAGGACGGTCCGGTGGACCGCTTGGCAGCGCGGGTTCGCGGTCGTCGGCGCGATCATCCTGGTCGTGAACTTCGGCCTTGGTCTCTACCTCGCGTTCGGCCGTTGAGCCCGGGTGGAGCCGGGTAGCCCGGCAGAGCCGAGGGTGCGGAGGCCGCGGGATGCGTCATCGCACCGAGGCGTCGCCATCCGCTCTGGGCTCCAGCACCACCACCGTGGTTTCGGACGATCGCCGCGCAGCGTGGGCGTCGAAGTTCTTGTCGGCCTCGCGCCAGCGTGGCCACAGCCGCGACCGCTCGTCGGCCGTGGCGGCGCGACCGCGGACCAGCCGCCGCCCGTCGGGCAGATCGACGGACGCGTCCGGGTGCGCCTGGAGGTTGAGCCACCAGGCGGGAGCGCCCTCGCCCCAGCCGTTCATCGCCACCCCGACCAGGTTCGGGCCATCCTCGAAGTACGCGATGATGACGCTGCGCTGCTGACCGGTGCGACGACCGGTCGTGGTCAACCGCAACGTGCCCCAGCGGGTCTCGCGCGGTAGCCACAGCCCGACCCGGCTGCCGGTGACCCGGTACAGACCCCGGTGCACCGACCAGGCCAGTCGGATGAACCACCGCGGTGGGAGCCACGGTGCCTTCGTTTCCTGACCATCCGACATGACGACCTCCTCCACCGACCAACGCTGATGGCCCGGGTGGCTGCCGCACGTCGTCGGGGCCGCCACTGTGGACCGCGATCCTCAAGTCTTCCGGCGGAAGCGCGACTCGCGTTCGGGTGTCCATGATTCGACCGAGGATCGAACCGATCGGTGGAAGCCCGCGTCGGTGGCGGGCGGGTGGCCTACCGCTGCCAGGCGTCGATGACGCGTACGCCGTCCCGCACGACCCGGTCCAGGATGGCGGGGTTGCCGCTGGCACCCTCCCAGCCCTGGTCGTCGAAGACCGTCACCGTGCTGTCCACCCGGGCCACGGCGGTCTGGCTGGACGCGGTGCCGCCGGTGCGTTCGCCGTTCAGGCTCGTCTCCGGCCAGGTCCGGGTCAGCAGCAGCGCCTCGTCGCCCACGCCGGGCAGCGCCTGACTCTTGACGGTGACGCGGTTTCCGGACTGGTCGTAGGAGGGGCACGCCCGCAGGGCGGTGCGGAGACGGCCCAGATAACCCGAGGCGCCGTCGCCGTCGAAGGTGAAGATGGTCTGGTGGATCATCCCCTGCGGCACGTTGCTGGAGGGCTCGCCGGCCTTCTGGTAGGTGACTGTCATCGCGGCGCTCGCGGTGACCTGCCGGCCGCCGGTGCCGAACTCGTTGCCACACAGCTTCGGCAGGGCCTCCTCGACGGGCGTCGTCCGTCGGGGAGACTTCCGCAGCTCGGCGGGCAACTCGACGAAGGCCGAGGTCGGGATGGTCACCCGGGTGCTCGCACTCGGGGACGGTGGGTCTGTCGGGGGCGTCGACGCCGACGCGGTGGCCGGTGCGGTGGTCGCCGGGGCCGAGTCGGGCGGATCCTCCGTGGTGGTGCAGGCGGCGGTCAGGGCGATGGTGCCGAGCAGCGCGAGCGCGCGTCGCGTACGGGTCACCGGCAGTGGTGTGTGTCGGCTCATCATCACCCCTCGTCTGTCCTGGGCTAGTGCCCTGCCCGGGGTCCAACGAAACGACCACGCCTCGGGCATCGGCCGGACCACCGGAACCGAGGTTGTTGCCGACCGGCTGGCGGTTCGGTCGACCCGCTCGTGCGGCGGCCCCCGCGTGCGGACTTCCAGTCCGACGCGGCGCTGCCGCTGGCTCGGCCGCCCGCCGCGCGACATCGCCGCCGCGGTGCTGGCGCACGCGGTGCTCGACGACCTCGGCGTGTCGGCGGAGGTCTCCGGGCCGGGCTTCCTCAACCTGACCCTTGCCGACCGGACCCTGGCCGATCTGGTCGCCGCAGTGGCGGGCGACGCCCGGCCTCCCGCCTCGGTCAGCGGGCCCTCTTCGTCGCCCGCTTCCGGGGCGGCGTCAACAGGTCGGCGATCTGCGCGATCGCGGCGGGCACCAGGCGGTAGTACGCCCAGACCCCGCGCTTGTCGCGTTCGAGTAGGCCAGCCTCGGTGAGGATCCGAAGGTGGTGACTCACGGTCGGCTGGGAGAGATTGAGCGCCGAGGTGAGGTCACTGACGGACGCCTCACCTTCCGGCGCGGACTGGATCAGGCTGAGCAACCGGAGTCGCGCCGGATCGGCGAAGGCCTTCAGCACCCCCGCTAGCCGTTCGGCATCGGCCCGCTTGATGGGATCGCCGGTGAGCGGCGAGATCGCAGGCATGGCAGTTTTCGCAGTTCCCACGCCTGCCATAGTGACACCAACACCATCAATAAACCGGCAGATCCGGCACCAGCCCTCCGATGGCGTCCGGATGGCGCGATGGAACCACCGAACGTGAGTCGAACGCCGACGTCCGTGGTGGCACACGGGCCGTGGGGGGGGTGCCCCCGCGCCCCCCCGCCCGGGGGGGGGGGGGCGGGGCGCGGGCGGGGGGGGGGGGCGGGCCTAAGGCGGCCCCGCGGCGAACAGGTGGGCCGTAAAAAACGGGTTCGCCCCCGTGG
>NZ_JBIAFG010000024.1:0-90621 GCF_042869175.1 Micromonospora sp. NPDC007208 | reverse complement strand
CTGGTGCGTGGCCGCGGTGCCCGGGAGCGGGGGGGGGGGCTGGAGGTTCGGGAACCCCGCCCGCCGCCCCAGCACCGGGGGGGGGGCCCCCCCCGCCCCCCCCCCGGGGGGGGGCGCGGGGCCCGGCCCCCGACCCGGCGTGGCGACCACCGAGGCACGGGTCGGTCCGGGTGACTACCGTGTAGGGCGGACACGTCGGAGGGACGGCAATGGCACGAGCGCAGAACACGGACGTCGAACGGTCGCTCGGGCGACGGATGCGGGGCGCGGCCGGCCTGGCCGCGCTGGCCGGCCTGGCCTGGGTCGCCCGGGATGTGCCGGCGGCGCTGGGTGGCCGGCTCAGCGGGGCGCGGGCGGAACGGGCGGCCCGCTCGCCGCAGTTCCGCGAGGGCACCTTCCACAACCGGACGGGCACCCGCACGATGGTCGCCGAGCCGGGGCGCAACCTGCTCCGCGAGCTGATCTTCGGCAAGCAGAAGCGGCGTCCGACCGCGCCGGTGCCGCTGCTGCGGCCCAGCGCCGGCGGCCCGGAGGCCGCCGACGAGCTCAACATCGTCTGGTACGGCCACGCCTCGACGCTTGTCGAGATCGAGGGGCGGCGGGTGCTGCTCGACCCGGTCTGGAGCGACAGGTGCTCGCCCTCGGGGCTGGTCGGCCCACGCCGGCTGCACGAACCACCGGTGGGCATCGACGAGCTGCCCCCGCTGGACGCCATCCTGATCTCGCACGACCACTACGACCACCTCGACATGGCCACTGTGCGGGCGCTGCTCGCCGGGCAGTCCGCGCCGTTCCTGGTGCCGCTGGGCGTGGGCGCGCACCTGGACCGCTGGGGCGTACCCGCCGAGCGGATCATCGAGCTGGACTGGTCCGAGTCGTACCAGGTCGCCGGCCTGGAGATCACCGCCACCGCCGCCCAACACTTCTCCGGTCGCGGGCTGCGCCGCGACGGCACGCTCTGGAGCTCCTGGGTGGTGGCCGGCGCGCACCGCAAGGTCTTCTACACCGGCGACTCCGGTTACTTCGACGGGTACGCCGAGATCGGCGCCGAGCACGGGCCGTTCGACGTGACGCTGATGCAGATCGGCGCGTACGACCGGGCCTGGCCGACGATCCACATGTTCCCGGAGGAGGCGGTCACCGCCCACCTCGACCTGCGCGGCGGGCTGTTCGTCCCGGTGCACTGGGCGACGTTCAACCTGGCCCTGCACGACTGGTCCGAGCCGGTCGACCGGCTGTGGGCCGAGGCGAAGGCCCGCGACGTGCGGCTCGCCGTGCCCCGCCCCGGCGAGCGGGTGGTGGTCGACGAGCCGCCCGCCGTCGACGGCTGGTGGCAGTCGGTCGCCTGAGTCAGGCCAGAGCTGAGCCCGGCCGGAGCTGAGTGAGCCGGGTCAGAGCACGAACGCGTCGGTCCAGAGCGCGCCGGACCGGCCGGAGAGCGCGTCCAGCATGGCCACCGCCTGACCGTCGGTGAGCTGCGCGACGAAGTCCACGATGGCTCGCCCCCGGGCGCGACCGATCCGGTCCGGGGTACGCGGGTGCAGCTCCGCCTCGGCCAACTCGACCAGGTCGTGCAGCCGGCGGGGCAGCCGGGACTCCTCCTCCGGGTCCAGCAGCCACTCCCAGAGCGCCTCGACCAGGGTGCCCAGCAACCGGGCCTGGCCGCGCTGGTGCAGGGCGAGATCCGGACGGGCCAGCACGAACCGGTGGTGGACGAACTTGAGCACCTGCACCTCGTGCCACTGCGCGCAGCCCAGCAGCACGTGCCCGGAGCGCACCGACGGCTGGTCGGTGACCGTGATCGCCTCGACGAAGCGGGTGGACCAGCGGGCGGAGAACCGCGCCACGTACTGCTCGGCCTCGATCGAGCCGTCGAACGGCATCGCGAGCAGCCCGTCCACCAGCTCCTCGCGGACGTGCTCGACAGCGGCGGCGAACGCGTCGTCGTCGGCGATCCAGGCGTCCTTGCGGTGCAGTTGCCGGCGGAGCCGCTCGATCGCCGCCCCGGGGCGCCGGGCCGCCGTGGCCAGCGCCGCGTCGGTGATCGCCCGGAAGTGCCCGCTCTCGCGCTGCCACGCCATCAACTCCGCGGAGACCGAACCCTGCTGGAGCACACCGACGCGGTAGAAGTCCTCCACGTCGTGGATGGCGTACGCGATGTCGTCGGCGGTGTCCATGACGGACGCCTCCACGGTCTGCTGCCAGTCCGGGATGCGACCGGCGAACGGCTCCCGGGCCTGCCGCAGGTCGTCCAGCTCGGTCCGGTACGCGCCGAACTTCGACGAGCCGCTGTCCGGGTCGTCCGGCGGCGGGGTGGCGCCGCGCGGCGGGGGATCCATCGTGCGGGGGTGCGGGTCGGGGTGGTCCAGGCGGGTCCACGGGTACTTCAGCATCGCCGCGCGGACCGCCGCGGTCAGGTCCAACCCGGTGGTGGCCGCGCCGCGGATCTCGGTGCTGGTGACGATCCGGTACGACTGCGCGTTGCCCTCGAAGCCGTCGGAGAGGCCGAGGCGCTGGCGGGCCAGCCGGTCCAGCACCCGCTCCCCCAGGTGCCCGAACGGTGGGTGGCCGAGGTCGTGGGCGAGCGCCGCCGCCTCCACCACGTCGGGGTCGCAGCCGCCGAGCTTGTCCAGCAGGTCACGCCACCGCTCGTCGCCGCTCAGCCGCTCGGCGACCGCCCGGGCCACCTGGGCGACCTTGAGGCTGTGGGTGAGCCGGTTGTGCACCAGCAGCCCGGAGCCGACCGGGCTGATCACCTGGGTGACACCACCGAGGCGGGCGAAGAACGGCGAGCCGACGATCCGGTCCCGGTCGGCGCGGAACGGGTTGGCCGTGAGGTCGCCGAGGGCCCGGGCGCTGCCGCCGAAGAGCCGCCGGGCACGCGGCTCCGCAGCAGATTCCATGATCGCCACGCTAGCGCAGGCCCGACGGGACCGCCGCCGGTCACCCCGGCCGGGCCCGGCGGTTGCGTCCCCCGCCCCGGCCGGGCGCGGCGACAGCGCCCCGGCCCGCCCGGCAGAATGCAGGCGTACCCACTCCCGAAGGCGGATCGAGATCGTGACCCAGTCTGTTCATCAGCGGATCGCCGACGAGCTCGGCGTGGCCGAGCGCCAGGTGCGGGCGGCCGTGGAGCTGCTCGACGGCGGCTCCACCGTGCCGTTCATCGCCCGCTACCGCAAGGAGGCCACCGGCCTGCTCGACGACACCCAGCTGCGCACCCTGGAGGAGCGGCTGCGATACCTGCGCGAGCTGGACGAGCGGCGGGCCGCGGTGCTGGAGTCGATCCGCGGCCAGGGCAAGTTGGACGAGGCCCTGGAAGCGCAGATCATGGCCGCCGACTCGAAGTCCCGGCTGGAGGACATCTACCTCCCGTACAAGCCGAAGCGACGGACCCGGGCGCAGATCGCCCGCGAGGCCGGGTTGGCGCCGTTGGCCGAGACGCTGCTGGCCGACCCGAGTCAGGACCCGCGGGTCACCGCCGCCGGGTTCGTCGACGAGGAGAAGGGCGTCGCCGACGCCGCCGCCGCGCTGGAGGGCGCGCGGGCGATCCTCATCGAGACCTTCGCGGAGGACGCCGACCTGATCGGCACGCTGCGCGAGCAGATGTGGTCGCGGGGCCGGCTGGTTTCCCGGGTACGCGAGGGTCAGGAGGCGGCCGGCGCCAAGTTCGCCGACTACTTCGACTTCTCCGAGCCGTACCCGAAACTGCCCTCGCACCGGATCCTGGCGATGTTCCGGGGCGAGAAGGAGGGCGTGCTCGACCTGACGATGGAGTCGGAGGAGGCGGGCGAGGCGGACGCCGTGCCGACCGGCCCGACCCGCTACGAGGCGGCCATCGCCGGCCGGTTCGGGGTGTCCGACGCGGGCCGCCCGGCCGACCGCTGGCTGACCGACACGGTCCGCTGGGCGTGGCGTACCCGGATCCTCATCCACCTCGGCGCGGACCTGCGGATGCGGCTGTGGCAGGCGGCCGAGGAGGAGGCCGTGAGGGTCTTCGCCACCAACCTGCGGGACCTGCTGCTCGCCGCGCCGGCCGGCACCCGGCCCACCATGGGCCTGGACCCGGGCCTGCGGACCGGCGTGAAGGTGGCAGTGGTGGACGCCACCGGCAAGGTGGTCGCCACCGACACGATCTACCCGCACGAGCCGCGCCGGCAGTGGGACGCGTCGGTGGAGACCCTGGCCCGGCTGGCCGGGGCGCACGGGGTGGAGCTGATCGCGATCGGCAACGGCACCGCCTCCCGCGAGACCGACAAGCTCGCCGCCGACCTGATCGCCCGGCACCCGCAGCTCAACCTGACCAAGGTGATGGTCTCCGAGGCCGGCGCGTCGGTCTACTCCGCCTCCGCGTACGCCTCGCAGGAGCTGCCCGGGATGGACGTGTCGCTGCGCGGCGCGGTCTCCATCGCCCGCCGCCTCCAGGACCCTCTCGCGGAGCTGGTCAAGATCGACCCGCGCTCGATCGGGGTCGGGCAGTACCAGCACGACCTGTCCGAGGTGAAGCTGTCCCGGTCGCTGGACGCGGTCGTGGAGGACTGCGTCAACGCGGTCGGGGTGGACGTCAACACCGCCTCCGCGCCGCTGCTGACCAGGGTCTCCGGGATCGGCGCCGGCCTGGCCGAGAACATCGTGCTGCACCGGGACGCCAACGGGCCGTTCCGCTCGCGTACCGAGCTGAAGAAGGTGGCCCGGCTCGGGCCGAAGGCGTTCGAGCAGTGCGCCGGCTTCCTGCGCATCCCGGACGGCGACGACCCGCTGGACTCCTCCAGCGTGCACCCCGAGGCGTACCCGGTGGTGCGCCGGATCCTCTCCACCACCGGGCAGGACCTGCGCTCGGTGATCGGCAAGAGCGGCATCCTGCGCGGGCTGCGGGCCACCGACTTCGTCGACGACCGGTTCGGCCTGCCCACCGTCACCGACATCCTCGCCGAGCTGGAGAAGCCGGGCCGGGATCCCCGTCCGGAGTTCCGCACCGCCACCTTCGTCGAGGGGGTGGAGAAGATCAGCGACCTGACGCCGGGGATGGTGCTGGAGGGCGTGGTCACCAACGTGGCCGCGTTCGGCGCGTTCGTCGACGTCGGGGTGCACCAGGACGGTCTGGTGCACGTCTCGGCGATGTCCCGGACCTTCGTGAAGGACCCCCGCGAGGTGGTGAAGTCCGGCGACGTGGTCAAGGTCCGGGTGCTCGACGTGGACGTACCCCGCAAGCGGATCTCGCTGACCCTGCGCCTGGACGACGAGCCCGCCACCGTCGGCGGTGGTGGTCGGACCAGCCAGGAGGGGCGTGGCGGCCCGGCGCAGCGCACGCCGCAGGGTGGTCGTGGCGGGCAGGGCACGTCCGGTGGCCCGCAGGGTGGTCGCGGCAGCGGACAGCCCGACGGCCGTGGCGGACAGGGTGGTCGCGGCGGCGGGCAGCAGGGCGGTCGCGGCGGGCAGGGCGGCCGTGGCGGGCAGCAGGGCGGCCGTGGCGGGCAGCAGGGCGGCCGTGGCGGGCAGCGGCAGGGCGCACCGGCGCCAGCCAACGACGCGATGGCGGAAGCCCTACGCCGCGCCGGCCTGGCCTGACCCCGTCCCGTCCCGTCCCGTCGATCATGGAGTTGTGGTGGGCGACAAATCGCCTGAATAACGCCAAGCCAGGCACCACAACTCCATGATCGACGAAGCCGAGCCGCCCTTCTCCGTCGATCTTGCACTTACTGTCCCGACATAAGCCGGCAATCCGCCCATCTCGACGACCGAAACTGCAAGATCGGCGCGGGTGCCGGCCCCCCTGGCCCAGGACAACCGCGGGCGGCGCGGGCGGCGGGGAAATTTGCTCGCGTGGCTGCGAGGTTCGGGGTGATGATCTCGCGGTGAGGATGCACGCCGATCAGGTGGACGTGAGCGTGGACGTGGTTTCCGCGCTGGTGGCCGAGCAGTTTCCGCGGTGGCGGGGCCTGCCGGTCCGGCCGCTCCCCTCGACCGGCACGGTGAACGCCCTGTTCCGGCTCGGCCCCGACGTCGTGCTGCGGTTTCCGCTGCTCCCCTCGACCGGCCCCGAGCTGCGCGCCGAGCTGCGGCTTGAGCAGGAGTACGCCGTGCTGCTCGGCGCGCACCTGCCGGTCGCAGTGCCCGAACCGCTCGGCCTCGGCGAGCCGGGCGACGGGTACCCCGGGCCGTGGACGGCGTACCAGTTCATTCCGGGCCAGACGGCCCAGCCCGACCGGATCGACGACCTCGACGTCTTCGCCGGTGACCTGGCCGGCGTGGTGGCGGCCCTGCGCGGCATCGACACCGGCGGGCGGGCCTGGTCCGGGAGCGGGCGCGGCGGGCCGCTGGCCGACGAGGACACCGGCGTACGGGCCGCGCTCGCGGTCAGCGGCCCGCTCACCGACACCGCCGCGCTCAGCGAGGTGTGGGATCGGTGTCGGGACGCGGGCCGCGACGACCCCACCGACGTGTGGATCCACGCCGACCTGATGCCGGGCAACCTGCTGGTCCGCGACGGTCGACTGGCCGCCGTCATCGACCTGGGCACGGTCGGCGTTGGCGACCCCGCGGTGGACCTGATGCCGGCGTGGAACATGCTCGACGCCCGTTCCCGGGAGACGTACCGGCGGGCGTTGGGCGTGGACGACGCGACCTGGCAGCGGGGGCGCGGCTGGGCTCTGGCGCAGGCGATCAACGCGTTGCCCTACTACGTCGACACCAACCCGGTGATGGCCGGCATCGCCCGGCACACGCTACGGGCCGTGCTCGACTGAGTCGGCTCGCGTACCGTCGGCGTCGTGGGTGAGCGAGACGCCCGAGAGTGGCGGGATCAGCAGCGGCAGGCGGTGCGGGCGCACGCCGACGCGGACGCGCGGCGGCGGGCCGCCGAGCAGGCCGAGGCGGCCAAACTGGTGGCCTGGTTCGTGGCCGAGGCGACCCGGCGAGGGCTGCGCACCACCCGGCTGGTCGCCCGGGGTTACGACGGGCGCGGGCGCTACCGGACCAGGCTGACCGGCTGGTACGTCGACCGGGCCGAGACCCGGGCGGTGGACGTGGCCGGCAGGTTCCATTTGCTGACCGTGCCGGGCGGTCTGCGGGCCCGGCTGTTCGGCGCCGACCCGGAGCCCAGCCCGGCGCCGTTGGTGGTCGGGGCCGGTGGCCGCGACGGCGAGTCGATCCCGTTGCGGACGCTGCTCACCCGGTTGCTGGACGACGGGACCGGCGAGCCAGACCCCACCACCAGACCTGCTGCACCACGAGGGTGAGCAGTCCGGCCAGGACGATCGCACCCAGGTTGATCACCAGTTGGAGTGCCGAGCCGCCCGCTTCGTCCCACGCGCCGTAGGCGGCGGCCACCGCCACGTTCGCCGCAGCCGGGACCGTGGTCACCGAGATCAGCACCCCGACCAGGCTGCCGGACTTCTTCGACGTCAACGAGAGCATCCCGGCCACGCCGGCGAGTAGACCGACCACCCAGGACAGCGCGTCCGGCCGCCAGATGAAGTCGGTGAGCGGGCGTTCGGCGAGCAGCATCTCCCGACTGACCAGGCCGGCTGCGGTCAGCGCCCAGGTGCTCAGCACGGTCGCCACCATGGCCGCCAGGAAGCCGACCACCAGAGCCTGCACCGAGCGGCCGATCACCCCGAGCCGGCGGCGCAGCAACGCCACGCACAGCGCGGCGAGGGGGCCGAACTCCGGACCGACGACCATCGCCCCGACGATGAGAATCGGCTGGTCCAGCAGCACCCCGATGCCGGCGATCATGGTGGCCACCACGATCAGCACGAGGTACGTGCCGGACAGTTCCGTCTGCTCGCCGGTCTTCGCGGCGATCTCGTCCCAGACCACCGCGTCCGCGCCACTGCCCGGTGCCCGCTCCGCCGCCCGGTCGGCCGCCGCGGAGATGGTCAGCTCGATGTCCTCGGCCGCGATGCCGCCGCTGGTGTCCACGCCGATCCGCCGCAACTCCCGCAGCACGCGGTCGGCGCTCTCCCGCACCACGTCGCAGAGGATGAGGTCACCCTGCGGTTGCCGGGCGGCACCAGGCAGCACGGCAAGGTGGGTCACCCCCGCCTCTGCGGAAAGCAGGTCGACGACCTCCGTCGACCTGCTCTCCGGGGTGATCACCCTCAAGTGCAGCACGTGCCATCCCCCTCGCAGGTCCGGCCGTTTCTTCCCTCGCCCGAGCGGCCGTCGCGACTCTACAGCTCGCCCCGTCGAGGCCAGGAGCTGCACAAGGCTGAGGTCACCACGTGCCGGTGCTGCGCGCCACCAGTCTGGGCGAGCTGCCCACGCTCCGGAACGTGCTGCGTCGCGGGTCAGCGCCGCCGGTGGCTCTCCACCGCCTCGCACAGCGCCCGCTCGACCCGCTCGGCACCGGCGGCGACGGAGAAGATCCGGTCGTAGTGCGCCCGACCGGCCTGACCGAGCAGTTCGAGCTTCTCCCGGCCCAGGTCGCAGAGTTCCCGCAGGGCGTCGGCGATCGAGTCCGGGTCACCCGGGCGGGCGGTGATACCGGCGCCGCTGTCCCGCGCGACGGCGGCGGCGTCCCCCTCCGCGGCGACCAGCAGGGCCCGCCCGGCGGCGAGGGTGGCCTGCACCTTGCTCGGCATCGTGTACGCCGACATGCCGCCGGGTCGCAGGCTCACGTAGTGCGCGTCTCCGGTGGCCATCAGCGCGGGCATCCGCTCCCGGGGCACCCGGCCGAGGAAACGCACGTGTGTCGCGTTCGCCTCCTCGGCCCGCCGTCGTAGCCGCTCCTCGGTGGTCCCGGAGCCGGCGATCAGGCAGACCAGGCGCGGGTCGCGGATCCGGGCGCAGGCGTCGATGAGCGAGTCGAGCCCCTGCGCCTCGCCGAGCGTTCCGGCGTACACGAGCACCACCTGGTCCTCGCGGAGCCCGAACTCCGCGCGCAGGTCGGGGACGCGGGTACGTGGCGTCTCGTCGGCCCAGACCGGAATGTGGACGAGCTTCTCCCGGGGTACGCCTCGGCCGGCGAGCAGGTCGGCGGCGCCGGGCGAGACGTACG
This sequence comes from Micromonospora sp. NPDC007208, assembly GCF_042869175.1. Lineage (NCBI taxonomy): Bacteria > Bacillati > Actinomycetota > Actinomycetes > Micromonosporales > Micromonosporaceae > Micromonospora > Micromonospora sp. NPDC007208. The sequence goes on along the minus strand of NZ_JBIAFG010000024.1, from coordinate 81,623 downwards.
CGACCCGGCCGGCGCTGCGGTACATCCCACCGCACCAGCCGGCCATTCCCCGTTCGATCATCCGCGACACCCGGTCGGTGCCGAGGAAGCCGCTGGCCACCGCGCTGTCGGGCCACAGGTCCAGGACGTGCAGCAGCACCGGCACCCGCTGCACGTACCGGGTGAACCACATGGGCAGGGCGACGCTGATCGGTGAGTTCCCGACCCAGAGGGCGTCCAGGCCGCGCAGGGCCGACGTGCCGGAGACCAGCGCGGACGCGGCGAACGAACCGTAGTTGGCCATCCGCCGCAGGGCGGAACGGTCGTGGCTGGGATAGAGGGCCACCCGGCGGATCCGGGTCGTTCCGTCGACCTCGTCGAGGCGGCGGGTCACCCGGTAGCCGGGCGCCAACTCGCCGGTCGGGTAGTTGGGGAAGCCGGTGAGGACCTGGACCTCGTGCCCCCGGCGGGCGAGGGCCCGGGCGAGCATCCCGGGGAGCGCGGCGGCGCCCGGCTCCGGGTCGAACCACTGGGTGAGCAGGCCGATCCGCATGGGCCTCACCTCGCCGCCGAACCGGCGACGGGGCGGGCGGGCTGTTCGCCGTCGGCCTGCCACAGCGTGGTCAGCGACTCACCGAGGTCGTACGCGGGAGCCCACCCGAGCACCCGGTTCGCGCGCTCGATGTCGGCGCACATCCAGGGCACCGCGGCCGAGCGGCTGGCGTCCGGCGCGAAACTGCCGTCGCGGATGTCGCCGGTGAAGCCGGACACCTCGGCCAACAACTGGACGACGTCGCGCGTCGCCACCGCCTTTCCGCTGCCCACGTTGAAGACCCGCGCGGGCCCCGGCCGGCAGCGCGCCGCGGCGAGGACCGCCATGGCGACGTCCCGCACGTCGACGAAGTCCCGGTACGTGTCGTGCAGACCCACGGCGATCTCCCCCATTCCGGTGGTGACCGCCGACCTCACCATCGCGGTCACCCGAGTGAGCACGTTGCCCGGCGGCATTCCCGGCCCGACCGGGTTGAAGATCCGCAACACCATCGTGTCGAGGCGGCCCGCCCCGCCGGCCAGCTCCGCCAACCGGGTGGCGGCCAGGTGGCTGAGCCCGTACTCGCTGACGGGTGTGCCCGGGTACTCCTCGTTGACGGCGAGGCCGTGCGGCACGGTGCCGTACTCGGCGGCCGAGCCGATCCGGATCAGGCGGGCGCCGGGGGCGGCGGCGGCCACCGCCTCGATCAGTTTCGCGGTCGCGACGACGTGCGCCTGCACGAAGTCGTACCCGGAGCCGACGATCCGCCCGGCCGCCGTCACCACCACGTCCGGTCGCTCCCGGGCGACAAGCGCGGTGAGGTCACGCAGCTCGATCCGGACCAGGTCACACTCCGCGCGGGTGATCGACCGGACGGTGGTGTGGGCGGCCAGCGCCGTCCGGATGTGTCGGCCGAGGAACCCACCGGCGCCTAGGAGCAGGACCCGGTTCATCGCCGGTGGGCGGCGTCGTGTTCGGCGGTCGCCCGCGCGGGCGGGTTGCCGGTGAACTCGTGCCAGGTGGCCGCGCCCGGCGCGGAGATTCCCTGGCGGCTGAGCACCACCCAGATCGTGGCCAGGATGATCCGCAGGTCCAGCAGGAAGGACCGCCGGTCGACGTACTCGACGTCGTAGGTGAACTTCGCGTCCCAGTCCAGCGCGTTGCGGCCACGCACCTGGGCCAGCCCGGTGATGCCCGGCCGTACGTCGTGCCGACGGGCCTGTTCGGGGTTGTAGAGGCTGAGGTAGCGGACGAGGTGCGGGCGGGGACCGACCACGCTCATCTCGCCCCGCAGCACGTTCCAGAACTCCGGCAACTCGTCGAGGCTGCTGGCCCGCAACCAGCGGCCCACCCGGGTCAGGCGGTCCGCGTCGCTCACCAGCCCCCGGTCCGGGTCGGGGTGGCGCATCGTCCGGAACTTGACCACCTCGAACAACGTGCCGTGCAGCCCCGGTCGGGTGTGCCGGAACAGCACCGGACGCCCGTGCGCCACCAGTACGACCAGGGCCACCAGGGCCAGCACGGGAGCGCCGAGCAGGAGGACGAGAAGAGCGCCGAGGACGTCGAGAAGCCGCTTCCAGCGATCGTAGGGTCGCCGTGTCGTAGTGCCGTCCCGAGGTGTTTCCCGACCGCTGGTCAGGTCGGAAGCACCGGCGCGCGGGTGCGCCGCGTGGAGAGCAACTTTTGGCATGGAGTACGCATACCACCTTTCCAGAGCACCAACTCCGTCTTTAGCGCTAACGACTTTCGGCGCGTCGACAATGGGGGGCCGAACGGCCACTTCGGCAACGCCGAGCGTTGTTCGCGTATCTGTCGAAGGGCCGCCACGAACAGCGAACACGACTCGAATTCCTTTTAGCGGAAGAGGTCACGGCGCCTCTTGGCCAAGCGTAGGGTCGCGTTCGACGAGAATCCGATTCCCGAGGATGGCCCCCCGGGAAACAGGCAGGAGAAGATGTGGTTTCCTCGCTTTCGGACCGGCGATTCCTGATCACCGGTGGCACCGGATCCTTCGGCCAGACAATGGTTTCCCGACTGCTCGACGCCGGGGCCGCCGAGGTGCGCGTACTCAGCCGTGACGAGTCGAAACAGGACGCGATGCGGCACCGCCTCGGCGACGACCGGGTCCGCTACTACGTCGGTGACGTCCGGGACTACGACAGCGTGCTCAAGGCCGCGCGGGGAATGGAGTTCGTCTTTCACGCCGCAGCTCTCAAGCAGGTCCCCTCCTGCGAGTTCTTTCCGCTGGAGGCCGTCCGCACCAATGTGCTCGGCAGCGCGAACGTGGTGGACGCGTGCGAGCGGGTCGGCGTCGAGGCGCTGGTGCTGCTGAGCACCGACAAGGCCGTCTATCCGGTCAACGCGATGGGCATGACCAAGGCCCTCATGGAGAAGGTCGCGCAGGCCCACTCCCGCAACAATCCCGAAGCTCGTACCCGGGTCTGCTGCGTGCGCTACGGCAACGTCATGTACTCGCGCGGATCGGTGATCCCGCTGTTCATCGAGCAGATCCTGCGGGGCGGGCTGCCGACGGTCACCGAGCCGTCGATGACCCGGTTCCTGATGTCCCTGCCGCAGTCGGTCGACCTGGTCGAGCACGCCTTCCGGTACGGCCAGCCGGGTGACGTCTTCATCCGCAAGGCCGACGCCTGCACCATCGGCGACCTGGCCACCGCGCTGTGCAACCTGTTCCGGGTCCCGGCGAAGTTCAACGTGCTCGGCATCCGGCACGGGGAGAAGCTCTACGAAACCCTGGCCAGCCGCGAGGAGCTCGCCCACGTCGAGGATCTCGGCGAGTTCCTCCGGGTGCCGGTGGACAGCCGCGACCTCAACTACTCCCTCTACTTCGAGGAGGGCGACGTCGAGAGCGGCAACATGGCCGACTTCCACTCGCACAACGCCCGGCGGCTGTCCGTACCGGAGATCGAGTCGCTGCTGCTGACGCTGCCCGAGGTGCGGGCGCAGGTCGAGGCCGCGGCGGCGGCGGTCGTAACGGCATGAGCACCGGTACCGCCGGACGACGACCGGAGCTGGTCCCCCGCCGACGCAGCGGCCCCGGCGAGGAGGAGCCGCGCCCGACGCGACGGGTCCTCGTCGTCGGCGTCACCGGCATGCTCGGCCACGCGGTCATCCGCGAGCTCAGCGACGACCCGGACCTCGACGTCCACGGCGTCGCCCGGAGCATCGAGGACCGCGCGGGGTGGTACCCGCAGCGCCTGCTCGACCGGATCACCCCGGCCGTCGACGCGACCCGGTTCGCTCAGGTCCGGCAGCTCATCGACGACCTGCGACCGGACGTGGTGGTCAACTGCGTGGGCGTGATCAAGCAACGACCGGACGTGCAGGACGCGGTGCAGACGGTCACCCTCAACGCGCTCTTTCCCCATCTGCTCGCCGACGCCTGCGGGCAACTCGGCAGCCGCCTGATCCACGTCAGCACCGACTGCGTCTTCTCCGGTCGGCGGGGCGGCTACGTCGAGGACGACCTGCCGGACCCACCCGACCTCTACGGGCGGTCCAAGCTGCTGGGTGAGGCGCGCGGGGTCTCCGCACTCACCCTCCGCACGTCGATCATCGGACACGAGCTGGTCACGAACCGCTCGTTGGTGGACTGGTTCCTGTCCCAGCGGGGGCAGGTACGCGGCTTCACCCGGGCCATCTACAGCGGCGTGACGACAGTCGAGTTCGCCCGACTGCTCCGTACGGTGATCCTGCCCCGGACGGAGCTGACCGGGCTCTACCACGTGGCCGCCGAGCCGATCTCCAAGTACGACCTGCTCCGCCTGATCGCCGAGGTGTACGGGTGGCCCGGCGACATCGTGCCGGACGACGAGTTCGCCTGCGACCGGTCGATGAACGCGGACGCCCTCGCCCACGCCACCGGCTACCGGCCGCCGAACTGGCCGGACATGATCCGGGCGATGCACGCCGCCAGGGCCCGCTGGGCTGTCGAACCGGCCCAACCGGGCCTACAGGACGCGCCTCGCTGAGGACGGTCCCACCCGACGACCGCCGGCAACGCCAGCGGCCGGACTTCGAAGGACATCACGTGGGAAACCGGATGGGCCAACTGGGCCTGCTCGTCGGCGCGACGTGTCTCGTGGTGGTCACCACCATCGCGGCCATCACCGTCCCGTTGGTCGCGACCGGGTTGGTGGCGCTGGTGCTGCTACTCGCCTTCAGCCGCCGGGTCGACGGCTGGCGGTGGATGCTGGCCCTGACCATGGGGCTCCTGGTCTGCGCCTCGTCCAACGTGCCGACGCTGGTCGAGGCCAGCTTCTATCCCCGGTACGCGGCGGTCGCCGGCCTGGTCCTCTGGGGGCTCTGCCTACCGGCCCGGACGCCGGCCGGCACCGACCTCTGGACCCGCGTGTTCGTCGTCGCGCTCTGGGCGATGGCCGGCCTCGCCACGGTGAGCTTCGCCTGGTCGGTGGTCCCGATGGAGACCCTCCAGCGGGGCGTCGCGCTGCTGCTGCTGGCCGCCCTGGTGCACGTACTCATCAGACGCCGGTGGCCCGATCGCGCGGTCATGATGGCCGACCTGCGCGTGGTCTACCTGGTCCTCACCGCGTCCATCGTGGTCAGCCTCGGCATCGGGTTCGCCGACGGCACGCTCGTCGCCGCGACCTCCAGCGTCACCCGGTTCCAGGGCCTCTACAACAACCCGAACATGCTCGGCATCGTCTGCGCCCTGACGATCCCGCTGGGCTGGGCGGTCTACCGGCAGTCCCGGCGGCACGTCGCGCTGCTCGGCATGGTGCCGGCCGCCGCCAGCCTCCTGCTGTCGCAGTCGCGCACCGCGCTGATCGCCGTGCTCGTCGGCGCACTCTGGCTCGTGCTGCGCTACGGGCTCGGCCGGATGGTCCGCCTGGCCGCGGGGATGACCGCCCTGCTGCTGGTGGCACACCTGCTCAACCTGCTGCCCACCATCTTCGCCGCGCCCTGGATGCGCCAGTTCGTCCTGCGCTTCACCGACCCCACCGGTGGTGACCTGTCCAACGGTCGCACCCAGATGTGGCAGGCGACCATCGACCTGTGGTGGCAGAACCGCCCCACGCTGGGCTTCGGGTACGCGTCGCGAAACCACCTGTTCGAGCTCGCCAGCGCCGACGAGTTCTTCGGCACCGCCGGCGTGAGCGTGGTGCACAACAGCTACCTGCAGTTGCTGCTGGAGTTGGGGCTCGCCGCCGTGGTGCCGCTGGTGCTGCTGCTGGTGGCCGCCGGGCGGGTCGTCCTGCGGGCCCCGGTACGCCGGGCCGACGCGGGTCTCGTCTGGCTCGTCGTCACCGGCCTGCTGATCCAGGTCACCGAGTCGGCCATGTTCGGCACGGGCCAGACCTACCCGTACGTGTTCTGGACCGTGGTCGCCGCCGCGCTGCTGCACCTGCCGAAGAAGCGGGACCCCGTCGACCGGGACGCCGCCGCCCGCGCCGACAGGCCCCACGCGGAGGCACGCCAGCAGGGGGCCGGCGTGTTCGACGACAGCGCGCCGCGCCGACCCACCGCCGTGCTGCGCTAGCGCCCTCGCACCGCGCGAACCCGGTGGGTGTCGGGCTCAGTTGCCCCGGCCCGCCGTCACGAAGGCGCTCACCCGGTCCCGCCAGGCCCTGTGGTCGAACGACTCGCGGGCCCGCGACCGGGCCGCCCCGCTCATCGCCGTCCACTCCTCGTCGCGCAGCCGCAGCGCCCGCTCGATCGCCGACCGGACATCGTCCGGGCCGTTGCCGTCGAGCACCAACCCCTCGACCCCGTCGTGCACGTAGGCGGCCAGGTCACTGGTGTGGTTGAGCAGCACCGGGCACCCGGCGGCGAGACTCTCCGGCACCTTGGACGGAAACCCGTTGGCCGCGTACCCCCCGGTGGGGCGGACCAGCATCGAGAAGTGCGACTCCGACAGCAGGCTCAGCACGGTCTCGCGCGGAACGCGACCGAGGAAGCGCACGTCGGCCGAGACCGCGTCCAGCACCCCGACGTCCAGGTCCGAGTGGGCGGCGGCATCGGCGGCGCTGACCCCGGCGATGGTGAGGCTGACCCGCCGCTGGTGTTCCGGGGCGAGCCGGCTTATCCCCCGCAGGATCACGTCGAGCATGTCCTTGCGCCCGGGGGTGCCCGCGTAGAGCAGGCGCAGGCCGTCGCTGATCGGGGGCGGTTGCGGCGCCCGGAACTCGTCGCAGTCCACCTGCGGCGGCACCACCAGCACGTCCAGGCCGTGGCCCGTCAGGTAGTCGGCCAGCGTGGTGGAGACCGCCGTGGCCCGCCCGACGAGCCGGGTCGCCAGGAACGTCGACCAGCGGTGCCGGACGAAGTACGGGGTGAGCCAGCCGCGGCGGAACTGCCGGCGGTCGTGGCGCTCGCTGGCGTCCACCACCACCGGGCACCGCAGCACGAGGCGCAGGGTCGCCCAGTTCCCGACTGTCATCAGGGCCATCGGCAGGAGCACGACGCTCACGTCGCCGCGCCCGACGCCGACACGGCGGACGGCCCGCAGCACCCGCAGCGGTCGGGCCAGCCGGGCCGACGCGCGGGTGAGGTGGTGCCGACCCCGGATCCGCATGGTGAGCAGGTCGATGCCGGTCACGCCGGGCTGCCCGGCCGGGAAGGACACCTCGCAGGGCCAGTCGTTGACGACAAGCGTGTGCGCGCCGTCGGGCGCGGCGGAACGGGCGAGTTGCAACAGGCGGTTGGAGGTGGCGTCGCCGTGCGGAAAGGCGTACGCGCCCACCAGCAGCGGACGCGGCAGGTCGGCCCGCCGGGTCGACCCCGCGTCCGGGCGGGGTTGCCGGCCGATCACCGTTGTCTGCTCGTTCATCTGTCTCCCCGTGTCGAGAAGGCCGGCGGCCGGGGTGGCACCGGGTGGTGCGGGCGGCCCGACGCCCACCGTCGGTAGATCGTCAGGTGGGTGGTGGCCGCCGTGTCGATGGCGAAGACGCTGCCCGCGAACCGTTCGGCCGCCGCCGAGGCCGAGGTCTGCGCGGTGTACGACGCCGCCGTGCGCACCGCGCTCGCCCACCGCCGCGGCGCGGCGTCGGTGTCGACGATGGTCACGCCGGGCAGGTGCTCGTCGATGAAACGCACCCCCGGCAGGTCGGCGGCCACCGTGCCGACGCCCAACGCGACGGGCTCCAGCACGCCTCCGGGCAGCCCTTCCAGGCAGGACGGGTGGACCACCACGTCGGCCTGACTCAGCAGCCCTCCCACGTCGTCGCGCGGACCCAGCAGGTGCACCCGGTCGGCCAGACCGGCGACGGCCGCGGCCGCCCGGACGCGCTCGTCGTCGGCGTCGTCGCCCGGCCCGATGAGGACGGCGTGGGCCTCCACTCCCCGGGCCCGCAGCTCGGCGAGGATCGGCGGCAGGAGCCAGCGCCGCTTCTCCGGTGAGGCCCGGCCGACGCTGACGCAGACCAGTTCGGTCGGGCGTGCGCCGATCAACTCGCGTAGGTCGTCCTGGCTGGGGCGGCGCAGCCGGTCCAGGTCGAGTCCGTTGAGGACCACCTGGCAGCGGGGGTCGTCTCGCCAGCGCGGATCGTAGGCGACGGTGAGCGAGCTGGGCGAGACGCCGAGGATGTCGGTGGCGGAAGCCCGCAGCAACCGTTTACAGACCCAGCGGTAGACGCGTCGGCGCAGGTTGCGGTGCTGGTTGTCGTCGCCCCGGAAGTGGGCGACGCGGACGCGCACACCGCACAGTGCGGCGAGCGCGAGCAGCACCCCGGAGAAGTTGGCGCAGTCGACGTGCACCACGTCCGGTCGCAGCCGCCGCAGCAGGCCCAGGAAACGGGCGACGAAGCGGAGGTCGAGCGGGATCGGGGTGACCGATCCGCCGTGCCGGCCGACCACGCCGGCCAGCGGGCCGGGACCGACCCGGTCGCTGAGCGTCACCAGGTGCACCTGGACGCCGGCGGCGGAGAGCCGGGGCAGCAGTTCGGCGGTGCGCATCTCGGTGCCACCGAAGTTCAGTTCGCCGACGACCCGCAGCACCCGGCACGACCCGGTCACGTCGGCTCTCCCCTGGTGAGCGCCCGCCGGTAACCCACCAGCACGGCCGGCCACATGGTGAGCACGTACGCGACGCAGGCCGCCGCCGGCAGGCCGGCGAGCCCGAACTGCCGCAGCCCCCAGATCTTGAGCGCCGTCGCCAGCAGCAGGAACGTGGCCCAGCCGACGAACTGCGGCCGGAGCAGCCCGACGCTGTTCTGCACCAGGATCAGCGGAGAGGTGACCGCGATCAGGAGGGACCAGCCCGCCAGCCCGATCAGGACCGTGACCGGGATTTCCGCGCGGTCGATGCCGCCCACCCAGAGGTCGATCAGCCGGTGGCCGTAGCCGACCAGCACCACCCCGACCGTCCCCACGATCACCCCGTAGAGCAGCACCATGCGGCGTGTGTTGCGACGTACCCAGGCCACCTCGCCCCGCGCCAGGGCGGCGCCGTTGACCGGCCAGACCGTCATACCGACCAGCCCGACGAAGATCGACAGGACGCCGAACAGCTTGCCCACGACTGCGTAGTGCGCCGCCGTGGTGGGCCCGAGGACGTTCGCGACCAGCGGGCTGTCCACGTTCAGCGCGATCGCCGACATCGTGGTGAGCGCGAAGAACCGCAGGCCCAGCCGGAGCAGACCGACGGCGGTGGCCCGGTGCACGAGTTTCGGGCCCGGCCGCCGTCCGCGATCCTGGAACCAGAAGTAGGTCACGCAGTTGAGCAGGTTGGTCACCGGCACGGCCAGCACCGCGCAGGCGATGACCGCCAGTGGTTCCCACCCGGCGGCGATGGCGCCGAGCACGGCCGCCATGCCCGCCAGCGCCCCGGCCGACTGCCAGACGTTGCTCTGCACCACCTGGCCCCGGGCGTACTGGATCCGCTGGATCAGCGAGAGTGGAATGTTGACCACGAAGGCGCCGAAGCAGAGCAGGACCAGGGCGGACGCCTCGGCGGCGACACCCGGGTCACTGACGTTGAACAGCGCGGCCCAGGGCACCACGGGGGCGACCAGCACGAGACCCACCAGCAGCGCCACCGCGACCACCCCGAGGGTGGCGAACGCGCTGGAGACCTCCCGGGCCGCCTGCCGGGGGTCGTCGGCCAGGTGGCTGAGCCGGGTGAGCAGCCCGTTGCCCAGCCCCAGGTCGGCGAACCACGCCATCCCGGTGAGGGCGGTGACCGCCATCCACAGGCCGTAGCGTTGGTCACCGAGGAACCGGAAGCAGGCCGGGGTGATGACCAGGGGGGCAGCCAGGCCGATACCCTTCGCCACCATCGCGGCGGCGATACCCACCGTGACCGTGCGGTCCCGGTCCTTCGAAGCCGCCGGGGTCGGCGCGCCGGGCGCGACAGTGGTGCCGGTAGGTGGCGCGGCGGCCGGCACCACCGCCACCGGGCCCACCGGCTCCGGTACGGCCCGACTCGCTGCCCGGGTCACCGAGGTGCGACGGCTACGGCACGCTCGGCGTCCAACCGACCGGCCATCCACTCGACTGTCGCGCGCAGCCCCTCCGCACGGGCGACAGGTGCGACGTCCGGGAACAGGTGCCGCAGCGTGGCGTTGTCGGCCAGCGAGTGCGCGACATCGCCGGTCCGCGGCGGCGCGTACTCGCGGGCGATCGGCTTGCCGCACAACCACTCGAGCTCGTCGAGGACCCGCAACAGGCTGGCCCGGGCGCCGAAGGCGAGGTTGACCGGATGCGGATGGTGTACCCGGCGACGGAGCGCGTCGAGGATGACGTCGCAGACCGTACCGACGTAGGTGAAGTCGCGCGACTGCGTCCCGTCGCCGTGCACCACGGCGGGTTCGTCGCGCAGGGCGGCGTACACGAAACGGGGGATGACGGCCGCGTACGTGTGGTCGTGCCGCTGGCCGGGGCCGAACACGTTGAAGAAGCGGAAGGCCAACGTGGGCAGCCCGAACGACGCCTGGTGGGCCAGGGCGTACGCCTCGGTGGCGAGCTTGCTGGCCGCGTACGGGCTCATCGGGCGGGTCCAGGTCAGCTCGGTCTTGGGCAGCGCCGGGTTCATGCCGTACACGGATGAGGAGGAGGCGACGAGGACGTGCGCGACCCGGTGTCGCCGCGCCGCCTCCAGCACCATGAGAGTCCCTGTCGCGTTCGCGTGGTGGGAGGCCAACGGGTCGCTCAGCGAGCGGGGGACGCTGGGCAGCGCGGCCAGGTGGACCACCGCCTCGCAGCCCGCCATGGCGGCGTCCAGGGCGGCCGGGTCCAGGATCGAGCCCTCGATCAGCTCGACGTCCAGGCCGTCGAGGTTGGCCCGCAGCCCGACCGAGAGGTCGTCGAGGACGGTGATCCCCCCGATGGTGGGCTCGACCATCGCGGCGCGGGCCAGGTTGGACCCGATGAAACCGGCTCCGCCGGTGATCAGAATGCGCATGAAACCCCCCGTATACGCCAGAACACCTGTTCATCGACTGAGCACCGGCCGCGTGACGGCGACGGCCACAAATTCACCCTGTCCGGGTGCTGACCGCGCGAACGGCACCCTTGCCCCGACGGCGCACAGTGAGGTTCGTCGTCAGTGCGATCGCGGTGGAGGTGCCGACCATGCCCGAGCTGATCGTCTACCGGTTCAATGCCCTGATGTCCGTCCGGTCGCGCTTCGACAGCACCCGTGACCTGGTCATGCCGGCCAACCTGTCGTACGCGGAGGCGATGGTCGGCATGTGGCACTCCGGTCTCCCCCAGGTCACTCTGGTGCCCTCGACCGCGACCGACGCCCAGGTGTGGCCGGTGATGTCGGCTGTCGGGACGAAGATCCACGACACCTCCGACGACAACTGCCCGATCAACACCGGCTGGTCGTACGTCGGCGGCAGTCACGGCTACAACGTCGGCAACCAGATCGTCGTCACCAACCACGGCAAGACGACAGTCGACGTGGGCTCGCAGTGGACCGACGGAACGCGCACCTTCACCCTGCTGGCCATCACCAACGCGGACAGCCTGCTCTTCGGCAACCCGTACACGGTCGTCGACGGCATCGCGCAGGGCGCCCGGGTCAAGCCGACCGCGCCGCTCACCCACCTCTCGGGGGCGACCAACACGACCACCGTGGCGATCACGGGTCTGACGCCCGACGTGCAGATCCGCCCGGCCACCCACTCCCACACGGTGACTGTCGAACTCGACGGGCGACCGGTGCCGGACGGCCGGTTCACGGGGCAGGAGCTGACGATCCGGGAGTCCTACCTGATCCCGTCCTACCAGGGGATGATCGACACCGCCCGGGCGAACATCGGCACTCCCATCGCCACGATCATGTCGCGGATCCCGTCCCTGTGCCGGATCTCGAACGTCTACCGCTGGTCGCAGGGCGGTCTGCTGGTCGGGCAGACGGTGGCCGCGCTGGAGCGGTTCACAGTGAACGCCGGGGTGACCCAGTGCCACCCGCTGACCCCGGTGGCCGGCGGCACCCGTCGGCAGTTCATGCCGAACGTGGGCACGGCCGGTGGCCTGAACTGGTCGGGGTGGGCGAACATCGACACGCTGCCCGCCCTCACCGACTTCGCCCCGGCGACCCTGAGGAACCCGTTGCTGCCGGCGAGCAGCATGAGCCAGTGGGTGGTCGACAGCGGCCAGGTCCAGCAGTGGGGCATCGCCGTCGGGTTGCTGCCGGTCGCCGACGGCGTGCCCGAGGTCCGGGCCCGACACACCACGGCCAAGGGCTGGTTCATCAGCTCCAGCCTCAAGAAGAACTACCCGCAGTTGGTGTGGGGCCGCACCCTCGACGCCGGCGAATCCGTGACCGGCACCGCCTACCGGCGCTACCTGGCACCGCCGTCGGCGGCCACCGAGATCGTCGTGTCGGACTCCACCCACGACTTCGTGATGATCGAACGGGTCGACGCCGTCGCCCAGACCCAGATGGCGGCGCCGCAACTGTTCCACCGGCTGCTGGTCCCGGTCGGTCCGACGAACCTCACCGTGCCGGACCGGGTCGCCGTCACCGGGATCTCGTACGGCATGACGGTCCCCGCCGGGTACGGGATGTGGCGCGCGGAGCCCGGCCCGGTGCGGGTGGGGCCGCTGCCCGGGGCGACCTGCCCGCGCGGCAGCTACTTCCTCCCCCTCGCCGGCCCGACCCAGCACGTCACCTACACCGGCACCTACCAGTCGCTCCTGCTGCACCCGGTCCACCTGGCGGAACCCACGCCGGTCGACCGGGCGTGCGTCGAGGTCACCGTGGCGGGCACCGGGGTGGTACGGCACGGCGTCTACGCCCACGATCCGGCGACCGGTCGTCCCGCCGTCCTCGGCCCGATCGCCGACTTCGGCAGCGTCGACGTCACGTCGGTGGGCGTCCAGGAGTCGGTGTTGACCGTCCCCGTGCTGCTGCCCGCCGGCTGGCACTGGTACGGGCACGCGTGGCAGACCAACGGCGTCACCGCGCCCACGGTGCGGGCCAGCAGCACCGGCGCCGCCACCACCCTCAACCTCGGCACGAGTTCGGCGGCGATGACCGGGGACCGGTTCGGTTACGAGGTGACCGGGACGACCGGGGCGTTGGGAGCGATCACCATCACCGGCGTCCACCAACTGCCGCCTCCACGGGTCGCGTACCGGCGGGCCTGAGCGGGCGGTCGCGGCCGGCGCGCCGGGTCAGACGGTGGTCACCCCGTAGATCCTCTTCATCGCCTCGTGCTTCTCCGGGACGGGAAGGTGCCCGATGCCCAGCGACTTGGCCTGCAACCGTTCCAGGTACTCGTCGGTGGTCCGCAGCGGTCGCGCCGGGACACCGGCGGCCACCGTGTTGTCCGGGATGTCGCGGGTGACGATCGAGCCCGCCCCGATGACGCACCGGCTTCCGATGGTGACGCCGGCCAGGATCATCGACCGCATACCGATGTAGACGTCGTCGCCGATCGTGATCGGGGCGGTCCAGTCCAGGTCGGGGTGGTCCTTGCGCAGGATCAGCGTGCCGCCGTCGTGGGTGACGAACTGCACCTCGGAGGTGATGTAGACGTTGTTGCCGATGGTGATCAGCCACGGCTCCGAGCCGAACATCGCCCGGCTGATGCCGTAGAACCTGACCCGTCCGGTCAGGTTCACCCCGAGGGACCGCGCGAACGCCTCGGGGTCACGGGTGGCGGCCAGGTGGTCCCGGACTCGTCGGACCATCGTACGAACGCGACTGGGCACGTGCTGTCCTCGCTCAATGGGGGCCTACCGGGTGGCGGACGACGGACCCGCCGACGCGGGCCCCGCCTCTGCAACGACGAAGTTCCGGCCCGAGTGACGCGGCCCCGGCGAGCCGGATCAGGCGCAGAATCGCCGGGCGTGGTCCAGCACGTTGAGTTCCCGGGCCTGCTGCCGCCAGAGCTGGTACCGCCGGCCCGCGGTCTCCTTCGCCTCGGCGCGTTCCCCGGCCGACCGGTCGGCCAGCCGGTCGAGGGCCTCGCTCAGCGCGGCCGCCGTCGCCGGCCGGACCACCGCTCCCCCGCCGGCGGCGATCAGCTCGCTGAACGGCGTCGCGTCGGAGCAGACCACCGGGCAGCCGGACGCCAGGCTCTCCAGGATGACGTGGCCGTAGTTCTCGCCCAGCGTCGGGAAGAGGAACGCGTCGTATCGGCTGAAGGTCGCCATCACCTCGTCCGCCCCGAGTTCCCCGAGGTAGCGGACCCGGACATGGTCGGGCATCGCGTCGATGAGGCGTCGGCAGCACGCCCAGTACTGCTCGTCCTCCCGCGGACCGTAGATGTCGAACTCCAGCGGGTGCGTGGCGCCGGCGACCGCCTCCAACGCCCGGGTGAGGTTCTTCATCGGGGAGATCCGGCCGACGAACACCAGCCGCAGCGGCCCGTCGTGGGCGACGGCCCGGGGCGCGGGCTGCTCCGGGATCGGGCACTCGTTGCCGTTCACCATGATCTGTGCCCATGGCACGTTCGCGCGGATCTGGGTCTCCTCCAGCCAGCTGCACGCCTGCCAGCGCACGTCGAGCCGACGCAGAAGCGGGGCCCAGACCGCCAGGAAGAGCCGCTTCTTGCGCGTCTTGATGGCGAGTGCACCGGGCGAGAGCTCGCCGCGCGGGGCCAGCATGATCGCGCGGACGCGCACCAGCCGCAGCGCCACCGCCAGGATCGGCAGCACCGAGAAGAGCGACCAGAGGCTGTTGACGTAGATCAGATCGACCGGGCGGGACCGGATGTGCCGCGCCAGTCGGACCCAGTGCCGCAGGGCGAACGGGCCGAGGTAGAAAACCGCGCAGCGGTCGTCGCGCCGCACCAGCCGCCCGGACAGGCCCGGGTAGGGTGTGGGCGAGGAAAGGTCCCGGTCACCGGTGACCAGGGTGACGTCGAGGTCGTCCGGCAGGGTGTCGAGGATGAACCGCAGGGAGCGGATCGGCCCGCCGCCACGAAAGCCCGGCTCGAACACGCGAGCGGTGGCGAGCACCCGGTACCCCGCCGTGGTCGTGGATCGCGCCGTCCCCCTGGGTGCCCCGGTGCTGTCGGGCAGACGCGTCCTTGCCAGCTTGTTCACCTTCGGCTCACCTTCGGAGATTGCTGCCCCGGCGTCGGCGCGGGCACACCTGCACCGGGAACGCGCGCGGGCTGACCAGGGCGCCGGCACTCACCCGTCACCATCAGCACCGGTAGCCGGTTCAGTTGACGGAGAGCGGCCAGCGTTCTCCGTAGCCGAGGGAGCCGCGGTTGACGACCGACGTAGTGATCGTAGGCACGGGCGGAATGGGCCGTGAGGTATATGGGGTAATTCGGCTGTTGAACACCATTGCGGAGAATGCGGTGCCGTGGCGGGTGCTGGGCTTCGTCGACGACTACCCCACCGAGTCCAACGTCGAGTCGGTACACCGCCTGGGCGTCGCCTTCCTCGGCCCCACCCGGTGGTTGGCCGCCCAACCGACCAGCACCCACGTGGCGCTCGGCGTCGGGCATCCGAGGTTGCGCCGCGAGACCGACCAGACCATCGCCGGGTACGGCCTACCGGCGGCCACAGTGGTGCACCCGGCCGCCGAGATCGGGCCCGACTGCGTCCACCAGCAGGGGTTGTTCGCCGCCGGCGGCGCCCGGGTGACGACGAACGTGCTGCTGGGACGGCACGTGCACCTCAACCAGAACTGCACGGTGGGGCACGACACCGTGCTCGGCGACTACGTGTCGGTCAATCCGCTCGCCGCGGTCTCCGGATACTGCCGGCTGGAGGACGGCGTTCTGGTGGGCACCACGGCCGCGATCCTGCCGAAGCTGACCGTCGGCCGGGACGCCACAGTGGGCGCCGGCGCGTGCGTGACCCGCGATGTCGCCCCGGGCGTCGTGGTCACGGGTGTGCCGGCCCGGCCGGTGGACCGGTCAGCGGCGGATGCCCGCCCAGTCGTGATGGCGGCGCACGGTCGACAGGATGAAGTCGACCACCCGGCGTGACGTGTCGGGGACCTGGTAGTCGAGCGGACAGGCGACCGAGCCGTCGGCCACCTGCGCCACCACCACCCGGATGGCCTCCACGACCCCGTCGGGCTCCAGGCCGGTCATCACGATCGCCCCGCTGTCCAGTGCCTCCGGACGCTCGATGGACTCGCGCAGGGTCACCGCCGGGAACCCGAGAATCGCGGCCTCCTCGCTGACGGTGCCACTGTCGGACAGGGTGCACCGGGCATGCCGTTGCAGGGTCACGTAGTCGAAGAAGCCGAACGGCTCGTGGAAGGCCACGCCGTCGAGGTGCAGGCCGTCGCCCGCGAGCGCCTCCAGCCGTTTGCGGGTACGCGGATGCGTGGAGACCAACAGCGGCAGCCGCCACTCGTCGCGGACCGCCCGCAGGCACTCCAGCAGCCGACGGAGCCGGTCCGGGTGGTCGACGTTCTCCTGCCGGTGCGCGCTGACGACGAAGTAGCCGCCCGGTTCCAGCTCCAGTTGGGCCAGCACGGTGGACCGCTCGATCTGCCGTCGGTAGTGGTCGAGCACCTCACGCATGGGTGAGCCGGTGTGCAGGATGCGGCGCGGGTGCAGCCCCTCGGCGAGCAGGTTGCGCCGGGCGTGCTCCGAGTAGACCAGGTTGAAGTCGGCGATGTGGTCGACCATGCACCGGTTGGTCTCCTCCGGCACGTTCAGGTCGAAGCAACGGTTGCCGGCCTCCATGTGGTACACCGGCACGTTCATCCGCCGGGCCATCAGCGCCGAGATCGCGCTGTTGGTGTCACCAAGCACCAGCAGCGCGTCCGGGCGCAGCTCGGCGATCGCCCTCTCCGTGCCGACCAGGACGGCGCCGAGGAGGCTGCCGAGCGATCGGGTGTCGGCCCGCAGGAGGAGATCCGGCGCTCGGACCCCCAACTCGCTGAAGAAGACGTCGGAGAGGGATGGATCCCAGTTCTGCCCGGTGTGCACCAACGTGTGGTCCACGGTCCGGTCGAGTGCGTCGATCACCCGGGCCAGCCGGATGATCTCCGGCCTGGTTCCGACGACGGTCATCACGCGGGTCACTTGACGCCTCCTGGTGGCAGCTGTGCGGGTCGAGGAAGGCAGGGCTGGGCGCGCGTCACGGGGTCCGCCCCTGCGGGGGCACCCGGTATGCCGGGTCGCGGATCACCCGCCACGCCTGGTCGAGGACGCTGATCGGAGCCCGGCTCGCCCGCCACCGGCGGTAGGCGGCCCCCGCCTCGACCCGGGCCGCGTGCCGCTGCTCGGGGGTGGCGGTCGCCACCTGGGTGACGAGGGCGCCCAACGCCGTCGCGGTCAGTTCGGGGAGGACCAGCCCGCCGCCGTCGCGCAGCACCGACGTCCACGGTGTCCGGTCGGAGCAGAGCACCGGGCAGCACGCGGACAGGCTCTCGGCGATGGCGTTGCCGTAGTTCTCCCCCCGGGTCGGCATGACGAACGCGTCGTAGCGGTAGAAGGTCGCGCGGACCTGCTCGGGTGGCAGCTCGCCCCGGTAGCTGACGGCGATCGAGTCGGGCAGCTCGGCCAGGTGCTCCCGGCAGCGTCGCCAGTACGCCTCGTCCTCCACCGGGCCGTAGATGTCCAGCCGTACCGGCACCGGCACGAAGGCGAGCGCGGCCAGCACCAGGTCGAGGTTCTTCATGGGGGAGATCCGCCCGATGAAGACCAGCCGCGCGTGGTGGCTCGCGGGTGTCTCGACCGGCGCCGCTTCCGGCTCGGGGCCCCGGCTGACCGCGACGACACCGATCCGCGCCCGGGGCAGTACCCGCTGGATGTCGTTGGCCTCGACCGGTGTGGTGGCGTGCCACAGCACCCGCCGGTCGAGCAGCATCCACCGCCAGGCGGCCAGGAAGATCCGCTTACGGAGTCGGTGCACCCGCAGAGCGGCCGGGCCGAACTCACCCCGGGGGGCGACCAGGATGCGGCCCACCCGCAGCAGACCGAGCCGGGCCGCGGCCATGGGCAGGATGGAGAACGTCGACCAGACGCTGTTGACGTACAGCAGGTCGAAACGGTCGGCGCGCAGCGAGCGCCAGAGCGACCGCCACTGCCCCGGCCGGCGCACGCCGAGATAGAAGACGTTCGTCCGGCCGACCCGGGCCCAGCGACCGGACAGCCCTGGATAGGGGTCGCGGCAACCGAGGTCGCGGTCGCGGGTCAGCATGGACGTCTCAATGTCGTCACTGGCCAGGGCGAGCACTTCGGAAATGGACCGGACGGGCCCTCCGGCCCGCCAACCGGGAGCGAAATAGCCGGCCGTGACAAGGACGTGGAATTTGTTCTCGTCGACAGTCGCCGGTCTTTCTCGGGTGTCCGCCGCGGGGGTGGGGTCGCCGGCCATCCTC
This sequence comes from Micromonospora sp. NPDC007208, assembly GCF_042869175.1. NCBI lineage: Bacteria > Bacillati > Actinomycetota > Actinomycetes > Micromonosporales > Micromonosporaceae > Micromonospora > Micromonospora sp. NPDC007208. The sequence continues at coordinate 63,378 of NZ_JBIAFG010000024.1, read as the reverse complement.
AGCTCCTCGTTCGTGCCACAGGATCGATTCGCCTAACGATCGGAGACTCGATCCGTGACTGAGCCGCATTCTCAACCGAGTCGTCTCGACTGAGCTGCGTCACCTGCGAAGAGGACGGCGAAGAATAAATTCCGCCAGTTACATGAAACCCCAGGAGTGCCGACCCCGAGAGCGATATAAGGATCCGGCGGGGAAAATTGGCCAGCAGGAGAGGGACTTCATGTCACGAGTGGCACTCATATCCGGCATCACCGGTCAGGACGGCAGTTACCTGTCGGAGTTCCTCCTCGACAAGGGATACACGGTGCACGGCATCAAACGGCGGTCGTCCTCTTTCAACACCGAGCGGATCGACCACGTCGACGTCCACCCGCGCAGCGGCGACGCCCGCCTCTTCCTCCACTACAGCGACCTCTCCGACCCGGCCTCGCTGACCGCGCTGATCCGGGACATCCGCCCCCACGAGATCTACAACCTGGGCGCGCAGAGCCACGTCCGGGTGTCCTTCGACATTCCCGGGTACACGGCGGACGTCACCGGGCTCGGGGCGCTGCGCATGATGGAGGCGGCCCGCTCCGCCGACGTCGGCTGCCGGTTCTACCAGGCGTCCTCGTCGGAGATGTTCGGCTCGACCCCGCCCCCGCAGCGCGAGGAGACCCCGTTCCACCCGCGCAGCCCGTACGCGTGCGCCAAGGTGTACGCCTACTGGTCGGCGGTGAACTACCGCGAGTCCTGGAACATGTTCTGCGCCAACGGCATCCTGTTCAACCACGAGAGCCCGCGCCGGGGCGAGAACTTCGTGACCCGCAAGATCACCCGCGCGGTGGCCAGGATCGAGGCTGGCATCCAGGACAAGCTCTACCTGGGCAACCTGGACGCCGTTCGGGACTGGGGCTACGCACCGGAGTACGTCGAGGCGATGTGGCTCGCCCTCCAGCAGGACACCCCGGACGACTACGTGGTCGCCACCGGCGAGGGCCACACCGTGCGCGAGTTCGTCGAGGCCGCGTTCGACCGGGTCGGGTTGGACTGGCAGCGGTACGTGGAACTGGACCCCGCCTACTTCCGCCCGGCGGAGGTCGACGCCCTCATCGGCGACTACTCGAAGGCCCGACGCACCCTGGGGTGGGCGCCGAAGACGCTCTTCAGCGACCTGGTCCGAGTCATGGTCGACGCCGATCGGCAACTGCTCGAGGACGAGCGGATGGGGCGACTGATCCGGGTGGACCGGTGAGGGTCGCGGTCGACGCCGCACCCATCCGTCCCGGTCACGCCGCGGGGCTCGAAGCCTTCACCTACGGCCTGTTGACCGGCATGTCCGCCGACGACTCCTGCGACCTGCGGGTGAACGTGCTGCGGGGCACGCTGACCCAGTGGCGGGAGCAGGTGCCCGACGTGCGGATCGCCTGGACCGAGGTGGCGCAGCCGCTCCGTTCCGACAACCCCACCGGCCAACTGCTGCGCCGGTGGACGCCGAGGGCGATGCGTAACTCCCGCACGGTGCGCACGGCCGTCAACGCGGTCCGGCAACGGTCCGTCGTGCGGCACGCCGACACCGACGTCACCCTCTTCCCGGTGCACAGCTCCCCGATCGGGTCGGGCACCTCGGTCGTCGTCCTGCACGACACCCGCCACCTGGGTGGCGAGTTCCACGCCCCCGGCTTCGCGGCGGTGGTCCGGGAGAACGTGGCCCGCGCCGCGGCGATCGTGGTCACCTGGCCCCATCCGTACCGGGAGACCCTGCGCCTCTTCCCGGAGGCCGCGGAGCGGACCGTGCTCATCCCGACCCCGGCGTTCCAACCCGCACCGGAGCGCGCGCACGCCCGGCCCGAGCCGGGGCTGCTGGTCTACCCGTCGTCCACCGCGGAGCACAAGAACCACGCCACCCTGCTGGAGGCGATGGCGCTGCTGCCCGACTGCCGCCTGGTCTGCCCGGGGCCGCTGGTCGAGCCCGAGGCGAGTCGACTGCTCGCCCGTGCCGCACAACCCGACCTGCGCGGCCGGGTCTCCTTCCCCGGCTTCGTCAGCCTGGACGAGCTGAACGCCCTCTACGCCCGAGCGGACGCGGTGGTCGTACCCTCGCTCTGGGAGGCGGCCAGCGGCGCGATGCTGGAGGCGTTCACCTGGGGTCTCCCGGTCGCCTGCGCCGACGTCGAGCCGCTGCGCGACCAGCTGGAGTTCAACCGCGCCGAGGCGGCGGTCTTCCGGGCGCGGGACCCGCGGTCCCTCGCCGACGCGGTGCGGCACCTGCTCGACGAGCGGGAACGCTACGCCGCCGCCTCCCGGCGGGCGAACGACCGATTGGCCGGTCGCACCTGGGCGGCCACCGGCCGCGACTACCTGGAGGTCCTGGGCTGGGCGGCGCGGGGCGGATCGGGTCCGGTGCCACGGTCCCCGTTCGTCACCGAGGCCGCGAACGACACCGTCGCCGGCGGAGGGGATGGATCATGAGCATCGCGGACGACACCTATCCGGTGGCCCGACCGAGCCTCTCCACGTTGGAGGAGCGGTACGTGGTCGACGCGTTGAGGAGCGGGTGGATCTCGTCGCAGGGCCCGTACCTGCGGGACTTCGAGGAGCGTTTCGCCCGTCGCTGCGCCGTCGACACCGCCCTGACGACAAGCAACGGCACTGTCGCGCTGCACCTGGTCCTCGCGGCGGCGGGCATCGGGCCGGGGGACGAGGTGATCGTCCCCGCGCTGACCTACGTGGCGACGGCCAACGCCGTCGCGTACTGCGGCGCGCGTGCCGTCTGCGTGGACGTCCTGCCGGAGAGTTGGTGTGTCGACCCGGCAGCGGTACGCGCCGCGATCGGCCCGCGTACCCGGGCGGTCATCGCCGTCGACCTGTACGGGCACCCGGCCGACTACACCGCCCTGCGCCACCTCTGCGACAGGCACGGCCTGCTCCTGGTCGCCGACGCGGCGGAGTCGTTCGGCGCCACCCTCGACGGGCGACCCACCGGCTCGCTCGCCGACGTCACGACCTTCTCGTTCTTCGGCAACAAGGTGCTCACCTCCGGCGAGGGCGGCTGTGTGACCACCTCCGACGCGGCCCTGGCCGATCGGATGCGCCTGCTACGCAACCAGGGCATGGATCCGCAACGGCGGTACTACTTCCCGGTGCTGGGCTACAACTACCGGATGACGAACCTGTGTGCCGCGGTGCTCTGCGCCCAACTGGAGCGGGCGGACGAGATCGTCGCCCTCCGGGACCGGGTGATCGCCGGTTACGAGGAGCAGTTGGCCGACGAGCCGGCGCTGTCGGCGCAGCCGGTGGCCGCCGGGGTTCGCCGCGCGCCCTGGATGGCAGCCTTCCTCGTCGGGGCCGAGGGGGACGCGACCTCTCGGGACGCGCTGGCCGTCGCGCTCGCCCGACTCGGCGTGGAGACCCGCCCGTTCTTCGTGCCGATCCCGGACCTGCCCGCGCATCGTGATCCGGGCGCGGACTGTCCGGTGACCGAGGACCTGAGCCGGCGCGGCATCAACCTGCCCACGTACGCCGATCTGGCCGAACCGGCGGTCAAGGCCGTGGTGGAGCGCGTCCGCGCCGCCCTGGCGACCATCGCCTGACCCACTGCCGGACCGCGCCGACCCCGTCGGCGCGGTCCGGGGTCAGACCGGTTGGACGGCCGGTGGACGGTCCGCTGCGGGGTCCCGCAGCAGCAGGAGATAGCTGCCGCCCCAGGCGACCGCACTGACCAGGGCCAGTACGACGAGCGCGCCGGCCGCTCCCGCCGCGCCGAACAGGACCGCCCCGGCGACGACCGCCGGCACGCGGAGCCCACCGAGTAGGACGCCGAGCACTATCGCCCGCCGGCTCGCCCGCTCGATCCGCAGCCCGGCGAAGCCGATCGTGGCCGGTACGGCGAGCAGGCTCTCCAGCGCGAGCAGCACCAGCAGGCTCCGGGCGACGGTCCAGTTGGCGCCGAGCAGTTCCTTTCCGACCGCGTCCGGCAACAGTGCGACGGCGACGGTCAACGGCAGGACGGCGGCGGCCACGAGCAGTGCGAGCCGGACAGCCGCCCGCGTCCGCACCGCTCGGGACTCGGCCCGGGTGCGGGCCAACTGCGGCAGGATCAGCGTCGCCGCTGTCGACAGCACGAGATTGACCGGCCCCAGCAGCGTTCGCCCGGCGCTCAACGCGCCGACCACCGCCGTCCCGGCGACCAACGCCACCGCGGTCAGCGCCAACTGCGCCGACCCGGTGGTCAGCAGGAACTGCGCACCGAACCCCGCCGCGACGCGGGTCTCGGCTCGCCCGACCCGCCAGCCCGGCACCAGCGCGTACCGGCGCCGGGCCGCGACGACCACACCGATCAGGCCGCCGCCGACGGCCCACAGGGCGAAGACGTACGGCGTGTCGATCACTCGGAGCAGCCCGGCCAGCGCGGCACACCCGGTGAGCGCCGCCCAGGCGACCTCCTGGGCCATCGCCGCCGAGGGAGCGCCGATGCCGACGGCGACCGCCTTGGTGTAGTCGTAGAGGACCAACCCGGGCAGGGCGAGGCCCGCGAACAGCAGGTAGCGCGAGCCGTACGCCGCGCCGGCCGCGCCGACCAGGGTGCCACCGACGAGGCCGAGCAGGATCGCCCGCCGGGCGGCCAACGCGACCTCGACCCCGGTGGCCAGCACGGTGTCGGTCACGGTGCTCCGCACCAACCCGGAGCCGACGATGTAGAACGAGAAGGCCAGGGCGAACTGACCCAGCCCGCCGACCGACTCCAGCCGGGTCACGGTGATCGCCAGCAGCAGGTTGCCGCCGCTGGAGAGCCCGCCGACGACAAGCGCGAGCAGCGCCCGGCGACCGGTGCGTGGACCGTCCGGGGCATCGGCCCGCCCGGCCGCGTGCCGCCCCACCCGTACGGTCACCGGGCCGCGCCCGGGGCGGTGCCCAACCGGCCGGTGGCCGGGTTCTTGCGGGCCCCGTGCAGGGGGCGGCGGCTGAGCCCCAGCAGGACGAAGACCGGCATCGCCGCCACCACGTGCTGCAGGAAGCTGATGGTGGAGTCGGGGTAGGTGTTGGACCAGAGCAGCGGATCGAAGAGCACCAGGCAGAAGAGGCTCAGCCGGATCGGGCCGGGCGGACCCCGCCAGCGCAGCAGCACCGCTGCCACCGCGGCCCAGAAGGCGTGCACGGCGACCACGCCGGTCGGGCCGTCGAAGAACCAGATGTTGCCCAGCAGCAGGAAGGTGTAGGCCGATGTCGGGCCGCCGCCGATGTACTGGTTGATCTGCTGCCCGGTGGAGATCGCCGGCCGGTCCGGGTCCAGCACCCGGGGCACCAGCCCGTACCGCAGGTAGTCGGTGACCCCGGGTTGACCCAGGTCGACCGGGACGTCGAAGCCCGCCACCAGACTGAGCTGGTTGTCCAGCCGCAGCCGGTCCTTGGCGGTGACCTTGGTGTCCACCGCGACGCCGCGATCCTCCCGGATGGCGTTGCGGTGCTCGAACACGGCCGGCCAGGCGAGGAAGAGCACCACCGCGCAGAGCGCCAGGTAACGCAGTCGGAAGACGCCGCAGAGCGCTCCGGTGGCAGCCATGAAGAACACCAGCGCGACCAGTGGCGCGGTGACGGCCGTCAGCATGGCGACGTAGAGCTCCGCGCCGACGAGGACGGCCAGCCAGCCGTACAGCTTCGCCCGCGACAGCCGGCCGCCCAGGTGGCTGGCCACCAGCAACGCGAAGCCCAGGGCCGTCCAGCCCGAGAAGAGCGTGCTCACCATCGCGAGCGGCCCGCCGGACAGGTCACCGGAGACCTGGTTGACGATGGTTCCCCGACCGAGGTGGGCCCCGAGCACGTTCGCGGCCATGCTGGTCAGCGTGACCACGATGGCGACCGGGTAGAGCCACGGATACCGGGCGTGGGCGCGTCGGAAGCCCTCCCGCCACCGTGGGTCGGGACGTCCGAACAGCCTGCCGGTCGTCTCCACGGCGACGCTGCCCAGCAAAGCGAGCCCGACCAGGGAGACGATGAAGCCGGTATCCGGATTCCGGTAGACGACCGCCATCGGCAGGATGAGCAGCGCGTACGGAGCGAGCACGACGACGGTCACCGGATAGCAGCGGAGCACCCGACCGACGAGATCCCGGTGGGCGCCCGACGCCCTGTCCCCGGTCGACGGGTCCATCCGCGCCTCGGCTGCACCGGTCACCCCGCCGGGGTCGAGGGCAGCCCCGGGCCAGGTCATCGCGCGGGCCCCCTTCGGGATGTGGTTGGTCGCTCCTGACCCAACGAACCAACCGACCGGGCGAAACGCCCTTGCGTACGCGGTCGTTGCGCGTAGGGCCCTGCCGGCCGCCCAAACTGTGATGAGCTGGGAGTATGGATCGGTTCCGGCTCGGGCTGGTGCTCCATCCCACCCGGGACGCGTCCCCGGTGGTGGGCACGATCGTGGCCTGGGCCGCCCAGCACCACGCCGCCCTGGCGGTCCGCGAACAGGACCGGCACCGGGTGCCCGAGGCGGTCCGGGGGGTGCCGGAGGACGAGTTGGCCTCCGGGTCGGACATGCTGATCGCCATCGGCGGGGACGGCACGATGCTGGGCGCGCTGCGGATGGCCGTCCGCGACCCGAAGCCGGTGCTCGGCGTACACCTGGGCAAGCTGGGGTTCCTCGTGGAGGTCGAACCGCCGGAGCTGCCGGCGGCGCTGGCCCGACTGCTCACCGGGGAGTACACCCTCGAGGCACACAGCTGCCTGGCCTGCACCGTGTGCGGCGACGACGTCGTCGCGTTCAACGACATCGCGCTGGTCCGCCATCCGGGGCAGGGCTTCGTCAGCGCCACCCTGAGCGTGGACGGGCAACAGTACGGCTACTACCGCTGTGACGCGGTGGTCGTCTGCACCCCGACCGGGTCGACCGCCTACAGCTACGCCGCCGGCGGCCCGCTGATCTCCCCCGCGACGCGGGCCGTGGTGGTGACGCCGAGCGCGCCGGCGGCCGGCATCTCCCGGTCGGTGGTGCTCGCGCCGGAGGAGACGGTACGGCTGGACCTGCGCCCCGGGTCCGGGCCGGTCTCGGTGGAGGTGGACGGGCGGGTGATCCGCAACCGGTCGACGACGGGCGCGGTGGAGGTGCACTACCGCCACGACGCCGGCCTGGTGGTCCGCCTCGACCCGCGCCGCCACCAGGAACGCAATCAGCTCAAGCTGGGGCTGCTGGACCTGCCGCTGTTGCCGGAGCAGCTTCGCGAGCTGCTCCCCGAAAGCCTGCGTCGCCAGCTCGGCCGCCGCGAGGAGCCTCGCCGGTAGGGGCGCTCTCGTCGGGTTTCCCGACACTAAATCAGACAACCGGTCATAGAAATGTGAAAACCGGATTCTGGGGCGCATATTCCGCTAAGCAGTGAGGGGACGTGCGTGGCCCCCTGACCTGCCCTGGGTCACCCCCGGCCACGGACAGGACAGGGAGTCGTAGATGCCGCCGGAGATACAACGGGTTGAGCCAACGACATCAACAGCCACCGGCCGGGCCAGGGTGAGTCGTCGTCGGACCGCCATCTTCCTCGCCGCCGACGCCCTCGGCTGGGTCGGCGGGTTCACGGTCGCGGGCTGGGCGAGGTACGAGCTAGCTCTCACCATCGACCAGGCGGTCAACGCGGTACTGCTCGGCGGCGGGGCCGCCGTGCTGCACGTCGGCGTCAGCGCGCTGCGGCGCATCCGTTCCGGTCGCCAGCCCCTCGGCACCGTCGAGGAGGTTCGGGGCCTCGCCGGCACCACCGCCACGACGGCGGCGATCGTCCTCGTCGCCCTGCTCGCGCTGGGCGAACGCCCGGTGCCGGCCAGCACCCCCGTGATCGGCGCCGCGCTGGCGCTGCTGCTGATGCTCAGCTGCCGTCTGCTGCACCGCCACCGGCGGGACCGCGCGATGCGACCCGACGCCCGCTCGGCGACGCCGGTGCTCCTCTTCGGTCTCGGCGAGGCCGGGCAGGGGCTGGTACGCGCGATGCTCAGCGACCCGAAGGGCCGCTACCTGCCCGTCGGCGCGCTCGACGACGACCCGGGCAAACACGACCTGCGCATCGCCGGCGTGCCGGTGCTGGGCGGCCGGCAGCACCTCGTCGACGTGATCCGCCGTACCGGCGCCACCACCGTGATCTTCGCGGTGGCCAACGCCGACGCCACGCTGATCCGCGAGGTGCGGGAGGCGACCCTGCGCACCGGCGCGGCGTTCAAGGTCCTGCCACCGGTCCGCGAGCTGGTGGACCACCGGATCACGGTCAGCGACGTGCGGGACGTCCAGATCAGTGATCTGCTCGGCCGACGTCAGGTGGTCGGCGACCTGACCCTGGACGACAACGGGCTCACCGGTCGCCGCGTTCTGGTCACCGGTGCCGGGGGCTCGATCGGCTCGGAGCTGTGCCGGCAGATCATGCGCGCCAACCCCGGCGAGCTGATGATGCTGGACCGCGACGAGTCGGCCCTGCACAGCCTTCAGATGTCGCTCACCGGGCGCGCCCTGTTGGACGGCCCCGAGCTCATCCTCGCCGACCTGCGGGACGACGAGGGCGTCCGACGCATCATGCGGGAACGTCGCCCCGAGGTCGTCTTCCACGCCGCCGCGCTGAAGCACCTGACCCTGCTGGAACGCCACCCGGGCGAGGCGGTCAAGACCAACGTCTGGGGGACGCTCACCGTTCTGGAGGCGTGCCGGGACGTCGCCCGGTTCGTCAACATCTCCACCGACAAGGCAGCCGACCCGATCAGCGTGCTCGGCTACTCGAAGCGCATCACCGAGATGCTGACCGCGCACGCGGCGGCGACCTACCCGGGCACCTTCCTGAGCGTCCGGTTCGGCAACGTCCTGAGCAGCCGAGGCTCGGTGGTGACCGCCTTCCAACGGCAGATCGAGGCGAGGCAGCCGCTGACCGTCACCGACCCCAACGTGACCCGGTACCTGATGACGGTGCAGGAGGCGGTGCACCTGGTCCTCCAGGCGGCCGCCATCGGCCGGGACGGGGAGGCCCTGGTGCTCGACATGGGTGAGCCGGTCCGGATCGACGACCTCGCCCGCCGCATGATCGAGCAGGCGGCCAGCCCGGTCCCGATCGTCTACACCGGGCTACGTCCCGGGGAGAAGCTGCACGAGGACCTGCTCGGTCAGGGCGAGGCCGACCACCGACCGCTGCACCCGCTGATCTCGCACGTCACCGTTCCGGCCCTGGACCCCCTTGAGGTCAGTGGCCTGGATCCGTTCGCCGAACCGGCCAAGGTCGTCGATCAGCTCGCCCGGCTCTGCGGCATCCTGCACGGCCCGCTCCCCCAACGGCGCGGGGGCATACCGCTGGCCCGCTGACCTCGCGGAAACGGGGCCGACGCCTTCCGGCGTCGGCCCCGCTGCGTGTCGAGCAGGCGCCCGACCGCTCAGCCGAGAACCTGGGTGACGAGGTCCTGCGCTTCCTGCTGGAGACGGCGGAGGTGTTCCGGGCCCTGGAACGACTCGGCGTAGATCTTGTAGACGTCCTCGGTGCCGGACGGGCGGGCGGCGAACCAGCCGGACTCGGTGGTGACCTTGAGACCGCCGATCGGTGCGCCGTTGCCGGGGGCGGTGGTGAGCGTCGCGGTGATCGGCTCACCGGCGAGCTCGGTGGCGGTGACCTGCTCCGGGGAGAGCTTGCCGAGCACGGCCTTCTGCTCCCGGGTGGCCGGGGCGTCGATCCGGGCGTACGCGGGCGCGCCGAAACGCTCGGCCAACTCCGCCCAGTGCTCGCTCGGACTGCGCCCGGTGGTGGCCTGGATCTCGGCGGCGAGCAGACAGAGCAGCAGGCCGTCCTTGTCGGTGGTCCAGGTCGAGCCGTCGCGACGCAGGAACGACGCCCCGGCGCTCTCCTCGCCGCCGAAGCCGACCGCGCCGTCGAGCAGGCCGGGGACGAACCACTTGAAGCCGACCGGCACCTCCAGCAGCGGCCGACCCAGGTCGGCGGCGACCCGGTCGATCATCGACGAGGAGACCAGGGTCTTGCCCACCGCGGCGTTCGGCCCCCACTCGGTGCGGGTGCGGAACAGGTGACGGATCGCCACCGCCAGGTAGTGGTTCGGGTTCATCAGCCCGGCGTCCGGGGTGACGATGCCGTGCCGGTCGGCGTCGGCGTCGTTGCCGGTGGAGATCTGGTAGTCGGCCCGTGCGGCGATCAGCGACGCCATCGCGTTCGGCGAGGAGCAGTCCATCCGGATCTTGCCGTCGCCGTCCAGGGTCATGAACCGCCAGGTCGGGTCGACCGTCGGGTTGACCACGGTCAGGTCCAGACGGTGGCGCTCGGCGATCTCACCCCAGTACGCCACGCTCGCCCCGCCCAGCGGGTCCGCGCCGATCCGGATCCCCGCGTCGCGGATCGCGTCGATGTCGATCGCCGCCGGCAAATCGTCGACGTAGGTGGCGAGGAAGTCGTACTCCCCGGTGGTGTCGGCGGCCCGCGCCCGCGCGTAGGTGATCCGGCGGACCTCCTTGAGCCCGGCGGCGAGGATGGTGTTGGCCCGGTCCTGGATCCACCGGGTCACGTCGGTGTCGGCCGGCCCGCCGTTGGTGGGGTTGTACTTGAAACCACCGTCGTCGGGCGGGTTGTGCGACGGGGTGATCACGATGCCGTCGGCGAGCCCGCTGGTGCGCCCCCGGTTGTGCGTGAGGATCGCGTGCGACAGCGCCGGGGTCGGGGTGTAGCCGTCGCGGCTGTCCACCAGCACGGTGACCCCGTTGGCGGCGAGCACCTCCAGGGCATCCACCGCGGCCGGCGCGGAGAGCGCGTGGGTGTCCCGGGCGAGGAAGAGCGGCCCGTCCAGCCCTTGCTCGCGTCGGTAGTCGCAGAGCGCCTGGGTGACCGCCAGGATGTGGTCGGAGTTGAACGCGTTGCGCAGGCTGGAGCCGCGGTGGCCGGAGGTGCCGAACGACACCTGCTGCGCCGGGTCCGCGGGATCCGGATGCTCGGCGTAGTAGGCGGTCACCAGGCGCGGCACGTCGACCAGGTCGGCGGGCTCGGCGGGCTGGCCGGCACGGGGGTGGGTCACTGCGGGAACCTCCTCGGGGAGTACCTGTCGGTCACGGCTCGACCTTCTGGCCCTTGCCGATCACCACGATGCCGTTGTCGGAGACGGTGTAGCGCTGCCGGTCCTTCTCCAGGTCGACGCCGATCTCGGCGCCCTCCGGGACGAACACGTTCTTGTCCAGGATGGCCCGCCGGACCACGGCGTGCCGGCCGATCTCCACACCCTCCATCAGCACCGAGCCCTCGACGTGCGCCCAGGAGTGCACCCGCACCTTCGGCGACACGATCGAGTTCTCCACCAGCGAACCGGAGATCACCACACCCGGGGAGACCATCGAGCCGACCGCCCGGCCGACCCGCTCACCCCACTGGTGGACGAACTTCGCCGGCGGCCACGGCGGCTGCTCGGTGTAGATCGGCCAGTCGAAGTTGTACATGTTGAAGACGGGGTGCACGTTGATCAGATCCATGTGCGCGTCGTAGAACGAGTCGAGCGTCCCCACGTCACGCCAGTAACCGCGGTCGCGGTCGGTGCTGCCCGGCACCTCGTTGTCGCGGAAGTCGTAGACGTTCGCCTCGCCGCGCTCGACGAGCATCGGGATGATGCTGCCGCCCATGTCGTGCTTGCTGGTCTTGTCTTCGGCGTCGCGCTCGACCGCCTCGCAGAGCGCCCGGGTGGTGAAGACGTAGTTGCCCATCGAGGCGTAGATCTCGTCCGGTGCGTCGGGCAAACCGACCGCGTCGGTGGGCTTCTCGCGGAACGCCCGGATCCGCTTGCCGTCGTCGCCGACCTCGATGACGCCGAACTGGTCGGCCATCGACAGCGGCTGGCGGATGCCGGCGACGGTCACCGCCGCGCCGGAGGCGATGTGGTCCTCCACCATCTGCCGGGGGTCCATCCGGTAGATGTGGTCGGCGCCGAAGACGATCACGTAGTCGGGCTGCTCGTCGTTGATCAGGTTGAAGCTCTGGTAGATGGCGTCGGCCGAGCCGGCGAACCACCACGGGCCGCGACGCTGTTGCGCGGGCACCGGGGTCACGTAGTTGCCGAGCAGCGTGGACATCCGCCAGGTCTTGGTGATGTGCCGGTCGAGGGAGTGGGACTTGTACTGGGTCAGCACGACGATCTTGAGATAGCCGGCGTTGGCCAGGTTGGAGAGGACGAAGTCGACCATGCGGTACATCCCGCCGAACGGGACGGCCGGCTTGGCCCGATCCGTGGTGAGTGGCATCAGGCGCTTGCCCTCCCCACCCGCCAGGACGATCGCGAGCACCTTGGCAGCCATGCCCCGACGCTATCCACCCGCGTCGCACTTCACCACTCGTACGGGGAGTCTTCTGCACTAGGGTGCGAGGTCATGACGGAACGCACCCCTCTACGCGTTGACCTTCTCACCCGCGAGTACCCACCGGAGGTCTACGGCGGCGCGGGCGTGCACGTCGAGTACCTGGCTCGGGAGTTGCGCCGCCTCGCCGACGTACGGGTGCACTGTTTCGGCCTGCCGCGCACCGAGCCGGGCGTCACCGCGTACGCCGAACCACCCGGCCTGACCGGCGCGAACGCCGCGCTGCGCACGATGGGCGTGGACCTGGAGATGGCCGCCGGCGCGGCCGGGACCGACGTGGTGCACAGCCACACCTGGTACGCGAACCTGGCCGGCCACACCGCGAAGCTGCTGCACGGGGTGCCGCACGTGGTGACCGCGCACAGCCTGGAGCCGCTGCGGCCGTGGAAGGCCGAGCAGCTCGGCGGCGGTTACGCGCTCTCCTCCTGGATCGAGCGCACCGCGATGGAGGCCGCCGACGCGGTGATCGCGGTCAGCGGCGGGATGCGCAACGACGTGCTCACCGCGTACCCGCAGATCGACCCCGACCGGGTCCGGGTGGTCTACAACGGCATCGACACCATCCAGTACGCCCCGGATCAGGGCACCGACGTGCTCGACCGGCTCGGCGTCGACCCGTCCCGCCCCAGCGTGGTCTACGTGGGCAGGATCACCCGGCAGAAGGGGCTGCCGTACCTGCTGCGGGCCGCCCGGGAACTGCCGGCCGACACCCAGCTCGTCCTGCTCGCCGGCGCGCCGGACACCGCCGAGATCGCCGCCGAGGTGGAGGAGTTGGTCGCCGAACTGCGGGCCAAACGCTCCGGTGTGGTCTGGGTGGCCGAGATGCTGCCCAAGCCCGAGGTGATCCAGGTGCTCACGCACGCCACGGTCTTCGTCTGCCCGTCGGTCTACGAACCGATGGGCATCGTCAACCTGGAGGCGATGGCCTGCGAGACGGCAGTCGTGGCGACCGCGACCGGCGGCATCCCCGAGGTCGTGGCCGACGACGAGACCGGCCTGCTGGTGCCGATCGAGCAGGCCACCGACGGCTCCGGCACCCCCCTGGACCCGGACCGCTTCGTGGCTGACCTCGCGGCTGCGATCAACACCCTGCTGGGCGACCCGGCGCGCACCGAGCGGTTCGGCCTGGCCGGCCGGCGGCGCGCGGTGCGGCACTTCTCCTGGGACGCCATCGCCCGGCAGACGCTGGAGGTCTACCGCTCCGTCGGCGCGGCCTGAGGGAGACGGACGTCAGATCGCCGTTCCCGGCGGCGACTTGAGCAACGGCGTCGCCTCGGCGCGATGACCACCGCGCCCGTTCCGTAGCGCGCTGGCGGCGATGCGGATGAGGTCGATGTTGACGCCGGCGGCACCACTCGGGTCATGCACCTTCAGCTTCACGTCGAGGCTCACCGAGGTCTCACCCCAACCCTGCGCCTCAAGGTTGAGGTGAGCCACCTTCTGCGACGCGAGATGCGGCAGATATCCGAGCGGGGCCACCTCGACGCTGCCAGCCGCCGACAGGGCGTTGAGCTTGGACTGCTTCTTGGTGTTGGGGTTCTCGACCAGGTTGCGGAAGTCCTCGGTGCCGCCCAGATTGACCTGGTAGGAGCTGACCAGGGTGAGGCCCCGCTCCTCCAGGAGCCGCAGCAGCGCGTTGTGCAGCACCGAGGTGCCGAACTGGCTGGCCAGGTCGTCGCCGAGCAGCGGCAGACCGGCCGCCTCGAAGCTCGCCAGCAGCCGCGGATCGCGGGCGACCGGGTCGGAGGTGGTGTTGATGAAGGCGACACCCGCCGTGTGGGCTGCCGCGGCGTACGCCTGGGCGGTCTCCGGCCGGCCACTCGGCGCCGAGTAGAGCAGCACCTCCGCCCCTGCCAGCGCCGCCGCCACCCGCCGCACCTCGGTCGCGTCGACGAGGCCCTTCGTGACCGGCACACCCGCTTCGGGCAGGTCGCAGTTCAGCCGGGGGAAGTTGTTGGGCGCCAGGAAGATCGCCTCGGTCAGGTCCCGACCGATCTTCTCCTCGGAGGTGGCGAAGGCCGCCACCACGTCGATGTCCCCCACCCCGAGCCCGTCGATCATCGGCCTGCGGATTCCGACCAGGCTGCCGCTCTGGCGGTAGAGGGCAAGCCCCTGCACCAACGCGGACGTGTTGTTACCGACACCGACAACCGCGACGCTCACCCGTTCGGTCATGGCGGGAGGCTACGTCACTTCCGCTGTGGTGATCCGCCTCGACCGGACCAGCCCACGGGATCGGAAAGTGTCGTACACCTGTTCTAGTCTTTGCCGGTGATCGATGCGTTGGAGCAGGCCGAGGCCGCGGTGGCGGGCTGCTTCGGCACGGCCGCCTGGGCTGCCACCGAGCGCGATCTCGTGGCAGCCTTGGAGGCGACGCATCGCCTGGAGCAGCGCCTGGCGGCGGTCAAGTTGACCCTGGTGCGGGAGTTGGATGGCCGAGGCACCGCGACGGCACAGGGGGCGTCCTCGACGGCGGTGTGGCTGCGTGACCGGTTGCGCCTCGGCGTCGGTGTCGCCCGTCGTCTGGTCGAGCTGGCCGCCACCCTCGACACCGCGCCGCCCGGAGTGCGGGACGCGTTGGCCGGCGGGGCGGTCGACGTGGAGCAGGTCCGGGTCATCGCCGCCACGGTCGAGACCGTCCACGCAACCGCCGGGGCGGAGGCCGCCGACAAGGCCGTCGGCGTCCTCGTCGACTGGGCGACACAGTTCGACGCCGCCCTGCTGCGCAGGCTCGGCACCCGGATCCTCGACCACGTCGCCCCGGACGTCGCCGACGCCGCCGCCGAGGCGGCGCTGCGGGCGCAGGAGTCGCGGGCCGCCCGCGAGCGGCACGTCACCATCAGCGAGCAGACCGACGGCCGGCTACGCCTCACCGGCATCCTCGACCCCGAAGCCGCCGCCGCGTTGCGCGCCGCCATCGACCCGCTCACCACCCCCACCGGGCCCGACGACACCCGCACCCCGGGCCAACGCCGCCACGACGCCGTCGCCGACCTGTGCCGGCTCGCCCTTCGTACCGGTGAGCTACCCGAGAACGGCGGCGACCTCGCCCAACTCGTCGTCACCACCAGCTACGACGGGCTGACCCGCCAGTTGGGCACCGGCGCTCTCGACACCGGCCTACACCTCACGCCCGAGGCCGTGCGCCGCCTGGCCTGCGACGCGGCGATCCTGCCCGCAGTGCTCGGCGGCAACGGTCAACCACTCGACGTCGGCCGGCAACGCCGCCTCATCAGCGGTCCGCTGCGACGCGCACTCGTGCTGCGCGACCGGGGTTGCGCGTTCCCGGGCTGCGACCGTCCGCCGCGCTGGTGCGACGGCCACCACATCAAGCACTGGGCCGACGGCGGCCCGACCTGCCTGGCCAACGCTGTGCTGCTCTGCGGCCACCACCACCGACACCTGCACCACGGCGACTGGGTCGTCCAGCTCGGCGGCGACGGGCATCCAGAGTTCATCCCACCGGCCTGGCTCGACCCCGAACAGGTCCCCCGCCGCAACCAGTACCACCGACGCAGATAGCCAGCGACGGAGCTGACCGCTGCCCGCGGCGCGCGTCACGTGACGCGGAGGGTGGCGGCGAGCTGGGCCAGGCCGGCCGGTGCGTCGGCGGACCGCCACACGACCGCGACCAGCTTCCGTACCGCCGGCCGGTCGTGCACCTCGCTGCGGGCGGTGCGCTCCGCGTCGAGGACCGCACGGCCCGCGCGATACACGTCGCCGGCCAGGGCGTACCCACGGGCCACATCAAGGAGGTACGCGGCCCGGTGCTCGGGCGGCAGGCACCGCCACTCGTCGCCGGCCACTAGTCGCTCGTGCCGGGCGGTCGCCGTGGTGACGTCGCCGAGGGCAGTGTCGGCAACCACCCGGGCGGCTTCGACCGCCGCCTGACCGAAACCCCCGACACCGAAGACCGCACCGCCACAGCCAGCACCACCCGAGCCAGCACCACCGTCGCCGTCGCCCCGGCCGGCGTCTCGGGCGATCTCCGCGGCCTGGTCGAGCGCCTGGCGGGCGAGGCGTTCGTCTCCCCCGCCCGCGGCGGCGAGGGCGGCTTGAAGGAGCAACGTCCCGCGCAGCGCGCTGGCCGGGGACCCATCGTGCGTGCCGATGCGGTCCGCGGCGACGAGCGCGGCGTCCAGGGCGGAGCGCCGTCGACCACGGGACCGCAGGGCCTGACTCAGTGAAACGGTGGCGACGGCGGCCAGCTGCGGGTCGTGGGTCGCCAGGGCGACGGTCATTCCACGGTCGGCGGCCAGCCAGGCCAACTCCCCCTGGTCGACCTTGACCAGCACCAACGCGATGAGCCCGTACACCGACACCAGCAGCACGTCCGCCGCGCCGGGGCGAGCGGCGTGCGCTTCGCGGACGGCGTCGAGCAGACCGGGCAGCAGGGCCAGCAGCGCCGGATAACGGGCGTGCCGATAGCTCTGCTCGGCATGCTCCAGCCGGGCCCGCAACTCATCCACCAGCGGCGGCCGGTCCGCACCCGGTAGGTGGTAGCGGGCCAGCGCCGTCCGCACCGCGTCCACCCCGGCCGTGACCGGAGTCGGCCGCACGGGCCGGGCCGCCAGCAGAACCTCCACGTCGATGCGCAGCGTCTCGGCGACCTCCCGGAGGTTGGACACCCGCTCCAACCGACGTACCCCACGCTCGACCTTGTCCACCCAACTCTTCGACTTGCCGAGCCGGTCGGCGAACTGCTGCTGCGTCATGTTCCGCCGTACCCGCCACAGCGCGACCCGGCGGCCTACCGGCAGCTCGTTCACCGCCGGCCCGTCGCGCTCACCGCAGGACCCCAACCACAAACAGCACGAATACGACCACAGCGATCGCGATGCCGTGGGCGTACTGCCGCCCGGTGAGCGGCTCCCGCGTGGGCCGGGCCGGACCGGGCACCCGATCCCCGTCCGGCTGCGGTGGCCGCCCCCCGGCAATGGGGTACGCGGGCGGCAGCGGCCCATCCGGCAGTCGCTCGTCCAACTGTGCCTCCTCGCGGCGCGATGAATGGGTGGGTGACGGGGGTACTGGGTGCTGGGAGGTCGCGGGCGATGAGAAGTGCAGGCCGGCGGCGGGTTGCGCGGGAGCTGTTGCGTTCACCGCCCAGTTGCTCAGGACACTCCGCTGCTGACGAGAGGATCCCTGTCGCAATCCAACTTAGAAGGCACTGCCTTCACAGTCAACAGAGCATGCACGGTGTGTCACTCATGGTGCGAAGATCGGTGCGCTGACGAGAGGTGGCACCACCATGCCGCAGGCACCGCTTTACGAGCAGATCATCGCTGACGTATCGGCTTCGATCCGGGCGGGCACTTTGCAGCCAGGCGACAAGCTGCCGTCCATCGCCGAGATGCGCGAGCAGTACCAGTCAAGCGCCTGGCCAGTGCGTTACGCCCTCCGGATTCTGGAGGAGCGAGGCTGGATCGTCACCCGACAGGGCAAGGGGTCGTTCGTGGCCCCGAACCCGCCTGCCTGACTCCGTTCGCGGCCCTCGCCCTGCCTAGATCCACTCGGGTTGCAGGAAGCCGCAGCATCCGGGTCGCCTCGACACCGCGCTTTCAAGGAAGCCGTGTGGATCTTGAGGGCAGTCCGGGCCACGGCACCGCCTTCGAGACCGGAACCCGGGCTTGGAGTGCCAACCGCCGTCAAGGTCACGCTCGAACCAGGATCTAGTGGCATCGCCGCCGCGCCGATACCACTACAACCAGGATTTTGCGCGATCTTGCAGGCTGCGGACCGTCGCGACGGGGCGAGGCGGGGCAAGCGAGGTGTGTGGCCGCGCGCAAGCGGGTGACGGTCGGACGACGGGAGCGGCGGTCAGCGGCCCGAGTGTGATCAGTCGCCCGGCGTGGTCAGCGTCAGCGTCGGGAAGCAGCAGCTTCCCCGAAGGTGCGCGGATCTTGCTGGGCTACCCGGGGGCGTGGGGCGGACCGGCGGGCTTGGCCGCGCGCGAACGGATCTCGCGCAGTAGGTTGGCGGGGTGACTGGACGGTTCCCGATCGAAGACGTCTCCCCCGTCGTCTCGTGCGGGCGATACCCGGCCAAGGCGGTGGTCGACGAGCCGGTTCCGGTGTCGGCGCGCGCCTACCGGGAGGGGCACGACGCGCTCGGCTGCAACGTGGTGTGGGCTGGCCCGGATGGCGCGAGCCGGCCGTTCACCCGGATGCGCCCCGGCGAGCCCGGCCAGGACCGCTGGCACGCCACCATCGCACCGGACGCCGTCGGCTCGTGGACCTTCTCCGTAGAGGCGTTCCAGGACCCGTACCTGACCTGGCAGAACGCGGTGACCAAGAAGATCGCCGCCGGGCAGGGGCCGGAGGACCTGGCCAACGACCTGGCCGAGGGCGCGCGGGTGCTCGCCGCCGCCCGGGACCTCGTCCCGACCGCCGACCGGCCCCGGGTCGCCGACGCGCTCACCGCGCTTGTCGACACCGACCTGCCGCTGGCCCAGCGGGTCGACCCGGCGCTGGCCCTGGCCGACCTGCTCTGGGAGCACCCGGTACGGGAGTTGGTCACCGTCGGTGACACGTACTCGATCTGGGTTGACCGCAAGCGGGCGCTCTACTCGGCCTGGTACGAGTTCTTTCCCCGCTCCGAAGGAGCGGTGGGCGGCCGGTCCGGCACCTTCGCTACCGCCACCGAGCGGCTGCCGGGTGTCGCCGCGATGGGCTTCGACGTGCTCTACCTGCCGCCGATCCACCCCATCGGCCGGGTCAACCGCAAGGGCCGCAACAACGCGCTCACCGCCGGGCCGACCGACGTGGGCTCGCCGTGGGCGATCGGCGCCGCCGAGGGCGGCCACGACACAATCCACCCCGATCTGGGTACGCCGGCAGACTTCCGGGCCTTCATCCAGGCGGCGGCGGCGCAGGGCCTGGAGGTGGCGATGGACCTGGCGTTGCAGTGCGCGCCGGACCACCCCTGGGTCACCGAGCACCCGGAGTGGTTCACCACCCGGGCCGACGGCAGCATCGCGTACGCGGAGAACCCACCGAAGAAGTACCAGGACATCTACCCGGTCAACTTCGACAACGACCCGGAGGGCATCCGGGCCGAGGTGCTGCGGGTGGTGCTGCACTGGGTCGGCGAGGGCATCCGGATCTTCCGGGTGGACAACCCGCACACCAAGCCGTTCGACTTCTGGCACTGGCTGATCGCCGAGGTGAAGGCGGTCGACCCGGACGTGCTGTTCCTGGCCGAGGCGTTCACCCGGCCCGCCATCATGCACGGCCTCGGCAAGATCGGCTTCACGCAGTCGTACACCTATTTCACCTGGCGCACGACGGCCGCCGAGATGCGGGAGTACTGCGAGGAGCTGATCGAGGCGGCCGACTACATGCGGCCGAACTTCTGGCCGAACACCCCGGACATCCTGCACGAGTCGTTGCAGCACGGCGGCCCACCGATGTTCAAGATCCGGGCGGTGCTGGCCGCGCTGCTCTCCCCCTCCTGGGGCCTGTACGCCGGTTACGAGCTGTTCGAGCACGTGGCCCGGCCGGGCGCCGAGGAGTACCTGGACAACGAGAAGTACGAGCTGCGCCCCCGGGACTGGGCCGGCGCCGAGGCGCAGGGCCGCTCGCTGGCGCCGTTCCTGACCACCCTCAACCGGGTACGCCGCGACAACCCGGCCCTGCACCAGCTCCGCAACCTGCGCTTCCACGAGATCGACAACCCGGCGCTGCTCTGCTGGTCCAAGCACGACCCGGAGACCGGCAACACGGTCATCGTGATCTGCTCGTTCGACCCGCGCGTCGTGCAGTGGGGCAACACCACCCTCGACATGCCGGCGCTCGGCTTCGACTGGCACGAGCGATTCACGGTGCACGACGAGCTGACCGGCACCAGCTACGACTGGGGTCAGCGCAACGCGGTCCGGCTCGACCCGTACCTGCAACCCGCGCACGTGTTGACCGTGCGCCGCCCGACCCCGCCGACCGCGCCGCAGCCGGCGGGCGCCGAGCCCGCCGACCTCACCGTCGCCGAGGTGCCGGACGACCTCTCCGGCGGCACCGCGCCGACGACCCCGGCCACGACCGCCCCAGCCACGACCGCCCCGGCCACGACGGCCCCGGCCACGACGACGCCGGCCACGGTGGCTTCCCGCCTGGCTGCCCGTTCGTCTGCCGCCCGCTCATCCCGTTCCGCGCCGACCGCTCCCGCCCCGAAGGACGCCCGATGGACCAGCTGATCTCCGGCGCGACGCACGACCCGCACGCGCTGCTCGGCGCGCACCCCGCCGACTCCTCGACGACGATCCGCACGATGCGCCGGGGCGCCGGCGACGTCACGCTGCTCGTCGGCGACGAGCGGCACCCCATGAAGCGGGTGCACGACGTGGGCGTCTTCGAGGCGCAGGTCGACGGCACCGTGCTCGACTACCGGGTCGAGGTCGACGGCACCACGCACGACGACCCGTACCGGTACCCGCCGACCCTCGGTGAGCTGGACCTGCACCTGATCCGCGAGGGCCGGCACGAGCGGCTGTGGGAGGCGCTCGGCGCCCGGGTCTTCGACGAGGGCGTGGCGTTCAGCGTCTGGGCGCCCAACGCCCGTGGAGTGCGGGTGGTCGGCGAATTCACCGGCTGGGGCCCCGACGACGGCTGGCCGATGCGGTCGCTCGGCTCCAGCGGGGTGTGGGAGCTGTTCGTCCCCAACGCCCGGGTCGGGGCCCGCTACAAGTACCGGGTGCTGGGCGCCGACGGGCAGTGGCGGGACAAGGCCGACCCCCTGGCCGCGTACGCCGAGGTGCCGCCGGCCACCGCCTCGGTGGTGCACCACTCGACGTACCGGTGGAACGACGCGGACTGGCTGGCCCGGCGGGCCGAACGGCAGCCGCACCAGGAACCGATGAGCGTCTACGAGGTGCACCTCGGCTCGTGGCGGCCCGGTCTGGGCTACCGCGAGCTGGCCGAGCAACTCACCGCGTACGTCACCGAGCTGGGCTTCACGCACGTGGAGTTCCTGCCGGTGATGGAACACCCGTTCGGCGGTTCCTGGGGCTACCAGGTGACCGGCTACTACGCGCCGACCTCCCGGTTCGGCGACCCGGACGAGTTCCGCCACCTCGTCGACCAGTTGCACGCCGCCGGCATCGGCGTACTCCTGGACTGGGTTCCCGCGCACTTCCCCAAGGACGAGTGGGCGCTGGCCCGGTTCGACGGCACCCCGCTCTACGAGCACCCCGACCCGCGGCGCGGCGAGCACCCCGACTGGGGCACGTACGTCTTCGACTTCGGCCGCAACGAGGTGCGCAACTTCCTGGTCGCCAACGCGCTCTACTGGTGCGACCAGTTCCACGTCGACGGGCTGCGGGTCGACGCGGTCGCCTCGATGCTCTACCTCGACTACTCCCGCAACCACGGCGAGTGGGCCCCGAACAAGTACGGCGGTCGGGAGAACCTGGAGGCCATCGCGTTCATGCAGGAGGTGAACGCGACCGTCTACAAGCACCACGCCGGCGTCGTCATGATCGCCGAGGAGTCCACCGCCTGGCCGGGCGTCACCCGCTCCACCGCCGAGGGCGGGCTGGGCTTCGGCTTCAAGTGGAACATGGGCTGGATGCACGACACCCTGCTCTACACCTCGAAGGACCCGGTCTACCGCCAGCACCACCACCACCAGCTCACCTTCTCCCTGGCGTACGCCTGGAGCGAGAACTACGTGCTGCCGATCAGCCACGACGAGGTGGTGCACGGCAAGGGCTCACTGGCTGGCAAGATGCCCGGCGACACCTGGCAACGGCTGGCGAACGTGCGGGCGCTGCTGGCGTACATGTGGGCGCACCCCGGCAAGCAGCTGATCTTCATGGGCTCCGAACTGGCCGACGACCGGGAGTGGAGCGAGGAACGCGGCCTCGACTGGTACCTGCTGCACGACCCGGCCCGCGCCGGCGTGCAACGACTCGTCGCCGACCTCAACCGGGTCTACCGGGACACCCCGGCGCTCTGGGCACAGGACACCGAACCGGCCGGCTTCCGCTGGATCGCCGGCGACGACGTCGCCAACAACACCGTGTCGTTCGTCCGGATCGCCCCGGACGGCTCGACGCTTGTCTGCGTGGCGAACTTCTCCGCCCAGCCCCTGCACGACTACCGGATCGGCCTGCCGGCCGGCGGCACGTGGCAGGAGGTGCTCAACACCGACGCACACCACTACGGCGGGTCGGGGGTGGGCAACCTGGGCGCGGTGCGGGCCGAGGACGTGCCGTGGCACGGGATGGTCGCGTCAGCGGCCCTCCAGGTGCCGCCGCTGGGCGCCGTCTGGCTCCGCCGGGACTGACGAGGCCGGCCGGTCAGACCAGGCCGGCGTCGCGCAGCAGCTGCCACAGGCCGGCGCCGTCCGGGGCGGAGAGCCACTTCTGCCCCACCGGCCCCGACGACGGGCGGCCGGCCGGGGCGGGCAGGCTACCGGCCAGCACCGACTGGGTCGGGGAGAGCCGGCGGATCGCCACCCCGGCGACGTTCTCCGGGTGGGCGGCGGCGAACTCCCGGTAGATCTCCTGGTCGTGCTGACCGTCGTCGCCGACCAGCAGCCAGCGCACGTCGGGGAACTCCCGGGCCAGCCGGGCGAGTGTGACCCGTTTGTGTTCCATGCCGCTGCGGAACCAGCGGTCGGCGGTGGGGCCCCAGTCGGTGAGCAGCAGCGGCCCGGCCGGGTAGAGGTGCCGGGACAGGAAGCGGGTCAACGTGGGGGCCACATTCCACGCTCCGGTGGAGAGGTAGAAGACCGGCGAGCCGGGGTGCGCGGTGACCAGCCGCTCGTAGAGCACCGCCATGCCGGGCACGGCCGCGCGGGCGTGCTCGTCGAGCACGAACGTGTTCCAGGCGGCGAGCAGCGGTCGGGGCAGCGCGGTCACCATCACCGTGTCGTCGATGTCGGAGAGGATGCCGAACCTGACATCCGGGTCGAGGATGCGCACCGGCGCGTCCACCGGCTCGGCGTCCGGGACGCTGAGCCGGACCGTACCCCAACCGGGTGGCAGGTCGGCCTCGACAAGGGTGTCGACGAAGCCGCTGCGGTCGGCCCGCGTCTCGTGGCACACCCCGCCGGCCTCGATGGTCACGGTGACGTGCTTGGCGGGCAGCGTGGTGAAGCTGCGCCAGCCGCGGACCTTGTCCAACCGACCCCGCTGGCGGGTGTCCGGACGACCCAGCAGCACCCGGCACATCACCCGCACCCAACCCGGCGCGCCGTAGCCGGTGTACGCGACGATGTTGACCCGCCAGCCGGTGCGCCGCAGCCGACGCTCGACGATCTGGTGCACGGCGTCCTCGATCCGCGCAGCCCGGTGCAGGTTCGGAACGGCCAGTTGGCCGGCGGGAGTGGGTGGCACGGGCCAACCCTGCCACACGTCGACAGCCACGGCCATGCGAGCCAACCGGGCTGCGCCGATCCGACCCGGCCACCGTCGAGCCGATCCCGCCCCACCCCGGCTACGCCGATCCACCTCGGCGGCCCGGCCGAACGTGAAACACTCCGGTCGGGACGACGACGGGGGCGTTGGTCGTGTCGCATCCAGAGCAGCACCGCGGGCGATGGCGCCCGCGACTCGACCGGCCGGCGCTCGTCGCGCTGCTGTTCGGGCTCGCCGGTGTCGTCTACCGGCTGGTCCTGACGCTGTTCACCGTGCCGGTGTCGAACAGCGACGAGGCGACCTTCGGCCTCGCCGCGCTGCACATCGGGCAGGGCCGGGAACACCCGGTCTTCCTCTACGGCCAGCACTACATGGGGATGTTGGAGTCGTACCTGGCCGCTCCCCTGGTGGCGCTGGTCGGGCCGAGCTGGCCGGTGCTGCGGCTGCCGATGCTCGCGCTGTACGCGGTCTTCCTCTACCTGATCCACCGGCTGACCCGCCGGCTCTGCACACCGTGGTTCGCCGCCTTCGTGGTGGGTCTGCTCGCGCTCGGACCGGAGCGGGTGGTGCGCGACCAGCTCACCGTCGTCGGTGGGCGGCCGGAGGTGAAGCCGGCGGTGCTGCTGATGCTGCTGATCACCGTGGGGTTGGCCGCCCGCACGGTCCACCGCCGACGGCTCGCGATCGGCCTGTTCGGGCTGCTCGTCGGGCTGTCCGTCTGGTCGGACTGGCTGATCCTGCCGTACCTCGCGGTGGCCGGGCTGGCCCTGGTCTGGGCGGTCCGGCGGGAGCTGCTCGGCTGGTCCGGCCTGCTGCTGGTGGCGGGGGTGGTCGTCGGCGTGGCCCCGATGATCGTCGACAACCTGCGGGCCGGGCCCGGTGAGGACTCGCTGTCGGTGTTCCGGGCGGTCAGCACGAAGACCGGGCCGCAGCCGCCGTGGTCCGACCGGATCCGGGGCGGCCTGCTGGAGGGGGTGCCGCTGGCGCACGGGCTCTGCCCGGTGGACGGCTGCGGACGCTGGCAACAGTGGTTCGGCGTGCTGTACCCGGTGCTGCTGGTGGCCGGAGCGGCCCTCGCGGTGTTCGCGTACCGTCGCGCGGCCCGGACGCCGGGCGGGGAGCGGGTCGGACGGGCGGCCGGGGTGCCGCGCGGGGAGCGGGTCGGGCCGGTCGTGCAGCTCGCGCTGATCGTCGGCGCGGCGTTGACCCTGCTGTCGTACGTGCGCAGCCCGCTCGCCGCGACCAGCCCACTGGACAACGCCCGCTACCTGTCGGTGCTGCAACTGTCGCTGCCGGCGGTGCTCTGGCCGCTCTGGGTGGCGGCGGTGGCCTGCTGGCGGGGCACCGTCGGCGCGCTCGGGCGGTTCGCCGGCGCGCTGTCCACCGCCGTGCTGGCCGCGCTGACCGTGACCACGCTGGTGATCACCGTGCTCTTCGTGGCCACCGGCACTGCGGCGTCGCGGACCGAGGAGCGCCAGGCCCGGGAGTTGGCCGCCGCGCTGCGCGCCGACGGACCCCACGAGGTGTACGGGGACTACTGGACCTGCAACCGGTTGATCTTCAACACGGATGAGGCTGTGGTCTGCGGGGTGCTCGACGGCGACCTGTCGCCGGGGCAGAACCGCTACCGGCCGTACTGGCGGCAGGTGGGGCGGGCCGAGCGGCCGGGCTACGTGGTGGAGGTCAACTCGCCGATGGAGCGGCGGTTGCGCCGGTTGCTCGCCGACCGGGCCGACGCCACGCCGGTGCGGGAGGTCGGCGGCTATCGCGTGTACCACCCCGACACCCCGGTGCGGCCCTGGCGGTAGGGCCTGGTCGTACGCTGGCCGGGCCGGCGCGTGGGGCGCCGCCGTTTCGCCCGTCGAGGAGACCCATGCTCATCCTGCTGCCGCCCTCGGAGGGGAAGGCCGACGCCGGCACCGGACGGCGCTGGGCCCCGGACCGATTCTCCCTGCCCGAGCTGAACCCGGCTCGCGAACGGGTGCTGGACGCCCTGGTGGCGCTGAGCGCCGGGCCGGACGAGGAGGCCGCGCGGGCGGCGCTCGGCCTCAGCGAGGGCCAGCGGGGTGAGCTGCGGCGCAACGCCCGGCTGCGGGAGGCGGCCACCGCGCCGGCCGAGCGGCTCTACACCGGGGTGCTCTACGAGGCGCTGGACCTGGCCTCGTTGCCGGCCGCGGCGCAACGGGCGGCCCGCCGGTCGATCCTGATCAGCTCCGGGTTGTGGGGCGCGGTCCGGTTGGCCGACCGGATCCCGCCGTACCGCTGCCCGATCGGCGCCCGCCTGCCCGACGTCGGGGCGCTGTCGACGTACTGGCGTAGGGAGCTGACGCCGGCGGTGGACGCCGCCGCCGGTCGCGGCCCGGTGCTGGACCTGCGCTCCGGCGCGTACGCGGCCACCTGGACGCCGCGCGGGGAGCTGGCCGAGCGGACGGTCACCGTGCGGGTTCTGCACGAGCGGGAGGTCGACGGCGTGCCGGTCCGCTCCGTGGTCAGCCACTTCAACAAGGCGACCAAGGGGCGGCTGGTCCGGGACCTGCTCGTCGCCGGCGCCCGGCCACGCACCGCCGTGGAGCTGGTGGGCGCCCTGCGGGAGCTGAAGCACACCGTGCTGGAGCAGACCGCCGCCGCGGGCCGGGTACGGCAGGTGGATCTGGTGGTCACCGACCTGTAACGGCGTGACAGCCGCAAGATTTGCTCAAGGCTGGGCCGGACCGGTTCCGTAACGGCGTGCCAGGGGTCACGGTAGGGCAACCCAGACTCCGACAAGGGAGCCTCCGTTGACCCGTGAACCCGCACTGCTCGACCGGCCCCACTCCCCGACGCCCCCGGCCCCGCTGGGCTGGCTGACCCTGGGCGACGCGTTCGAGGCTGCCTGCCTGCAGCGTTGCACGCCGCCGCCGACAGCCGCCCGACCGAGTGGGGTACGCGCCGAACACACCCCCGGGGTGGAGTTCAACCGGGAGGACGCCGCGCAGCGGATGCGGCAACTGCTCGCCCGGCTGGACATCCCGGTCACCCACGAGGTGACCGTCGGCGGGTTGCGCCGTCGCTACGAGCTGCACCGGCTGTGGGTGCCCCGCGAGCACCAGGGCGCGTACACCCGGATGTTGGACGCGGGCTGGTGGCAGGGGCGGCGCGAGTTGCTCGGCGGGCCGCTGCCCGGCGCCTCGCCGGCCCGCCGGCGGTTGGTGACCCGGCTGGCGGAGGCGGCCTGGCGCTCGGCGCTACTGGCCGCCGGGCGGCACGTCCGCCGGCACATCCTCGGTGTCCGGCTCACCGACCGGGAGCTGGCCGCGGTGCTGATCCGGGGCGCGGCCGTGCTCGACGTGCCGGCCCGGCTCCGCCCGGGCACCGGCTGCTTCCTGGTCAGCGTGGCCGACGGCCCGGACCGGCAGCGGATCCTGCGCAGCGCGGCGTTGGAACCGGCGCGCGGCCCGCTGGCCGCCCCCGGGACGGCGACAGCGGGCGGCGGGATCCCGGCGTCGGCGCGGGGTGCGGTCGTGACACCGGCAGGTCGCGCGGCCTGCTGATCGGATTTCGACCGTCCGGGACGTCGTCGAGCCGGGCTTGCGCGCACCCGCCCAACGGCGCACAGTGCACCGCGTGAGTCGTACCTCGTCCCGCCGCGCCGGCCTGGCCGCCCTGTCGACGGTGCTGCTGATCGCGAACCTGGCCGTCGCCAGCTGCCGGGACGCCCCGACCGAGCCGACGTCGATCCGGATCGCCACCGGCAGTCCCACCGCCGTGTACTACGCGTTCGGGCAGTCCCTGGCGGCCATCCTCAACCGGGAGCTCCCCGGCGTACGGGCAAGCGTGGTGATCACCGCCGCCTCGGCGGAGAACGTCCAGCTCGTCGGGTCCGGTGGGGCCGAGCTGGGCTTCACCCAGGCCGACGTGCTGCCCACCAGCACGACGGGAAGCCCCACGGTCGAGGCCGTCGCCCGGGTGTACGACGACCAGCTGCACCTGGTCACCACGAGCGGTGGCCCGGTCCGCACGGTCGCCGACCTGAACGGCCGGCGAGTCTCCGTCGGCGCCCCCGGCTCGGGCACCGAGATCACCGCGACCCGGCTGCTGGAGGTGGCCCGCCTCGGTGGCGACGAGGTGCGCCGCGAACGGCTCGGTCTGGACGACTCGGTGACGGCGCTCCGCTCCGGGCGGATCGACGCGTTCTTCTTCTCCGGCGGGTTGCCGGTCCGGGGCATCGAGGAGTTGGCCAAGGCCAGCGCCATCCGGATCGTGGACCTCAGTGAATGGACCGAGTCGCTGCGCTCCCGCTACGGCCAGGTCTACGTCTCCCGGGACATCCCCCGCTCGGTGTACGGGGTGGACGCGGTGACCACGGTGGCCGACCCGAACTACCTGATCGTCCGGGCCAACCTGCCGGAGCCGTTGGTCCGGGAGGTGACCCGGCTGCTGATGGAACGCCGGGCCGAGCTGGCCGCCGCCCATCCGGCGGCGGGACGGATGAGCCCCCGCTCGGCGATCGTCACCGCGCCGCTGTCGCTGCACCCGGGCGCCGCCGCCTGGTACCGCGCCACCAAACCGTGACGGTTGGGCCTCACCGCGCCGGGGAGGGTCGCAGGTCGGCGGCCGGTTCCTCGTCCACCGGCTCCATCGGAAGGTCCGGCGTCGGGAACCACAGGGCGGCGATCAGCCCCCGCGACTCCCCCGGGCGCATGGTGAGCCGCCCGTCCGACGCGTCGGCCAGCACGGCGGCGATGGTCAGGCCGAGCCCCGCGCCGTCCACGTTCTGCGCGTCCGGAGCCCGCCAGAACCGCTCGGTCGCCTGGCCGAGCTGACTCTCGGTCATGCCGGGGCCGGAGTCGCGTACCTCCAGCGCCACCCCGCCGTCGCGGCAGGCCACCGTCACGGTCACCGCCCCGCCCGCCCCGCTGAACTTCACCGCGTTGTCGATGAGCGCGTCCAGCGCCTGGTCGACGGCGGTCGGCACGGTCTGGGCGTACGCCGGGGCGTCGGTAGTGGCCAGCCGCAACGCGACCGACCGGTGCCGGGCCAGCGGCGCCCACGCGGCCACCCGGGAGGCGGCCACCGCGGCGGCGTCCACGGTGACGCGCTCGTTCTCCTCCCGTTCGGCCCGGGCCAGGGTGAGCAGCGCGTCGAGCACCAGCGCGAGGCGGTCGGTCTCCTCCAGGGCCAGCCGGTGCTCGGACCGGCCGTCCGGGTCGGTGAGGCTGGGCCCCAACTCCTCCACCCGCAGCCGCAGCGCGGTGAGCGGGTTGCGCAGTTGGTGGCTGGCGTGGGCGACGAAGGCGCGCTGCCGGTCCATCACGTCGGAGACCACGTCGGCCATGTGGTTGAAGCTGGCGGCGAGGCGGCGCAGCTCCGGCGGCCCCAGCCGGTGCTGCACCCGGGCGCCCCGGTCGCCCTCGGCGATCTCGTGGGTGACCGCGTCCAGTTCGGTGACCGGGCGCAGCACCCAACCGGCCAGCCCGAACGCGGTGAGCACGCAGGCCAGCACGGCGAGCAGACCGGCCAGGGCGAGCAGCAGCCACCACGCGACGACAGCTCGGCGGATCGGGCCGGCCGGGGTCACGATCACCACCGCGCCGAGCACCTCACCTCCGTCGTTGATCGGTACCGCCACCACCACCGGGTCGGTCGTCCACGGCCAGACCGACTCGGGGGCGCTGGTCTGCTGCCCGGACAGCGCGACGTCCAGCACCGTCGCGGTCCCCGGGCTGGGCTGCCACCTCGGCGACGAGACCGGGATGTTCCGGTCCCGGTCGACGATCGCGGCGCCGATCGCGTACAGGTCGTCGTAGCTGGTCAGCTCCGACTCGATCGGGCCGGGCCCGCCGTCGCGCAACGCTGGCCCGGCCAGCGAGGCGAACCGGGTGGCGTCGGCGAGCCGGTCGGCGCGGACCCGTTCGGTCTCCCGGCTGGCCATGGTGGCGGCCAGTGGGGTCTCCAACGCGATGAGGACGAGGACCATCAGCAGCAGATAGCTGATCACCAGGCGACGGCGCACGTCAGCTCCTCACGCGTCGCGCAGCCGGTAGCCGACACCGCGCACGGTCTCCACCAGGCGGGCGTCGCCGAGCTTGCCGCGCAGCGACCCGACGTGCACCTCGACGGTGTGCCGGTCGGCCCAGGTGGTGCCCCAGGCGTCGAGCAGGATCCGGTCGCGGGGCACCGCCACCCCGGGCTGGCGGGCCAGCGAGAGGAGCACGTCGAACTCCTTGCGGGTCAACGTGACGGCGCGGCCGTCCACGGTCACCGTCCGCGCGGCCACGTCGATGCGGACCGACCCGGCTTCGATGAGGTGCCGCTCGGGCGCGGCGTTCGCGGCGCGGCGCAGCACCGCCTCGATCCGGGCCTGTAACTCCACCATCGAGAACGGCTTGACCACGTAGTCGTCCGCGCCGAGGCGCAGACCCAGCACCCGGTCACGTTCCTCACCCCGGGCGGTCACGGCGATGATGCCGAGCTGACTGCTGCGCCGACGCAGCTCCCGGCACACGTCGGTGCCGTCCCCGTCGGGCAGGGTCAGGTCGAGCAGCACCAGGTCGCACGGGGCGGCGGAGAGCGCGGCGGCGGCGGTGGCGGCGTGCTCGACCTCGTACCCCCGGCGGGTGAGGGCGGAGGACAACGCGGCGGCCACCCGGCGGTCGTCCTCCACCAGCAGGATCCGCACCCGTGCCCCCGTCCGTCGCAGCGCTGTTCTGCGAATGGTGGCAGAAGCGCGCGCGGACCGGGAGGCCGCCCGCCCGCGCTGGCGGGCTACCGGCGGCTAGAGGCCGAAGGTGTCGTCGGCGGTGGCGTCCCGGACGCCGTCGGTGAACCCGCGGAAACCCGGGTCCTCGTGGCTGGCCGGCACGCTTGTGACGTTGACCCCGCTGGCCTGGGTGACCGCGTCGACCAGGGGCGGATAGTCGATCTCGGCATCCTGGAAGGCGTCGTCGTCCGCCTCGGCCAGGTTGATCACGTGCTGTACGTCGTCGGACGGAGTGTCCGGGTCCTCGGCCCACTCGCCGCCGGCCCGGTAGCACTCGTCGTACAGCGCCCGCTGGCTGTCGGTCCAGTCATCGTCGTAGCTCTGCATCGCCCATCCCTCCGCGGCCCTTGACCTGAGCATGCCCGGCGGGAGGCGACGGGCGCGGCGGTACCGGCGAAAACCGGGCGGGCGCGCCGACGACAGCCCCGTACGCTGCTGTGGTGATCTACAAACTGCTGTCGAACGCGGAATGGGACGACGCCCTCGCCGCCGGTGCCTTCGCCGGCTCCGCCGTGGACCGGCAGGACGGTTTCATCCACCTCTCCGGCGGCGACCAGGTGGTGGAGACGGCGCGGCGGTACTTCACCGGGGCGACCGGGTTGACAGTGCTCAGCGTCGACGAGGAGCGGCTGGGTGACGCGCTGCGGTGGGAGCCGTCGCGCGGCGGGCAGCTCTTCCCGCACGTGTACGGCCCGCTGCCGGTCGCGGCGGTGGTGGCGGCGCGGGCGTTGCCGGCGGACCTTCCGGCCGCCGACGCGGTGGCCGCCCTGCTGGGCTGACCCGGTGACCGCCCTGCTGGGGGTGACACGGTCGCGCCCGGCCCGACAGTGTCGGGCCGGGCGCGCTGCCGTGCGGACGGGGTTCAGTGGCAGAGCCGGTCGATCTCCTGCTGGAAGCGGTCCATCGGGTTCGCCTCGGCGGGCCCGAGCAGGTAGGTCTTCAGCTCCCGGCGGGCCTCGGTCAGCGGGTCGTCACCGGCCCGGGTGACCGTCACGATCTTCTCCAGCTCGCCGCAGTCCTTGGAGAGCAGGTACGCGGCCCGAGCCGTCGGGTACTCGCGGCGGAAGTCGTCCTCCGACAGGCCGCCCGGGTTGGCCACCACGTACGGCCGCTGGCTCTGCACGAAGTCGGACACCACACTGGACACGTCGCTGATCAGCAGGTCGGTCTGGTTGAAGCAGTCGAACAGCGCCGGCGTGCGGCCGGTGACCACCAGGTGCGCGGTGCCGTCCAGCGAGGACGCGTCCGGGTCGCCGCCGGCCGCGCGGATCGCCGTGACGATCCGGTCGTGCACGACCTTCGCCGCCCTGGACCGCGACCCGGTGAGCGGGTGCGGCTTGTAGATCAGGCGGACGCGGGGATTCGTGGCGAGCAGTCCCTTGACGATCCGCTCACCCATCAGCACCAGCGAGGTGTGGTACGGGTCGTCGTCGAGCCAACCCTCCCAGGTGGGCGCGTAGAGGACGGTGAACGGCCGGTCCACCGACTCGGCGCCGAAGGTGTGCACCCCGGCGAGCTGCGGTCGGCCGATCTCGACGATGTCCGAGTCGAGCACCCCCACGCCGGCCCGCGCGTAGCGCTCCCGGCCGGCCAGGCCGGCGACCCAGACCTCGTCGTACACCTTGCTGTAGGGGTTGACGCTGGCCTGCTTGTCGCTGTCGCCGTGCCCGACGAAGACGTGCTTCGTGCCCGGCTCGCGGAGCATGTGGATGTTCGCGCCGACGTTGGCGGAGTAGAGCGCCGCGCGGATGCCGCCGAGGTCGAGGTTCATGAAGTCGACCCCGGCCGGTACGCAGATCACCGGCAGTCGGGTGTCGGCCAGCTCCAGGAACGCGTCCCGGCTGCGCATCAGCACCACCGCGCGCTGTTGCAGCGCCTCGGTCGGGGCGAGCCACATGTTCGCCTGGTAGACGTCCTTGGCCGGGCCGGCGAAGTAGAGCGCCACCTCCGGCCGGTAGTTGTCCAGCCAACGCTGGACCGCCGGCAGCAGCGGGCCCTGCCCCGCGCCCCGGCCCCGTAGCCAGGTCAGCGCGATGATGGCGCCCACCACACCTGTCGCCACGACCGCCACCGCGCCGGCCACGAAGAACGGCGTCGGGTCGTGCTGCACCGCGGCGGCCACGCCGGCCGGCACCAGCAGCAGGTTGAGCAGGGGCATCCGGTCACCGGCGACCGCCGCCGCCCAGGCGGGCGGCTGGGGGGCGCTGGACAGTGGACCCAGCTCGATGTTGCGCACCATGGCGGAGAGCGGGTTACGACGCTCGATCATGGTGGAGAGCGCACCGGCAAAGACCGACACGACCCACACCGCCGCCGGCAGCACGAGCAGCAGGGTCAGTTCGCCGCCGCTGAGCCGCACCTCGGCGGCGACCAGCAACACGGCGGCGAGGTCGCGGGTGAGCTGTCGGTACGACCAGTGCAGGCCCACCTTCTCCAACAGCAGTTGCGACGGCGGTGACCAGCGGGCAACGGCGAACTCGCCGATGATGGCGGCCAACCCGGCGACGGCGAACAGGCCGATCCAACCGAATACGCCACCGACGAGCATGACCAGGTAGGCCAGGACCAGTAGCGCACTCTGGGCGGCCACTCCGAGGCGTCCTGTCAACGTGCCGAACAAACGAGTTCGCTCCCTACGAGATTTCGTTGCGGGCGGTGCCCGTGATGGACCGACGTCACTCCCCCGTCGCACAGCGGCTCAATCGCGGCCGGCTGCGTGTGACTGCGACCTTAACGCGAGGGGACAGCTCGGTGTCGCTCGGGTATCCGGCACCATTTCGGGCAAAGTTCCGCACCGGGGCGCGCCCGACCCCATCCCGGGTCGGGCGCTCGGTGCGAGTGCAGCGCTCAGCCGGCCCGCCGGAAGCAGGTCACCGCGCCGGGTGCCCTGCGCTTGGCGAACTCCTGGTAGCCCAGCTGCGGCGCGGTGCCGCGGGCGTACTGGTTGCCGTTGTAGACGCAGATGGTGCCCACGTCCAGGCGGTCCAGTGCCGGCTTCAGCTCGGCCGAGGTCGGGCTGGCGGTGCCGTCGGCGAAGTCGGCGAGCAGCAGTCGGTCCTTGGCGAACTGGGAGTTGAGGTCGTACTCGACGAGATAGAAGTCGCGAGGTAGGACAACCCGGACCTCGCTGGTGACGATCGGCGTCG
Source organism: Micromonospora sp. NPDC007208 (assembly GCF_042869175.1). Classification (NCBI taxonomy): domain Bacteria; kingdom Bacillati; phylum Actinomycetota; class Actinomycetes; order Micromonosporales; family Micromonosporaceae; genus Micromonospora; species Micromonospora sp. NPDC007208. The sequence continues at coordinate 29,818 of NZ_JBIAFG010000024.1, read as the reverse complement.
TACGCATGATCGTCTTCGGGGCGAGCAGCAGGCCCTGCGGACGGTCCAGGTCCTTGATCCAGAACGCGATCGCCTGACGCTGCTGCGGAAGCTTCCAGGTGGGACGGTCGTGCACGTCGACCCAGCTCTTCGGCGACCACATCGGGGTGGCGAACAGCGCGAACGAGGCGACCAGCAGCACCGCGATCCCCCCGGACGCCGCCCGGCGCAGCGCCGGGGTCGGCGCCGGCACGCGTACGGTGCAGAGCAGACCGATAAGCGTCGGGAGGGCGAGCAGCCACGGCACGCGCCAGAGCACCACCGAGATGCCACTCAACGCGCTCAGCACCTCCAGCACGCCGGGCACGAACAACACGCTCAACGCCAGGGCGGCGCCGGCGGCGAGCAGCGCGGGCGTACGCCGACGGGCGAGCAACGCCCCGCACCACAGCGCGAGACCGCTGATCACCCCGACCACACCGAACAGCAGGGTCCGCCGGTAGGTGTACGCCGCGTCGAAGAAGGCGTCGTCCGCGCCGGTCGCGCTCATCCCGCCGAGCACCAGGCGGGAGACCACCAGCGAGCCGATCGGGTACGCGAGGGCGGCGACCGCCGCGACGACGGCCGCCTTCCACCGGCCGACCAGCAGCATGGCGAAGCCGGCGGCGCCGACAAGCATCGGCAGGATGATCGCCGCGGTGTTGGTGAGGCCGATCGCGGTGATCGAGAGCGCCACGATGAGCAGCAGGCTGCGCCGCGACCTGTTGTCGAACCACTCGGTCAGGTAGAGCCACATCAGCGGGATGACCGCCGAGACGAACATGCCCTTGCCCTCGTGCAGCCGGGGAAGGTGGAACGTGCCCAGTGCGGCGTCCCCGCCGGCGACGAGGTAGAGGTACGCGATCGCCACGGTGAAGGCGAGCAGCGGACGACGCGGGGCCCACCGGTGCGTCAACCGCCACAGCGCCAGCGCCGCGAGCACCGCCATGATCGGCAGCAGCACGTACCAGAGGGCCGAGCTGGCGTGGATGCCGACGACATTGGCGAACGCGCCGTCGAAGACCTCGATCGACGGGATGGGCGGCTGCGAGCCCATGGCCGGCAGCACGTTCTCGGAGAACAGGAAGTCGTTGAGCGGGATCAGGTCACGCTCGGCGATCCACACCGACTTGCCGACGTAGTAGACGTCGTCCGGGGTGTTGCGGGCCAGGAAGAACGAGGAGATGCCGACCAGGACCGAGACGACAAGCGCGTACGCCGACTGCGTCGGGGTGGGCGCCGGGGCCGCCGGGGCGGACGTCGGGCCGCCCAGCCAGGCCTGGCGTACCAGCAGGAGCCCGCCGACGGCCGCGAGCAGGCCGGCCACCGCCGGGATCCACCAGGAGAGGTTGACGTCGGTGCCGGCCACACCGGCGGAGACGGCGGCCACGGCCGCGGCGACCAGAACCCCGACCAGCAGGCGCCGGTCGACGGCGGGGCGCGCGCCGACGGGTTCATCCTGAGCGGCCGGCGCACTGTCGGCCGGGGCGCTGTCGGCCGGGGCGCGGCGGCGGCGGGCGCGCAGCACGGCCACGACCGCGAGCACCACACAGACCAGCAGCCAGATCCGGAAGGTCACCGACGGACGCAGGTCACCCAGGAAGGCCAGGTGGTAGAGCACGGTGAAGAGCGCGAACGCGATCACGGCGCCGTCGGTGAGCACCGCCGGGGCGACGGCCACCAGCGCGCGTACCCGGGACAGCCCGGCGCGATCGTTGGCGGGCCGGGGTGCCTGCCCGGTCCGCGGCGTCGGATCCGGTTCGGCGGGCGCTACGGCGATGCTGTCGACGTTGGCCACGGGCGTCCTTACTCGTCAGGCGGATGAGGGGCATCGGCACGGTGACGGCCGGGTGTCAAGGGGGCAGCGTAGCGGAATCGGACAGGGAGACCGCTGCTGCCGGCGGCCGTGTGTCGAGGGCTGGTCAGCCCGAGATCGGAGCCGCCCGGGGACGCGGCAGCACGCTGTCGGCGCCGAGCCCGGCCGCCACGGATTCGACCAGATTGTCGAGGTACCCGTCGGTGAGCGGGAGCCGGGCGATGGCGAGCCGCCAGTAGAGCGGACCCACGATGAGGTCGATGGCGGCGTCCAGGTCGGTGTCGGCGGGCAGTTCGCCACGCTGCACGGCACGGGTGACCAGGCGACCGCCGATCTCCTGCTGCCGGGTGTGCAGCACCTGACGCAGGGTCGCGTCGATGCTGGGGTTGCGGGCGGCCTCGGCCAGCAGGTCCGGGATGATCTGCGACGCCAGTGGGTGCCGGAGCGCGTGGGCCACCGCCTGGAACAGCAGTGCGAGATCACCGCGCAGCGTGCCGGTGTCCAGTGCGGGGAGCTTGCCGTGTGCCGCAGCGGCGACGATCTCCAGCACCAGGTCGAGCTTCGAGCTCCACCGTCGGTAGATCGCCGTCTTGCTGACGCCGGCCCGCCGGGCCACCGCCTCGATGGAGAGCCGGCCGTAGCCGACCGCGGCCAGCTCCTGCATCAGCGCGCGGCGGATCGCCGTGGTGATCTCGTCGCGCAGCACCGCCGCGCCGGCCGGGGCCCGCCTCTTCTCGGTCGTCATCGAGGGCTCTTATCGCAGGTCACGCCGGACAGCGTAGCGCAACGACGGTACGGTTGCGTCCCGACGTGTTTCGGACTACTGTCCTCGCAGCGACGAGGCGGCGCCCCGCGCACATTTCCCACTAGGATTCGATCGTCGCGAGCAACCCCCGTCTGCACGAAAGATCGGAGCGCCATTTCCATGGCCACCACCGCGCTGGTCGACCCCGACACGGGCCTGACCCAGGCGCAGCTGGCCGCTCGGCACGGGCTACGGGTCGCCGGTGAGCGCCCCACCCTCGTCGAGTACAGCCGCCGACTATGGGCCTACCGGCACTTCATTGCCGCGTACGCCAATGCCAAGCTCGTCGCCTCGTACAGCAACGCCAAGCTGGGTCAGCTCTGGCAGGTGCTCACCCCGCTCACCAACGCGGCGGTCTACTACCTGATCTTCGGGGTGGTGCTCGACCAGAAGAGCATCCCGAACTTCATCGCCTACCTGACCACCGGGTTGTTCATCTTCAACTTCACCCAGAGCGCGGTCCTGGCCGGCACCCAGTCGATCAGCAGCAACCTGGGGCTGATCCGGGCGCTGCACTTCCCCCGGGCCAGCCTGCCGCTGTCGACGACGATGACGCAGTTCCAGCAACTGCTGGCCTCGATGGTGGTGCTGATCGGCATCGTGCTGGTCACCGGCGAACCGCTCACCTGGGAGTGGTTGCTGCTGGTGCCGGCGCTGCTGCTGCAGGCCGTGTTCAACGCCGGCGTGGTGCTGCTGGTGGCCCGGCTCGGCTCCAAGTCGAGCGACCTGAAGCAGGTCATGCCGTTCATCATGCGCACCTGGATGTACGGCTCCGGCGTCCTCTACAGCGTCAGCCTCTTCGAACGGCTGCCCGGTTGGGCGACGACGCTTGTGCAGTACAACCCGCTGCTGGTCTACATCGAGCTTGCGCGGTACACGCTGCTGGAGGAGGCACCGCTGCTCAACGAGTCGCTGACCCAGCTCTGGCTGGTCGGCGCCGGTTGGGCGCTGGTGGCCGGCATCGGCGGTTTCATCTACTTCTGGCGCGGCGAACAGGAGTACGGCCGTGGTTGAGCACTTCGACGCCGCCCCCGAGGCGAGCGCGACGATGACCCGCACGCAGGAGCGCATCCCGACAGTGGTCGTGGACGACGCGCACATCATCTACCGGGTGCACCAGGGCGCCGCCGGTGGCACCACGCCGGTGGCCGCGCTGCGCCGGCTGGTCAAGCGCACCCACGCGCCGAACGTCCGGGAGGTGCACGCGGTCAAGGGCGTCTCCTTCACCGCGTACCGGGGCGAGGCGATCGGGCTGATCGGCAGCAACGGCTCCGGCAAGTCCACCATCCTGCGGGCCATCGCCGGCCTGCTGCCGGTCAACCGGGGCGCCATCCACACCCAGGGGCAGCCGTCGCTGCTGGGCGTCAACGCCGCCCTGCTCAACGATCTCTCCGGGGAGCGCAACGTCGTCCTCGGTTGCCTGGCCATGGGCATGCACCCCGATGACGTGGCCAAGCAGGCCGCGGGGATCATCGACTTCTCCGGGATCAACGAGCGGGGTGACTTCGCCAGCCTGCCGATGCGGACGTACTCGTCCGGCATGGCGGCCCGGCTGCGGTTCTCCATCGCCGCCGCCAAGAAGCACGACGTGCTGCTCATCGACGAGGCGCTCGCCACCGGCGACAAGGGCTTCCGTAAGCGCAGCGAGCAGCGGGTGCGGGAGCTGCGGGAGGGCGCGGGGACGGTGTTCCTGGTCAGCCACCAACTCTCCTCCGTACGGGACACCTGCGAACGGACGATCTGGCTGGAATCGGGCGTCATCCGGATGGATGGGCCCACCGACGAGGTCATCCGGGCGTACGAGGCGTACGCGAACAGCAAGTAGAGTTCCGGCGAACGTCCGGCATCGACACGGCACCTGAGGACCGCGTCGCCCGCGTTGGGGCGACGCGGTCCGCGCGTTAAGGTTCATTCCGTCGCCGCTCGGGCGGAACCTTCCGTTAACGCATCCCTGAGAGTGAGGATCCGGCAATGACGCAGGACCAGACCACTGGCCCGGACGCCGAAGCGGAGACCCAGACGCCGTGGCGGCCCTCGCGGACAGTGGCGGTGGTTCTGGCCGGAGGCACCGGGACGCGGCTCGGCCTCGGCATCCCGAAGCAGCTGCTGAAGATCGCCGGTAAGCCGATCATCGAGCACACCCTGGCGGTCTTCGAGGCTGCACCGGAGATCGACGAGATCATCGTGCTGATGGCCACCGGCCACGTCGAGGACGCCCAGCAGATCGTCGAGAAGGCCGGCCTGCGCAAGGTCACCAAGGTCATCGAGGGCGGTGACACCCGCAACGCCACCACCCGGATCGCCCTGGACGCGGTCGGCCCGGAAGACTGCAACATCCTCTTCCACGACGCGGTGCGCCCGCTGCTCAGCGGCCGGATCGTGCGTGAGTGCGTCAACGCGCTCTGGAGCTACGACGCCGTGGACGTGGCCATCCCCTCCGCGGACACGATCATCCAGGTCGACGACAACGACTGCATCACCGACATCCCGGTGCGCTCCCGGCTGCGCCGGGGCCAGACCCCGCAGGCGTTCCGCTCCCCCACGATCCGTGCGGCGTACCGGATCGCCGAGGACGACCCGGACTTCGCCGCCACCGACGACTGCGGCGTGGTGCTGCGCTACCTCCCCGGCACCCCGATCAAGGTGATCGACGGTTCGGACGAGAACATCAAGGTCACCCACCCGGTCGACGTGCACCTGGCGGACAAGCTCTTCCAGCTCGCCGCGGCGCAGGCGCCCCGCCTGACCGACCACCGCAGCTACAGCGAGGAGCTGACCGGCCGCACCATCGTGGTGTTCGGCGGCAGCTACGGCATCGGCCACGAGTTGACCGAGCTGGCCCGGCGCTACGGCGCCCAGGTCTTCCCGTTCAGCCGTTCCAGCACCGGCACCCACGTGGAGCGGGCCGAGGACGTCGCGGCCGCGCTGACGACCGCCTTCGAGGCCACCGGCCGGATCGACCACGTGGTGGTCACCGCCGGCATCCTGGAGAAGGGCGCCCTCGCCGAGATGGACGAGGAGACCATGGACCGGCTGCTCCAGGTCAACTTCGTCGGCCCGGTGACCATCGCCCGCCAGGCCCTCCCGTACCTCCAGCAGACCAAGGGTCAGCTGCTGCTCTACACCTCCAGCTCCTACACCCGGGGCCGGGCCCGCTACGCGCTCTACTCGGCCACCAAGGCCGCCCTGGTCAACCTCACCCAGGCGCTCGCCGACGAGTGGGCCGACGTCGGCGTCCGCGTCAACTGCATCAACCCGGAGCGCACCGCCACCCCGATGCGGACGCGGGCCTTCGGCGAGGAGCCGGAGCACACCCTGCTCGCCGCGGAGGCCGTCGCCCAGTCGTCGCTGGACGTGCTGATCTCCGACCTGACCGGTCAGGTGATCGACGTACGCCGGGCACCCGGTGACGGGCCCACGCCGAGCGTGCCGGCCCAGGCCGGGTCGGGTCGGGTCGAGACGTCGGCCGGCGCGACGTCCGCGAACTGACGCCGACGCCTGCGGAACCACGAACGGAGCGACATGCGCGGCGACCTGGTCCGAAAGCTGGCCGCCCGGTGCCTGACCACCGGGTTGGCCGTGCTGGCCTTTGTCGTGCTGGCGCTCACCGGCGCCACCGGCTGGGGGCTGGCGCTGGCCGTGGCCGCGCTGGCCGCGGCAGCCGCCGAGCAGCGGATCCGGCCCAGCGCCGATCTGGTGGCGGAGACCGCGTTGATCGCCGCCGCGGTTCTGGTCGGCTACTCCCGGCGGTTGGATGACGGGCTCGACCTCGCGCTGGTCGCCACCGGGCTGGTCCTGCTCGGGCTGGTGCTGCTGGTGGGGCCGCTGCGCACCGCCGGCAGCCTGGAGATCCGGGCGGCCAACCTGCCGGTACCCGCCTGGACGCCGCTGATCGCCGGCCAGCTCGGCACGGCCCTGCTCGGGCTGCTCGCCGCGCTGGCGCTCGCCGCCGCTCTCGCCCTGCCGGCCGGTGTGGCGCTGGCCGCCAGCCTGCTGGTCGGCGCGGGCGCCGGTGCGGTCGCACTGGACCTGGCCCGGCGGCGGTTCCGGCCGCGGGCCGGTGGTGGGGCGGTGGCCGCCGCGCTGCGCCGGCACCAGCCGGAGTTCCTGCTCTACTTCTCCGCGCCTCCCGGCTCGGAATACCAGGTCACCATGTGGCTGCCGTACCTGGAACGGATCGGCCGGCCGTTCCTGGTCGTGCTGCGCGAGCCGGAGTTCCTGGCCCCGATCGCGGCGGCCACCGACGCGCCGGTGGTCTACTGCCCCACCCTGGGGGCGATGGACGAGGCGTTGGTGCCGAGCCTGCGGGCGGCGTTCTACGTCAACCACGGGGCGAAGAACAGCCACTGCGTCCGCTTCACCCAGCTCACCCACATCCAGTTGCACCACGGCGACAGCGACAAGGCGCCGAGCGCCAACCCGGTGTCGGGGATCTTCGACCGGATCTTCGTGGCCGGGCAGGCGGCGATCGACAGGTACGCCCGCGCCGGGGTGCAGATCCCGGCGGACAAGTTCGTGGTGGTGGGTCGCCCACAGGTCGAGGCGATCGAGGTACGCCCGGAGCCCGCGCGAGGGTTGGCGCACCCGACGGTGCTGTACACCCCGACCTGGACCGGGCACCACGCCGACGCCAACTACTGCTCGCTGCCGGTGGCCGAAGGGCTGCTGCGTCGACTGCTGGAGCGCGGCGCGACGGTGATCCTGCGGGCCCACCCGTACACCACGCAGAACCCGGCATCGGCCCGCCAGTTGGGCCGCCTGACCGAGTTGCTCGTCGCCGACCGGACCCGCACCGGCCGTCCGCACGTGGTCGGCGCGGCGGCTCGGGAGCTGAGCCTGACCGAGTGCGTCAACTCCGCCGACGCGCTGGTCTCCGACGTGTCCGGCGTGATCTCCGACTTCCTCTACTCCGGAAAGCCGTACGCGGTCACCGACATGGGCGACGAGGGCGACCGGTTCGTGGAGCGGTTCCCGCTGGCCGGGTCGGGTTACGTGCTGCACCGGGACATGTCCAACGTGGACGAGGTGCTGACCGCGTTGCTGGACACCGACCCGCTGGCCGAGGCCCGCTGGGCCACCCGCCGCCGCTACCTGGGTGACTTCCCGGCCGAGTCGTACGCCGAGGCGTTCCTGACCGCCGCGCGCCGGGAGCTGGCACCGGCCGAGACCCTCACCGCGCCCACACCGGCGTAGCCCCGCTCAGCGGTACGGGTCGAGCAGCGCCAACACCGCCGCCGGGTCCTCCACGTGCGCGTTGTGCCCGAGACCGGGCAGCGTGGCCACCGGTACGCCGTACTCCTTGAGCTGTTCGTCGGTGACCATCGGGTCGTTCTCACCGCGCGCCAGCACCACCGGAACGTCGGTCGCCGCCAGCAGCGCGGCCAGGTCGGGCTCGCCGACGGCGAAGGCGGCCGGGTCCATGGCGAGGCGCCACCGGCCGTCGACCTGACGCAGCCCGGCGTCCACCACCGGGTGGTCCGGCGGGACCAGGCCGACCAGGCCGGCGACGCGCAGGTAGCGGCGTGCCGCCTCGGTGCGGCTGGCGAACCAGCTCACCGGGCGGGCGGCGACCTCGGCGGCGCGGGTCAGCTCCGCGGGTGACCAGAGCGCCTTGATGCCCAGCCCGACCACCGCGTCCACAGGCGTCCCGGCGGCGCGGGCGGCCAGCGCCAGGCCGACCACCCCACCCAGCGAGTGCCCGAGCACGACCAGCCGGTCGTCGGGGGCGAGGGCCTGCGCGATCCGCTGGGCGAAACCCGCGAAGGAGTACGACGGCAGCGGCGGGGCCCAGCCGTGGCCGGCGAGGTCCGGTGCCAGCCATCGCCCGGGCCAGTGCTGCTCGAGGTAGGGCGCCCAGGGCAACCACACGTCCCCGGTCGCCCCCATGCCGTGCAGCAGCAGCAGGACCGGCCTACGGCCGGCGTGACCACCCGATGTCTCCACCACGGCCGCAGTCTCCCACGGTTCACGGCCGGGTACGAGAGCCGCCGATGACGGCGTACGACGGGACCGCGCGGACAAACGCCGCGGGCGCCGGCCCCTTGTGGGAGACGGCGCCCGCGGCGGTCAGGGTGCCCGGGTCAGGCGGAGTAGCCCCGGCTGGTGATCCAGTTGGCCAGGTCGATGGTGGTGATCCAGTACGACGGGTCGGCCGGGTTCGCCGAGTCGGCGATTCGCACGGTACGACCGTTGTCCTTGTAGCCCACGACGGCGATGTAGTGCCCGCCGCCGTAGGAGTGCCAGCCGCCGTCGGTGTCGGTGGCGTCACCGACGACGTTGGCCACCACGCCCCGGCCGTCGGTGATGGCGTTCACCACGTCGGCCTGGAGGCGGTCCATCTGGGCCGGGCTGGGCGCGCCGGGGAACATCCGGGTCCGGTACGGGGAGCCCTTCACCTCGGCGTTGAGCACCCGGGTGGTGTCCTCGGCCGAGTTGGTGCCCATCTCGGTGGTGCCCAGCTCGGCGCCGAGCTCCTCCTGTGTGCGGTCGATGCCGGCGGCGCTGAGCGCGTTCCGGGTGGCCGCCGGGCCGCAGTTGTAGTAGGTGTTCTGCGCCTCGTAGTCGTAGTCGAGCACCTTGGTCGCCGGCGGCTTCGGGCGCTCCGGCTTCCGGGTCAGGTCGGGGTTGCTGCTGGCCTTGGCGGCGGGCGACGCGGCGCTGGTGGCCGGGGCGGCCGTGGTCGGCGCGGCGCTGGCCGAGGGGGACGCGTCCCGAACCTCGCTGCGGGAGGCGGCAACGTCGCTGCGCATCTCGGCGACAGTGGTCGCGGTGCGCTGGCCGGCCGGGGCGTCGTCGGCAGTGGTGAGCAGGGCGCCGGTGGTGGTGGCGATCGCGAGGGCCGCGGCGGAGGCGGCGACGATCTGGTACGGACGCTCGGTGGCGAGGCGGCGGAGCTGACGCTGCAGGGTGTGCTTCACGGGGTCCTCCACGGATCGGGGGGTGAGCGGCACACCGGGGCCGGGCCGGTATCCGGGCAGGCGCCAGCGCACGGACCGTGGTCCGCGGATGGTGAACCGCTCAGGGGAACGCCCGGCGTGGCCGGGCGGGGAAGGCGATGACCCGGGGGGTCAGCTCACCGTCACTGGACGAGTGAGCGGGTGCACCGCCGCGCCGTGGAGGCGAGGGAACAACCGAGGGGTGGAAAGGTGCTGCACGAGGATGGGACTCCTTCCGACACCGCCTACCGGGTTAGCTGACGGATTCGGGCGGGAAGATCGCCCTACCGCGGGCCGTGGCTCGCGGATTCACCCCGGACTTACTGATGGGTCCCCGGTTCGTTGATCACGATTGAGCGGGTCGGTGCGGCGTCGCGTCTTGCGATCGGTTACCGCACCGGACGGGACGACACTACTGGTCGCTCCACGCCCTGCCAAGCCAGGTTCACCTGCGTAAACCCCAATTGGCGCGACAATTTCTGCGCGTATTGCCGATGATGTGACTCGATGGGACAACCGGTTACGGCGACGCCTGTGGGCGACAACCGGACAGGCCGCGAAGAACGCGGCCATAATCGCGGGAACAATGCCGCCGATCGCGCCGACCGTCCGATTTCGCTATTGCGTGACCGGCCTCACATCACGGATCGGGCTCAACCCGCCCGGGCCGGGCGCCACCGTGCCACGACGGCGGGACGCATCGCCCCGGCCACCGTCCGGCGAGCGGACACCGGGGTCGGGCGCAGCCGCGCTGCCGCCGCGTACGCCTCCTCGGCGAGGGTACGAGCCGACTCGGCGGCCAACTCCGCGTCGCGCCAGGCGGCCCGCTCACGGTCGGCGGCCACCCGGTAGTCGGCCAGCCGCGCATCCCGGACCACCCGGCTGACCAGTACCTCCTGCTCGACCGGGTGCCGCCGGGGATCCCAGCCACGCCGGTGCCCGAACACGTCGCCGAGCTGCGCCATGCTCAGGTCGCCCCGCCAGTACGCCGCCATCGCCGCGCGGTGCAGATAGCGTTCCCGGGCGGCGTACTCGGCGGGGGTGTGCGGGGTCTGCGGGGTGGGCAGCGCCCCGGCGCCCGCGAAACGACGCGCGGCGGTGTCCGCCTCGTCGTACCCGACCCAGGCCCGCTCCAGCTGCTCCTGAGCGGCCAGCCAGGCGGCACGTCGCCGCCGGGCGGTGGTGGCCGCGCCGGCCGCGGCGACGGCCACCTCCTCGGCGTAGCGGCGACTGTCGACGGCCTCGGCGGCGGCCAGCTCCCGGGCGGTGGGCGCGGCCGGGGGCGGGTCGTCCGTGGGCCGGTCCCGTTCCGGGCGGGCGGCCAGCACGGTGAGCAGGCCCAGGGTCAGCAGGAACAGCGCCGACCAGATGGCGGCGGCCCGCGGCACCTCGGTCACGAACTGGTAGAAGACGACGGTCTCCATGGTCGGCACCTCGGGGAGAGAGCAGTGCGATGGGAGCCGCGCCGGCAGCGGGCCACGGTGGGCCACTTGCCGGCGGGGTGGGGAACGGGTGGGTCGACAGGGCGCGGAGACGGGACGGTCGTCCCGGTGGCTCAGCGCCCGGGTGGGGCCCGGGAGGCCTGACCGCTCGCACCGTCGACGAGGGGCAGCCGGTCAGACCCGGCCACGCGGACCGGCAGCACGCCGGCCGTGACGGTGCCCTGATCGCCGGGGAGCGCCACCGGCGTGTCGACCGACCAGGCCGGCACCGACTCCTCGGCGGCCTCCGGCGGTATCGCCGGGGCCGGGCGCGCCGCACCGTGCGCCCCGGCGTGCCGGTAGGAGGCGGCCAGCGGCACGGCAGCGACGGAGGCCGGAACCGCGCTCGGCGTTGGCACCGGGCTGGGCGTCGACGCGGCGGCCGTGGCCGGGCCTGCGCCGAGCGCCAGGGCCGCGACGACGGCGAGGCTGGTCAGCACCCGCGTCGCCCAGCGCGCCACCCACCACAGCGGACAGGTGAACGCGACCGGAAGCACGTCTCCACGCTACCGTCGCGTCGACCCGGGCGCACCGACCACGGGCGTGTCGAATCACGCCGCGCCGACCCCGTTTGACCAGGGTGGACGCTGTCAGCGCAGTTCGACGTACGTTGATCGGCCGTCGGCCTGACCGACCTCGTCGGCGGCCCCGCCGGCCTCGGCTCGGGTGCTGCTCGCGGGGTCCCGGGCGGCGTCGTCGTCGGCGGTGCGCTGTCGGGGGACGGGTGCCGGACGGGCCGCGCGGCGCGGCGCGAGCCGGCGCATCATCGGGGTCTCGACGAAGCGGTGCAGCAGCCCGGCGAGGATCAGGTTCGTCACCAGGAAGCCGAGCACCACGGCCGGGCCGCGCCAGCCCGCGAAGCCGATCCCCCAGGTTCCGCTCCAGCGCAACACGCTCGTCATCACCAGCACGTGCACCAGGTAGAAGGCGAACGAGACCTCACCGAGCCAGACCAGCGGCCGGGAACGCCACGGCGAGCGCCGACCCCGCACGTCCGCGTCCGCGGCGGCGGCGATCACCAACAGGTACGCGACCGCGAGCAGCGTGGTCCACAGCTCGGCGCGAATCCACTGCGCGGCCGCCACCCAGGTGACCAGGAAGATCCCGCTGGCCACGGTCAGACCGGGGCCGCGCCAGAGCCCCCGGCGCATCAACTCGGCCGCCACCGCGCCCAACCAGAACTCCAGCGACCGTACCGGCGGGAAGATCTGGGTGAACCACCACCGACTCACCTCCGGCACCAACTCCTGCGCCGGCCAGAGCGCGAGGATCAGCAGCGGCAGCGCGACGATCAGCGCCCAGAGCACCTTCGGCCGGGCCCGGCGCAGCAGCGGCAGGGCCAGCGGCAGGCAGAGGTAGAAGAAGAACTCGCAGGAGAGCGACCAGCTGACGGTGTTGATGCTGTAGAACCAGCCCGGCCGGGGGTCCCACGCCTGCAACAGCAGCAGGTTCTCCAACGCCGCAGCCGGAAGGACCGGGTCGGCGAAGAACGCGGCGACCGCCAGCGTCGCCGCCCACAGCACCAGGTGGTTCGGGTAGATCTTGGCGATCCGTCGCCGCCAGAAGGTACGCCGGGAGTCGCCCGGACGGGCCGACCAGACCAGCACGAAACCGCTGAGGATGAAGAAGAACTGCACCCCGGAGAGGCCCAGGGTGAACAGCGCGTCGACCACGGCCTTGTAGTCCGGCTCGGCGATGATCCGCATGGTGCCGGCGTGGAAGCCGAAGACCAGCAGGGCGGCGATCCACCGCAGCCCGGTCAGCGAGGGCAGCCGGGCCGGTGCGGGTGCGGGCCGGGCTGCCGACACCGCGGCGACGCTCGTCATGCCGGGATCCCGACGCTCGGCAGGGTCACCAGCACGGTCGTATCCTCCTCGGCGCGGCGTCGGACGGCGCGACGGCGACGCCCGCGACGACCCGGCAGGGCCGCACCGAGGCACCCTACCGGGTCACTCCCGGGTGAACCGGACGCGTCCCACCCGCCCCACGAGCCCGCGTTCCCCGGACCGGGGAACCGCCCGCCGGCCGGCGTTAACCTTCTGCTGGGCGGGAGTTCAGAGATTCCACCATCGGCGGCAACGTCAGGTTCCGGGGCCGGCCACCCGGGTCGTCGAAGGTGGCGGACGTGGTCAATGAGCCGACGCACGCACCGCTGCTGAGCATCGTCGTGCCCGTGTACGGCGTCGAGGCGTACCTGTACCAGTGCCTCGAGTCGATTCGGGCCGACATCCCGGCCGGCGAATCGGACGCGGTCGAGCTGATCGCCGTCGACGACGCCTCCCCCGACGGCTGCGGCACGATGCTCGACTCGTACGCGCTCGGCCGCGACGGCGTCCGCGTCGTGCACCTGAGCAGCAACGTGGGTCTGGGGCTGGCCCGCAACGCCGGGCTCGACGTGGCCACCGGCCGGTACGTCTGGTTCGTCGACAGCGACGACTGGTTGCCGCCGGGCACCATCGCGGCCGTGCTGGACCGGCTGCGCCAACACCAGCCCGACGTGCTGATGCTCGACCACCTGCGGGTGCACGAGGACGGCCGGCGGGAGGTCGACGCGAGCAGCCCGCTGCTGCGCGGAATTCCCGGCGTCACCCGGCTGGCCGACCAGCCGCAACTGCTGCGGGTCCAGCACACCGCCTGGAACAAGGTGGTCCGCCGGGACTTCATGGACGAGTTGGAGCTGCGGTTCTTTCCCGGCTGGTACGAGGACATCCCGTTCAGCCACCCCCTGCTGATCGGGGCCGAGAAGATCTCCGTGCTGGACCGGATCTGCTACCTGTACCGCCAGGGCCGCCAGGGCGCGATCACCTCCACCCGCAGCGGCCGGCACTTCGACGCCTTCGACCAGTACGAGCGGCTGCTCGACTGGGTCGCCCGGAAGCACCCGGACGAGCGGTTGCAGGCCGAACTGTTCGAGCTGATGATCAGCCACTACCTGGTGGTGGTGGGCAACGACGGCCGGCTGCACCCCCACCTGCGGCGCGACTTCTTCCACCGGGCCGCCGCGCACTACCGTCGGTACCTGCCCACCGGCGGCTACCCGCTGCCCCCGGGCGTGGCCGGGCTCAAGCACCGCCTCGTCGGGCGGGGTGACTGGTTGGCGTACTCGGCGCTGCGCCAGGCCCACCGGGTCGCCGGTCGCCTGCGTCGGCCCGGCCCGGCGGCCGGCGCCGACGGCGGTTCGCCCGCCGCCGACGAGGACCCGGGCCGAGCGGCGGACGCCGCCCCGACGCCTGAGGGTGGGCTCGCGCCGGAGCGACGCGACGCGCTGGCCGGTGGCCGGCTGCCGTGATCGACCCCACCGCAGAGCACGCCGGGGGCCGGGGCGGCTCCCGGCGCCCTGGTTTTCCAGGTCGTCCACCCGCCGGGTGGACGACGACAGCACCACCGCACCCCGGTGCGGGCGTACCTGAGCAGAGGTCGGAATGACGGCGACAATCAAGATCGGACCGCACGCGGTCGGTGCCGGGGAGCGGCCGTTCGTGGTCGCCGAGATGTCCGGTAACCACAACGGCGACCTGAACCGGGCGCTGGCCATCGTCGACGCGGTGGCCGAGAGCGGGGCGCACGCGCTCAAGCTCCAGACGTACCGGCCGGACACGATCACCATCGACGTCGACACCCCGGCGTTCCGGATCTCCAGCGGGCACGAGCTGTGGGGCGGGGAGAACCTGTACCGCCTCTACGAGCGCGCGCACACCCCGTACGAGTGGCACGCGCCGATCTTCGAGCGGGCCCGCGAGCGTGGCCTGACCGTCTTCTCGTCGCCGTTCGACGCGACAGCCGTGGAGCTCCTGGAGTCGCTGGACGCGCCCGCGTACAAGATCGCTTCGTCGGAGCTGGTCGACCTGCCGTTGATCCGGCTGGTGGCCAGCACCGGCAAGCCGATGGTGATCTCCACCGGAATGGCGACGGTCGCCGAGATCGACGCCGCCGTGCGCACCGCCCGGGACGGCGGCGCGGCGGGCATCGTCCTGCTGGCCTGCACCGCGTCCTACCCAGCGCCGCCGGCCGACAGCAACCTGCGTCGGCTGCCGGTGCTGGCCGGCGCGTTCGACGTGCCGGTCGGGCTCTCCGACCACACGCCCGGCATCGGGGTGGCGGTCGCCTCGGTGGCGCTCGGCGCCTGCTTCATCGAGAAGCACGTGACGCTGGACCGGGCCGACGGCGGCGTGGACTCGGACTTCTCCCTGAACCCGGCGGAGCTCACGGCCCTGGTCGCCGAGTCCGGCCGGGCGTACGCGGCGCTGGGCGGCACCGCGATCGGCCCCACCCCCGCCGAGCGGGAGGGGCTGCGGTTCCGCCGTTCGCTCTTCGTGGTCGAGGACGTCCGGGCCGGCGACCCGGTGACCGCGCACAACGTCCGCTCGATCCGGCCGGCCGGCGGGCTGGCCCCCGTGGAGATCGACCGGGTCCTGGGCCGCACCTACACCACCGACGTCCCCCGAGGCACCCCCCTGAGCTGGGACCTCATCTAACCGGTACGCCCCCACCCCGGCGATCTTGCAGTTACTGTCCCGGCGAAAGGCGTACAAGCCGCGATTCGGCGTCAGAAAGTGCAAGATCGCGGGGTGGGAGGGGGCGGGAGGCTCGCGGGGGCGAAGCCGACGGTTACCACGAGGTCGGCCACCGCGAGGGTCCGCCAGATCGCCGATCCGTCGGCCGGCGTATTCAGGCCGTGGCGCCGCCACCAGACCGCCACCGGCACGTCGGCCAGCTTGCAGCAGCACTCGGCCCGGGTCCACCGGGCCCAGAAGTCGCCCCCGCCGAACCGGCGGGCCAGCGCCGGGGGCACCGGGGCGGCGGCGCGCTCCGCGTCGATGGCCACCCGCCAGCCGGGCGCCGGTGGGCCGAACCAGCCGACGCACCGGCCGTCGTCGAGGTGACTGCGGGTCACCGCGTCGGCCATCGCGGTCGGCGACCCGATGCGCAGGTGCCGCTCGGCGGCGGCGAGCAGCCCCGGCACCGGACGCGGCACGGCGGCGACGCCGTGCCGCGCTTGTTGCACCGGGAGGGCAACCGGCCGCAGGTCAGATGGAGGCGGCACCGTCCACCACGATGACCTGGCCGTTGATGTTGGTGTGTTCGCGCAGCAGCATCCGCACGACCGGGGTGACCTCCACCGGCTCGGTCAGGTGACCGGTCGGGGTGCGGCGCACGATCTGGTCGAGCTGGGTGGGACCGAGCACGGCGGACATCTCCGAGGCGAAGAAGCCGGGCGCTACCGAGTTGACAAGCATCCGGCCGCCCAGCTCGCGGGCGAGCGAGCGGGTGGCGGCGTCCATGCCGCCCTTGGTGGCCGAGTACGCGACGAGGCCGGGGAAACCGCGCTGCCCGCAGATCGAGGTGATGTTGACGATCCGCCCGCGCAGCCCCTTGGCGAGCATCCGGCGGATCACCAGCCGGGTCAGCTGTAGCGGGGCCGTCAGGTTGGTCTCGATGATCCGGGCGATGTCCTCGGTGGCGGTGTGCGCGTGCAGGGAGTCCTGCCCCATGGCGGCGTTGTTGACGATGCCGTCGATCGGGCCGAGGCGCTGCTCCACCTCGCGGACGAAGCTCTGCGCGGCGCGCAGGTCGGTGACGTCCACCGAGCCGACGTGCACCCGGTCGGGGTGCTCGGCGGCGAGCTTCTCCAACTCCGGGGTGATGGTGCGGGCGAACGCGGCCACGCGTACGCCCGCGTCGAGCAGGTCGGTGACGATGGCCAGGCCCAGGCCACGGGAACCGCCGGAGACGAGGACCACGGAGCTGGGCGGAACGAGCTGGGTGTCGGCGGGCTCAGACATCGCTCTTCAGGGTCTCCTTGACGGGAATGTCGCTCAGGACGCGAATGCGGCGCGGCACCGCGTGTTCGGGAAGCCGGTCGGCGCACCAGCGGACCAGCGCGGCCTCGTCCGGCACACCACTGTCGACAGTGGTCGGGTCGGTCGAGGCCAGGACCACCTCGGCGACCACCATCCGACCGAGCACCGGGGCGCGGCGGCCGGTCACCCGGGCCCAGGCCACCGCCGGGTGCCCGGCCAGCACGCCGCGGACCACGCCGGCGGAGACCTTGCTCCCACCGACGTTGATCTCGTCGGAGTCCAGTCGGCCGGTGATCAGCACCCGGCCGTCGAGCACCTGCACCCGGTCACCGGTGCGGACCGGGCCGGCGAGACCGGCCCCGTGGTACGGGGAGGTGACGACCAACTCGTCGTCGCGGACGGAGAGCGTCGGCCGGCCCGGGGTCTCCCGGTCCAGCCACTCGGCCGGGAACCCGGCCCGCCCGTCGTGCACCACAATGGACGCCCCCACCTCGGAGGACGCATAGATCCAGGAGATCCGGGCCGCCGGGAAGACCTCCCGCAGCTGGTCCAGGATCGCCTGGTCCACCGGCTCCCCGCCGAGGGTGACCTGGCGCAGCGGCACCCGGGCCAGCGCGTCGGCGTCGCGGTAGAGGGTGCGCCGCCAGAAGGTCGGGGTGCCGGAGGCCGCGTCGACCCCGTGCGCGGCCGCCACCGAGGGCCAGTCGTCCAACTCGTCGGGCTCGACCACCACCAGGTGCTGACCGGGCTGGGTCAGCGACAGGGTGACCACCTGCCACCAGGCGTACGTGCCGGGGGCGTACGGGCAGAGCCAGGTCCGGTCGGGCTGGTCGGCCCGCACGGTGGTCAGCGTGTCGAGGGTGTGCCCGACCCGCTTCGGACGCCCGGTGGAGCCCGAGGTCAACAGCCAGAGCCGGCCGGGCTCGGCGGCGCGCGGTCGGGCCGGTGCGCTCGGGTGCACGCCGTCGTCGTCGAGGACGCTGACGGTGAACCCGGCCTCCAGCAGCTCGGTGCGCAGCACCTCGTCGACCCGACTCGCGGTGCTGAGCAACAGCTCGGTGCCGTGCACGGCGTGCTGCCGCGCCGCGGTGAGCGCGTGCACGGCCGAGTGGGCGAGCACCGCCGCCGGGTCGGGCAGGGTGGGCGTCGGCAGCGAACGCCAGGTCAGCGCGGTGCCACCGACGACGAGCCGGTTGTCGACACCGGCTGGCTCCGGGTGCGCCGGGGCGGATTGGCGCGACGTGGCGACGGTCACTGGTGTTGAAGCTCGACGAGAAAGTCGAGGACGTCCCCGACGGTGGCGATACGACGCAGCCCGGGGGCGTCGAAGTTGAGCTCCTCCCCCGTCTCGTCCTCCACCCGCAGGGCCAGCTCGGAGAAGTCGAGCGACCGGAAGCCGATCTCCCGCAACTGCGCCGCGTCGTCCGCGGGCAGCTCCTTGTCCTGGTTCTTCAGCACCTGAGCCATGAGGTCGCGGATCTGCGCGCGACTCAATTCGTTCATGCGCCGCAGTCTACAACCCAACGAATGGATATCTGATTTCCCGGTAGGCCCGGGTAAGGTGCCTCAACCCGACGTGAACGGCTAGGAAAGCGAGACGCAGGTGCTGCGCGAAGCGACGGCGGACGACGTTCATCTGATGTTGTCCTGGCGTAATCAGGAAACCAATCGGCAGGTCAGCAAGACCAGTCACGAGATCACCGCCGAGGAGCACGCCCGGTGGTGGTCGGCGGTCCGCGACGACCCGTCCCGGCGGGTTCTGGTGTACGTCCGCGACGAGGTGCCCTGCGGGGTGGTCACCTTCTTCGACCTGCGACTGGATGGCCCCCGCACCGGCGCGTGGGGCTTCTATCTGGACGCCGACGGGCTGGACGGGCGGGGCGAGACCCTGCCCGCGTGGCTGGGGGTCATGCGGGAGGCCGTCGAGTACGCCTTCGACGGGCTGCACCTGGACCGGCTCGACGGCGAGGTGCTCGGCCACAATACCGTCGTACGGCAGATGAACCGGCGTTTCCGATTCGTCGAGGGCACCCCACGGCAGGAGCTGTCCGACGGCCGGGAAATCACCGTCATCCCGATTTCCCTGGCTCGGGCGGACCGCCGTCAGCGCTGATTGTCGGACACTTTTCCGTAATGGACCGTAACCATTAACCGACCGTGCTCCCGGTGGACATCCGCCGTTCACGAATAGCGGTGCCCACCGGGGGTGTGGCGGTTCAGGCCCGCCGCCAGGCCGCCCAGTGCTGCTCCGGGTTGCCGCCGAGCCGGACGAAGCCGTACGCGGTGCCGTCCCAGTCGTCGGCCTGCCCGGGTGCCCAGCGGGCGAACACCACCTGCGCCGCGGCCGGCGGCTGCTCGACACCGAACCACCGCACGTCGGTCCAGGTCACCTGGTGGCTGAGGTTGAACCGGAGGACGTAGTGCACGCCGGTCGAGGCCCACACCCGCTCGCCGGGGCGTACGCCGACGTCGGCCACCCGGGGCGTCGGCGCGGTGCTCGCCGCGGTCGGTCGCACGATCCGCTGGTCGATCACCTGCATCGTGACGAGGTTGACCACGACGAGGGCGCCGAGGATCGGCAGCCGCAGACGGGGCACCCGGACCGTGGCGACGAGCAGCACGCAGCCGGCGATGCCGACCAGCGACCCGACCACCGGTCGCAGCTCCCGCAGACCACCGGTCAACGCCACCAGGTCCGGCGCGCTGAAACCGCCGTAGCGCAGCTCGTGGCCCTGGCTGGCCACGTACGCGAGTCGGGCGGCGACGAGCGCGCCGCCGCCGACGAGCAGCGCCACCGCGACGGCCGCCCGGCGCAGCACCACCCGCCACTCGGTGGTGAACAACACCCCCAGCCCGACCAGCAACCAGAACGGCGCCAGCATCTGCACGTAGCGGCCGTAGATCGCGTCCAGCGGCTTGCCGGTGATGCCGGACAGGATCACCGACGCGCCGCCGGCCACCCCGACGGTCACCACCAGCGCCACGCCCATCGTCCAGCGGACCGCGTCGCCGTGCCGTGGACGCCACAGCTCGCGCACGGCGCCGGCCCAGGCCACCCCGGCCAACCCGAACGTGATCACCACGAGGTACCAGAGCTGGGTGGTGACCGCCGCACCGACCCGGACCACACCCCGGGCGGAGGCGATCGCCTCGAACGTGCCGCCGTCCGGGGTGCTGCCGAGCAGGTAGACCTTGCCGCCGAGGTAGCGGATGGCGGCCGCGTTGACGAGCGCCATGGCGAGCACCGGCAGCAGCGCCGCGAGCACGACCGGCGGGCTGATCCGACGGCGGACGAACAGCAGCAGAACCAGCCCGGCGTGCACGGCCAGGATCACCAGGCCGCGGGAGTGCAGCAGGTGGAACCCACCCACCAGCAGGCCGACGGTGGCGGCCGCGAGCGGGCCGGGCCGGGCGATCCAGCGGTGCACGGCGAGCAGCCAGGCGACCACGAGCGGCGCCATCACCGCGTCGATCATGGCGACGCCCGCGTAGAAGGCGGTGGCCGGCAGGCTCGCCGCCACGACCGCGCCGAGCAGCGCGTACGAGCGGCGCAGCTGGAACACCCGACGACCGAAGAGGTACGCCAGCGGCAGCAGCGCCGAGTTCACCATCGCGTTGATCAGCTGGACGATCCGGTAGCTGTCGGTGAAGTCCCGGTCCCCGAGGAACGCCGGCGAGATCAGCATCGGGTAGCCGACCCGGCGCAGCAGGTCGTTCTCGCTGCTGAAGCCCCCCGGGCCGCCGGCCAGCGCGCGGGCGGTGTTCAGGTAGCTGTCCTCGTCGGTGTGCGCGATCGGCAGCACGATGTGCCGGGACCACCACATCCGCCAGGCCACGCTGAGCACCCAACCGACGACCAGCAGCAGCGGCACCAGCCAACGCCGGGCAGGCCTGTCGCTCGGCGTCTCGGCCACCGCCACCGGCCGTTCGATCACGTCACTACCGGGTGCCATCAACGCCTCCAGAATTGCCGGCCGGACCGGGCCCGCGCCGATCCGACGGGCTCGTCGGCCGGCGTCGGTGACGCCCGGGTGGCCCGCTCGCGCCGAGCTGGTGTGGATGTCAGGTGAACGCGGGACTCGGCTGCGCGCAGGACCGCCGGTCGTTCGCGCGGTCACTGTAACGGCCCGATCCGGCCAGGTCAGCCCACATCCCGGGCGGTCGGAAGTGTTCGCCTACGCGGTGTCCGGCATTCACGGGAGCAGGGGTTGCGGTTCACCCGCGAGCGCCGGGAAGTTAACCCGCCATGGCTAGCGTGTCACCCCGGTCGGCCGGCCCAGGGCCGCTCGTTCATCCACGAACACGGGAGCACCACATTGAGTGAGTTGAATGGATCGTCCATTCTGATCACCGGGGGAACTGGTTCCTTCGGCAGGACGTTCCTCCGGCACATCCTCAACGAGGCCGACCCCGCCCGCGTGGTGGTGTTCTCCCGCGACGAGCTCAAGCAGTACGAGCTGCGCCAGCAACTCGGCGACGACCCGCGGCTGCGCTGGTTCATCGGCGACATCCGGGACCGGCACCGCCTCACCCGGGCGATGCACGGCGTGGACCACGTGGTGCACGCCGCCGCGCTGAAGCAGGTGGACACCGCGGAGTACAACCCGTCGGAGTACATCGCCACCAACATCACCGGCTCGCAGCACGTCGTCGACGCGGCGATCGAGGCCGGCGTCAAGAAGGTCATCGCGCTCTCCACGGACAAGGCGTCCAGCCCGATCAACCTGTACGGCGCGACGAAGCTGGTCGGCGACAAGCTGTTCGTCTCGGCCAACCACTACGCCGCCCAGCACCCCACCCGGTTCGCCGTGGTGCGCTACGGCAACGTGGTGGGCAGCCGCGGCTCGGTCGTCCCGCTGTTCCGCCGGCTGGCCGCCGAGGGCAAGAGCCTGCCTATCACCGACAAGCGGATGACCCGCTTCTGGATCACCCTCGATCAGGCCGTGCAGTTCGTCATGGACTCGTTCGACCAGATGCAGGGCGGCGAACTGTTCGTGCCGCGTATCCCGAGCATGCGCATCCTCGACCTGGTCGAGGCGGTGGCCCCGGACGCCACCACGCACGAGATCGGGATCCGGCCGGGCGAGAAGCTGCACGAGGAGATGATCGCGCCCGACGACAGCCGGCGGACGCTGCGCGCCGACGGCCGGTTCATCGTCCAGCCGACCATCGCCACCTGGGGTTACCAGGCGCCGGTCGGCTGCGACCCGGTGCCGGACGGCTTCGCCTACCAGTCGGACACCAACGACGAGTGGCTCACCGTCGAGCAGTTGCGCGACATGCTCGGCATCAACGGATGACGGGGATGCTCCCGTACGGCCGGCAGTCGATCAACGAGGACGACATCGCGGCGGTCGCCGACGTCCTGCGCGGCGACTGGCTCACCACCGGTCCCCAGGTCGACGCCTTCGAGGCCGACCTCGCCCGGTGGACCGGCGGAGTCGGTGTCGCCGCCGTCTCCAACGGCACCGCCGCGCTGCACGTGGCGTACGCGGCGGCCGGGGTGGGACCGGGCGACGAGGTAATCGTCCCGCCGATGACGTTCGTGGCGACCGCCAGCAGCGCGGTCGCCCTCGGCGCGAAGATCGTGTTCGCCGACGTCGACGACGAGACGTTCTGCCTCGACCCGGCGGCGGCCGCCGCCGCGGTCACCTCGCGGACGACTGTCGTCGCCGCGGTCGACTACGCCGGCCACCCCGCCGACTACGACGCGCTGCGCAAGTCGGTCGAGGGCAGCGACGCGCTGCTCCTCGCCGACGCGGCGCACTCGATCGGCGGGACGTACCACGGCCGGCCGGTCGGTTCGCTCGCCGACCTGACCACGTTCTCGTTCTTCCCCACGAAGAACCTGACCACCGCCGAGGGTGGCGGCGTCGCGGCGCTGGACCCGGAGATCCTGGAGCGGGCCCGCCGGTTCCGTGGCGTCGGCGTGGTCCGCGACCGCGACGAGCTGCGGTTCCCGGACGAGGGTGGCTGGCACCAGGAGGTGCACGAGTTCGGGCTGAACTACCGGCTGCCCGACGTGCTCTGCGCCCTGGGCCGCAGCCAACTGCGTCGACTCGGCGAGTTCACGGCCCGTCGCAGCGCCCTGGTCGCCCGCTACGACGAGGCACTGGCCGACCTGGACGGCGTGCTGCTGCCGACCCGCAAGTCGTGGGCCGACCCGGCCTGGCACCTCTACCCGATCCGGGTGCTCGACGGTCGTCGCCGCGAGGTGTACGACCGGATGCGCGCCGCCGGCATCGGGGTCCAGGTCAACTACATTCCGGTGCACTGGCACCCGGCCTTCGCCGACCTGGGGTACCGACGCGGGTCCTGCCCGGTGGCCGAGTCGTTCTACTCCCAACAGCTGTCGCTGCCGCTCTACCCGGGGCTCAGCGACGCCGACCAGGACCGCGTCATCGACGCGCTGACCGCCGCGCTGCGGGTCGGCTCGGTGCGTCCCGCCGCCTGATGGGAACCTGATGCACCACGCCAACCACTTCTACGGCCACGCGCACGTGCTGGCCCGCTACGCCGGCCTCGGTGACCGGCACCCACCACGGATCAACGGGTACGTGCAGCACGGCTGGAACATCGGCGACGGCCTGGCCCCCGGGCACCCGTACGCCGAGCGCACCCCCAGCCTGCTCTGGTCCGAGCAGACCCGCCGCCGGGCCTGGTCGGTGGGACGACGCAACGTGGTCGTCATCGGCGCGCCGTTCAGCTACCTGCTGGCCATGCGACCCGAGGAACCACCGGCCGAGGAGCGGGAGGGCACCATCTGGTACCCGTTCCACGGCTGGGAGGGGCAACACGTCAAGGGCGACCACCGCAAACTGATCGCCCTCATCCAGGACACCGAGCCCGGCCCGGTCACGGTCTGCCTCTACTGGCACGAGTACCGGATGCGCAACGTGCGCCGGCTCTACGAGCGCGCCGGGTTCCGCGTGATCTGCCACGGTTACCGGGGACACTGGTGGAAGGACACCGACCCGGAGTTTCTCGACCGGCAGCTCACCGAGCTGCGGCGTCACCGCCGGGTAGCATCCAACCGGCTGACCAGCGCGATCTTCTACGGCATCGCGGCGGGGTGCGAGCCGGCGGTCTACGGCGACCCGATGATCCTGTCCAACGAGGACCCGACGTTCGGCGGCACCGCCCGGATCCGGCGGCAGTGGCCGCAACTGCACGGCACCACGGTCGACCTGCCCACCGCGGTCGAGATCGCCCGCGCCGAGCTGGGTACCGACCACCGCTGCACGCCGGCCGAGCTCCGCGAGCTGCTCGGCTGGGCGAACCTCCAGGAGGAAGAGGAAGACCGTGACGACTGAGACGGCACCCGCCGACCGGATCACCCTGCCGGGCGGCGAGATGCTGGCCTGGTCGGACCTGCCGCAGGAACGGCTGGCCGACGGTGGGCCGCTCGCCGCGCTGGCCGCCCGGCTGGTGCCGTCCGGCGCCCGGGTCCTGTTGGCCGGTCCACACGACCCGGCGCTGCTCGACCAGCTCGCCCACGCCGAGGTGACCTGTCTGCTGCGCAGCCACCCGGACGCGGTGGCGCTGGCGCACCGGGCCGCCCGCGTGGTGGTGGGTGGCCCGGCCGGGCTGCCCGACGACGAGACGTACGACGTGGTGATCGCGGCCGCCGGGCTGGACCCGGTGGAGTCGGTGGAGGGCACCCGGCTCGGCTGGAACGGCGTGCTGGCCCGACTCGTCGCCGCGGTGCGACCGGGTGGCGCGTTGCTGCTGCGCCTGGACAACCCACTGGGCCTGCACCGGCTGGTCGACACCACCCCCTGGTACGCCAGCCGGGACGACTCCGCCTGGGTGATCGGCGGCGTGCTGGACCGCGCCCACCCGGCCAACCGGGACCAGTTGCGCGAGCGGCTCGACGCGGCGGGGCTGCGGCCGGCCGCGTGCTGGGCCGCGTACCCCGATGTCAACACGCCGACTGCGCTGCTGGACGCCGACCACCTCGACCGGGACGCGGGCTCCGGCCTGTTCGACGCGGTGCTGCACGGCGCCTGCGCCGGGGGTTTCACCAGCGCCACCGTGCTCCAGGACCCGGCCCGGCTGGCGGTGGACGCGCTGCACGCCGGGCGCGCCGCCGACCTCGCACCGGGCTGGCTGACGCTCGCCCACCGGCCCGCCGACCCCACCGACCCGGCCACGCCGACCGCCGACCCGGACCTGCCGGTGGCGCTCGTGCAGACCGGTCGCCCCGGGATCGGCGTGCTGGAGGTACTGCACGGCCCGTCCGGCTGGCGCTGGGGGCTCACCCCCGCCGCCGAGGCGACGACGCCGGCCGGCGCCCCGTTCGCCAGCCGCGAGGCCGCGTACCGGGACGCGGAGGCGCTGTCCGGGCCGGTGCCGTCCGGCCGGCTGCTGCGTACCCTGCTGCTCGACGCGGCCCTGCGCCGCGACCTGGCCACCCTGCGCGCGCTGCTGCACGGGTACGCGGGCTGGCTCGCCGACCAGGCCGACACCGACGGCCGGATCGCCGGCGCGGCCGCGCTGGCCGGCACCGACAACGTGGTGGTCGACGGCGAGCGGTACGCGGTGCTCGACCCCAGCTGGCGGGCCACCGGCACGCTGCCCACCGACGTGGTGCTCGCCCGCGGGTTGTGGCGCTTCGCCGCGGGCCTGCTCACCGGCGGGTACGCCCACCCGTGGTCGTCCACTCTCGACGTCGCCGGCCTGACCGTGGTGCTCGGCGGACTCGCCGGCCACGACCTCGACCGCGCGACCGTCAGCGAGGCGGTCGAGGCCGAGGCGGCCATCGCCGCCGCGCTGCACGGGCTGGACGCCGGCGGCAGGGTCGACCTCGCCGCCGAACTGCACGCCGTCGCGCCGACCGACCCGCCGGTCGGCGGGCACAGCTACCAGCAGCTGCGCGAGGCGTGGCTGCGCCAACGCGAGGAACTCACCCGGCTGGCCGCGCTGACCGCGTGGACCGAGGAGTTGCTCACCTCGCGGGAACGGGCGCTACGCCGGGCCGAGACCACGATCAGCCTGCTCAGCGGGTCAATCAGCTACCGGGTGGGCCGGCTCGCCATCACCCCGGCCCGACTGGCCAAGCGGGGCGCCCGCGCCGCCAAACGCCGGGCCACCGCGGTGCTCGCCCCCAAGCAGGAGGAACAGCAGTGACCGCCGTACCGATGCCCGTGGCGTCCGCGGACGACGTCGGGCCACGGATCGTCGGCATCGTGCAGGCGCGCATGGGTTCGTCCCGGCTACCCGGCAAGGTGCTCCGCCCGCTCGCCGGACGTTCCGTACTCGGCCGGGTCGTACGCGCCGCCCGCGACAGCGGCGTCCTGGCCGACCTGGTGGTCGCCACCAGCACCGACGCGGTCGACGACGCGGTGGTCGACGAATGCGCGCGGCTGGACGTGCCCTGCCACCGCGGACCGGTCGACGACGTGCTGGACCGGTTCGTGGGCGCCCTCGCGGCGCACCCGGGAGACGCCGTCATGCGGTTCACCGCCGACTGCCCGCTGCTCGACCCGGAGATCATCACCCTGGTCGCGTCGGTGTACCGGGCGGCCCCCGGGCTGGACTACGCGAGCACGTCGATCGCCCGGACCCTGCCCCGAGGGCTGGACGTCGAGATCATCCGAGCGGAGACGCTGCGCACCCTGGGCCGGCTCGCCACCGACCACCACCGGGTGCACGTCACCTCGTACGCGTACACCCACCCGGAGCTGTTCCGGGTGCTCGGGGTGACGCTCACCCCGGACCGCTCCGCGCTGCGGCTGACCCTCGACACCGAGCAGGACTGGGCGGTGGTCAGCGCGATCATCGACCACTTCGGTGACGTCAGCGTGCCGCTGGCCAAACTCGCCGACTGGCTCGACGGTCAGCCCCGGCTGCGCGCGCTCAACGCCGACGTACGACAGAAGCAGCTGGAGGAGTCCTGAGCACCCTGAGGGTCGGGTTGCGCTGCGACGCCGGGCCACGGCGCGGCGTCGGCCACCTCGTCCGCTGCCTGGCGCTCGCCGAGGAGTTCCTCGCCCGGGGCGCCGACGTCACCGTCCTCGGCACCGTCGAACGGCTCGACTGGGCCACCGCGGAGCTGGCCGCGCGGGGCATCCCGCTGCTGCCCGGCCCGGACTCCGCGGCCGAACTGGTCGAAGCGGCCCGCCGACACGGCCTGGACGTGCTGGTCCTCGACTCCTACGAACTGGACCCCGCCGGGGCGGGCGCCCTGCGGGCCGCCGGCGTGTACACCCTCGCCATCATCGACGGCGACAGCCGGGGCCAGGTCGCGGACCTCTACCTCGACCAGAACTTCGGAGCGGAGCTGCCCGGGCTGGCCGAGGCAGCGGAGCTGCCGGGGCAGGGTGCCGGGGCGGGGTCGTCCGGGCTGGTCGAGGCAGCGACGCTGCCCGGACTTGCTGAGGCAGCGACGCTGCCGGGGCCGGGTGTCGGGGCGGGGTTGCCCGGCCGGCTGCTCGCCGGGAGCGGGTATGCCCTGCTGCGCGACACCGTGATCAACGCCCGGCCGCCGGTCGCCCCGCCCGCCACGGCGGTCAGCCGCCCCCGGGTGCTGGCCTTCTTCGGTGGCACGGACGCGGTCGGCGCCGCCCCGGTCCTGACCCGGGTGCTGGTGGCCACCGGTCACCCGATGGACCTCACGGTCATCGTCGGGCGGCCCGAGATCGAGGCGGAGGTCGAAGACGTCACCCCGGGCCGGGGGCAGATCATCCGACCGGTCCCGCCCACCACCTCGCTACCGGCACTGATCGCCGAAGCGGACCTGGTGGTCAGCGCCGCCGGCACGTCAACCTGGGAACTCTGCTGCCTCGGCGCACCCAGCGCACTGGTCTGTGTGGTCGACAACCAACGTGAGTCGTACACCCGGGTGGTTCGGCACGGACTGGCCGCCGGCCTTGGCGAGTTGCCGGAGCTGACCGCCGGCGGCGTCGCCGGCCGAGCCGCCCGCGCGACGGCGGCGCGGACCCTGCACGGGCTGCTCAGCTCCCCCCAGCGGCGCGCGGCGCTCGGCGCGCGCGCCTGGTCCACCGTCGACGGGCGGGGCCGGGCGCGGGTCGTGGGCGCGGTGTTCGACGCCGTACGCGCCCCCGCCGTCACCGGCTGACCGCAACAGCTCAAGGTCACGCTCGATCCTGGAAGTAGTCCCCTCGAACCGCGCGGGGGGCCACTACATCCGGGATCGAGCACGATCTTCCCGAGTGGCAGCGGACCGGCACGGTTCACCGCTAGCACGGGTGTACGAAAGTGCTGCTAGGGTGGCTGCATGACGCCTGCCGCCTACCAGCCGTCGATGCTCGACCTGGCCGACGCCGGGCCGGCCCTGGGGCCGCTGCCCGGCCAGATCCGCCGGCACCAGCTCAGCCGGGGCGCCTGGGTCGACCACCTCCCCGGCTGGGTGCGCGGCTCCGACACGGTCCTCGACACCCTGCTCACCGAGGTGCCCTGGCGTGCCGAACGGCGCACCATGTACGACGCCGAGGTCGACGTGCCCCGCCTGCTCTGCTGGTACGACGGCGCTCGGCAACTCCCCCACCCCGTGCTCACCGCCGCGCGGGCCGCGCTGACCGAGCACTACGCGCCCGAGCTGGGCGAGCCCTTCGTCACCGCCGGCATGTGCCTCTACCGCTCCGGGCGCGACAGCGTGGCCTGGCACGGCGACACCATCGGCCGCTCGGCGCACACCGACACGATCGTCGCGATCGTCTCCCTCGGAGCACCCCGACCACTGCTGCTACGCCCACGGGGCGGCGGCGGCGAGAGCCTGCGCTTCCCGGTGGGCCACGGCGACCTGATCGTGATGGGCGGCTCCTGCCAACGCACCTGGGAACACGCCATCCCCAAGACCACCCGCCCGGTAGGCCCCCGGGTGAGCGTCCAGTTCCGCCCCCACAACGTCGCCTAACCCAACCCCCACCTCACCCCGCCCCGCCCTGCCCTGCCCCGCCGCGCCCCGCCGCGCCCCGCCGCGCCCCGCCGCGCCCCGCCGCGCCCCGCCGCGCCCCGCCGCGCCCCGCCGCGCCCCGCCCCGCCGCGCCCTCGCCCCCCGCCTCGCCTCCCCGCGTCGATCTTGCACTTGCGGATGCCTACATGCCCCTTTTGCGGTGCATTGTCTGTGCAGGAATTGCAAGATCGGCGAGGCGGGGCGGGGCGGGGCACGCCCGGGCGGGGCGCGGGCGGGCGGGGCGCGGGCGGAGGGCGGGCGGAGGGCGGGCTAGAGGAGGCCGGCTAGTTTGTAGAGGACCAGGG
This sequence comes from Micromonospora sp. NPDC007208, assembly GCF_042869175.1. NCBI lineage: Bacteria > Bacillati > Actinomycetota > Actinomycetes > Micromonosporales > Micromonosporaceae > Micromonospora > Micromonospora sp. NPDC007208. Next base: position 740 of record NZ_JBIAFG010000024.1, on the reverse strand, counting down.
AGCCGGCTACCGCGACGTTCAGGCTGTGGCCATGGCCGACCATGGGGATCTCCACCGCCGCATCCAGCTGGTCGAGCGCCTCTGGTGGAATGCCGGTCGCCTCGTGCCCCAACAGCACGACGGTACGGCCCCGAGCGGCGGGCAGATCACCGAGCCGGACAGCCTCGTCGGCCAACTCCACCCCGAGGACCCGGCTGCCGGCGGCCCGTTCGGCGGCCAGCCAGCGCAGCGGACTGCCGACCCGGTGAACGCAGCCCGGCCGGCGCAGCGTGTTGCCCCGGGCCACGGCCTCGTCCACCCAGCGGAACGGAGGCACGGCGAGGCAGGCACCGACCGCGTCGCACGTACGTAACAGGGTGCCCAGGTTCGCGCCGTGCAGCGGCCAGAGGGGGGCGGCGATCAGGTGACCCCAACAGCGGTGTGGCCGGGGACGGCGTGCGGCGCGTAGCTCACGCCTCGGCCGGACCCGGATGGCGGCGCTCACGCCGCGCCGGCGACTCCGCCGGACAAAGGAGAAATCATGTTGAAGGGTGCTTCGCGGTGCACCCGGACCCTCACCGACAACAGAGGTCCCCACCATACCGCGCTGCCGGACGCTCCACCCCCCATGATCGTGCTCGATCCAGGATCGAGTGGCATCCCTGCGTCTTGGGCTCAAGTGGTTGTTGCAACGGGGTGGATTCTCGTCAGGATGAGGGGTCATGCCGGGGCAGAGGTTGTCGTCCGCGGAGCGGGCGCAG
>NZ_JBIAFG010000023.1:0-93569 GCF_042869175.1 Micromonospora sp. NPDC007208 | reverse complement strand
ATCAAACTCACCCACACCCGCGGGCGGTTCCACCCCGCGGGCGGGGGGGGGGTTGCCGGCGCCCCCGCCCACCCCCCACACCCCCCCCCCCGGGGGGGGCCGGGGCCCCCCCCCCCCCCCCCCCACGCCTGGGTGCGTACCGCGTCCAGACCTGACGGAGGACAGTGACCATGGACGACACCATCCTCGAGATGCGTCGCATCACCAAGACCTTCCCCGGCGTGACCGCGCTGGAGGACGTCACCCTCGCAGTGCGCCGCGGGGAGATCCACGCCATCTGCGGTGAGAACGGCGCCGGCAAGTCCACCCTGATGAAGGTGCTGTCCGGCGTCCACCCGTCCGGCTCGTACGACGGCGAGATCCTCTTCGACGGCAAGCCGATGCAGTTCCGCGGCATCCGCGACAGCGAGGCGAACGGCATCGTCATCATCCACCAGGAGCTCGCCCTGGTGCCGTACCTGTCGATCGCGGAGAACATCTTCCTCGGCAACGAGCGGCGTGGCCGCAGCGGCCTGATCGACTGGAACTTCGCCAACGCCGAGGCGGCGAAGCTGTTGGCGTCCGTCGGGCTGCACGAGAACCCGGTCACCCCGGTCATCCAGCTCGGCGTCGGCAAGCAACAACTGGTGGAGATCGCCAAGGCGCTGTCGAAGAAGGTGCGCCTGCTCATTCTCGACGAGCCGACCGCCGCGCTCAACGACATCGACTCGGCGCACCTGCTCGACCTGCTGCGGGCCCTCAAGGAGCAGGGCATCACCTGCATCATGATCTCGCACAAGCTCAACGAGATCACCGCCATCGCCGACTCGACCACTGTCATCCGGGACGGACGCGCGGTGGAGACCCTGGACATGAAGTCCGACGACGTGAACCAGCAGCGGATCATCCGGGGCATGGTCGGACGCGACCTGGACAGCTTCTACCCCGACCGCGAGTCGTCCCCCGGCGACGAGGTCCTCCGCATCGAGGACTGGACGGTGCGTCACCCCGTCCAGGACCGGATGGTCGTCGAGGGCGTCGGCCTGTCCGTACGCGCCGGTGAGGTCGTCGGCATCGCGGGCCTCATGGGTGCCGGCCGGACCGAGCTGGCCATGAGCGTGTTCGGTCGGTCCTACGGGCGTGACATCCGGGGCCGGATCTTCGTGCACGGGCGGGAGGTGCAGGCGCGCACCGTCGCCGAGGCGATCGACAACGGCATCGCCTACGTCACCGAGGACCGCAAGCGCTACGGCCTCAACCTCATCGACGACGTGCGGCGCAACGTGTCTGCCGCCGCGTTGGACCGGCTGTCCCGCCTGGGCTGGGTGAACGGCAACGAGGAGATCAAGGTTGCCGAGGCGAGCCGCCAGGAGATGAACATCCGCACGCCAAGCGTCATGGCGGTGGTCGGCAAGCTCTCCGGCGGCAACCAGCAGAAGGTCGTGCTGTCCAAGTGGCTGTTCACCGACCCGGACGTGCTGATCCTCGACGAACCCACCCGTGGCATCGACGTCGGCGCCAAGTACGAGATCTACACGATCATCAACCGGTTGGTGGCCGCCGGTAAGGCGGTGATCGTCATCTCCTCGGAGCTGCCGGAGCTGCTCGGCATGTGCGACCGCATCTACACCCTCGCCGCCGGCCGGATCACCGGCGAGATGCCGGTGGCCGAGGCGACTCAGGAGAGCCTCATGGAGCTGATGACCAAGGACAAGGAGCTCGTCGGATGACCAGCATCAAGACCCCTTCGACGGAGCGCCCCACGCCGCCGGACAGCACACCCACCGCGGCCCTGCACAGCGGGACGAACGACCTGCGGGCGCTGGTGTTGAACAACCTGCGGCAGAGCGGGATCTACGTCGCCCTGGTCGTCATCGTCGCGCTCTTCGCGGTCCTGACCGACGGGGTGTTGCTGAGCCCCGGCAACATCACCAACATCGTCCTCCAGTACTCGTACATCCTGGTCCTCGCGATCGGCATGGTCATCCTGATCATCGGCGGGCACATCGACCTGTCGGTGGGATCGGTCGTCGCGCTCACCGGAGCGGTCTCCGCCGTCCTGGTGATCCAGCAGGGCCATCCCTGGTGGATCGGCGTCGTGGCCGCGCTTGTCGTCGGCGTCGCGGTCGGCGCCTGGCACGGGTTCTGGGTGGCGTACGCCGGCATTCCGGCCTTCATCGTGACCCTGGCCGGCATGCTGCTGTTCCGGGGTCTCACCCTGCGGGTGCTCGACAACATCTCGCTGTCGCCGTTCCCGTCCGAGTACCAGCAGGTCGCGGCGGGCTTCCTCAACGGCCTGCTCGGCGGGCAGGGCTTCGACGCCTTCACGTTGCTGATCGGCGCCATCGCCGTGGCCGGCTACGCGGTCAGTGGCTTCCGCACCCGGGTGGCGCGCATCCGCTACCAGCAGCCCGTCGAGTCGTTCCCACTGTTCGTCGCCCGGGTCGTGCTGGTCGGCGCGGTCCTCATGTACTTCGCCTGGCAGCTGGCGCACGCCCGAGGGCTGCCGATCGTGCTGATCATCCTGGCGGTCCTGGTGCTGGTCTACGGACTGCTCACCCGGCGTACCGTCTTCGGTCGCCAGGTCTACGCGATCGGCGGCAACCTGTCGGCGGCGGCGCTGTCCGGGGTGAAGGTCCGCACCGTCAACTTCTGGATGTTCGTCAACATGGGCTTCCTGGCGGCGGTGGCCGGCGTCATCTACTCGTCGCGGTCGAACGGCGCCCAGCCCGCCGCCGGCAACATGTTCGAGCTGGACGCGATCGCCGCGGCCTTCATCGGCGGCGCGGCGGTCACCGGTGGCGTGGGCACCGTGGTGGGCGCGATGGTCGGTGGTCTGATCATGGCGGTGATGAGCAACGGCATGCAGCTGATGGGCATCGACCAGTCGACCCAGTCGGTGGTGAAGGGTCTCGTCCTGCTCGTCGCGGTCGCCTTCGACGTCTACAACAAGCGTCGCGCCGGCACCGCCCGCTGACGCTCGGCCGGTACGCACGTGCCCCCTGCCCGCCTCGCGGACAGGGGGCACGCGTCGTTCAGTGGCAGGTGCCGGTGCCACTGTCGGTGTAGGTCTGGCCAGCCACCGGTACGAATTGCCAGTCGTAGCTGCCGGAGTGCAGGGTGAACTTCAGCAGGCCCCACGCCGAGCTGTTACGCGCCTCGCTGTTGGGCTGGATGGTGCCGAAGCCGTAGTGACCGGCGCCGCCCATCCCGGCGACGAAGCTGCGCAGACCCCGGCTGGAGTCGGCGCCACCGGCCGGGTTCATCGGCGCGAACCGCTCGTACACGTGGTTGTGCCCCCACACCACGACGTCGGCGTTGTAGTCGTACAGGGCCTGGTACAGCGGACGCGTCGACGTCGACGGCGCGTGGTTGGAGCTGGACGTGAACAGCGGGTGGTGCCAGTACGCGATGGTGCACGGCTTGCTGCTGGCGGCCAGGTCCGCGCGCAGCCACTGCTCCTGCGTCGAGCCGGCCGACATGCTGATGTTCGAGTTCAGCGACACGATGTGCCAGTTGCCGAGGTCGAACGAGTAGTAGCCGCGACCGCTCGGGCCGGCGGACGTACCGAAGTAGTTGTAGTAGCCGGTCGCCCCCGACGTGTTGTAGTCGTGGTTGCCCGGCGACGGGCGGGTGCGGGACTTGTGCCGACCCCAGGTGGGCTCGTAGTAGCTGTTGAACTGCGACGCCGTCCCGCTGTCGTAGACGTTGTCGCCGGTGGTGAAGACCGTTCCCGGGATGCTGTCGAGCAGCGTCGCGGTGGCGCTGTCGCCGGAGCCGGAGTCGGCGATGTCGCCGGCGCCGACGAACACCGGGTCACCCGACGGGGGTGGCGTGGTGGTCCCGGTGGTGACCACCAGTTGCGGGGCGTCCGCGCCGCTCTCGCGGGTGTCGTAGTAGGCGCCGTCACCGCTGGTCGAGGTGGCACCGAAGCTGTACGTGCCGTTGCCGGTGACCGCGGCCGTGACGTCCACCTCGTACCAGGTGTTGCCGCTGACCGCGCCGATCGTGCCGAGCGTGGCCCCGTCGATGGTCGGCTGGTTGTTCCAGGTGGTGCCGGTCTCCGACCAGGTCGTGTTGGACATCCGGCGGAACGTGCCGCCGGCGTCGCTGCCGCTGTTGCCGCTGATCGTGCGCAGTCGCAGCTTGGCGCCGGTCACCGTGCCGCTGACACCGCTCACGGTGAAACGCAGGAACGAGCGCCGCACGGGCGAGTTGTCGACCACGACCTGCGTGGACGTGCCGTAGTTGGTGGCGGCCGTGTCGCTCTGGACGTAGGTGTCGGCGACCGGCGTGAAGGTCACGCTCGCCGCCGACGCCGCGCCAGCGCCGGTCACGACGACGGCGGCGGTGGCGGCGACGATCACCGTGACCACCCCCAGCGTCACCGACGGACGGGGGAATCGAATGTCCATCCAGGACTCCTTACCTCGTGGGAAGAGCGCATGGAATGTAGGAAGGTCGATGAGCCGGTGGGCGACGGGCGGATGAACAGTGCGTCCGGGCAGGCGAACACCTCGGTGTTGGGGACCCGTTCACCCGCACCTCGCCCGGATGCCACCGACGGTCCGTTGTGTCCCCTCCACTGAGTACGGACGATGGCTGACCGTCAGCCGTCGATCCGAGGAGATGCTCGTGTACCTGTCGACCGTCTCCCGACCGGTCGCCGACCAACCCGACGCGGGGCCCGGACGCCGACGGTTCGCGATGGTCAGCGGCAACGTCGTCGCGCTCGGCACGGTCAGTCTGATCACCGACGTGTCGGCCGAGATGGTGGCCGCGGTCCTGCCGCTCTACCTGGTGCTGGGCCTGCACCTCAGCCCGGTGGCCTTCGGCGTGCTGGACGGCGTGCACACCGGCGCCACCGCGCTGCTGCGAGTCGTCGGTGGGTTCGCGGCCGACCGGTGGCGGCGGCGCAAGCTGGTCGCCGGCGTCGGGTACGCGCTGTCGGCGGTCGCCAAGCTCGGCCTGCTGCTCGCCGGCCGGTCGATCCCGGCGATCGGCGCCATCATCGCCGTCGACCGGCTCGGCAAGGGGGTGCGCAGCGCGCCGCGCGACGCGCTGATCACGCTCTCCACGCCGCCCGAGGCGCTGGGTCGGGCGTTCGGGGTGCACCGGGCGATGGACAGCGTCGGCGCGTTCCTCGGGCCGCTCGCCGCGTTCGCGGTCCTGCTGGTCGTCGGGCAGTCGTACGACGCGGTCTTCGTCACCAGCTTCTGCGTCGCGGCCCTCGCGGTCGTGGTGCTCGTGCTCTTCGTCCGGGAACGGCCGGACGGCGGGGCGGTGGACGGCGGGGCGGCGGACGGCGGGGCGGACGACCCGAAGGTCTCCGTCCGCGAGGCGTTCGGGCTGCTGCGCGGCGGGCCCGCCCGCCGGCTGGTGCTGGCCGCCGCGATGCTCGGGCTGGCCACCATCGGGGACGGCTTCGTCTACCTGTTGCTGCAACGTCGGATGGACCTCGGCCTGCGCTGGTTCCCGCTGCTCGCGGTGGGCACCAGCCTGGCCTATCTGGTGCTCGCCGCCCCGCTCGGCGTGCTCGCCGACCGGATCGGTCGCCTGCCCGTGGTGATCGGCGGCTACACCGCCCTCGGTGCGACGTACCTGCTGCTGGCCGGCCCGGTCGACGGTTGGCCACTTATCGTCCTGGCGTTGACGCTGTACGGCGCCTTCTACGCGGCCACCGACGGCGTGCTCATCGCGCTCGCCGGTCCGGTGCTGCCGGCGCGCGTGCGGACCACCGGAATCGCGCTGGTGCAGACCGGGCAGGCCCTCGCCTACCTCGTCTCCTCCGTGCTGTTCGGTCTGGCCTGGCAGGCGTGGGGGCCGGAGAACGCGATCCGGGCGGCGGCCCTCGCCGTCGCCGGCGTCCTGGTCGGCACGCTGCTCCTGCTGGCCTCCCCGTCCCGACTCACCACCCGGAGGGTGCCCCGATGACCGCGATGTCGACCCGAGCGAAGCTGGCCGTGGTGGTCGCCTCGGCCGTGCTGCTGGGCGCGGTGGCGGCCGGCTACGCCGCCACGGCAGCGGAGGCTCCCGCGACGCCGCCGCCGGCCGGCGGCGAGCAGGCGGTCACCCTGGAACCCGGGCCGCGCCTGCTGGCGATCACCGACCGCCACGTCTCCACAGTCGCCACGACCGATCCCGCCGGGCCGCGCACCGTCGCCGGCCTGGAATGCCTCCGGGTGTACGCCGCGGCCGGCACCGGGGTCTGCCTGAAACCGGAGACCGCGTGGTCGTACCAGGTTGTCGTGCTCGACGCGGCGCTGCGCCAGACCCGGGCGGTCAGTGTGCCCGGTCTGCCGAACCGGGCGCGGGTCTCGGCCTCCGGCCGGATGGTCTCCTGGACCACGTTCGTCGGTGGCGACTCGTACACCTCCAGTGGCTTCTCCACCCGCACCGGGATCCTCGACACCCGCACCGGCGTCACGGTGGCCTCGCTCGAGGAGTTCGCGATCACCCGGGACGGCCGGGGCTACCGCAACGCGGACGTCAACTACTGGGGCGTGACCTTCACCGCCGACGACAACCGCTTCTACGCCACAATGGCGACCGGGGGGAGGAGGTACCTCGTCCGGGGTGACCTCGCCGCCCGTACGGTCGAGACGCTGAAGGAGAACGTCGAGTGCCCGTCGCTGTCACCGGACGGCACCCGACTCGCGTTCAAGGAGGCAATCGACGCCGACCCGGCGAAGGGCTGGCGGCTGTCGGTCCTCGACCTGGCCAGCATGCGGGTCACCGCGACGGCCGAGACCCGCAGCGTCGATGACCAGGCCGCGTGGCTGGACGGCGGCACACTCGCCTACACGCTGCGTCGGGACGACGGCGAACCCGACGTCTGGAGCGTCCCGGCGGACGGGTCCGGCACGGCGACGCTGGTGATCCCCGGCGCCGAGTCGCCGTCCCCGCTGACCTGACGTCCCGACCCCCTGGCCCCGGCGGTCCGGACACCTGAACGCCTTGCCGCGGACAGCATTACGTCATGCCGGATTCCGCCGGGCACCCATCGCCGTTCATCGACGTTCCCGAGGCTGTTGACCATGACAAGGCTGAGCCGTCGCATCTTCGTCCTCGGTGGACTGGCGACCGCGGGAGTCGCGGTGACACCCCTTCAGGGTGCCCGCGCCGCGGTGCCGTACCCCTTCAAACTCGGCGTGGCGTCCGGTGATCCGGCGCCCGACAGCGTGGTCCTCTGGACCCGGCTGGCACCATCCCCGCTCAACGCCGACGGGCAGGGCGGCATGGCCAACGCCGACGTGACAGTGGAGTGGCAGGTGTCCACCACCGACCGGTTCACCTCGCTGGTCGCCTCCGGCTCGGTGGTCGCCCGCTACGCCGACGCGCACTCCGTGCACGCCATCGCGGGAGGGCTCGCCGCCGACTCGGACTACTACTACCGGTTCCGGGCCCAGGGCCAGATCTCGCCGGTCGGGCGGACCCGGACCACCCCGGCGCCCAGCAGCTTCGGCCGGGACCTGGTGATGGCCTTCGCCTCCTGCGCCCACTACGAGGCCGGCTACTACACCGCGTATCGGCGGATGGCCGAGGACAACCCGGGCCTGATCCTGCACCTCGGCGACTACATCTACGAGGGCGGCGTCGGCAGCTCAACGGTGCGGCAGCACGTCGGCTCCGAGATCGTGTCGCTGGCCGACTACCGCCGCCGGTACGCGCTGTACAAGTCCGACCCGGACCTCCAGGCGGCGCACGCGGCGGCACCGTGGCTGGTGGTGCCGGACGACCACGAGGTGGAGAACAACTACGCCAACATGGTCCGCAACGACAGCAGCCCCACGCTGACCGCCGCCCAGTGGACCGCACGGCGGACCGCCGCGTACCGGGCCTACTACGAGAACATGCCGCTGCGGCCGGCGTCCGCCGCCAGCGGCAACAGCATCCCGCTGTACCGGCGCGTCCGGTGGGGGCAGCTCGCCACCTTCCACATGCTCGACACCCGACAGTTCCGTGACGACCAGGCGTGCGGGGACGGTTGGAAGGTCTGCGCCGACGCGGACCTGGCCTCCCGGTCACTGACCGGCGCGGCCCAGGAGGCGTGGCTGCTCGACGGGCTGGCCCAGCGCTACGGCACCTGGGACATCCTCGGTCAGCAGGTCTTCTTCGCCCAGCAGCTCGACGCGAACGGGGCGGCGAGCATGGACGCGTGGGACGGCTACCGGGCCTCCCGCAGCCGGATCCAGACCGGGTGGCAGCAGCGTGGGGTACGCAACCCGCTGGTGCTCACCGGCGACGTGCACCGGTCGTGGGCCAACGACCTCAAGGCCGACTACGCCAACCCCTCCTCGGCCACCATCGGCACCGAACTGGTCTGCACCTCGATCAGCTCGACCGGCAACGGCAGCGGCAGCACCACGGTCCCGAACGCGGCGGCCAACCCGCACCTGAAGTTCTACTCGGACCGGCGCGGCTACGTCCGTACCACGATCAGCCGTAGCCAGGTCCGCGCGGACTTCCGCGCGGTGAACACGGTGACCGAGCACGGCGCGGCGGCCTCCACCGTGCGCTCGTTCGTCATCCTCGACGGCCAGCCCGGCCTGCAGGCCGGGTAAGGGAGAGAGCCACCATGACCGCGATCACCGCACTGCTCACCGCGTCCCTGCTGGTCCCGAACGTGGTGCCAGCCCCGACCGCCATGACCGCTGAGGCGGTCACCTGGACCACCGCGAACAGCGTCGCCACCGGCGACCAGGACCTGCCCTCCATCGCCATGAACCGCAACGGTCACGTCGCCGTGGTCTGGGAGGACGACCGGGACAGCACCGCCCCGGAGGACGACACCCACAGCGAGGTCTACCTGCGGCTGTTCCGCGACGGCACGCCCGCGTACGAGCTGAAGCTCTCTACCGGGGGGACCAGCGGGGCCGCCTGGCGGCACATCAGCCCCGACGTGGGGCTCGACGACCGGGGCAACGCCGTGGTGGTCTGGGCCGCCGACGGTGACGGCAACGGCGTCTACAACATCCAGTACCGGGTGGTGTCGCCCGCCGGCGCGGTGCTCGGCTCGGGGCAGGCCAACGCCAGCGACGCCGGCCAGCAGATCTGGCCGAAGGTCTCGGTCGACCCGGACGGCGCGCCCACCAACGCCGCCGCCGTCGGCTTCACCGTGGTCTGGGAGGACGTGCAGGGCACCGCTCCGGCCACCGTGAAGGCCGCCGGCTTCACCGCGGCCACCACCAAGGCGTACGAGGTGACGGCGTCGCAGACGACGGGTACGCACCACCGTCCCGACGTGGCCGTGTCCGCCTCCGGCGAGGCGCTCGTGGTCTGGGACGAGGACGCCGACGCGAACGGCTCGTACAACATCGGGCTGACCCGGCTGGCCCGGTCCAACGGGGCCGTGGCGCTGTCGCGGCGGACGGCCAACGCGCAGAGCGGCGGTCAGCAGCAGCGTGCCTCGGTGGCGGCGAACTTCGCCGGTGACTTCACCGTCGGGTGGGAGTCCGACCACACGGGCACCCGGGGTGTCTGGGCGCGATCGTTCACCGCGGCGGGCACGGCCCGACACGACGAGGTCCCGGTCTCCACCGGCACCGGTGCCATCGCTCCGGGGGTCGGCATCGACGACCAGGACAACGTGGTGGTGGGCTGGACGGTGTCCGGCGCCAACCCGGACGTCTGGGCGCGGGGTCTCAACCCGGACGGCACCTCGACCGGCCGGCTGGCGGCCCAGGCGCTGAGCCAGACCACGACGGGTCGCCAGGAGCACTTCGCGGTCGCCGCGTCGCCCTGGGGCGAGGTGAGCGTCTGCTACACCGACGACAACGACGGCAACGCCTTCGACCAGGTGCTCCTCGGCCTGGGGACGACGAACTCCACCTGGCTGATGACCGCCGACGAGCTGCGCCGACTGAAGGCACGGGCGGGCGTCACGACCCACTGAACCGGTCAGCTGGCCCGGGCTCCCTTGGCCCGGGTCAGCTGCTCGTAGAGCACCAGGGCGGCGAGGAAGACCACCAGCAGCCCGAGAGCGGCGAGCGCGGGCAGGGTCCGGGCCACCGGCACCAACAGGAGGACGACGCCGATCGCGACGAGCTGGCCCGGCGAGCTGCCGACGGTCAGCCGGAGGAACAGCAGACGACCGATGAGGTAGAGCGCGGTCCCGCTGTAGAGCACGGCGGTCGCCAGCCACCCCATCGGCTCCCCGGCAGGGTGCCGGGGCTGATCGGTCAGGCTCGCGAGGATCAGGTGGACGCCCAGGGCGAAGTAGACGACCCCGGCGACCAGCGGCAGGTGCGCCAGCGTGTACGCGTCCGACGCCAACTGTTGACGGCGTCGGGTGCGTGGCGAGGCCGAGGTCAGCACCTCCGCGGCGGCCGGGGCGACGCCCACGAAGTAGAGCCACCACAGGCACACGGTCGCGGCGAAGCCGAACACCGCGGCGAGCAGCACCGGCCAGGCGAGCACGGCCAGGCCCGCGCCGGCACCGGCCGACAGCAGGGACTCACCGAGCACGATGATCAGCACTAGACCGTGGCGTTCGGCGAAGTGGGCCCCGCTGCGGACCTCCCCGAAGCTGGCGGCGGTGGCGATCCGGCCACCGCCGAAGTCGACAAGGAACGCCACGGCCCACAGCACGGCCTGCGCGGTCCCGCCGAGGAGGGCTCCCACCAGCAGCGGGGCCCAGGCGAGTGTGGTGGACACGGCGAAGCGCAGGGTCTGCCGGCGGTACTGCGGGTTGCCGGACGAGGCGTAGGTCATCAGGCCGAGGTGCAGCCCGCGGACCACGATGTAGGCGATGGCCAGGGTGAGCGGCGGGCTCAGCACCCCGTCGTGGCGCTGCCACGCCTGCGGGATCACCAGCGCGGCCACGAAGATGGCGGCCATCGCCGCGAGCATCCCGGCCAGCACGGGCCCGTTGTCGGCGCGGACCTGGTTGCCCAGCCAGGTGTAGCAACTCCACGTGTACCAGAACCAGAGCAGAAGCAGCAGCCCCTGGTAGAGCGTGAGGGGCCCCAGCGACTCCGCCATGAAACCGATGAGCCTCGTCAGCGCGAAGACCAGGACCAGGTCGAAGAAGATCTCGAAGGTGGTGGCCCGGTGTGCCTCCTCGACCAGCACCGGCCGGGACCGGTGGACGCGGCTCATCCGCTCATCCTGGTCTGTGCGGTTCGGTGTCCGGGGACTAACGGCCAGCTAGGACAGGATCAGTCGAAGAGCAGGTCGAGGTGGGCGTCCAGGGCGCCCAACGCCTGTTCGGCGGTGTACTGCCCGCCCAGCAGGTAGACACCGAGCCCCTCCATCAGCGCCAGCAGGCCGGTCGCGGCGGCGGCACCGTGGTGGCCGGGCAGGACGCTGGCGATGAACCCGGTGAACTGCGCGGTGTCCTCGTGCAGGCGGGGCGCGGTCGACGGCCGCACCGCCGTGTAGGCGAGGAACGCGAGCGCCACCCGCCCGTCGTCGCGGGTGCGCTCGTCGAGCGGCAGCAGCGCGGCGAGCATCGTGCGCAGCAGCAGCCGAGGCGATGGGCTCTCGCCCAGCCGCGTCACCGCCTCGGTGACCCGGAGTTGGCTGCGCTCGCGCACCACGCTCAACGCGAACGCCATCATCTCGTCCTTGGTCCGGAAGTAGTGCTGGACCATCCCGGCGGACACGCCGGCCGCGGCGGCCACGTGTCGGAGGCTGACCGCCTCCAGGCCCTGGTCCGCGGCGACCCGCATCAGCGCGTCCGCGATGAGGGTGCGTCGCTCCTGGTGATCGACCTTCTTGGGCATGGCCTCGATCGTTTCACAGTGGGTGGTCCGGACACTCCGCCAGCGGCGGCGGTCACCGGCTGATGGTGTGGCCCACGGGGGTGCCCCGCGCGCTGCGGAGCAGGCCGTCCGGGTCGTCGGCGTACAGTCGCAGCTCGTTCATCGGCGTCGACCCGGTCTTCGGCAGGTCGAAGGTCAGCGGCCGGCGCAGCAGGACGTCGATGCTGGTCTGGCTGCCGACCGCGATGGACACCACCCGACGGTCGCCCTCCTGCTCGACCTGCACCGACCTGCTCGACGGCAGCGAGCGGTAGCGCTTGCGCAGGGCCTCGACGTCCGTCCACGGGATCCAGATGTCGATGCCCCAGCTGAGCCGCACCCGCAGGCCCCGGTCGCCCACGACGTGGGGATGAATCGTCATGCTGGCGAACAGGCCGATCATCCAGAGCAGACCCCAGATGCCGAGGCCCAGCACGATCCAGCGGGCGGGCCGCCACGGCACCACGTGGGTGACCACGATGTCGAAGATCGGGATCTCCACGACCGACAGGCCGATGAAGATGCCCAGGATCGGCTTGACCACGCCGAGGTAGCCGAACGGCTCGTCGCCGGGCTCCAGCGGCAGTGGGCGGCGGCGCGCCCACACGTACAGGCTGCGCCACGTCGCGGCCTCGGCCTCGGCCGCCCGACGCAGCAGCGGGCCCACCCGAGCCCTGGTCGGCGTCCTGGTGTCGGTCATGGTCGTCCTTTCGCTCGGGGCCGACGGTCAGTGCAGCGTGACGCTTCCGGCGCCGCCGTCCACGGTGACGAGCTGGCCCGTGGCGATGGTCCGGGTGGCGTCCGGCACGCAGATGACGGCGGGAATGCCGTACTCACGGGCCACCGTCGGGCCGTGCGCCATGATCGCGCCGGTCTCGGTGACCAGCGCCGCCGCGGTGAGGAACAGCGGGGTCCAGCCGGGGTCGGTGGTCGCGGCCACCAGGACGTCGCCGGGCTCGACGTGGGCGGTGGCCGGGTCGTGGACGACCCGGGCGGGGCCGGTCACCCGGCCCGCCGACGCGCCCACTCCGGCGAGCGTCCCGTCGCCGGCCGGCGCCACCGACAGGACGGCCTCGACATCGGTGCCGTCGGAGAGCAGCGCCACCGGCACCGTCCGACGCCGCAGCTCCCGGCGGTGCACCGCCCGTCGGGCGGTGACGGTGTCGCGCAGATCAACACCCTGGTGTACGACGGTGTGCACCTCGTCGACGGTCAGGAACATGATGTCGTCGGGCTGGTCCAGCAACCCGGAGCCGTGCAGGTCGGCGCCGATGAGCAACAGTTGGCGGCGTGTCTCCCGCAGCGGGTACAGCCCGGCGAACTTGCCGGCCTCGCGCAGGCCGGCCAACGACCGCGCCCGGCCCAACAGGAAACCGGCCACCCTGCCCCGCACCGGCCGCCGACGGCGCGCTCGGGCGACCACCTCGCGCAGCGCTGTCTCCGCGGCCGACGCGGCCCGCTGGAAGCGCTGGTCGGGACCCTGCTGCGGATCGGTGACCCGCAGGTAGTTGGCGACCGCGGCGAAGACCGGCGTGGGGTCCTCCGCCCAGCGCGGCACCCCGAGGTCGACTTCGGCGACGCCCCGGTGACCGTAGACGTCCAGGAAGGCCGTCATGCCGATGTCGGGCAGCGTGCCGCGCAGGTAGCGCGCGGCCAACTCGGTCGGTGGGGTGTCGAGGAGAAGCTGGCGGTGCTCACCCACGCCCTGGGCGAGCCGCCACAGGGCCAGGTCCATCTCGATGGTGACGTTGTGCGGCATGCCGCCCAGCACGGTGTGGATCTCGTCCGGGCCGGCGACACCCTTGAGCAGGGCGGTCGGCAGCGCGGCGGCGAGCATCCCGGCGACGATCGGCCACATGATCGCGTCGGCGCTGTCGTCGGCGTCGGCGTCCTGGGCCTGCACGAAGCGCAGCCGGTCGGCGGCGGTACGCAGGTCGGCGGGGGCGGCTGAGCGTACTCTCAGCTGCTCGATCGCCTCGAACATCCGGGTCCGCGCGGCCTCGGGACGGGTCAGCGCCCGCAGGATCCCCACCACCGCGCGGCCGGCCGTCCGCAGCGACGCGGCCCCCGATGCCCCGCCCCGCCGGGCTCCGCCGTTGGTCGGGGCGAACCGGGGATCCGCCAGCACGTGCTGCATCACCGCCTGGGCGCGCGGCCCGAAGTCGACAGCCAGGAGCTTTACCAGCCGCTTGCGGGACGACCGGTCGCGCGCCAGGTCGGTCAGGTCGCCGTAGAGGCGACCGCCGATGTCGACGATCTCGACCCGCACCCCGAGCGCGGCGAGCATCGCGGCGATCTGTGTCCGCAGGGTCGACATGCCCATCGGGGTGACCGGTTGCAGCATGCCCTGGACGTGCCCGAACTCCAGGTAGACGCGGGGGAGGGGCTTCTCGCTGCGCGGTGGGGCGGGGAACAGGCTGGTGATCGGCCGGGACTGGAGGAGCCACAGCACGTCGTCCGCGTCGATCGCCCACTCGACATCCTGGGGGCGGCCGAAGTGGGCCTGCAACCGTTCGCCGGTCGCGCCGAGGCGGGCCAGCTGCGCGGAGGTGAGGCATCCGGTGTCGGTGCGCGGGACACCGTCGAGGACGTAGTGGTCGACGGCCGTCGCGCCGTCCACCACGGTCGTGCCGAGGCCGGGTGCGGCGTCGACGGCCATCTCGTCGCGACGCCCGGTCAGCGGGTTCGCGGTGAACAGCACCCCCGCCACCGCGGGTGTGACCATGCGCTGCACGACGACGGCCATCCGCGCCGCCCGGTGGTCGATCTGGCGGGCGTCGCGGTACGCGGTCGCGCGGTCGCTGTGCAGCGAAGCCCAGCACTTCTCGATGGCGGCGATCAGCTCGACAGTGCCGGTGACGTTGAGGACGGTGTCCTGCTGTCCGGCGAAGCTCGCGTCCGGCAGGTCCTCGGCCGTGGCGCTGGAGCGGACCGCCACCGGGCCCGCGCCGAGCCGCTCGTACGCGGCGACGACCTCGGCCGTGGGGATGACGCCGAGCCGGTGTGCCTCGGTGGTGACGCAGAAACCCTCGGGGACCTGCTCGCCGTGCCGGATCAGCTCGCCCAGCCCGGCCGCCTTGCCGCCGACCAGGGCGGTCATGGCGGCGGTCACCTCGGACAACGCGATCACGTGCATGGCAACCCGCTCTCTTTGCAATACAACTGCATTGGCTTATGACCGTACCTCCTTCACGATGCGACTGCAATGTCACCGTTGCGGGGTGCGACCTCGGGGCCGGGGTGTTGCCGGGATCTGCCATGCTCGGGCCGGTGACGACCGGCCGCCCGACCACAGCCCGTTCCCACCGCCGCCCTCGAAGCCGCGCCATCCGCGTCGTCCTCGCGCTCGTCGCGGTGGCGGCCGTCCTGGGCATCGCGGTGGTCGTGGTGCCGATGCTGCGACCGGCGGGGCCGCGCCCGCTCTTCCAGATGCCGGTGACCTGCGGCGAGACGTGGCAGCTCAGCACCTACCCCGGTCACGACGACTACGACGTCGACTTCTTCCCGACCGAGGGCGAGACGTGGGGGCGGCCGGTGCTCGCGTCGTACGGCGGCACGG
The DNA here is from genome assembly GCF_042869175.1 of Micromonospora sp. NPDC007208. NCBI lineage: Bacteria > Bacillati > Actinomycetota > Actinomycetes > Micromonosporales > Micromonosporaceae > Micromonospora > Micromonospora sp. NPDC007208. The sequence continues at coordinate 78,287 of NZ_JBIAFG010000023.1, read as the reverse complement.
TCACCGTGGCGGGTATCAACGGTTCCCTGGGCGGCCGCACCCCGGAGAACCCGGACGGTCCACGGGGGCGCGGCGGCGGCTACTGGGTGAAGATCGACCACGGCGGCAAGTGGGAGACGCAGTACCTGCACATGCTCGAACCGCCACTGGTCACCGTCGGTCAGAAGGTCGCCCAGGGTGACCAGATCGGGCGGCTCGGCAGCACCGGCAACTCCGGTGCGCCGCACCTGCACTACGAGCAGCGCCGCGGCTGGGAGAAGGTCGAGACCCACTTCGACGGTACGCCGTCGGGCATCACCACCGACGAACGCGAACAGATCCTCCGGCGGGTGAGCAACAACTGCCCGGCTGTCTCCTGAGGACCGCAGTTTGCCCGGCACGGCTCTGGGGCACTGATTCGGGGGACAGTTCAGACGCAGGGAGGGAGCCAGCCATGGCCAAGGGTGACGTCGAGACCTACCACGAGGACGGGCAGTGGAAGAACAAGCCGGAGGGCCACGAGCGGGCCAGCAGCACGCATGACGTGAAGGCCGACGCGCAGGCCCAGGGGCGCGAGATGGCGGCCGACCGCGGCGTCGAACACGTGATCAAGAAGCAGGACGGGACGATCGGGGAGAAGAACACCTACCCCCGCAGCCGCGACCCTCGGGACATCGAGGGCTGACGCCTCCTATTTCAGCGGACCGACCTCCTCGGCGTGACCGAGAGGGGGTCGGTCCGCTTTTGCGCGCCTGGTGTCGAGCCAATTTGTCCCCGTCCAAGAAGTATGGGGGTTTTCGGGGGATATAGTCCGGATCGGGACTGGAGTGAAAGCTGGGAGTGGGCATGTCGTTTCGGGGCCGCCGTCGTCCGAGCAGCATCGCAGCGCTGGCGGTGGCGGTGACCGTCGGCGCTCTCGCGGTCGCGCCACTGCCCGCGTCGGCGGCCGGTTCGGTCCTGTTCGACCAACCGTTCCACAACAACACCGCGAACGGCATCGGCCCGGTGGCGGTCCCGGCTGTGCCCGGCCTCCTCGCCACCAACGCCGCCTGCCTGAGCGCGGCGGGCAACTCCACCGCCGGCCCGCTGCTCAGCTGCACCAGCTCCACCGAACCGCAGGGCTCCGGCAAACTGCGCCTCACCCCCGCCGCCATCACCCGTCAGGGTGGGGTGTTCGGCGCGGTGAGCGTGCCCACCTCGCAGGGACTGCACGTCACCTTCAACACCTACCAGTACGGCGGCATCAACCCGGGGGCGGACGGCCTCGCCTTCGTCCTGGCCGCCGTCGACCCCGCCAACCCGAGACCCCCGTCCACCCTCGGCCAGCCGGGCGGCTCGCTGGGCTACTCGGCGGCGTTCAACGGCGGCTCGGTGGGACTGTCCAACGGCTACCTGGGCATCGGGCTGGACGTCTTCGGCAACTTCAGCAACAGCCTCTACCAGGGCACCGGTTGCACCAACCCGCCGTACATCTCGACCACGAACACGCGGGTCCCCGGCCAGGTGGTGATCCGCGGACCGGGCCGCAACGGGGTCGGCTACTGCGCGATCAACAGCACCGCCACCAACACGTCCTCGCCGGCGCTCGCGTTGCGCGCCGCCACCCGACCCGCCTCGGTGGTGCCGGTCGAGGTGGTCGCCAACACCACCTCGTCGCCGTTCACCACCGACACCGGCATCACCGTTCCGGCCGGGGAGTACCGGGTCAGGTTCACCCCGGTCGGCGGCGCGGCGCGGACGCTGGCCGGCAGCCTCCCGGTCGTGTCGCCCGCCCTGTATCCGTCGCCGACCTGGCTCAACGCCAGCGGCTACCCCCGGCAGCTCGCCTTCGGCTGGGTCGGCTCGACCGGCTCGGTCACCGACTTCCACGAGGTCGACAACGCTCGCGCGGTCAGCTTCAACCCGGTACCGGACCTGAACGTGGCGCAGACCAGCGCGGTCGGCGCCAACCCGCAGCCCGGTGACCCGGTCACCTACTCGATCACCGCAGGGGTCGACGCCGGCACCACCGAGACCGCGCCGATCTCGGTCACCCAGACCGCGCCCACCGGTGTCGTCCCGCGCGCCGCGTACGGCTCCGGTTGGGTCTGCGCCGCACCGTCCGGACAGACCATCACCTGCACCAACAGCAACGGCCCGTTCGCCGGCGGCGCCTCCCTGCCGCCCATCACGGTCGTCGCGACCGTCACCGGCACCGCCGTGACGCCGACGCAGATCCAGACCGCGACGGTGGCGACCTCGTCGTCGATCGACGCGAACCCGGGTCTGGCCACCAGCACCACGCCGGTCGCCCCGGCCACCGCACCCAGCGGCGTCACCGTCACCCCGGCCCAGAGTTCGGTCTCCGGGGGCATCCCGGTCACCGTCGCCGGCAGCAACCTCACCGGAGCGACCGCGATCACCATCGGTACCGCCGCCGAACAGCAGGCCGGCACGTCGGTGCTGCTGGTGCCGTGCACCGCCGGCCCGGCCGCCGGCTGCTTCACCGTGAACCCCGAGGGGTCCCTCGCCATCTCCGCGATGCCCGCCCGGTCCAGCCCGGCGACGGTCACGGTCAGTGTCGTCACCCGAGGCTCCGCCGGGTCGGCGAACTTCGTCTACGCGTCCACTCCGGGCACGCCGACCACGCCCACCGCGGTCGCGGGCGTCACCAGCGCCACCGTGAGCTGGACCGCGCCGGCGAACAACGGCAGCCCGATCACCAGCTACCTGATCACCCCGATCCGGGACGGGGTCACCCAACCGACAGTCACCTTCGACGCCTCCACCACCAGCCGCACCCTGACCGGGCTGACGGCCGGCGCGTCGTACGCCTTCCGGGTGGCGGCGGTGAACGCGTTCGGGACCGGCGTGGCCAGCCCACCCTCGGCGGCGGTGGTCCCGTACACGCTGCCGGCGGCGCCGACGAACACCTCGGCCACCGCGGGAACCAACGCCGCCACGGTGAGCTGGACGGCCCCGGCCAACGGGGGGTCGCCGATCACCGGCTACACAGTGACGCCGTATCTCGGCGGGGTGGCGCAGACTCCGCGGGTCTTCAGCGGAACCGCCACGACCCAGGTCGTTCCCGGGCTGACGGCCGGCGCCACGTACACCTTCCGGGTGGCCGCGACGAACGCCGCCGGGACCGGCCCACTGTCGGCCCCCTCCGGGTCGGTGACGGTCAACGCGCCGCCGACGCTGACCTTCGCTCCGCCCCCACCCGGCAAGGCGTACGACCCGTACCAGTGCCAGCTGACGGTGACCGGCGGCACGGCCCCGCTCACCTGGTCGGTCAGCGCCGGGAGTCTCCCCGCCGGGCTGACCCTCGACCCGGTCACCGGCCTGCTCTCCGGCACGCCCACCGTGTCCGGGACGTTCCCGTTCACCGTCCGGGTGACCGACTCGTTCGATCAGTCCGCGACCCGACCGGTCGAACTGGTCATCACCCCGCTCGGTGGGCTCTCCATCAGCGTCCCGGCGATCTCGGCACTCGGCACCGTCACCTCGGGCACGACCGGTGTCTCGGGCCAACTCGGCCCGGTGACCGTCACCGACGACCGCGGGCCGTTCTCCGGTAACTGGGTCAGCGTCGTCACCAGCACCAACTTCACCACGGGTTCCGGCTCGGGCGGCGAGACCATCCTCAACAGCAACATCACGTACGCCTCCGGGCCCGCCCTTGCCAGCACCGGGGTCGGATCCTTCGTCCCGCAACCAGGGGCGGTGCTGAACACCCCGCGTACGGCCGCCGGGTGGTCCGGCCAAGCGGGAGGCCCGAACTCCGCCACCTGGAACCCCACCCTGTTGCTGACCCTCCCGTCCGAGGTGGTGGTCGGCGACTACGTGGCGGTAGTGACGCACTCCGTCATCTAGTGCGGCTGGCTGTCCACGACCCGACCCCGCCGGACGTCGCTGCCCGGCCGTTCCGGGGAACGACCGGGCAGTCTCTGCGGCTGGGTCGGTCAGGCGAGCCGGGTCCGTTGCCGGCGGAGGAGGTACCAGCCGGCGAGGGTGATCAGCACCAGCAGGGCGACCCCGCCTATCGCGTACACCAGCCAGCTCGGCCCCGTGGACGTCGCGACCGTCATGGGCGCCGCGACGGGCAGGACGATCTTCCCGGTCGCGGTGCGCTCCACGGTGCCGCTGGCGAGCTTCGCGTGCACGTCCCAGGTTCCGGCGGGCAGCGCCTGGTTGACCTCGATCCGAACCTGACCGCTCTGGCCGGGCAGGATCGTCACGCCGTTGGTCACCTTGAACGGCCCGGCCTGGATCGCCGCCTTGGTCAGCGACAGGGTGCCGGTCATGTCCACTGCGCGTTCGCCGGTGTTGGTGACCTTCGCGGTGACCACGGGGAACTCGCCGGTGCCGGGCTCGGCGGCCAGCCCGTCGATCCGGAAGTCCGTCGGCGGCTCACCACCCGGACCGATGTCGAGGTAGACCCGGATGCCCACCCGGTGGATCTGGGTGACGTTGCCGCTGCGTTCCTTGGTGCTGGTGACCTGCGCCCAGATCGCGCCGTACCGCTCGCCCTTCGATGCCTTCCTCGGCACGGCGACCTCGACCTCGACCGGTCGTCGCTCGCCCGGGTCCAGCTCCATCGTGGCGGTCCTCAGCCGGATCCACCCGCTGAGTTCGTTGCCCGCGCGGCCGTCGGGCACGGTGAAGGCGCTGTTCTCCACCGACGCGGCGCCGGAGTAGAACTCGACCTTCTGCGTCTCGGCGGAGGTGTTCTGCACCTCGACCCGACGGTTGATGGTCGTCCCGGGCTTCAGGTGGTCCACGATGTAGACCCGGGCACGAGGGTCCTGCACCCGGCTGGCCGGGACGTCCAACACGCGGATGCTGATGGCGGCCTCCTCGGCCGGCTCCTGTCGCTGCTCCCGCACGGCAACGGCTGGTGCCGCCGAAACCCCGAGCACCACGAGGGCGACCGAGGCCAGCAGCACCAGCCGGCCGAGCGGCTCAGAACACCGAATGTGTCACCGTCCCCGTGTAGACACCCTCGACGGTGCCGACGGGCACGTTCACCACCAGCGTGGGGTTCCAGGTGGCGAAGTTGTTGCCGGTGCCGCCGGTGTGGCTCATCGCCGTCCGGGGGACGTTGATGATCACTGCTTGGGCGGCGGTCGGCTGACCCGGTGTGAAGGTGCCGCCACCGGCGGTCGCTGTCGCGGGGCCCGACCAGTACAGGACGTTGATGTTGGGGATCGTCTCCCCGGACGTGCCGCCGCCCGTGACGAAGTCGGTGGAGATGACGTTGGCAGTCCAGTTGGGGGTGAGCGAACCGCGCTGGTCCAGCACGGTGACCGGGCCGAGTTGGCCGGAGACGGTCGAGCCCTCCACGCCGTGGCCGATGTTCGCCGTCGCCGGCACCGTGATGGACAGACCGCCGGCGGCGTCGACGGTGAGGGTCACGATCGTGTCGCCCGTCGTGTCCGCGGCAGCCGGCCCGGCGAGCGCGATGACGGCGGCGATACCGGCCACGCCCGCGAGAATCTTTCTACGCATCGAGTCTCCTTTGTCCTAAATAACCCTGAGAAGCACTTAAGAGACTAACTACGCAAAACGCCCACACGGGCCGGAATGGGGCGAGCATCACCCGGTGGTCGGGAGGGCGCACGGCAAGGGCTCGGCGCCGTGTTGGCCGCCGAGCCCCGCGAGCAGATTCAGGCCGCGACCACGTACGGGAACGTGGTCGAACGGGCGGCCTTCGTGATCTCCGAGGTGAGACCGGCTGTGGTACCGGTGTTGAGGACCAGGGAGAACATCACCTCGGGCGCGTTGTCCGCCAGGGTGCGCCCGTTGCGGACCGCGAAGCCGAAGTTCGCGGCCGTGCCCACCTTGTACGACAGCAGGTCGGGGTAGAGCTGCCGGGCGACGCTCCAGCCGTACGCCTGCGGGTCCGGCGCGGTGCCGTTCGCCTTGACCACCCCGGCGACCGCGTTCGCGATCTCCTCGCCGCCTTCGGTGAGGTCGTTGCTGGGGTGCCGGAAGTTGGCGGGGTTCGAGAAGTCGGTGTCGTGGGGCCAGAAGATCGGCCACATCATCGGGTGGCCGGCGCGGTTGATCTGGCGCCAACCGCCGGCGTCGGTGGCCAGCATGGTGCGACACCACACGCCGATCTCGGTGCCGTCGCGCAGCAGTGGCTCGTCGTGGGAGACCTCGAGGACGATCGACTCGACGGTGGTGCCGGCGAAGCTGTTCTTGGCCTGGTCGACCCGCCACGCCGAGCGGTCCACCCGCGAACCGTTCTTGACCGCGCCGTTGATGGTGGCGAGTTCGTCGAGGTCGATGAAGAAGGGGTCGGTGATCCGGCCGGCCCAGATCCGGACGTTGCCACCGGTCGTCACCTCGCCGGTTCGCCCCTCGGCGATGGGGGTGCCCATCGCGGCGTCGTCGCGGGCGTCGGCTCCGGTGAGCTCGTACAACTGGAGGGTCTGCCGGGCGTTGCCGTCCGGCTCGCCGAAGGCGAACCGGTAGGTGAGGTCCTCCACCTCGGTGCCATTGATATGAATCTTGATCTCGTAGCGCGCCTCGGCGTGGAAGCCGCGCTTGATGTCGGCCTTGGTCACCGAGCTGTTGACGTCCATGACGAACACCGTTGCCCGGTCACCGTTGAAGACGTACAGGTCGTCGATGTACAACTGTCCGCCCTGGGCGGCCAGCGGGGTATCGAGGTGGTGCGACATGAGCTCACTCCCGGAACTGCCGGATTTTGGACTAATCCGAACATAGTGGTCGTAAGCCCGGACTCTCCGCCCATCGAGCCAATCCGGCCCGCGGAGGCGAACGCGGCGGTGGGCCGCCAGAGTTGTCCTCGGACGGCCCACGCCTTCGTGCCCGTGTCGTCAGATGCGAGACCACTTCTGGTTGGCGGCGCCGAGGCAGTCCCACAGGTGCAGCTTGCCGCCGTTGTTCGGGTTGGCGTCCCGTACGTCCACGCACTTGTTGGCGTTGAGGTTGACTAGGTCGCCGGCGGCGTTGAGGGTGAAGCGTTGCGCGGTGTTGCCGTTGCAACTGACCAGGTTGACCTCGGTGCCGTTGGCGGTGCCGGCCCAGGCCGGGTCCATGCACTTGCCCATCGCGCGGACGGTCCCGTCGGAGGCGAAGGTCCAGCTCTGGGCCGCGCTGGTGTTGCAGTCCCAGATCTGGAGTTTGGCGCCCTCGACCGGGTTGGCGCCGGGGATGTCGATGCAGCGACCGCTCTGCGCGCCCCTGATCCGGTTGGTGCCGGGGGTCGGTTCGCCCCCACCCCCCGAGGTGTAGCTGGACACCCGGACGTAGTCGACGAGCATCTGCTGCGGGAACTGGGTCGAGCCGTCCGGGTAGCCGGGCCAGTTACCACCGACCGCCACGTTGAGGATCATGAAGAACGGGTGGTCGAACACCCAGCGGTTGCCGCCGAGCCGAGCGGGATCGACCCGGTGGTACTGCACCCCGTCGACGTACCACGTGATGACGTTCGGCTCCCAGTCCACCCGGAAGGTGTGGAAGGTGTCGGCGAGCGGCGCGCCGAGGGTGCGGCTGCCCGTGATGCCGCCGCCACCGGAGTAGCCGGGCCCGTGCACGGTGCCGTAGACGGTGTTGGGCTCCCGGCCGATGTTCTCCATGACGTCGATCTCGCCGGCGTCGGGCCACCCGCCGCCGGTGCCGAGCATCCAGAAGGCCGGCCAGATGCCCTGACCGCGCGGGATCTTGATCCGGGCCTCGAATCGCCCGTACGTCTGGGTGAAGGTGGCCGCCGTCAGCAGCCGCGCCGAGGTGTACTCGCAGCGCCCGTAGTGGCACTGGTAGTTGGCGGGGTTGTCCCGGCGGGCGGTGATGACCAGGTTGCCCTGGCCGTCGTGGACGGCGTTGCTGGTGCTGTTCGTGTAGTACTGCCGTTCGTTGTTGCCCCAGCCGCTACCGCCGATGTCGAACCGCCACTTGCTCTGGTCGACGGGCGTGCCGGCGGGGGAGTTGAACTCGTCCTGCCAACTGATGGGGCCGATGGCGGCCTCGGCCCGGTCGGGATACGCCGGGACGACGAGCGCCGTCGCGGTCGCGACGAGGGCGACCGCCAGGAGTACGAGGGGGCGGAAGCGGAGGCTGGGCCGGGCTGTGAACACGGGAGGCTCCTCAGCTTGGGGGTGGTGGAGGCGGTTTACGGGGATAGAGAGCGCTCTCTAAAGCGAAGCATGTCGATATCATGACTTTCTGTCAAGAGTGTTTCCAATATCACGACCGTCCGTTACCGCCCGATGCTGACCAGTGAGCGGTGAAGTGCCGACCCCGGTCGTCACCGAGCGATTGATCGATGTCTCCGAGATGGACGGCGCCGACTTGTCGAAGGAGTTCGGCGCCGGCCGAGGGTTACTCGATAGCGGTCGAATCGACCCTTCCTATTGCCGTGGGGCGTCCACGCGGGACAGGATGACGAGGCGTGCCGGAAACGTTCCCGTAACCTGCGCGCTGCTGGTCTCTGTCACAAGGAAGTGGGAGTCAGTCATGAGCGAGGCGTCGACGGCGCTGGGTGTGCGCCTCTACCCGGATCTGGTCGAGCGGGGTGGTCTGGCCCCCGCGCTCATCGAAACCGCTGCCCGGCACGGGCTCGATGTCGGCCGGGTGACCGCGCCAGAGCAGGGGCGGGCCCGGTTCACCTGCGCCGAGCTGCACTCCGACGAGGGTGTGGTCTGCGTCGGGCTGGGATCGCAGGCCCGATACTTCATGATTGACCTGCGCGTCTCGGGCGAGGTTCTCGCGCGCGGTGACGTCATGGACCTGGCGCAGGTCGCCCAGGTGGCCGCGGCCTGGCGGGCCGGCCTGACCTTCGCCGAGCTGACCGCCCGGTTCCCGTTCATGGAGGAGATCAAGCACCGCCCGGCGCCGGTGGCCCAGGTCAGCTAGTCGGCGCGGTCGGGCAGGTCAGCAGCGCAGCCGAGGTGGCAGCGGTGACTCGGTACCGACCTCCCGATTGAGGTAGGTCGACTGGGCGAAGTCGACGAAGCGCTCCGCGTCGGTCGCCGTGGAGGCCAATCCGAACGAGACCCGGACCGCGCCGCCCGTCGGCAGACGCAGCGCGGTGAGGTACTGGTCGATCGTGTCGACCCCGGCCAACAGCCGCTGCCGCGTCGACCTCCGGCTGATGCCGAACGCGCCCTCGCCCGCGCCCGGATTGCAGAAACAGCCGGTACGCAGGGAGAAGCCCGCGGCGGCCGCCTCCCGTGCGACGAGCCGCTCGTCGACAAGCGTGCCGTCCGGCTGGCGGAGGTTGAACGTCACCGTCCCACCGCGCCCCGCACCCGTGGTCGGCCCGTACACCTGGACCAGCGGCCCGCCGGTGTCGTGCCGCAGGGTGGCCAGCCGCGCCAGCAGCCACTCGGTGAGCAGGCTGACCCGGGCGTGGACGAGGTCCACGCCGATCGAGTCGAGCCAGCGCAACCCGAACTCCACGTCCGGGATGCTCAGGAAGTTGAGCGTGCCGTCCTCGAACGCCGACTCGTCGTCCATCGGCCGGTGCCAGTCGCCCTGCACGCTTACCGCGCGGATGGTGCCGCCGGCGAACCACGGACGGCGCAGCCGGGCCAGCGCCGTACGGCGGGTCAGCAGCGCGCCGACCCCGGTGGGGTAGCCGAAGAGCTTGTACCAGCTCAGGCACACGAAATCCGGCCGGACGACGCTGAGGTCCAGTCGGTTCGTCGGCGCGAAGGCGGCAGCGTCGAGCAGCACGTCGTAGCCCCTCTGGTGGGCCAGCTCCACCCAGCCCAGCGGGTGCTGCACCCCGGAGAAGTTGCTCTGCGCCGGAAAGGCGAACAGCCCACGGCGACCGGGCCGACCCCACCGTCGGGCCAGACTGCCCCGGCCGGCGTCGAGCGCCGCCACCAGATCCGACTCGGCGACCCGCAGCTCCGGTCCGCTGAGCGGCACGTAACGCACGGACGCGCGGGCCGAGCGGGCGTACTCGCGGATGCCGTTGACCGAGTTGTGGTTGTCCCAGGTCAGCACCAGCGGCGCGGCCCGGCCGAAGTCGTACGCCTCGCCGACCAGCCGAGAGGCGCCGCTGGCGTTTGGAGTGAAGACGACCGCGTACTCGGCCGGGTCGGCGCGGAAGAAGTCGAGCACCGCGCGTCGCGCCGACTCCACCAGCGAGCCGGCCGCCACGCTCGTGGGGTTCTCCGAGTGGGGGTTGCTGTACAGGCCGGCGAGCAGCCGGTCGTGGTGGGCGCGAACCTGGGCCCGGGCCGCCACCCCGGCGCCGGCGTAGTCGAGGTACACCTGCCCGTCGGTGTCCAGGTGTCGGTACTCGGTGGCGCGCAGCTCGTCGATCCGGCCGGTGGCGGCGTATCCCGGCAGCGCCGTGGGCGAGGCGTGCGGCGTCGGGTCAGGACGCACGACGGGGATCCCGTCGGAGCAGGACCACCCAGGCCGCGCCCAGGAAGAGCAGCACGAAACCGCCGAGCACCAGCCAGTCGACCCACACCGGCCGGGAGAAGCTGTCGCCGTACGTGGCCAGCAGCGGCGGGCCGAGCGGGGAGCCGCCGTCGCGCCAGAGCCGCTCCACCCCGGCGGTGTGCCCCAAACCCTCGAACGCCCACCGGTTCGACATCGCGTAGCTGAGCCACTGCCCGCCGGCCGCCATGGCCGGCACCGGCAGGATCGCGCCGACGAACAGCACCTGCGGGAAGCAGAGCATCGGCAGCATGAGCGTCGCCTGGGCCGCGTCGGACACGGCCGCCGAGCAGAGCAGACCGAGGGCGAGCGCCGCCGCCGAGGAGAGCAGCAGGGTCGCGTACAGGGCGGCGAAGTCGGCGCCGCCGACCGGCGGCAGCCGGTCCATGCCGCGCAGCACCCCGAGCAGGGCCAGGTCCACCAGGGCCAGCAGCGGCAGCAGCACCGCGACCTTCGCCAACAGGTACGGGAGCAGCCGGACACCGGCCAGCCGCTCCCGGCGCAGGATCGGCAGCTCGGTGCAGATCTGGAGGAGACCGTAGGTCAGCCCGAAGAAGAAGCCGCCGAACGCGATCCAGAACAGGATCATCACGGTCACCGTCGGGCTGGGTCTGGTCGGCTCGAACGCCCCGGGACGGAACAGCAGCGCGAACATGCCGAGCACCATCAGCGGCGAGCCGAGCAGGATCGCCAGGGTCAGCCGGTTGCGGACGACGATCTCCGCGTTGCGCGCGGTGAGGACCGCCCACTGGCGCAGCCGGCCGACGCGCCGGGGCGGCGTCGCGGCGACCTCACCGTCGTCAAAGGTACGAGGCGACTGCTCGGCCGCTCGCTGTTCGGCGAAGCGATCGGGCCACTCGCCGGGTTGTGCCGCCTCGTCGAGCCGGAGGTGCACCTCGACGAGGGACCGCAGGCTGAAGAACTCGCGGGCGGCGGCCGGGGTGCCGGTGAACGCCAGACGACCCTGACGGGTCAGCACGACGACCCGGTCGCAGTGGTCCACGTCGGTGACCTGGTGGGTGGTCAGCACGACGGTGGCGCCCGTGTCGGCGAGCGCGCGGAGCACCCGGAGCAGCTCCACGGCGATCGCCGGGTCCAACCCGGAGGTGGGCTCGTCCAGGAAGAACACGCCGGGTCGGGTGAGCAGCTCGACGGCGATGCTGGCGCGTTTGCGTTCACCGCCGCTGAGCAGGCCGACCGGCGTGGCGGCCCGGTCGGTCAGTCGCAGCTCGGCGAGCACCTCGGCGACCCGGTCACCGATCTCGGCCGGCCCGGTGGTGGAGGGCAGGCGCAGTCGGGCGGCGTACCGCAGGGTGCGGGCCAGGGGCAGCTCGCGGTGGATGATGTCGTCCTGCGGAACGACGCCGATGGTGCCGGCCGCGGCGGCGCCGTCGTACGTCACGGTGCCCACCGCCGGTTGCTGCACCCCGGCGAGAAGCTCCAGCAGGGTGGTCTTACCGGCGCCGCTGGCACCGATGATCGCGACCAGCTCGCCCGGCGCGACGCTCAGCGAGATGTCGGCCAGGATCTGGCGACCGTTCCGGACGCTCTGGCCCAGCCCCTGAGCGGCGATGCCGACACCGGTACGCGGGGGAGACGTGGTCTGCTCGGTCGTCATGTCGAGTGCTCGATCCGGTCGGGAGTGGTCCGCCTGAATATCGTGCCCCGCCGATGCTACTGAGCGACCGCGCAGTCTGCCCGCAGTGGACGGTCAGCGACCGTCGTCCGTTCAGCCGGTGGTGGTCCGCGCCTGTGCCGGCACCTGGAGGAGGTCCAGGCAGTTGCGCCACAGCGTCTCCAGCTGGGTCGGGTCGTTGAGCAACTTCGCGAGCAGGACCCGACCCTCGATCTGGGCGACGATCGATCGGGCGGCCTCCCGGCTGTCGACCGCCGGGCCCGCCAGGCCGCGCTCCTTCGCCTCGACGACGACCTGCTCGATGAGGCTGATCTGCTCCTCGAAGATCTCCTGGAGCCGACTGCGGATCTCCTCGGCCTGGTTGCTGAGTTCGAGGGCGAGGTTGCCGAACAGGCAGCCCGCGACCACGCCAACTTTCTGCTGGCCGACGCGCTGGACTTCCTCGGTGGCCTCGAACAGGTCCCGGAGCCGCTGGAGCGGGTCGCGCTCGCTGCCGAGCAGCTGCTCCCACTGGCGGCGCTGGGTGGCCCAGTGCTCGTCGATGACGGTGCGGGCGAGCGCCTGCTTGGACTCGAAGAAGTAGTAGAAGCTGCCCTTCGGCACGCCCGCCACCGCGCAGATCTCGGCCACGCCGAGCGCGGTGTAGCCGCGCTGCTCGATCAGCGTGGCGGCCGCGTCGAGGATCTTGTTCTTCGCGTCACTGGTCCGACCCATGCCTCGACGATACACGACCGGTCGGCTAGCTTTTAGTAGACCAGTCGTCTAGTGGAAGTGGCTTCCTCATGAACAGCAGTCAGGGACAGAAGGTCGTCGTGATCACCGGGGCCTCCCAGGGCATCGGCGCCGACCTCGTGGACGCCTACCGCAAGCTCGGGTACGGCGTCGTGGCGACCTCACGGTCGATCGGCGCGTCCGACGACCCGGAGATCGTCACGGTCCGGGGTGACATCGCCGAGGCCGACACCGCCGAGCGGGTGGTGCGTGCCGCGCTGGACCACTTCGGGCGGATCGACACCCTGGTGAACAACGCCGGCGTCTTCGTCGCCAAGCCGTTCACCGACTACACCGACGAGGAGTTCGACCTGGTCACCAAGGTCAACCTCGCCGGGTTCTTCCACCTCACCCGACGCGTCCTGCCGCACCTGCTGGCCGGGGGTTCGGGGCACATCGTCAGCATCACGACCAGCTTCGTCGACCAGCCCAGTTCGCACGTTCCGTCGGCGCTCGCGTCCCTGACCAAGGGTGGTCTCAGCTCCGCCACCAAGTCCCTGGCCATCGAGTACGCGGCCCGGGGCGTACGCGTCAACGCCGTCGCGCCCGGCATCATCAAGACCCCGATGCACCCGGTCGAGACGCACGAGACGCTCGCCGGCCTGCACCCGGTCGGCCGGATGGGCGAGACCAGCGATGTGGTCGACGCCGTGCTCTACCTCGAGTCGGCACCGTTCGTCACCGGCGAGATCCTGCACGTCGACGGGGGCCAGAACGCCGGTCACTGACCCGCGGGCCGTCCGCACCGGTGGTGCGGACCGGGTCCGGCGGCGGCCGGTGCGACACCCCGCGGGGGTAGGTGAGCGATGTGGCCACCGCCTCGCGCGCCGGGTGGAGCACCGGCCGCCGCGGGCAGGCATGAACGGCCCAGTCGGGGGAAGACCGGCCGTCCACCGCCGAACAGGAGAGCCGGGATGAGAGCCGTCGTCTACACGGACGTCCGGACGGTCGCGGTGCGGGAGGTGCCCGACGCGACAGTGGAGGCGGAGACCGACGCGCTCGTGCGGATCACCTCCACCGCCCTGTGCGGCACCGACCTGCACATGTACGACGGCCGAACCAGCGCCGAACCCGGCCTGGTGCTCGGTCACGAACCGCTGGGTGTGGTGCAGGAGGTGGGCGCCGCGGTGCAGACCGTCCGGCCGGGCACGCGGGTGGTGGTCCCCACGCACCTGTTCTGCGGGACGTGTGTGATGTGTGCTCGCGGGCTCTCGGCGGCCTGTCTGCGGGCCCGGGCCGAGGGGCCGGGCGCGGCGTACGGGTACGCGGGGATGGGTCCGTACCGGGGTGCGCAGGCCGACCTGCTGCGGGTGCCGTGGGCCGACGCCAACTGCGTACCCCTGCCCGGTGAGCCAGGGGACGCGTACGAGGACGACTTCGTGCTGCTCGCCGACGCGTTCGTCACCGGGTGGCACGCCGCGGCCACCCTCGCCGGGGTCGAGCCCGGTGACACCGTGGCGGTGTTCGGCGCCGGCACCGTCGGTCTGCTCGGCGCCTACTCGGCGCTGCTGCGAGGTGCCCGGGTGGTGTACTCCGTCGACGGTGTCGACGCCCGACTCGACAAGGCCGGCGAGATCGGCGCCGTGCCGATCGACTTCCGCCGGGGCGACCCGGTCGAGCAGATCCGCGCCGACCGGGCCCGGACCGGGCTGCCGCTCGGCGAGGAGAAACTGGGCGGAGTCGACAAGGTCATCGACGCGGTCGGGTTCCAGGCCCGCGACCGGGAGCACCCCGACCGCGAGCGTCCGAACCAGGTCATCGCCGACGCGGCCCGGCTGGTCAACGTCGCTGGCGCGATCGCGGTCGCCGGCGTTTTCCCGGACCGGGACCCACACCCCGGCCCCGGCGCGGACGGCCACGAGAACCTCGTCGCGCCGTGGGGAGCGCTGTTCAGCAAGGGGGTCGCGGTCCGGTTCGGTCGCACCCACGACCGGCGCTACACCGTCCTGCTGCGGGACCTGGTGGTCGCGGGCCGAGCGCGGCCCAGCATGATCGTCACCCACCACGGCACCCTGGCCGACGCCCCCGAGCTGTATCGCCACTTCGACCGGCGGGAGCACGGCGTGATCAAGGCGGTGCTGCACCCCAGCTGACCGGCCTGCCCGTCGCGGTCCGCCGTGATCAAGGCGGTGCTGCACCCTCCGCCGACCGGCCTGCCCGTCGCGGCGTGCCGCCACGAACTGCGCGTAAGGGACGCCGGGGCACTGACCTGGCGTCCGGTGCCCACCCCTGCGAGCTGACGACGGCCGATGCATCCGACCGGTAGAGGCGTGGGTCACACCACCAGCCCGAGGTTCGTGTCGGCGGCTCGCGTACGACGCTGGGCCGGTGCCCGATCACCATCGTTCGATGGGCCGGTCTGTGCGCCAAGCCGCCGGCCGCGCCCTCCCCGCAGTGTCTTGCCTGGTGGGAAAGCTGCGGGTAGCGGCGGGGGTCGATCGGGGCGTTGTCGCAGGTCGGCGTCGGCGCTGTGGCCGGACGGAGGCGCCGGGAGGGGCTGCGGTGGCCGATGTGGCAGGCGAACACTCTGCCACATCTATATTGCCGGATTGTTACTTTTTCAACAGCCCCTCGCCTTGCGGATGGCCCTCCGCCCGCAATACGTTGCCGTCAACAACAAAACCAAGTGAAGGTTCAACCTTCCGGAGGCAACCGATGACGTTGGCGAGGTGGTACGAGCGATGAGCGACGTGCCCATCCTCCTTGAGATGCGCTCCATCACCAAGGAGTTTCCCGGAGTCAAGGCCCTCTCCGACGTCAACCTGGTGGTTCGCGCCGGCGAGATCCATGCCATCTGCGGCGAGAACGGCGCGGGCAAGTCCACCCTGATGAAGGTGCTCAGCGGGGTGTACCCGCACGGCACCTACGACGGCAAGATCATTTACCAGGGGTCGGAGAGCAAGTTCTCCAACATCCGGGCCAGTGAGAACGCCGGCATCGTGATCATCCACCAGGAGCTCGCGCTCATTCCAGGGATGTCGATCGCCGAGAACATCTTCCTCGGCAACGAACCGCGCAAGCGGGGCGCCATCGACTGGAAGGCCGCGAACCGGATGGCGCTGGACCTGATGGCCCGGGTCGGTCTGGAAGAGGACCCGGACACCCTGATCAAGGACATCGGGGTCGGCAAGCAGCAGCTCGTCGAGATCGCCAAGGCGTTCGCCAAGGACGTGAAGCTGCTCATCCTCGACGAGCCCACGGCGGCTCTCAACGAGGCCGACTCCCGGCACCTGCTGGACCTGCTGCGTGGTTTCCGCTCTCGCGGCATCACCTCGATCATGATCTCGCACAAGCTGAACGAGATCGAGGCGATCGCCGACCAGATCACCATCCTGCGCGACGGCCGGACCGTGGAGACCCTCGACGTCAAGGCGGACGGGGTCGACGAGGACCGGATCGTGCGGGGCATGGTCGGTCGCGAGCTGAGCAGCCGGTTCCCGGACCACACGCCGAAGATCGGCGAGGTCTTCTTCGAGGTCCGCAACTGGAACGTCCGGCACCCGATCTCCGCCGAGCGGCAGGTCTGCAAGAACGAGAGCTTCGTGGTGCGCCGCGGCGAGATCGTCGGCTTCGCCGGTCTCATGGGCGCGGGCCGCACGGAACTCGCGATGAGTGTCTTCGGCCGCTCCTACGGGGTGTACGAGTCGGGCACGATCATCAAGGACGGCAAGGAGATCGTCCTGAAGTCGGTGGCGGATGCCATCGACAACGGGCTCGCGTACGTCAGCGAGGACCGCAAGGCGATCGGCCTCAACCTGCTCGACGACATCAAGACGTCGACGGTGGCCGCCAAGCTGTCCAAGATCTCGCACCACGGCGTCCTGGACGAGGTCGAGGAATACCAGGCGGCTGAGGCGTACCGCAAGGAGTTGCGGACCAAGGCCCCGACGGTCGACGAGAGCGTCTCCAAGCTCTCCGGCGGCAACCAGCAGAAGGTCGTCCTGGCCAAGTGGATGTTCACCGACCCGGACCTGCTGATCCTCGACGAGCCGACGCGCGGCATCGACGTGGGTGCCAAGTACGAGATCTACGGCATCATCCAGCGGCTCGCCGACCAGGGGAAGGGCGTCGTCGTCATCTCCTCGGAGCTGCCTGAGCTGATCGGGCTCTGCGACCGCATCTACACAGTGTTCGAAGGCGCCATCACGGGCGAGATCGCCCGGGCGGACGCCACCCCGGAAAACCTCATGAAGCAGATGACCTCGACGAAGAAGATGCTGACACGATGAGCCGATTGAAGGACCTTCAGAAGAACCTCTTCGGAGGCACCACCTCCAACGCTCGCCAGTTCGGGATGATCTTCACCCTGGTGGCGATCGTCGTCCTGTTCCAGATCCTGACCGATGGCCTCACCCTGCGGTCGGACAACCTGATCGCGCTGTTCCAGCAGAACTCGTACATTCTGATTCTGGCAATCGGCATGCTCATGGTGATCGTGGCCGGGCACATCGACCTCTCGGTCGGCTCGGTCGCCGCCTTCGCCGGCATCCTGGTCGCCAAGTCGATGACCGAGTGGGACCTTCCCTGGCCCGCTGCCATCGTGTTCGGCCTCGCCATCGGCGCGGCGATCGGCGCCTGGCAGGGCTTCTGGGTGGCCTACATCGGGGTGCCGGCGTTCATCGTCACCCTGGCGGGCATGCTGCTCTTCCGGGGCGGCAACCAGTTCATCGGCAACGCGCAGAGCATCCCGGTGCCGGAGGGCTTCCGGGAGATCGGCTCTGGCTTCCTGCCCGAGTTCGGGCCGAACACTGGCTACAACAACGCCACGCTGCTGCTCGGCCTGGCCGCGGCGGTCGCCGTGGTCTGGCGTGAGATCCAGGCCCGTAAGACCCGTCGGGCCATGGACGCCGACCCGGCGCCCATGTGGATCTCGGTCCTGCGGATGGCCATCATGGTCGGCGTGATCGCCTTCGCGGCGCTGCGCTTCGCCAGCGGTCGCGTCGGCACCAGCTTCCCGATCTCCGGCATCATCCTGCTGGTCCTGGTCATCGCGTACTCCTTCTACACCCGCAACACGGCCGGTGGCCGGCACATCTACGCGGTGGGCGGCAACTCCCGGGCGGCCGAGCTGTCCGGCGTGAAGCTCAAGCGGGTCAACTTCTTCGTCATGATGAACATGTCCGTCCTGGCCGCACTGGCCGGCATGATCTTCGTGGCCCGTTCGGCGGCCTCCGGACCGCAGGACGGCAACGGCTGGGAGCTGGACGCCATCGCCGCGGTCTTCATCGGTGGCGCGGCCGTCGCCGGCGGTATCGGCACCATCAGCGGCTCCATCGTCGGTGGTCTCGTCATGGCCGTGCTCAACAACGGCCTGCAGCTGATGGGCGTCGGCACCGACCGCGTCCAGATCATCAAGGGTCTGGTCCTGTTGCTGGCCGTCGCGATCGACGTCTACAACAAGAGCCAGGGGCGTTTCTCCATCATCGGAAGCCTGATGCGGCCGTTCCGCCGCGAGGACTCCGCCCCACCCGCCTCACCGCCGGACGCGGAGCGCGAGCCCGCCAAGGCAGCGGTGTCCGGCTGACGGCCACCGACCTCTCCACCCGTCTCACACCAAGAAAGGCAAGTCCTCACCATGCGTAAATTCTTCGGCACGTCGGTGGTGGCCATCAGCGCCGCCGCCATGCTGGCCCTCGCCGGCTGCGGTTCCGGCCGCGACGGCGACAGCGACTCCGGCGGCGAGGCCGCCAAGGGCTTCGCGGCGAACTCCCTGATCGGCGTGGCCCTCCCGGCCAAGACCTCGGAGAACTGGGTCCTCGCCGGTGACCTGTTCAGCAACGGCCTCAAGGAGGCCGGTTTCCAGGCTGACGTGCAGTACGCCGGCGCGTCGACCACGGTCGCCGACCAGCAGGCCCAGATCACCGCCATGACCACCAAGGGCGCCAAGGTCATCGTCATCGGCGCGACCGACGCCGCGCAGCTGTCGACCCAGGTCGCCGCGGCGCACGCCGCCGGTGCAAAGGTGATCGCGTACGACCGTCTGATCAAGAACACGCCGGATCTCGACTACTACGTCGCGTTCGACAACTTCAAGGTCGGCCAGCTCCAGGGCCAGGCCCTGCTGGACGGCATGAAGGCCAAGAAGCCGAACGGCCCGTACAACATCGAGCTGTTCTCCGGCTCGCCGGACGACAACAACGCCGGTGTCTTCTTCGACGGCGCGATGAGCGTGCTCAAGCCGGAGATCGACAAGGGCACCGTCGTCGTCGCCTCGGGTCAGAAGGACGTCAAGCAGACCGCCATCCAGGGCTGGAAGGCCGAGGGTGCGCAGGCCCGCATGGACCAGCTGCTGACCTCGACCTACGGCAGCAAGGAGCTGGACGGCGTCCTCTCCCCGAACGACACGCTGGCCCGCGCCATCCTGACCTCGGTCAAGGGTGCTGGCAAGCCGACCCCGATCGTCACCGGTCAGGACTCCGAGGTTGAGTCGGTCAAGTCGATCGTCGCTGGCGAGCAGTACATGACGATCAACAAGGACACCCGCAACCTGGTGAAGGAGACCATCAACATGGTCAAGGCTCTCCAGGCCGGCGACAAGCCGCAGGTGAACGACACCAAGTCCTACAACAACGGCAGCAAGGTCGTCGACACGTACCTGCTCCCGCCGGTCGCCGTCACCAAGGCGAACGCGGCTGAGGCGTACGCCAACGACCCGAAGCTCGCGCCGCTCACCAAGTAATCACCGCACGGTAGGTAGTTACGCCGATGGGTCCCGGGTCTCCTCTACCGGGACCCATCGTCGTCCCTGCACCCCCGCACCAACCGGCATCGACCCGGAAGGAGGTCTGACCGTGGCGACACCAGTACGGTCCAGACCAGCCGGCGTCGGCCGCAACGCCGAGTCCCCGCTGCCGTCGGTCCCCGGCGCCAGCCAGGAGGAGATCCGGCGGCAGAACCTCGGCGCTGTGCTGCGCTACGTCCACCTGCACGGACCGACGTCCCGGGCCGAACTGACCAGCCGGCTCGGTCTGAACCGAAGCACCATCGGCGCCCTGGCGGCCGACCTGGTCACCAGCGGCCTGGTCAGCGAGGAGGCACCGACCACCGCCCGTCGCGCCGGCCGACCCTCACTGGTGGTCAGTCCCCGCTCCGACCGGGTCTACGCACACGCGCTGAGCATCGACGCGGACCGGCTGCGTGCCGCCCGGGTCGGCCTCGGCGGGCAGATCCTCGATCTGCGGGAGATCCCCCGACCCAGCGGCATGTCCGCGATCGACGCCGTCGGGCCCCTCGCCGACCTGGTCCGCGACATGGAACGGTCCGTGGCCGGCGACGCGCTGCTGGTCGGCGGCGCCGCCGCGGTCACCGACACCACCCGCGACCCGGACGGCAGGATCCGGATCGCCAGCATCGACGAGACGCTCGGCGCCGCGCTGGAGGCGGAGTTCAGCTCCGGCCCGGGGTTCGTGGCCGGTGACCTGGCGGACATCGCCGGCCTGGCCGAGCACGTCCGGGGCGTCGCGGCAGGCATCGACGACGTCATCTACCTGCACGGCGACCTGGGCATCAGCGCCGGCATCATCGTCGGTGGACGACTGGTGATCGGCCACCGGGGTCACAGCGGCAAGGTCGGCCACATGGTCGTCAACCCCAACGGCCTGCCCTGCGGCTGCGGGTCACGCGGCTGCTGGGAGACCGAGATCTCCGAAGCCGCGCTGTTGCGGCACGCCGGCCGTGACCCGAGCGACCGCGCGGCGGTGGCCGAGGTGCTGCGCGCCGCCGCGGACGGCGACCGGACCGCCCGTGCGGCGGTCGAGCAGGTGGCGGACTGGCTCGGCTTCGGCGTGGCGAACCTGGTCAACGTGGTCAACCCGGACGCCGTGGTCTTCGGTGGCTCGCTGCGCGACATCTTCACCGCCGGGGCGGACGTGGTCCGGGACCGGCTGGACACCATGCCACTGCCCGCCTCCCGCGAGCACCTGCGGCTGCGCGCGGCGGCACTCGGCCGCGACGCGGTCCTGATCGGTGCCGCCGAGTTGGCGTTCGACAAACTGCTGGCCGACCCGCTGAACGTCGGCGTCGCGGGCCAGGTCGGGACCACCGAGCCCGGCTAGCGGCGACTCCCGATCACCCTGCCGGTGCTCGAACTCCGCCCGCCGCCGGGCCGACCGGGCGAGGTCGTCCCGCCCGGTCGGGTTCGCCGTCGGTCAGCCTCCAGGCCGGAGCACCCGGCCCGGTCCCGCGGCGTTGTCGGCGGCGGCCTGGCTGCGCTGCGCCCCGGTGACGCAGACGTCGTCGCCGAGGAACGCCTCGCGCCACACGTAGCCGGCGACGCAGGTGTGCGGGCCGTACGGGCCACTGACCCAGCGGCTCGCGGCCACCGCGTTGTCCGCCAGCACCTGGGAGCGGGTCGTGCCGCTGACGCAGACGTAGTCGGACTGGTCGGCGTCGCGCCAGACGTACCCGCCGACGCAGCTGTTCGGGCCGTACACCAGGCGGGCCGGGTTGCGCCGGGACGCGGCGGCGGCGTTGTCGGCGGCGGCCTGGCTGCGCTGCGCCCCGGTGACGCACACGTCGTCCCCGGCGTACGCCTCGCGCCACACGTAGCCGGCGACGCAGGTGTGCGGGCCGTACGGGCCGTTCACCCAGCGGCTCCCCGCGGCGGCGTTGTCCGCCCACACCTGGCTACGGGTGGCCCCGGTGACGCAGACCAGGTCGCCGGCGCGGGCCTCACGCCAGACGTACCCCTGGAGGCAGCGGTTGACCACGTCGGTGGTCACCGTCACCGAGGCGTTGTTGCCGGAGAGCCAGTTCACGCCGATCTGCACGCCGTTGGCGTTGAGCGACTGCGCCGGCCCGCCGCCGGGGCCGGTGCGCAGCAGGGTGGGAGTGCCGTTGCGGACCTCGTGCAGCAGCACCGTGTCGGCCGGGATGCCCGCGCTCCATCCGGTCTTCCGGCGGAACTCGACCGTGTAGTAGTGGAACAGGTCGGCCGGGTCGAAGGGAATCCGGACCAACTGCGGGCCACTCGCCGCGGGCACCTCCAACGGGGCCAGGGTGAGGGTGCGCGAGCCGACCCCGTCGGCGGCCATGGTGAACACCCGGTTCTTCGGCAGCCAGCCCAGCTCGTCGCGGTGCGGCCCGTTCAGCCCGACGGCGCTGGTGCCGTAGTTCGCGGTGGTGAACGCGTGGATGTGCATGGCGCTCATCTCGTCCCACGGGTCGTCGTACTCGCCCGGCTGGGACCACGGCGCGTTCTGGTACGTGGTGTCGTTGGAGAACGAGTGGCCCAGGTTGTAGCCGTGCAACATCTCGTGCGCGGCGAAGCCGACGTTCCAGGCGCCCGGGTCGAGCAGCACCCGGCCGCCCGCCGCGCCGGAATCCACCCAGTCGTTGAGCATGACCGCGATCCGGTTGCCGGCGGGCACCGCGTAGCCGGCCGCCGCCGCGGTCTCCACGCAACGCTGGGTCCGGGTCCACCTGTCGATCGGCTGGAACTGCGCCAACGTGTACGGCATCGTGTACCAGCCCCGCACCACCGAGCCGGCCAGCGACACCCGCCCACCGGACTGGTCGGCGAGGTAGTCCGCCACCCCGCCGGTGCCGACCCCGGCCGCCGTGAGGAAGTTGGCGAAGTGTGACGGCGGTTGCGGCTCGGCTGGCTTGTCGCTGAACTTGCACAGCAGCACCGACCAGGCGGTCGCGTTGCGGATCGGGCTGGCGGTCGCCGGGGTGGCCGGCAACGCCACCGCGCCCACCATGGCGCAGGCGAGCGCTACCGCCGACGCGGCGGCCCAACGGAGAATCTTGGACTTCACGCATGCTCCCATCGCTACGGCCCGCCGGGCGCGAGCCCTGCGGTCCACATCGGAGCACTTATCGTGATCGGGCAGATGCGTTGAGTCGCGTTGGCGACGGGCTGGAATCCGACTGTGCTGGTCAGCGTCCTGTCGGTGGTCGCGGTTGGGCTGTCGTTGACCGTCGAGGGTCTGCGCTGACGGGTGATCGCCGAGGCCCCCGCTCCTCGACGAGCACCCGTCAGCCAGCTAGGCGATCCGGCGGATCCGGCGCACCGCGAGGTAGAGCAGGAGCACGGCGAGGGCGACGAAGATGCCCGTCTCGATGCTCTGGAAAAGCCAGAACCGATCCGCGGGCTGGTACAACTGCCAGTTGTACGCGCCCGGTTCGAGGCCCAACTCGGCGCCGCAGACCCGACCGTCCGGCCCCTTCCCGCCCGGTGGGCACTGAATCCGGGTGTCCTCCGCGATCATCGTGCCGTCGGGGTTCTTGACGCCCTGGGTGAGGATCCAGTCTCCCCGGCTGATCTCCGGTGGCCCTTCCCCCTCGATTGGGAAGGTCTGGGTGCGGGCCGGCTGGTAGTGCGGTCGGGCCAGGATCTCCACCGCCGCCCGTACGCCGATGAACCCGGCGAGGGTGATGCCCATGGCCGGCAGCATCCGCTTCCAGACGGTGCCGGCGAAGACGCCGAGCGCGACAGCGAAGAGGGTGTAGCCGATCGGGGCGATGCCCTGAAGGTCGAAGACGATCATGCCGAGCCGGCCCTCGTGCGCGGCCTGGGTGAGCGGGTCGACCCACCACGACATGCCCAGCCCGTAGACCGCCGCGAGGATCACGACGGCCGCGCCCACCAGCCCGAACTTCACCAGGGCCCAGCGGGTCCGGCCGACGCCCTGGGTCCAGACGAACCGGTGCGTGCCGTGCTCCACCTCGCGGGCGACCAGCGGTGCGCCCCAGAACAGGCCGACCAGCGCCGGCAGGGTGATCAGCAGTACGGCCACCAGGTTCAGGCTGCTGTACTGGTTGCCGAAGCGGCGGAAGCCCGCATCGCACGCGTCCCGGGTCGCCGCCGCCACGTTGGTGTCCGCGAGTTGGCGTGCGCAGTCCGCCAGCCCGAGGTCGGAGAAGGTGTGCCGCATCGACAGGCCGATCGGCACCAGCAGGGCGGCCAGCGCCGCGAGCCCCAACAGGGTGTAGAACGCCTGCTTGCGGTGTTGCCGCCAGGTCAACCAGATCATGCTGCTACCCCCCACTCGCTGTGACTGGTCTGCGTGGTGCCGTCGGCCAGGTAGGCCAACACGACGTCCTC
Organism: Micromonospora sp. NPDC007208; assembly: GCF_042869175.1. Lineage (NCBI taxonomy): Bacteria > Bacillati > Actinomycetota > Actinomycetes > Micromonosporales > Micromonosporaceae > Micromonospora > Micromonospora sp. NPDC007208. The sequence goes on along the minus strand of NZ_JBIAFG010000023.1, from coordinate 54,444 downwards.
GAGGCTCACCTCGCGGACCGTCCAGGCCGGATCGGTGACCGGCCCGTCGGTGCGGACCAGCAGGGTGGACTGCCGGTCGGTGTGGCTGGCCCGGACCACTGCGGCGACGCCCCCGATAGCGCCGCCGTCGTGCCGAGGGCCGACCAGTTGGCGGTGCCCGGCGACCAGGTCGTCGACCGCGCCGGTGAGCTGCACCTGGGAGGCGTTCAACACGATCAGGTAGTCGCAGACCCGTTCCAGGTCGGCCAGCAGGTGCGAGGAGAGCAGGACCGTGGTGCCGGACTCCGCGACGCTGCCCATCAACGACTGGAGGAACTCCCGTCGGGCCAGGGGGTCGAGGCTGGCGACCGGCTCGTCGAGCAGCAGCAGCCGCGGCTGCTTGGCCAGCGCGAGGGCAAGCGCGACCTGGGCCCGTTGCCCGCCGGAGAGCTTGCCGACCGGCTTGTCCGGTGGAATGCCGAGCTGCGCCAGCCGCTGGCGGGCCAACGCGGCGTCCCACCGCCTGTTCAACTTGCCGCCGGCGATGACCAGTTCGGCGGCGGTGAAGTCCCGGTACAGCGGGGTGTCCTGGGCGACGAACCCGATGTCGGCGAGGCCCTCCGTGTCGCCGTACGGGGACCGGCCGAACACCCGGACCGTGCCGGCGTCCGGCTTGAGCAGCCCGACGGCCAGGTGTAACAGCGTGCTCTTACCCGCGCCGTTCGGCCCGACCAGCGCGGCGATCCGGCCGGCCGGCAGATGCAGCGAGCAGTCCCGCAGGGCCCAGGTGCTGCCGTACCGCTTGCCGAGCCGGTCTGCTTCCAAGACCATGTCCATCCCTTGTCCTCTCGTTCCGCTCACGCGGGCTCCTTCTGTGGGGCGTCGTCGGTGAGGGTGGCGCGCAGCGTCGTCTCCACCAGGGCGATGACGTCCTCGGCCGTGAGGCCGGCGGCTTGCGCCCGGTGTAGCCAGGCGACCAGGTCGTCGCGCAGCTCCGCCTGATTCGGCAGGGACGCGCCGGCCAGGGTGCGCTGGACGAAGGTGCCCACCCCGGGTCGGCCGCCGACCAGACCCTCGATCTCCAACTCCCGGTACGCCTTCAGCACCGTGTTCGGGTTGATCGCCAGGGATTGCGCGACGTCCCGGACCTTCGGCAACTGGTCGCCCGGTGTCAGCAGACCCACTCGCAGCGCCTGTTTCACCTGCTGCACGAGCTGCATGTAGGTGTTCACCTTCGACCGGCTGTCCAGTACGAACTCGATCACTCCCGATGATCCTTCCTGTTGTCCTACGACAGTAGGACTAATAGACAGCTTCATCGGTGACCCACCGGCTGTCAAGTCCGGCGCGGCAGGTTCTGCGCCCGCCCGGCGCGTCCGGTTCGGCGCGCCGCGGTCCGTCCGGCGAGGTCCGTCCGGCGCGCCGTGTCCTGCCGGCGGCGCGGTGGGTCGGCCCTGGTGGCACCGGCAGGCCAGCGGTTGGCACCGACGGGTCAACCCGAGGGGAAGGGAACGGCAGCGATCCGCGTGGAAGGGGGAGGTGTTCGATGGTCACCAACGAACTGACGACGTCAAGGGCGACTCCGCTGCAGGCCGCTCGCGCCAGGGGCCGCGTACGCGGGCGGTTGATCCTGCTCGGCCCGGCGTTCGTCGCCGCCGTCGCCTACGTCGACCCCGGCAACTTCGCCACCAACTCCGCCGCCGGTGCCCGCTACGGCTACCTGCTGGTCTGGGTCGTGGTGGTGGCCAACCTGATGGCGATGTTGGTGCAGACGCTCACCGCGAAGCTGGGCCTGGCCACCGGGCGCAGCCTGCCCGAGCTGTGCCGGGAGCGCCTACCCCGGCCGGTGAACCGGGTCATGTGGGTGCAGGCCGAGTTGGTCGCCATGGCCACCGACCTGGCCGAGGTGATCGGTGGTGCGGTCGCCCTGTACCTGCTCTTCGGCATCCCCCTGCTGCCCGGCGGGCTCATCATCGGCGCGGCCGCGTTCGCCGTGCTCGCGTTGCGCTCGCGCGGGTACCGCGCCTTCGAGGTCGCCATCGCCGTTCTGCTCGGGGTGATCGTGCTGGCCTTCGCCGCCACCCTGCTCGCCTCCGGATCCGATCCCGGCTCGGCCGTGGCCGGTCTGGTGCCGCGCCTGCAGGGCACGGACAGCGTGCTGCTGGCCGCCGGCATCCTCGGTGCGACCGTCATGCCGCACGTCATCTACGTGCACTCGGCGCTCACCCGCGACCGAATTCCCGCCGCCGACGACGCCGAGCGCCGGATCCTGTTCCGCGGTCAGCGCACCGACGTGCTGCTCGCCCTGAGTGCGGCCGGCGCGGTCAACCTCGCCATGCTGCTGATCGCCGCGGCCAGCTTCCGGGGCGGTGGTCCGGGTGGTGCCGACAGCCTGGAAGGGGTGCACGCCGGCCTCGGCCAGACCATCGGGACCGCCGCCGCGTTCGGGTTCGCCGTCGCGCTGCTGGTCTCGGGGCTCGCCTCCACGAGCGTCGGCACCTACGCCGGAGAGGTGATCATGCAGGGCTTCCTGCGGCGACGGGTTCCGCTGCTGCTGCGGCGGCTGGTCACCCTGCTGCCCGCGCTGGCCGTACTCGGCATCGGCCTCGACCCGACCCGGGCGCTCGTGCTGTCCCAGGTCATCCTCAGCTTCGGCATTCCGTTCGCGCTGATCCCGGTGGTGGCCTTCACCCGCCGGCGCGACCTGATGGGCAACCTCGTCAACCACCCGCTCACCACCGCCGCCGCGTCCCTGGTGGCCGTGCTGGTGGTCGCGCTCAACGCGTTCCTCCTCTGGCAGGTCGTCGCCGGCTGAGCCGGCAGGTCGGCGCTGCCGGTTGAGCCGGCTGGTCAGCGTCGAGGGCTGGGCCTGCTAGTCAGCGCTGCCGGCTGTTGGGCACCTCCACGAGCGTTATGCCTGTGAGTCATCAATATGACTCACAGGCATAACCCTTTCGGGGCCATGTCCGCCCGGGGGCCCGGCGTGGGTGGCCGGGCCGGCGGGAGTGGCTGTGGTCAGGTGCGGCGCCCCTCGTCGCGAGTCGGGATCTCCTGGCGCTGTTCGAGGGCGTCCGCCGGGTTGGCGTCAGCCGGCAGCGACGTGACCTCTTCGAGCGTGCCCGCCGGGAGGGCACCCTGCTCGGCCAGGTCGGCCTCGGTCGCCTCCGGGTCCACGTCACCCGACACCCGGTCCGGCGGCCCGACGTCGAACGCCTCCTGTCGTTGCTCAAGGGCGTCCGCCTCCGGCGGAGGGAACGTGCCGCCCTGTTCGTCCCGGTACGTGCTCATCGGAGCCTCCCACCCGGCGGGTGTCGACATGCCGCCGGGCCGCTGCCTACCCGCCACCGCCGTACTCAGGCCGCCACGCCGGTCAGGATCTGGCGTCATGTCGTCGGTGGCATGGCGCGGCGGCAGGTGCCCGGGGTCGGGTTTCGCACCGTGGTGGGTGCCCCCAGGTCGACCGGGGCCGGGCCGCCCGAGCAGGCCAGCGCGCCCACCTGGCCGCCGGCCAGGATGGGCGCCGATGCGGTACCGGTCAGCGCCAGCCGCCCGGCCACCCGCGCTCCCACCACCGTGACGTGGTCGGTGGTGCCGGTCAGCGCCACCGCGCCGCGTACCTCGGTGTCCAGCAACTCGACGGCGGCAGCGCGGGAGGCCACCAGGTTTCCGGCGATCGAGGAGCCCTGGGCGACCAGGGCGGCGCCGGGCGCGACGGTGACCGGGCCGGTCACGGTGGCCGCGCGCAGGCAGGTGACACCGGCGGTGACGGTCAGCGGGCCGGCGTGTCGGCCGGTGACCACTGTGGTACAGGCCGGTGGTGGCGGGATCAGCGTGGCCACGAACGTGCGGGCCGGCCCGATGTTGCCGACGGCGTCGATGCCCCGGTACTCGATGCTGTGCCGGCCGTAGCCGGGGGACCGCTCGGCGAACGGGGACACGGACAGGCCGCCCGAGCCGAGGTTGCCGTAGACCAGGCCGTCCACGTCGGTGCCGGTGGCGGTGAACAGGAACGGCGACCGGGCGTCGGTGGGCCAGCCGTAGTAGTTGTGCCACCCGTCGCCGTCGAGCCGGAACTCCGAGGTGACCTGGCCGGCGCCGTCGTCGGTGCCGGTCAGCCCCATGGTGAACGGGCCGTTGTACACGTACTCGGTGGGTCGACCGGGCCGGGTGACGGTGAGCAGCGGCTCGGAGAGCGCGTACGCCACCTCGGGCCGCGTCGCGTCGACCGTCCAGGTGCGGGTCACCGACTTCCCGGTGCCCGGGTCGCTGACCCGGGCGGTCAGCCGGTGGGTGCCCCGCGACAGGCGCAGAGCGCCCAGGTCCACGTCCCGGTCGGTGCCCGTGTCGGCCACCGGCCGGCCGTCGAGCGTCCAGCGCACCCGCGGCGCCCGGTCGGTGGGCTGGCTGGTCCGCACGTACACCACGTCGTGCGCACCGACCGGCCGGTCGGTCGCGGTGGACGCGGTGATCGCGACCGGCGACTCCACCGCGGGGGTACGCAGCGCGGTGTCCACGGTCCACGTGCGGGTCTGGGTCAGCGCGGGTGAGTTGCGGACCGCCGGGTCGCGGACGAATTCCGTCGGGTCGGTCACCGTTGCGGTCACCGTGTGCCGGCCGGGGGAGAGCCGTAGTTTCCGCAGGTCCAGGTGGCGGGCGTTGCCGGTGCGCGGCACCGCCCTGCCGTCCACCGACCACGTCACGGTCAGCGCGTGGCTCACCGGGTGCAGGGTGTCCACCCAGAGCAGACGGTCCGCGCCGACCGCCGCACCGGTGGCCGTGCCACCCTGCACGATGCCGACCCGGGCGGCGATCCGCTCGGTCATCCGCTCCCGGCCGACCTGGTCGAAGTAGAAGCCCAACGACTTCATCATCGAGTGTCGGCTCGGTCGCCACACCCCGCGCTGGAGGTACAGGCCGCCCTCGTAGCGGCCGATCGTCCCGCCCGCCTCGCTCGGCTCACCCAGCCAGCGCCACCACTTGGCCCGGGTGTCGCGCATCTGCCGCTCGGTCAGCACGGTGTGGTGCACCGAGTCGGGTTCCGGCCCGCTGTAGGTGTCGCCGGGCACCCCGCGGCCGTAGTAGTCGTACTCGTCCTGCAGGCCACCGAGGGAGTGCCCCAACTCGTGCGGGCTGATCAGCGCGGAGAGCGCGTTGCCGCCGGAGGCGGTGGCGTTGCTGCCGCCGGCCCCACCGTAGGTGCCGCTGTTGGCGAGCGCGATCAGCTGCCGGTTGCCGGGGTTGGTGCCGACGGCCAGGTCGGCGTACGCGTTCGCGGCGGTGCCGTCGACAGTGAGCAGGCGTTGCACGCTCGCCGGGTTGCAACCACCCCAGAAGCCCATGCCCAGCGCGGTGTCACGTTGCGGCGCGGACAGGCCGGGGTCGCAGTCCACCCCGGACTCCGCTGAGACGATCTCGACGGCGTAGACGTTGAAGTAGCTGCGGTAGGACTTGAACGGCTCGATCGTCCACAGGGTGTTGAGGTGCCGGTCCACGTGTGCTCGGAAGGTGGGCTGGTCGGCCTCGGTGTAGCCGTCGCCCAGCAGCACCAGGTTGAACCGGGTCGCCGGGTCACCGGTGACCTGGATCGGCACCACTGTGGCGCCGGCCACCCGGGCGGCGGCCGGTGTGGCGGCGGCCGGTGTGGCGACCGTCAGTCCCGCCGCGACGAGCGCCGCGACGCACAACCCCGCTCTGATCCGCACCCTGCGTCCCTTCCCTGTGCCGGTCGGCCTGGCGGTGCCGGGCGGCGGGCCCGACGGGGGCGCCGTCGTCCGGGTCTGCCGCGACCGTGGACATCTCGGACCGTACCGGTCTGCGGACCGACAGGTAACCCTCGACGGTCCCTGGTGGACGCCGAGGCCCGCCAAATCGGGACCGCTCGGCGCAGACAGCACGGCGTTCGGCTCGCGTCCGTGCCGGAATCGGTCCAGCGCACTCGATCCATCGCCCATCATCAATGAATGTGTCCGGTTGTGGACGTCGTTTTCGGCGGACGGCGTACCACCGACGGTCCCGGACGACAGTCGAGGAGAGGGATCAACCATGCGATGGAACGCACGACGGGCCGCCGCCGGGGCCTTCGGGCTCGTCTTCGGCGCCGTGCTGGCGCTGGCCCAGGTCGCACCCGCCCAGGCCGAGTCGAACGGTGGCGTACGCGTGATGCCACTCGGCGACTCGATCACCGACGGGTTCAACGTGCCCGGTGGGTACCGGATCAACCTGTGGCAGCGGCTGGCCGCCGGTGGCTACACAGTCGACTTCGTCGGCTCGGGGTTCAACGGGCCGGCCAGCCTCGGTGACCACGACCACGAGGGCCACTCCGGCTGGCGCATCGACCAGCTCGACGCGAACATCGTCACCTGGCTGCGGGCCACCGACCCGCGTACGGTGCTGCTGCACATCGGGACCAACGACGTGAACCAGAACTACAACCTCGCCAGCGCTCCGGCCCGGCTCTCCGGTCTCATCGACAAGATCAGGTCGACGGCTCCGGGCGCGGATGTCTTCGTCGCCACCATCACCCCGGAGTCCGACCCGAACCTGGAGGCCCGGGTGCAGGCGTACAACGCGGCGATTCCCGGGATCGTGGCGCAGAAGGGCAGCCAGGTGCACCTGGTCGACATGCACGCCGCGCTCACCACCGCCGACCTCGCCGACGGCGTCCACCCCAACGCCGGCGGGTACGACAAGATGGCGGCCCGCTGGTACGCCGCGCTGCAGTCGGTGCCCGGCAGCCTCGTTCCGGCGGGCGGACCGCCGGTGGGCACCGCCGTCGGTCTGGTCAACCCGGCCTCCGGGCGTTGCCTGGACGTGAACGGCGCCAGCACCACCGCCGGCGCCGCCACGATCATCTGGGACTGCCACGGGGGCACCAACCAGCGCTGGACCCGCACCGCCGCCGGTGAGCTGCGGGTCTACGGCGATCGGTGCCTGGACGTGAACGGCGGGGCCAGTGCCGACGGCACGAGGGTGCAGATCTGGACCTGCAACGGCACCGCCGCGCAGCGCTTCACGTTCCGCACCGACGGCACGATCGTGCTCACCTCCGCCGGCAAGTGCGTGAGCGTGACGTCGGCCGGCACGGCCAACGGCACGACCACGCAGCTCGGGACGTGCAACGGCAGCGGCGCCCAGCGCTGGTCCGTCCGCTAGCGAACGCCCAGGGCCGGTCCACGTCGTACCCCAGCGGGACCGGCCCGGGGCGGGCCGGGACCGGTCCGACGGCGGTCAGTCGGCTGTCGTCTCGGGTGTGGGGCTCCGGCGGGCTCCGGCGGCCAGCCCCAGCGCCAGCAGCACGCACACCGCGCCGACCACGAAGAGCAGTGAGGCCGCCGGTTGGCCCAACCACTCCCAGTACGGGTGCCAGGCCGGGTGTGGCTCGCCGAGGTGGTGGTACAGCAGCTGCGGTGCGGCCAGCGACACCGGCAGCCACCACAGCACCGTGGCCACCCCGGCCAGGACGTTCACCGTGCCGCGTCGACGGCGTCCCTCGGTGCGTCGGCTGGCCCAGCCGAAGACCACCCAACCGGCCACCGCGCCCAGCACCGTGCCGAGCACTCCGGCGGGGACCACCAGGGGCGGCGGCGCGCGGTGCAGCTCGACCGAGAGGTAGGAGGCGTCGACGGCGGTCTGCGAGGAGATCGAGGCGTTCAGGATGGTGTCGCCACGGCGGGCGGTCAGCGCGGTGGTGGTGATCGCCCGCGGGGTGGCGCACATCTTGTCCGCGCAGCTGACGCCCCCGGACACCTCAGGGTCGTACACCCGCCAGCCGGCACCGGTCAGGCGCTCCCGGGCCACCGTGACGATCTGCTCGGCGGGCACCGGTGGCGCGCCGAGGGCGGTGGCGCCGGTGGCGCCCTCCTGATACTCGCCGCCGTCACCGAACAGCAGGGTCTTGACGGTGCCCAGGCGCAGCGCGTGCCCGTAGACGACGAAGAGCGCCGGCGGGGTGTCGATCTCGTCGAGGTCGTGGCCGGGAAAGACCTCGGTCAGGACGGCGCTGGCCTCGGCCCGGTCGGGTTGCGGTCGGGACGTCTCCCAGGCGGCCCGGCTGGACAACGCGCCGGTGAAGAGGCCACAGATGACCGCTACGAGCGGCACCCACACCACGGCGGCGCCCCCGGCGGGGCGGCCGAGGCGGCGCGGCAGCCGCCGTCCGAACGGGTCGGCCGGCCTGGTGTCGCTCTCGGACATGGTCACCCTCCAGCTCCAGAATCGGGCCGAGCGACAGTACATCGACCGGGGGCCCGGGCGCGTCCCCCCGATGACCGCCGCCGGTTGGCCGCGATCGGCCAGGATGGGCGGGTGGCCGGTCACGGCCGCGACGAGGAGGGTGGACGATGCGGGTACGCGGACGGTTGACCTGGGGGCGGCGTGCTCGTGCGGGGGCGGTGCTGACCGCGTTGCTGGGCTGCGTGGTGCCGTCGGCAGTGGCGCTGGCGCCGGGCGCCGCCACGGCGGGCGCGGCGGCGGGGAAGCCCGTCTGCCAGGTGCGCGACGACCGGCTGCGCGAGATCTCCGGCATGGTCGCCACCGACGACGGGTACGTGGTGATCAACGACGGCGCCGACGACGAGGCCCGCCGTCGGATCTTCTTCCTCAACCAGCGCTGCGCGGTGGTGCGAACCGTCTCCTTCCCGTCCCAGCCCCGCGACACCGAGGACCTGGCCATCGGCCGGGACGGCACCATCTGGGTCGCCGACATCGGCGACAACGACCGCTCCCGGCCGACGGTCGGCGTGTGGCGGCTCACGCCGGGGGCGAAGCAGCCGGTGCTGCACCGGATGAGCTATCCGGACCGTCCGCACGACGCCGAGGCGCTGCTGCTCGACGCGTCCGGTCGGCCGCTGATCGTCACCAAGGGCGGAAGTGGCACCGTCTTCCTGTACGCGCCGGCCACCGCGCTGCGGCCGGACGCGACGACGCCGCTGACCGCGCTCGGCCAGCTGACCCTGCCGTCGACCACCACCAGTAACCCGTTCTCGTTCCTGGGGCGCGGGGTGGTCACCGGCGCGGCGAACGCACCGGACGGACGGCGGGTGGTGCTGCGCAGCTACGCCGACGCCTTCGAGTACGACGTGCCCGACGGCGACGTGGTCCGCGCGTTGACCACCGGCACCCCGCGGACCACCCCGTTGCCGGACGAGCCCCAGGGCGAGTCGATCACCTACAGCCGAGACGGCCGCTCGTTGCTCACCGTCTCCGAGTCCGCCGGTCAACCAGCCGGCACCCGCTCGACCATCCTGCGCTACCCGGCCACGGCCACCACGGCCACCTCCGCGACCCCGACGGAGTCCGTCGACCCGGTGGCGTCCACGCCGGTCCGTCCGGCCGCCGGGCAGGTCGGTGGCGCGGGTGGGCGGACCTGGCCGCTGGCGGTCGGCGCCGGGACACTGCTGGTCCTGATCGGGCTGGCCGGCGTGCTGCGGTGGAGACACACCGCCCGCCGGTGAGCGGACCGCGCCTGCGGCAGGATGGGAGGATGTCCGTCCTGTCCACGTTGCGCCACCCGATCATCGCCGCCCCGATGGCCGGCGGCCCGTCCACGCCCGCGCTGGTGGCCGCCGTGTCCGCAGCGGGTGGGCTGGGATTCCTCGCCGCCGGGATGATCGACACCGGCCGGCTGGTCGCCGACGTCGCCGAGGTCCGCGCGCGTACCGATCGGCCGTTCGGTGTCAACCTCTTCCTGCCCGATCCCGGCGGCGTCGACGAGGCCGCCATCCGGGCGTACGCCGAATGGCTCGGCCCGCAGGCCGCGCGGCGCGGGGTGAGCCTGGGCGAGCCGGTGGGCGGCGACGACGCGTACCCGGAGAAGCTGGCCGCGCTGCTCGCGGACCCGGTCCCGGTGGTGTCCTTCGTGTTCGGGCTGCCCGACCGGGCGGCGGTGACCGCCCTGCGCGAGCGGGGCACCGAGGTGTGGGCCACCGTCACCCGCCCGGACGCCGCGACCGCCGCCGCCGACCTGGGCGTGGACGCGGTGGTGGTGCAGGGCACCGAGGCCGGTGGGCATCGTGGCGGGCTACCGGACGACGACGACTACGGGCTGCTGCCGCTGTTGCGGCTGACCGCCGCCCGCTGTGACCGGCCGCTGGTGGCCGCGGGTGGCCTCGTCGACGGCCCTTCGGTGGCCGCCGTGCTGGTTGCCGGCGCCGCCGCCGCGCAACTCGGCACGGCCTTCCTGCGCTGCCCGGAGGCGGGCAGCTCGCCGATGCACCGGGCGGCGGTGGCCAGTGCCACGCCTACCGCGTTGACCCGGTCGTACACCGGTAAGCGGGCCCGTGCCGTGGCCAACGACTTCCTGCGCCAGCACGACGCGGTGGCACCGCGCGGTTACCCCCAGGTGCTGCACCTGACGCGTCCGCTGCTCGCCGCCGCCCGGCGGGACGAAGACGCGTCGGTGGCAAACCTGTGGGCCGGGCAGGCGCACCCGCTGGCTCGGGACCTGCCGGCGGCGCAGGTGGTCGCCGAGATGAGTGCCGACGCCCGGGCCGCGCTGGCCACAGTGGCCGAGCGGTCCAGCCGCTGGGGCTGAGCAAGACGCCGGCAACAGGCTCGGGCGGGTGGGACAGGCCGGGCGGGCAACCCGTTAGAGTCTCGCCGTGATCGAGATCGGTGCGCAGGTCGAGCTGTCCCACCCGGCTGAGCGGGTCTGGCGCGCCCTGACCGATCGGGAGTTGCTCGGCCGGTGGTTCGCCGAGGCCGAGATGGTCGAGGGCGTACCGGACCGGATGCTGCTGCACACGGGCGGCCTGCCCGGCTTCGAGGCCGACGTCGAGGTCGAGGTGACCGAACGGCAGGAGCCGGACCTGCTCGTGCTGGCCTGCGACGAGGCCGGCCGGCTCAGCGAGCTGACCTGCACGGTCACCGCCACGAAGCAGGGCTGCCGGCTGGAGCTACGGGAGGTCAGCACGCACGGCGCGTGGTCGGTTGAGCAGCACGAGTCGCGCGAGCAACAGCTGCGGCAGGCGTTGACCGTCCGGCTGCCGGCCATCCTCGACTGGATCGCCTTCCAGCAGGTCGACCTGCGCCGCGCCGACGGTGGGATGACCACGGAACTGCCGCTGATCGGCGTAGGCGGCGGGGCCGGCCGTAACCCTCGTCGGCGTCGCACGCTGGTGGCCGTGGTCGCCGGGGCCGTGCTGGTGGCGGGGACGGCGGCATGGGTGACGTTGCCGCCCGACTCGAAGCCGGCCGCCGCGCCGGCGCCGACAGCCACCGCGTCGCCGACCGTGACGGCCGGCCGGACCACCGCCACGCCCACCGCGACCCCCTCGACGCGCCCCACGCGGACCACCGCGTCGGCCACCACCCGCCCGAGCCGGACCCCGTCGGCGAAGCCCTCGCGGACGCCCGTGTCGGCCGCGCCACCCCCGCCGCCGGCGCCCATGGTGGCCCGCTACGAGACCGACTCCAGCCGCCTGTTCGGCTACACCGGCGAGATCGTGGTCGGCAACCCCGGCGGCGCACCGGTGGCGGACTGGGCCGTGGTGGTCACCCTCGCCGAGGGCACCACCGTCGACGACGTCGACGGCGCGAACTGGCGGCAGGACGGACGGGCGATCACCTTCACCGGCGCCGCCGTGGCGGCCGGCGGATCCCGGACGATCAGCTTCGACGTCCGCGACAGCCGGCCGAAGGCCCGGGAACCGGAGAGCTGCACGATCGGCGGGCAACCCTGCGCGGGCCTCTGACTAGGCTGCCGGCATGGCACTGCTGCACAAGGCGACCCTGCGCCCCACGAAGTTGGACCTGCTCGCGACCTGGCTGCCCGAGCGACAGTGGTTCGCCGGACCGGCCGGCGTCGAGGTGGTGAGCCGGGGCGCCTACCGCTTCGACGACCCGGCCGGCGAGGTCGGCATCGAGACGATGCTTGTCGCTGCCGCCGACGGGCCGGTCCACCATGTTCCGCTCACCTACCGTGCCGCGCCCCTCGACGGTGCGGAGAGCTGGCTGGTCGGCACCACCGAGCACTCGGTGCTCGGCCGACGCTGGGTGTACGACGGCTGCGTCGACCCGGTGTACGCCGCCGCGCTCGCCCACGCCATCCTCACCGGCAGCGGCCAGGCGGAGCAGTACTTCGAGGTCGACGGCCGACGCGAGGTGCGGGAGCCGACGGTGACGGTCGTCGTCGACACCGCCGCCGACGCCCCGGTACCGGCCGTCGGCGCGGTGCGCCGGGTGGTCGACGAGGACCGCACGCTCATCGACACCGACACCGTCGAGCTGGTCGTCGTACGCCGGCCGGGGGCCGGGTTCGCCAGGTCGGCCGGGGGCACCCTGAGTGGCAGGTGGGACGGTCAGCCGACGACCGTGCCGCTGGCGTACGCCAGGACGCGCTGAGCTGGGTGTGCGGTGGGCGGCCCGACTGCTCGGGCCGCCCACCGCCGTCACCACTGCGCCGGAGGCGGGGGCGGCGACACGGGGGGCCGGTCGTCGCAGGTGATGGTGTTGGGCAGCAGCCACGGCGCGAGCCACCCGCCGTCGTTGCCACCGAGGTCGGTCAGGGTGAACTCCGAACCGGCCGGGGTGAAGTGGAACGAACCGCAGTTGTTGACGCCTACCGCTCCCACGTTGCGGGCGTCCACGTTGGCGAACGAGGCGGACCCGGCCGCGCGGGCGCTGACCACCGAGGTGCCGGTGCCGTCGACCCGAACGTCCCGGAACCGCACGTCGGAGATGGAGTAGAGGTCCTTCACCGGCCAGTCGCTGACCAGCATGATCGCGTTGTACGTGTTGTCCAGGTACGCGTCGCCGGTCACCTCGATGGGCGCCTCGATGCTGCGATCCAGGGCGAAGACCCAGATCGCGCCCAGCCCGATGTTCCAGTTCAGCTCGTACGTGCCGGCACGGGCGGTGGTGTTGTTGGTGAACCGCAGGTGCCCGGTGAACGGCTCGGCGCCGAAGCGGGCCCCGGCGTGCAGGCCGCTGCCCTCGCGGACCGGGTCGGCGACCAGGTTGTGCGAGACGGTGGTGTCGGTGCCGCCGTAGATGGCGATGCCGTTGGCCAGGGTCGGTGACTGCACGGTGTTGTGGTCGAACGTGTTCCGCGCGTTGGCCGTCTTCTCCGACCACATCGCCAGGCCGTCGTCGCCGGTGTTGCGGACGAAGTTGTGCGACACGAGGGAGTCGGTCACGCCGGTGTGGAAGTTGAGCGCGTCGGCGATCTGGTCGACGATGACGTTGTTGGTGACCCGCACGTTGCGCATCGGGCCGTCGAACCACAGGCCCGCCTTGGTGTGGTGCACGTAGAGCCCGTCGATGGTGGAGTCGCTCATCGCCCCACCGACCGCGTTGACCTGGTCGGTGTCGATGCGCTCCCGCACGTCGCCCTCGATGGCGAAGCCGGAGAGGTGCACGTTGCGGCTGCCGCCGTCGGCGGCGTCCCGACCGTAGAACCCGACCCCGGTGTGCACCGAGCCGTCCGGCGCGGGGGTCGGCAGGGCGACCTCACGGCCCTTGATGATGGTGTACCAGTTGCCGGCGCCCTCGATGGTCACGTCGTCGACGATGATGTGCCGGTTGACCTGGTAGGTGCCCGGCGGGATGTAGACCGTGAGGTGGGCGCGCCGAGCGAAGGCGATGGCCCGGTCCAGCGCGTCGGCGGAGTCCCGCCGGCCGGTGGGGTCGGCGCCGAAGGCGAGCACGTTCGCCGCGAGCAGCCGGACGTGCGGCGGCGCGACCAGCTCGGAGTCGAGCAGGTCGATGACGGTCCAGGCGGCGGCGCTACCGGGCGGCGCGGTGAGCCGGACCTTGTCGCCGGCCCGGTAGGTGCGCCCGAGCAGCAGCCGCTGCTCGTCGTAGAAGTGGGTGGGCCGGAACGGCTTGTCGATGCTCGGGTACGGCGTGGTGGCCGACGGCACGCACTGGCACTCGGTGATCCACCAGTCCGGGTGCAGCAGCCCGGCCTGCGGGTCGTTCGTGAACGGGTACTGGTTGTAGAGCCACGAGTACTGCGAGGTGAGCGTCATGGTGCGCAGGTGCTTGCCGTTGACCGCGACCCGCAGCGGGGCGGTGATCCCGCCACCCTGCGGGGCGTCCGGGATGCTGTACCGCACGGTGATCCCGTTCGCCGCGCTGGGCAGGACGAACTCCACGTACTCCCCGGGGGTGAGCCGGACCGCCCGGCGGCCGGAAGCCTCCGCGGGCAGCGTGTAGGCGGACCGGTCGGGCCCGATGATCTCGCCGCTGGTACGGGCGTTCTCCGCTTCCTGCTCGAGGAAGTCGACGTCCGCGCCACGTCCGGCGACCAGCGCCGGATCGAGGGCGGCCCGGGTGACCACCGGCTGCGCGCCAGCTGACGCGGGTGGGCTGGCGGCGGCCACGGTGGGCGCGGCGACCAGCACGGTGAGACCGGCCGCGAGTGCGACGGCGGTGCCGCTTCGCCGGCCGGGGCGTCCCCGCGCCGGCATGAGGCTGCGAAACATCGGTGACCCTCCTGGGTGGGTGGTGGTGGAGGTCCGCCCGGCGCTCCCCCGACGCCCGACATTGATCGCCATGATGCAGCACCGGACATGGCACTGCAAGACGACTATCGAACAACGAAAATAAACGACTATCAGGCCGCAAGAAATGGACGGTCGTCGAGTTGAGGTGTCGCGCGTCGCCCGCCCCGACCAGCTCACGCCGGGCGTAGGCTGGTCCGCGTGGATCAAGAAGACCGGATCGCCCTCTTCCTCGACTACGAGAACCTCGCGTTGGGCGCGCGCGACCATCGCGGCGGCGCGGCCTTCGACTTCCGGCCCATCGCCGACGCGCTGGCCGAACGAGGTCGGGTGGTGGTCCGTCGGGCGTACGCCGACTGGTCCTACTTCGACGAGGACCGCCGGATGCTCACCCGGTCCCACGTCGAGCTGATCGAGATCCCGCAACGGATGGGCGCGTCCCGCAAGAACGCCGCCGACATCAAGATGGCCGTCGACGCCATCGAGTTGGCGTTCGAACGCGACTACATCTCCACCTTCGTCATCTGTAGCGGTGACAGCGACTTCACCCCGCTGGTGCACAAGCTGCGCGAGCTGAACAAGCGGGTCATCGGCGTCGGGGTCGAGGGGTCCACCTCGGGGCTGCTTCCCCCGGCCTGCGACGAGTTCCTCTACTACGACCGGCTGGAGGGCGTGGACATCCCGCCGGCCCGTGGCCGGCGCGCTCGTCCCAGCACCCGGCAGGCCGGCGCGGAGCAGCGCCCACCGGAGCCGGAGCCGGAGCGGGAGCACGAGCCGGAGGTGGACCGCCGGCCGGCGGGGGAGGAGCCCGGCCGCGACGTCGATGCCCTCGCCGTGCTGGTCGCCCAGTCGGTCGCCGGGTTGCAGGGCAGCGCCAACGGTGAGGTCACCGCCTCCCGGCTCAAGCGCACCCTGCTGCGCAAGGACCCGACCTTCAGCGAGTCCGACTACGGCTTCCGCACCTTCGGCGAGCTGCTGCGCCACCTCGCCGAGCGCAACGTGATCGAGTTGGCCGAGGGCCCGGCGAAGGGTGACCCCGAGGTCTCGCTGCCCGAGCACGGCGACCGGGAGGTGGCGTTCGGCCTGCTCCGGGGTGTCGTGGCGGACCTGGGCAGCGGCGGTAACCCGGTGGCGTTGTCCGGGTTGAAGAACCAGGTCCGCCGGGCCCGCCCGGACTTCAGCGAGAAGAAGCTCGGCTATCGCAGCTTCCTGCAGTTCTGCAAGGCCGCCGCCACCGCCGGCGTCCTGGACCTGCGCTGGAGCCCCGAAGCCGACGACTACCTGCTGACCACCCAGGGCTGACCGCCCCCGCCCTTCTCGCGTTGATCAAGAGGTTCGCGTCACCGGGAACGCGATTCGTGACGCGAACCTCTTGGTCAACACGGAACGGGGTGGGGTTGCGGGGCAGAGGGGGTGGGGTTCCTGATTCGCAAGTCAGGGGCGGGAGAACCGCCCGTTATGGTTTCGAACCGTCAACGGTTGGCCCGAAATGCGCCTGGATTGTCGCCCTTGCCCCGGTCCGGGCATACCTGCGCCGTACCCTCGGCGCGGGAATTGCTATACGGTCGGCGAATGAAGGTGGAGGAGCATTGGTGGAACGGAGACACGACCCCGCGCGGGCGCCGGGACGTGTACATCCGTACTGACGGGCAGGGTTGGGAGGTCCGCGCCCAGATCGGTGGGGCGTCGGGTCGTGAGCGGGTGCAGCAGTGCCCAAGCCGGGCCTCGGCGGCCATCCTCGCCGACGCCTGGCGCGGGACCCACCCATCCTGGCGTGAGCTGAAGCAGCGCTGATCCGGCACCGGGCCGGGTCGGCAACGCTCCCGGGCTCCAGCCCGGCGCGCCCGCCGACCGGCCCGGCGCTCGGTACCCCGGTCCGCCGACAGCGCTCAGCGGTTCACCCCCCGACCGCGTCCAGCCCACAGGTCACCGCTTCTGCAGCATGACGGACGCTACGTCTGCCAGAAGGGCCAACGCCCAATCCAGTTGCGAGCAGTTGTCGCACCCTTGGCACTCACGGCAGCCGCCGGCTCGCCACGGCCTGTCGAGACCCCAGGTCCAGTGCGCATCCAGCATGCGTGCCTGCTCATCATCAAGTGGTCAAGTGATGAGAAATAGGTCCCGGGAGGCGGATTCAGCTACTTCTCATCACTTGATCAAGAGACAGCGGCAGACCTTCCGTGTCTCTGCCCTCAGGTCGGGTACGCGTGGGTCTGCCGGTCGCGCCCGAGGGAGGTCGCCCATGTCCCAGGGTCCCGACGAGGAGGTCCGGGAGGCGGAGCGTCGGCTCGCCGACTTCGCCACATCGTCGGACGAGGCGCGGACCGACGACGACGCCCTGACCGACGACGACGCCCGGGTGCCGGACGACGCGCGCTCCGAGCAGGACGCCGACCAGGCCCGCCCGAACCGGACCGCGTGATCCACTCGACTTCCGTGACATCGGGTGGTCGGGGGCGGTCTGACACCGCGACTTCACGGAAGCCGAGTCGATCGACGTGCTGACCGCCCAACAGGGCCTGCCCGGCAGTCATGCCGGACAGGCCCTGGCGCCGGTCAGCGCTTGAGGGTGAAGGTGAAGTCGCCGGAGAGCTTGCCGCCCAACCGGAACGCCGAAACGACCTTCCCCTCCGTGATCAGTCGGTCGACCTCGCCCCGCGACAGACCGCAACCCTCGGCGATCAGTCGGGTCGGCCGGACCGGGATCCGCGCCGCGTTGCGGACCGCGACGTCGATCACGTCGAGGTCCAGGTGCTCCGATCCGCCGGTGTCGAGACGCCAGGCGTCGGTCCAGTCCAGGGCGAACCGGTTTCGGTGCTGAACGCCCGGATCCTGGAGCAGTTCGGCGGTCAGGCCCGGGTCGTTGGCATGGAGCCGGTCCAGCAGTTCGGGTGGGATGGAGCGCACCGTCATCCGGTCCAGGACGGTGAGCTTCGCCGTCTCCCCGCACTCGGTGCAGAGCGCGAGAAGCCAGACGTCGAGGAGCTTCTGGTTGGCGTTGACACGGAACTTCCCGCTCGCCCGAAGGCGTTGGGACGGGCACGCGTGGCAACGGCGGTTGATGATGGGCAGGCAGGTGGGCACGACGGCCCAATTTTTGAGCACAGAAGTACACCGGTTTTCAGTGAGAAGTCCGCAGCAAAAAGGAGCGCGGCGCAACTGCGCGACGCGCGACAGATCAGCTCTCGGGAGGTCTCACAGGGTGTACAACGGCACGTCCTTGCCTAGACGACCACGTTGCGCAGCACGGTAACGGCGCACGGCGGCGCCGCTCCACTGGTTTTCGCGTACGCGGCGGCCCGGGTGGCGGGAGGTGCCGACCGGTCGGGTGTCAGGCCCCGGTCAGGCGCTCGGGACCGGCAGCACCACGCCCTCGGCCGCCGACCGGTGTGCCAGCTCGATCAACTCGACGGTGTGCACCGAGTCCCGGGGGTCCACCGGCAGCGGGGCGCCGTCGCGCAGCGCGGCCGCCACCTGGGCGTAGAAGTTCTGGTAGGCGCCGGGCTCGGTCGGCACCGGCCGCAGGTCACCGTCGACGCCGAGCAGGCCGTAGCGGTCCGGCGGGACCTCGCCCCAGCCTGGCTGGTCCGGTCGGCCGCCGTCGTGCAGCGCCGCCTCCTGCACGTCCAGCCCGTAGCTGGTGTAGCCGGCCCGGTCGCCCAGCACCCGCAGGCGCGGCCCCAGTTGGGCGGTCACCGCACCCATCCACAGGTGCGAGTGGACCCCGTTGGCGTGGGTCAACGCCACGAAGGCGTCGTCGTCGACGGCCGCGCCCGCGCGGCGGCGGTCCACCTCCGCGTACACGCGGTCGACCCGGCCGAACAGCTGCACCGCCTGGTCGACGAGGTGGGCGCCGAGGTCGAAGAGGGCGCCGCCGGCCTCCTCCGGACCGGCAAGCTCCCGCCAGCCCGGCTTGATCGTCGGACGGAACCGCTCGAACCGGGACTCGAAGCGCAGCACCTGCCCCAACTCGCCCTGCTCGACCAGGCGGCGGACGGTCAGGAAGTCGCCGTCCCAGCGCCGGTTCTGGAATACCGTCAGCGGCACCCCACGCTCGGTCGCCTCGTCGATCAGCACGCGGCCCTCGGCGGCGGTCGGGGAGAGGGGCTTGTCGACGACGACCGGCAGGCCGGCGGCGATCGCCGCGCGGGCCATCGGCACGTGCTGCCGGTTCGGCGTCGCCACCACGACCAGGTCCAGGGCGTCCGGGGTACGCCACAGCTCGTCGGCGTCGTCGACCAGGCGGGCGTCCGGGAAGTGCTGCCCTGCCTGCTCACGCCGCTGCGGGTCACGGGTCACGATGGCGTCGAGCCGCAGCCCCGGGGTCGCGGCGATCAGCGGCGCGTGGAACACCCGGCCCGCCAGCCCGTACCCCAGCAGACCAACCCGCAGCGCCTTCGCCATGCCGTGCCCCCGTCTCCCTGGTCCGCGCCGTGACCTGGCGTCGGTACCGCTGGAAAGAATCTACGCCGGGGGCGGCCGGGCCGGATCGCGGCCCGTCAGCTCACCGGGTCGGCGCGCAGGTAGGTGAGGACCGCGAGCACCCGACGGTTGGTGTCGTCGCTGGGTGGCAGGTCGAGCTTCAGCAGGATGTTGCCGACGTGCTTGCCGACCGCCGCCTCGCTGACGTGCAGCCGGCCGGCGATCGAGGCGTTGGACCGGCCCTCCGCGAGCAGCGCCAACACCTCGCGTTCGCGGGCGGACAGCGCGGCGAGCGGGTCGCGGGGGCGGTGCAGCAGCTGCCGGACCACGTCCGGGTCGATGGCGGTGCCGCCGCCAGCCACCCGGCGCAGCGTGTCGACGAACTCGGTGACCTCGGCGACCCGGTCCTTGAGCAGGTAGCCCACCCGTTGGCCGTCACCGCTGTCCAGCAGCGCCGCCGCGTACCCGGTCTGCACGTACTGGCTGAGCACCACGACCGGGAGGTGAAGTCGCTCGGCGCGTAGCGCGACGGCCGCGCGCAGCCCGTCGTCGCGACGGCCCGGCGGCATCCGGATGTCGGTCAGCACCAGGTCCGGTTGGTGGTCGCGAGCCGCCGCCAGCAGTTCGGGCGCGGAGCCGACCGCCGCGCACACCGTGAAGTCGAAGCGGGTCAGCAGGGCGACCAGGCCCTCCCGCAGCAGCACCTCGTCCTCGGCGAGCACCACGCGGGTCACCGACGACATGGCAGCTCCACCCGGACCAGGGTAGGCCCGCCGGGTGGGCTGGACAGCAGCAGCCGTCCGTCCACGGCGGCGACCCGGTCGGCGAGCCCGGTCAGGCCGGTGCCCCGGGCCGGGTCGGCGCCGCCGTGGCCGTCGTCGGTCACCTCGACGACGAGGTCACCGCCGGCCCGGCTGAGGCGTACGTCGGCGCGGGTCGCCCGGGCGTGCCGGGCCACGTTGCCCAGCGCCTCGGAGACCACGAAGTAGGCGGTGGTCTCCACGATCTCCGGCAGCTCGTCGTACGGGTCGGCGTGCACGGTGACCGGGATGGTGGCGGCGTCGGCCAGCTCGCGTACGGCACCGGCCAGACCGAGGTCGGTGAGGCTCTGCGGGCGGATGCCGTGCACCAACTGCCGCAGCATCACCATCAGGCCCCGGGCCTGGTCGTGCGCCACGGCGAGGGGTCGGGAGGCGGGGGAGTCCTCGGGTACGTCCAGCCGGGCCAGCCCCAGTTGCAGGGTGAGGCTGGTCAGCCGGGGCTGCGCGCCGTCGTGCAGGTCGCGCTCGATGCGGCGGCGTTCGGCCTCGTACGCGCCGACCAGTCGGGTGCGGGAGCGGGTGACCTCGCGCAGCGCCGCCGCGTCCATCGGCCAGGCCAGTGCCCATCGGGCCACGGCGGCCTGGACGGCGGCGAGCAGACCGGTGGCGTAGCAGAGCACCGGGATCAGCAGCACCCCCACGATCGCGTACGGGATGGCCTCGCCGGTGCTGTCGATCGGCTGCCAGATCACCACCGGCTGGTTGGCGTCGCCGGCCAGCCAGGGGCTGGTGATCATCCCGAGGTCGAGCAACACCAGCAGCAGGAACACCCAGTACGCGACCGGCGTGAACCCGCCCAGCCAGAACAGGTACGCCACCTCCCGCCAGCCGGCGAGGGTTCGGTACCGGGCGGCCAGGCCCGGCCACGGCGACGCGGGCAGCGGCCGGCCGTCCACCAGCCCGAGCCGCCACCGTTCGACGGCGGCGACCGGGAAACTCACGATCGGCGCGAGCGCCAGCAGGGCGAGGCTGCCGACCCCCAGGAACAGCATGAGCGGGATGCCCGGCGGCCGGTCGTGCAGCAACAGCCCGTTGGCGGCGGCCAGCAGGGGCGCGCCGATGACGAGCAGACCGACGCCGAGGACACCGGCGATCGGCACGGTGGTCACCAGGTAGGCCAGCGCGCGCCAGGGCCACGCGGAGATCAGCCAGCGGCGGCGGCGCAGCGCCTCGGCCAGGTGCGAAGGGTGTTCCGTGGTCATGCAGCAGACGCTAATCGCGGGCGACCGGGCGCCCCAGCCGTCCAGATCCACTCTTCGGGGTATGCCCAGCACTACCGGCGATCGGGTGTGCGGGGTCGGTAATCGGGAAGAACGAGCCGTCACGCGGCCCGCGTGACCTGTGTTGGCGGCGGCTGGAGAGACATGGGTGCCAGAACCTTCGTGGTGGTCGGCGGGACCAGCGGTCTCGGACTCGCGGTGGCCCGACTGCTCCTCGACGAGCATCACGTCGTGGTGTTCGGCAACGTGCCGGCCGAGGTCGCCGCCGTGACCGACGAGCTGGGTTGCGACGGCGCCGTCTGCGACATCTCCTCCTACGAGCAGGTCCGCGACGGGTTCGCCGAGGTGGTCGAGCGCTACGGCACGATCGACGGGGTGGCGGCCTGCGCCTCGATGTGGGCGGGCGGCGAGCTCGGGGACCTGTCGGTGGAGCACATCCGCCGGGCCGTGGAGATCAACGTCCTGGGCATCACGTACCTGTTGCGGGAGGCGGTGCAGCACCTGCACCGGCAGGGCCACGGGAACGTCGTGTACATCGGCGCGCTGGCGCTGGCGGCCCCTCGGCCCGGCATTCCCGTCTACCGGGCCACCAAGAGCTACGGCAACAGCCTGGTCGACTCGCTGGCCGAGGCCCAGCACAGCAACCGGGTCAAGGTGATGCAACTGCACCCCGGGCCGATGCCGACGCGCCTGCAGGAACGGGTGGGCGCCGAGTTCCTGGACGAGGTGTACGCCATGCCCGAACAGGTCGCCACCGAGGTCGTCCGGCTGCTGCTGCTCGAACCCGACGACCTCTACGTCTCCGGTGAGCGCGTGCTGCGCGCGGACGGGCGGTGGTGACGGCCGCAGCCGGACCCGCCGACCGTCCGGCCTCGGCCTGGGCACCGCTGCGTACGGCGGTCTACCGCAACCTGTGGCTGGCCCTGCTCGCCGCCAACATCGGCACCTGGATGCAGACCGTCGGCGCGCAGTGGCTGCTGATCAACCACTCCAACGCCTCGACCCTTGTCGCGTTGGTGCAGACCGCCAGTCTGCTGCCGGTGCTGCTGCTGGCGTTGCCCGCCGGGGTGCTGGCCGACAGCTTCGACCGCCGGCACCTGCTGATCGCCGTGCAGCTGTTCCTGGTGGCGGTGGCGGTGGCGTTGACGCTGCTCACCCTGACCGGCCGGATGCCGCCGGCGCTGCTGCTCACCCTCACCTTCGCGTTCGGGGTCGGGCAGGCGCTGACCCTGCCGGCCTGGGCGGCGGTGATCCCGGAACTGGTGCCGCAGGACCAGCTGCGGTCGGCGTCCGCACTCGGTTCGATAAGCGTGAACGTGGCCAGGGCGGTCGGGCCCGCGGTGGCCGGCGTGCTGATCGCCCGTACCGGCGTCGCTCCGGTCTTCGGCATCAACGCCGTCGCCTTCGGGGTCTTCGCGTACGCGCTGTGGCGCTGGCGGCCCGGCAACGCCCGCGCGGTCGAGGTGCCCGAGCGGTTCGCCGCCGCGTTGCGCGCCGGCAGCCGCTACGTACGCCACTCGCCGACCGTACGCCGGCTGTTGCGCCGTGCGTTGGTCTTCGTGGTCCCGGCCAGCGCGCTGTGGGCGTTGCTGCCGTTGGTCGCGAACCGGCGGCTGGGGCTGGGCTCCGGCGGGTACGGGGTGCTGCTGGCCGCCCTCGGCGTGGGCGCCATCGCGGGTGGCGTGCTGCTGGCCGTGATCCGCACCCGGCTGTCGGCCAACCAGCTCCTGCTGATCGCCGGGGCGCTGTTCACCGTGGCGCTGACCGTGGTGGGCACCGTGCGGGTGGTGCCGCTGGTGCTTCTCGCCCTGCTGCCCGCCGGAATGGCCTGGGTGACGGTGCTGGCCAACGTCAACGCCGAGATGCAGCTCTTCCTTCCGAGCTGGGTACGGGCCCGGGGTCTGGCCGTCTACCAGGTGTGCTTCGCGGGTGGGCAGGCGGTCGGCGCGCTGCTCTGGGGATTGGTGGCCGACATGGTCGGGCTGGCGCCGGCGTACCTGGCGGCGGCGGTGCTGATGTTTGTCGGCACCGTGACGAGTCGGATCTGGCCGTTGCCGGACCTGCGGTCGGTGAACCGGGAACCGGCGGCCTACTGGCCACAACTGCACCTGGCGCACGAGCCGGACCCGGGAGTGGGGCCGGTGCTGGTGACGGTGCAGTACACGGTCCGGCCGGAGCGGACCCAACGGTTCCTGGCGGCGATGGACCTGGTGCGTGGGGCACGGCAGCGGACCGGCGCGATGCGCTGGGGGCTGTTCCGTCCGGCCGAGACGGTGGACCGGTTCGTCGAGGTGTACCTGGTGCCCTCCTGGGACGAGCACCTGCGTCAGCACGGTGGCCGGTTGACAGGTGAGGACCGCGCGGCCGAGCAACGGGCCCGGGAGCTGACCGACGGGGAGCCGGAGGTCCGACACCTGGTGCCCGCCGCCGCCGGCCCGACGCTGTCGGACGAACGCGAGGCGCTGTGACCCACGCCTCGGGCCGACCACCCGGGGGCCGGCGCGGGCGCGCGGGCGTACAGCGTACGGCCGCGTTGTTAGGATGGCCGCACCATGGCGAACGAGCGCAAGGCGACCGCGGACCCGGCCCGCAGCCTGGCCCTTCTCTGGCGCACCCGGGAGCCGACCAGCCGCAGCGCCGGTCCGGCGCTCAGCGTCGACCGGATCGTCCGGGCCGCGATCGACATCGCCGACGCCGAAGGGCTTGACGCGCTGACCATGCGCCGGGTCGGTGAGGCGTTGGGGGTCGGCACGATGTCGGTCTACACCTACGTGCCGGGCAAGGCCGAACTCGTCGCCGTCATGATCGACACCGCGTACGGCGAGATGCCGCGCCCCGCCGTCGAGGGCGACTGGCGCACCCGGCTGGAGCGGATCGCCCGCGACAACCTGGCGCTCTACCAGCGGCATCCCTGGATGCTGCGGGCCGAGACGACCCGACCGGTGCTCGGCCCGCACCTGATGGCGAAGTACGACTACGAGCTCGCCGCGATCGTCGACATCGGGCTCACCGACGTCGAGGTCGACGCGGTGCTCACCCTCGTGCTGGGTCACGTGAAGAGCGCCGCGCGGGCCGCCTCCGAGGTGGTCGATCTGGAGCGCGAGACGGGCATGACCGACGGCCAGTGGTGGCAGTCGCACGCGCCGTGGCTGGAGACGTTCATGGCGGCCGACGCCTACCCGACCGCCTCCCGGGTCGGCACCGCGGCCGGCCAGCAGCACGGCGCCGCGTACGGCCCGGAGTACGCGTTCGAGTTCGGGCTGCAACGCGTCCTCGACGGGATCTCGGTGGTGGTCGCCGAGCGGGCGGCCGACCGGTAGCCGGCCCCGGTCGAGGGATCTGGCGAAGCTGGCGCGGCGCTGCCCTGCGCGCGCCCCTACCAGGAAAAGCAGGGAACCGGCTAGCCCCTGCCACCGGGGTGACAGTGTCGGGGTAAGGGTGACCGAGAGACGGGACAGCAATGACAGAGCGCATCACGACCCCCTTCGGCTTCGCCTCGACCGCCGACGAGGTCATCGCCGGGGTCGACCTGACCGGTAAGCGGGCGATCGTCACCGGCGGCGCCGCCGGTATCGGTGTGGAGACCGCCCGTTCGCTCGCCGCCGCCGGCGCCGAGGTCGTGCTCGGGGTCCGCCGGGTCGCGGCGGGTGAGCAGGCCGCCGCCGACATCGCGGCCAGCATCGGCGCGGAGCGGGTCACCGTCCGCGCGCTGGACCTGGCCGACCAGACGTCGGTACGCCAGTTCGTCGCCGGCTGGGACCAGCCGCTGCACATCCTGGTCAACAACGCGGGGATCATGGCTCTGCCCGAGCTGGAGCGCACCGCCGAGGGCTGGGAGATGCAGTTCGCCACCAACTTCATGGGGCACTTCGCGTTGACCGTCGGCCTGCACGACGCCCTCGCCGCGGCCGGCGGCGCCCGGGTGGTGTCGGTCAGCTCCAGCGGCAACCTCTTCTCCCCGGTGATCTTCGATGATTTGCACTTCGCGTTCCGGCCGTACGACCCGCTGCTGGCCTACGGGCAGTCGAAGAGCGCCGAAGCCCTGCTCGCCGTGGAAGCCACCCGCCGCTGGGCCAACGAGGGCATCCACGCCAACGCGCTGAACCCGGGCGCCATCGCCACCGGGTTGCAGAAGCACACCGGTGGGCTCAAGTCGCCCAGGGAGATGCACAAGACCCCGCAGCAGGGGGCCGCCACCTCGGTGCTGCTCGCGGCCTCCCCGCTGCTGGACGGCGTCGGTGGTCGCTACTTCGAGGACTGCGCCGAGGCCCCGATCGTCACCGAGCGCCCCGCCGACTACAGCGGCGTCGCCGTGTACGCGGTCGACCCGGGTAACGCCGAGCGGCTCTGGACCCTGGCGTCCGACCTGATCTCCTAGCGCGGGTCACCGCCGCTCACCACGGAGGCCCGGCTCGGCGGAAGCGACCCGGGCCCGGCCGTCCGGGTGGTACGACTGGTGCGGCGGTGGCAGCTGCGGGCCGGGAAAGGATGGCGATGGCCGGCGACCAACCGCGACGACACGACGTGGTGGAGTTGCGGGTGCACGGCGTGTCGGGCGCCGACCCCACGGTCATCCTCGACCAGCCGCAGGTCCGGCAGGTCGCCGGTGACGGCAGCGGAGGCTTCCACCGGGCCGCCCGGCCGGACGGCGTCGGCCCGGACGAGTTGGCGCTGGAGGCGTACCGCTGGGGTGATCTGCCCTCGGGCACCGTGGGCCGGACCCTCGCCATGGTCTTCCTGCTGCCGTTCATGCTCAGCAACGTGGCCGTGTGGATGCGTCCCACGGGCCGCCGCCGCGCCGCCGCGGTCAGCGTGCTGTGTCGGCTCCTCGCGCTCAACCTCACCGTGCTGTACGTGGTGTCCATCGCCGGAGTCGCCCTCGACCTGCTCGCCTGGCGGTGTCTCGGTGCGGCTCGTTGCCGCGCGCCCTTCGACACGATGGCCGGGCTCGACGGCCGGCACGTCGGGCAGCGGCTGGCCGTGCTGGCGCTGCTGCCGATCGCCGCCATAGCGGTCCTGCGCCTCCTCGGCACCCGTCGGTCGGGCCCGGCCGACAACCCACTGTGGGCCGTGGAGCCGCTTGTGCACCGGCTGCGCGCCATCCACGTCGCCGCCGCGCTCGCCGTCCTCGATGTCGTGCTGCTCACGGCCCGTCGCGCCGGTGACGCGGCGTTCTCCACGGCGCTGCTGCTGGCGCTCAGCGTGGCGGTGTTGCTGGCCTGCATCGGCCTGCTCGCCGTGCCGGGGATGATCGACCGGGCGGCGACCGCGCGAACGGCCACCTGGACCGCCCGCACGGCGGCCGCGGTGGCGGCCGGCCTGAGCGTGGTGACCCTCGTCATCGTGGCGGGCGACCAACGTGGCTGGTCGCCGGCGGCCGGGCTGCCCGGCTACGCAGGGATCGCGAGTGCGGCGCTCCTCGGCCAGATGGTGTTGCTGGTGCTGCTCAGCCTGGTGGTGCTGTGGCACCACGGTCGGGTCGGCGGCCGGTCCGCGCTGCCGGGTGGCCTGGGCGCGGCTGTCCTCGCCGCCCTCGCGGTCGGCCTGACCGGCGCGCTCTCCGCCGGCCTCGTCTACCAGACCGGGGAACTGCTCGGTGGCTACCGAGGTGACGGTGGGCCACCATTGCCGTATCGCTGGACGCTGCTGGCCTTCTTCCTGCACGTGGTCGCGGCGGTGCTGCTGTGTGGCGCGTTGACCGTCGTGTCGCGTCGGCGCCGTCGGCGTGCGGCGGCGGCGATCACCACCCGTGACTTCCCAGTCGTCCCACCGGAGGCGGTCGGTCGGCTGCGGCTGGCGACGAAGACCGTCGCCCGGGCGCGGTTCACCGAGTGGCTGGGTCTGCTGGCCGCCACGTACGCGGCGCTCGCGGTGGTCGGACTGGCCACGAGTCTGGTGGGGCGGACCGGGCGTGAACCGGAGGAGGTGACCTGGGAACTGCTCGGGCTGCCGGCCGGCGCCGTCCAGATGGGGCTCAGCGGAGGCAGCTCCCTCGTCGCCGCGTTGCTGCTCGCGCTGTTGACCGGTGGCGTGTTCGCCCATCGGACCGCGTGGTTTCGCCGGCACGTCGGCATCCTGTGGGACCTGGGCACCTTCTGGCCCCGGGCCGCGCACCCGTTCGCGCCGCCGAGCTACGCCGACCGCGCCGTGCCCGAACTGGCCGACCGGATCAGCCAACTGACCGAGCGGCACGTCGGGGTGTTGCTCTGTGGTCACAGCCACGGATCGGCGCTGCTCGCTCTCGCGGTGTTGCGGCTGCCCCCGCGCGTCCGTCAACGGGTCGCGCTGCTCACCTACGGGTCGCCGCTGGACCGCCTGTACGCCCGGCTCTTTCCGGCCTACCTCAACGAGAAGGTGCTGCGTGAGGTGGGGGAGCGGGTCGAGTGGCGGTGGCTCAACCTCTGGCGGGACACCGACCCGGTCGGCGGCTGGGTCTTCGCCGCACACCGTCCCGGCGACCCACCCGCGGACCCGGCCGATCCGGCCGGCCAGGTCGACCGGCGGTTGCGGGACCCACCGGACCTGCTGCCGGCACCGGGGGAGCGGTCGGCGCCGCCGCTACGGGGACACCATCCGGGCGAGACCGACCCCGAGTTCCGGGCAGCGTTGCGCGAACTCGCCGAACGCCTCCGTGCTGCTGGCTGAGCCCTGCCGGCCGTGGGGCGGGCAGTGCGGGGACACCCTCCGGTCAACGGTCCATCTCGGGAATCCGGTCGGACTCCGCCACCGTCGCTCGGACCTTGCGCAACGTGGCGTCGGGGGCGCGGATCGCGGCGCGCCAGCGGTCCAGGGTCCGAGTGAGCACCCGGACCACGAACTGCAACTGGTTGACCTGCTCGCGAAGCGTGCCCAGCTCGGACCGGGCGCTGAACGCCTCGCCCTCCAGCTGGGTGATCCGCGTCTGCAACGGCTGCACGAGCGTGAGGGCAGCCTCGGTGAGCGTGTCGGCGGCATCGGCCTTGAACTTGCCCCGCTGCACCACGACGGTGGCGATGGCGGCCAGGCCGGTGCTGCCGCCGAGGATGCCGAGCACGCTGAGCGCCACCTGCACCCAGTGCGGTGCGGCTGGCGCGGGTGGGGTGGTCACGTGACACCTGCCTGCAACTGTTCGTAGGTCACAAATTCGCAAGCTCGGGCCAGGCGACGCAGGTCGATGGCGATCTGCGCGGCCCGCCAGAGCGACCCGACAGTCACCGCCATCACGAACGACGTGGCGACGACGGAGTTCCGGCCCGACATGACCAACAGGGCTACCGCGTACATGCCGGTGATCGTGCCGAGCACCAGCACCGACGCGAGTTCGAGGCCGAGCCCGGTGGAGAGCCGGCCGGGCCACAGGATGCCCAGAAGCCCACCCACGCCCACCGCGATCAGACCCAGCTCCCAGGCGACCTGGATGGGCTGCGGCATCGACGTCTGAACGGACGTCGGCCGGACATCGAGGGCCATCATCAAGATGCCGCAGAGAGGTGCCGCGGCCAGGACAGCGATCTCGTACGGTTGGTGGCGGGATCGAATTCGTAGGTTTCCCACGGCAACTCCTTGGTCGAGGACCGGCGTCCGGCAGCGGCCGGTGGACCAGTGCCGTTCGGTGGGTCGCGACTGTCGAGCTGCGGTCCGTGCGGCGGAGCCCAGTGGTTCGTTGCCTGTGGACGGTCGTTGGGCGAGAAGATGGTGCGACTCGACGTCGTTGGCTGCCGTTATCTGCCTGTGTAGCACCGATGACCGGTTGGCGTCCACCTGGTGTAACGTGGCGTTCCCGCAGGTCAACGCCCGTTACTGGCTGGTTTTGGGCCCTGGGGCGGGTACGGCGCGGCAACCCGGCCGCACCGCCACCCAGCGACAACGAGTGTCGGATATCTTGCCCAGGGTGACAGGTGTGGCCGGGTCGCCGTTCGATCAGCGGGCGAGCATGGCGCGCAGCGCCCGGAGCACCTCGGCCGGCGCCTCCTCCGCCATGAAGTGTCCGCAGCTGACGGTCTGGTGGTCCAGATCCGGCGCCCAGGCCCGCCACACCGCCGCCGCGTCGTAGCCCAGCGCAGCGCCCCAGTCCTGCTGGAGCACCGTCACCGGCATCCGTAGCTGGTTGCCGGCGGCCCGGTCAGCGGCGTCGTGGGTCACGTCGATCCCGGCGGACGCCCGATAGTCGGCGACGATCGAGGGAACGGCGTCACGGGACGCGCGCAGGTACGCGGCCCGCACGTCCGTCGGCAGGGCCTCCGGATCGCGGGTCCAGACGTCCAGGAAATGACCGAAGAAGGCGTCCGGGCTGCCGGCGATCAGCTCCTCGGGCAGGCCGGGCGGCTGCGCCATCAGGTACAGGTGAAACGCCACGGCGGCGTTGACGCCGTGCAGCACGTCCCACATGTCCAGGGTGGGCAGCACGTCGAGCAGGGCCAGCTGACTGATCGTCGCCGGATGGTCGAGGCCGGCGCGGAACGCGACAAGGGCACCCCGGTCGTGCCCGGCCAACGCGAACCGGTCGTGACCGAGCGCGCCGGCCAGCGCCACGATGTCGGCGGCCATGGTGCGCTTGGCGTACCCGGTGCCGTCGGTGTCGAGGGGCTTGTCGCTGTCGCCGTAGCCGCGCAGGTCGGGGCAGATGACCGTGTGGTCGGCGGCCAGGTCGGCCGCGACGTGCCGCCACATGAGGTGGGTCTGCGGAAAACCGTGCAACAGCACGATCGCCGGCCCGGAACCGCCCACGGCGGCGTTGAGCGTCACACCATCGGCGACGGTGACGCGTCGGTAGTCGAATCCGTTGATCCTGGGGTCCACGGGGAACCTTCCTGGTGAGCAGTGCCGGCGGGGGGCCGTTTCCCTCGCCGTCGTGACTCGCTCGAGCCTGCCCGGTGGTGATCAGTACCCGGTCAGCGTCGGATCAGTGCCGGCCGGGCCACCGGCCTAGATTGGTGCCATGACCAGGCAGCTGACGGCGCCCGTCGCGGTGACCTTCGGCGTACTCGGGCCGGTGATCGCCGCGACCGAGCGCGGCCCGGTCGCCCTGCGGGGCCACCGGCAGCGCCTGGTGCTGGGCCGGTTGTTGATCGCCCACGGTCGGGTGGTGCCGGTGGATCGTCTCGTCGACGACCTGTGGGAGGTCGCACCGGACGGCGCGGTGGGCGCGATCCGGACCTTCGTCGCGGACCTGCGCCGCGCCCTGGAGCCCGATCGGGCACCACGGCAGCCGCCCCGGATCCTGGTCACCGAGCCGCCCGGGTACGTGCTGAAGGCCGCCCCGGACGCGGTGGACGCCGGACAGTTCGAGGCGGCCGTCGGGGAGGCGGCCCGGCTGCTGGCGGCGGGACGTCCCGCGCCGGCTCTGGCCGCGCTGGACGCGGCGCTCGGCCTCTGGCGCGGACCCGCGTACGCCGACTGCGCCAACGAGTCCTGGGCGGTCGCGGAGATCAACCGGCTGGACGAGCTGCGGATGCTCGCCGTCGAGCGGCGGGCGGAGGCGCTCTTGGCGGTGGGCCGACCGGACGAGGCCGCCGCGGACCTGCCGGCACACCTGGCCAGCTATCCGCTGCGGGAGGACGCCTGGCGGCTGCTCGCCGTGGCCCGGTACCGCGCCGGCCGGCAGGGCGACGCGCTGGCCGCGCTGCGGGAGGCCCGTCAGGTCCTGGTGACCGAGCTGGGTGTGGACCCGGGGCCCGAGCTGCGACGGCTGGAAGCGGACATCCTGGCCCAGGCGCCGCACCTCACCCCGCCTCACGACCGGGCCACCACCCTCGGCCTGGGCGAACCCGTTCGACAGGTCGAGGCGGGGCAGCGCCCGTTCGTCGGCCGGGACGCGGAGCTGGCGCGGCTGCGGCGCGCCGCCAAGGATGCGTCCCACCGCCACCAGCCCACGCTCGCGCTGCTCAGCGGCGACCCGGGCGCGGGCAAGACGGCGCTGGCCGAGGCCCTGACCCGGCGGCTCGCCGCCGACGGCTGGACCACGGCGTGGGGACGCAGCCCGGAGTACGAGGGCGCCCCGCCAGCGTGGCCCTGGACCCAGATCACCGACGCGCTCGCCGGGCCGGGCGCCGCCGTCGTCACCGAACCGGAAGGCGGCCCGGAAGGCGGTTCGGTCGACCCGGCCGCGATGCGGTTTCGCCGGCACCGTGCGGTGGCCTCGCTGATCTCGGCGGTCGCCGACCGGGGGCCGGTCCTGCTGGTCCTCGACGACCTGCACCGCGCCGACGGCGACACCCTGGACCTGTTGACCGCACTGCTCACCGGCCCGCAGCCGGCCAGCGGGCCGGTGCTGGTCCTCGGCACCTACCGGGCCACCGAGGTCAGCCCGGAGCTGACCGCCACCCTGGCCCACGCCGCCGGGCTGGAGCCGGTCCGGGAGTATCTCGCCGGCCTGCCCGCGTCGGCGACCGGTGAGCTGGCCGGCGCCATCGTCGGGGCGGAACTGGACCCGGCCACGGCCCGGTCGATCCATCGGCGCAGCGGCGGTAACCCGTTCTTCGTCCGCGAACTGGCCCAGCTGTACGCGGGTGCGGGGGAGGCGGGGCTGGCCGCCGTGCCGCCCGGGGTACGCGACGTGATCCGGCACCGGTTGGCGCAGCTACCCGTCCCGACCCGTACCGTGCTGCGGCAGGCGGCCGTGCTCGGCCGGGACCTCGACCCGGACGTGCTGGGCGCGTTGGCCGGTGACCCGACGGCGGCGCTGGACGCCGTGGACCGCGCACTGGCGGCCGGGTTCCTCACCGAGCGGGAGTCCGACGGGCGGCTGCGCTTCACCCACATCCTGGTCCGCGACACGCTCTACGCCGACCTGTCCGCGCCGCGCCGCGCCGCCTGGCACGCGGCCGTCGCCGAGGTGCTGCGACAGCGGGAACCCGTCGAGCCGGCGGCCCTCGCGTACCACCTGCTGCGGGCCGGTGGGCCGGCCGCCGCCGCCCAGGCCTCGACGTACGCGCGAGTGGCGGCCGAGCGGGCCGAACGGGGCGGCAACCCCCACGAGGCGGCCCGCCTGTGGGGCCAGGCGATCGACGCGTACGACCGCGCCGGCGGGGACGAGCCGCGCGGGCGGGTGGCCGCGCTACTCGGCCTGGGGCGGGCGCTGGCCGTGACGGGCCGGCTGGCCGAGGCGCGGCGACGGCGAGCCGAGGCGATCACCGCCGCCGAGTCCACCGACGACCCGGCGCTGATCCAGGAGGCGCTGGCGGGATTCGACGTGCCCGCCAGCTGGACGCGCAACGACGACGAGTTGCTCTCCGGGCACATCGTCCGAGCCGCCGAACACGCCCTGACCGCGCTCGGCCCGACCGGTTCGGCGCAGCGCAGCCGGCTGCTGAGCACCCTCGCACTGGAACTGCGCGGCAGCACCACCGATCGTGGCCGCCGCGCCGCCGAGGAGGCCGAGACGATCGCCCGCGACATCGGCGATCCGGGGCTGCTGGCCTTCGCGCTCAACGCCCGCTTCATGCACTCCTTCCACCGCGTCGGCCTGGCCGAGGCGCGGGCCCGCATCGGCGTCGACCTGGTCGACCTGGCCGCCCGGCACCACCTGGTGACCTTCGAGGTGCTCGGCCACCTCGTCCTGGTCCAGGCCAACTGCGCGCTGGCCGACCGGCCCGGCGCCGACGCGCACGCACGCGCCGCCGACCGCCTCGCCGAACGGTACGAGCTGCCGTTGGTAGGCGTCTTCACCCGGTGGTACGCCGCGCTGCGGCTGGCGTTGGCCGGCGACCGGGACGCCGCGGCGACCGCGTACCGGGCTGCCGCCGAACGACTGCCCGCCGACGCTATGCCGGGCCTGGCCCAGGGGTTGCTGCCGCTCGCCCTGCTCGGCCTGCGACTGGCCGACGCCGTCAGCGACGACTCGCTGGTAGGTGACGGCCGGCTGGTTCCCGTTCGGCGGCCGATTGCCGGGCCGGACGACGAGGACTGGGCGCGGCTGGACTGGGGCCCGCACGAGCCCTGGGTTCGGCCCCTGCTGCTCGCCGCCGCCGGCGACCGCAGTGCCACCCGAGCGGCACTGCGGGCCCTGCCGGACGGGCCGCACGACCTGCTGCGGGAGGTGCGGCTGTGCCTCACTGCTCGGGCGGCGCTGGCCATCGACGACCGGCCCACCATGGAACGCGTCGCCGCCGCGCTCCGCCCGGCCGCCACCGAACTGGCGGCCGGCAGCGGGGTGGTCACCGTCGGCCCGGTGGCCGGGCACCTTGCGGACCTGGCGGCTGCTCTGGGCCGCGACGAGGAAGCCGCCGGACACCGCCGCACCGCGCGGATGCTCACCGCCCGCGTCCGCGCCGACGACCCAACCTGAGCGTCGTCGGGCGAATGCTGCCCGGTGTCCGGGCCGCCGCCGCACGGCTCCAGAAGTCACCTACTGCGAGATCTTGCCACCCTGCTCGGGCTACCTGGCGACTTGCCGGTTTCCCCCGGAACCAGCCGGCCGGTGCGGTCAGATGGAACCACCGGCGCGTCCACCGTCGGCCACGGTCGGAGGGGAGGTACGCGTGGAGGGCCTCATTCTGATCGTGACGCTCGGCGTCACCGTCCTCGTCGGCACCACTCTCGGCGGTCGGTACCGGGTCGCCCCGCCGGTCCTGCTCATCGCGTTCGGCGTGCTGCTCGGGCTCACGCCACCGCTGTCCAAGGTCACCCTGGAACCGGAGCTGGTTCTGCTGATCTTCCTGCCGGCGATCCTGTACCGGGAGAGCCTCACCATCAGCCTGCGGGAGATCCGGGCCAACCTGCCGGTGATCGGGCTGCTCGCCGTGGTGCTGGTGGTGCTGACCATGGTCACGGTGTCGTTCGCCGCGCAGGCGTTCGGGGTGAACCCCGCCGCCGCCTGGGTGCTCGGCGCGGTCCTCGCGCCGACCGACGCCGCCGCGGTCACCGGCCTGGCCAAGCGGCTGCCCCGGAAGCTGCTCACCACCCTGCACGCGGAGAGCCTGATCAACGACGGCACCGCGCTGGTGGTCTTCGCGGTCACGGTGGGTCTGCTGAGCGAGAGCGCCAAGCCGGGCGTGCTGGGCATCGGCGAGGAGTTCGTCGGCGCCAGCGTCGGCGGTGTGGTCGCCGGTCTGCTGGTGGGGGCGGCCGTGGTGCTGATCCGCAAGCGGCTCGACGATCCGCTGCGCGAGGGCGCGCTCAGCGTGCTGACACCCTTCGGCGCCTTCCTGCTCGCCGACTCCGTGCACGCCAGCGGCGTGCTGGCGGTGGTGGTCGCCGGCCTGGTGCTGGCCTACGCGGGCCCACGGGTGATCCGAGCGCGGTCCCGGGTGCTGGCGTACGCGTTCTGGGACCTGTCCACCTTCCTGATCAACGGCGGGTTGTTCGTCCTGCTCGGTACGCAGATCCCCCGCGCGGTGCGGAACATCACCAGCACCTCGCCGCAGCGGGCTCTGCTGATCGTGCTGGTGGTCACAGTTGTTGTGATCGGCACCCGCCTGCTCTTCGTCTACCTGACGGCGCAGTCGGCGCGACTGCGGCGCCGCCGGATAATGGACCCGAGCCAGGGGCCGTCCGCCTGGCGGGTGGGGACCGTCGCCGGCTGGTCCGGTTTCCGGGGCGCGGTGTCGCTGGCCGCCGCCCTGGCCGTCCCGACGGTGATGGTCAACGGTCGGCCGGTGGTCGAACGCGATCTGATCATCTTCGTCACCGCGCTGGTGATCGTGCTGATCATGCTCCTGCAGGGCACCACCCTGCCGTTGGTCGTCCGCTGGGCCGGGCTGAGCGGAGACCCGGAACGCGTCGACGAGGCCCGGAACGCCCGGCGGCGGGCCACCGAGGTGGGCCTGGCCGCTCTTCCCCAGGTAGCCGCCGAGGTCGGTGCCCAGGATGACGCGGTGCGTCGGCTGGAGGCCGAGTACCAGCGGCACCTGGAGGACCTCAACGAGAGGTGTGGGAACACCGCCGAGGAACGCCGGTTGGAACGCCGACTGCGCCTCGGCGTCCTCGCCCACAAGAGGCGGGAGGTCACCCGGCTGCGCGACAACCGGGAGATCGACGACCTGGTGCTGCAGGAACTCCAGGCCGCGTTGGACAACGAGGAGATCCGGCTGCTGGGGCGCGGGCCCAACGAATGACGGTCGGCAACCGTCCGGCCCGGCGTGGCTCAGCGCACCTGGTCTCGGCGCACCTGGTCTCGGAGCACCTGGTTTCAGAGCACCTGATCGAGGAACCGGCGAAGCCGCGGATGCTCGGCCCGCTCGAAGATCGCCTCGGGCGGGCCGGCCTCCAGCACCACGCCCCGGTCCATGAAGGCGACGGTGTCGGCGACCTGCCGGGCGAAGCCCATCTCGTGGGTCACCACCACCATGGTCATCCCGGCGGCGGACAGGTCGGCCATCACCCCGAGGACGCCCTTGACCAACTCCGGGTCGAGCGCCGAGGTCGCCTCGTCGAAGAGCATCACCTCGGGCCGCAGCGCCAGCGCGCGGGCGATCGCCACCCGCTGCTGCTGACCACCGGAGAGCTGCGCCGGTCGGGAGTTCGCCTTGCCGGCCAGCCCCACCAGCTCCAACTGGGCCCGGGCGACGGTCTCCGCCTCGTCCGCATCGAGCTTGCGCAGCCGGCGCAGCGCCAGCGTGACGTTGCGCAGCACGCTCATGTGCGGGAAGAGGTTGAACTGCTGGAAGACCATGCCCACCCGCTGCCGCAGCGCGTCCGGGTCGTCGCCCAGCACGCTGCGCCCGTCCAGCAGCACGTCGCCCCGGTCCGGTTCGATCAGCCGGTTGATGGTGCGCAGCAGGGTGGACTTGCCCGACCCGGACGGGCCGATGACGCAGGCCGTCGCGCCCCGCGGCACCGAGAGGTCGACGCCGCGCAGCACCCGGTTCGGTCCGAAGGCGAGGTGCACATCGCGTACGTCGAGGCTGACCGAGGTCGTCGTGGCGGTGGTCATCGCCTGTCTCCTTCCGTCACGGCGTACGACGCGGTGTCGTCGTCGTCCTCTTCGGTCGACGCGGTGGCCGGCCGACCATTGCGCAGCCGCCTGTCGATCCAGTTGACGACGTGCGTCAGCGGGACGGTCAGCGCCAGGTAGCAGAGCCCCGCCAACAGCAGCGCCGACTCGTTGCCGGTGGTGGCCGCGTAGTCCTGCCCGATCCGGAACAGCTCCCGCTGGCTGGCCACCAGGCCGAGGAAGTAGACCAGGCTGGAGTCCTTGATCAGCGCGATGAGCTGGTTCACCCAGGCCGGCAGCACCCGCCGGATGCCCTGCGGGATGATCACCAGCCGCATCGCGTCGGCCCAGGAGAAGCCGAGGGCCCGGGCGCCCTCCAACTGCGCGGCCTCCACCGACTGGATGCCCGAACGGAAGATCTCCCCGATGTACGCGGCGGCGATGAGAGACAGCGCCAGGATGCCCAACGGGTAGGGATCCGGCCCCCAGACCTGCATGCCCAGCGGGGCCAGCCCGACGCCGATCAGCAGGATCGTCGCCGCGGCCGGCAGCCCTCGGAACACGTCGGTGTAGACCCGCGCCGGCCAGCGCAACCAGCGGCTGCGGGAGATCCCGGCGACGGCCAGCAGCAGGCCCAGCACCGAGCCGAGCAGGGCGGCGGAGACCGCCAGGATCAGCGTGTTGGGCAACCCGACGGTCAGCATCTCGGGCAGCGCCTCGCGCATCGCGTCCCAGTCGAAGAAGGTCTCCCACAGGGTGCTCAACGGATCCATCGGTCGCTCCTCCTACCGCCCCGCTCGCTCGTCACCGGTTCAGGACGCGGCCGACGCCGACGCCGACGGTGCGGCCGACGCCGACGCCGACGCGGACGCCGACGGGACCGGCACCGTGCCGCTGCCCGGGGTGAAGTCCGCCGGGATCGGCCGGCCCGGGTAGTACTGCGCCTGCAACCGGCTCCAGGTGCCATCGGCGATGACCTCGTCGAGACCCTTGTTCAGCGCCTCCCGCAGCTTGTCGCTGCCCTTGGCCACGGCGTACGCGGTCGGTGCCGGGCTGAGCTGCTTGGCCGCCACGGTGATCTTGCCGTTGCTGTCGGTGGCCGACTTCTCGCCGATCTCCGCCGGGGCGATCCAGGCGTCGGCGGTGCCCGCCTTGAGCTGGTTGATCGCGCCGTTGTAGTCCGGCACCCGCACCGGGTTGAGCTGCTTGCCGGTGGCGTAGTCGTCCTGGACGGTGCCCTGCACCACCACGACCCGCTTGCCGGCGAGCTGGTCGAAGCTGGTGATCGGCGAGCCGGCCGGCACGTCCAGGCCGAAGTAGCCGAAGTCGTAGCCGTTGCCGAAGTCGACTGTCTTCTTGCGTGCCTCGGTGATGGTGATCGAGGAGCTGCCGACGTCGAACTTGCGGTTGTTGACCTGGCTGAGCAGCGCGGAGAAGTCGGTGCCGACGAACTCGACAGTGAGGCCGAGCTTGCCGGCCACGGCGGTCAGCAGGTCGTTGTCGAAGCCGGTGAACTTTCCGTCCTTCAGGTACACGTTCGGCGGGGCGTCGGTCAGCGTGCCGGCGCGCAGCACGCCCGGCTGCGCCAGGCCGTACGGGTTGGCGGTGGCGTCGGACGAGCTGTCGTCGCCGCAGCCGGTGAGGGCGGTGGCGGCCAGGATCGTGGCCGCGCCCAGGGCGGCGGCGCGGGTCAGGGCAGGAAGGAATCGCACGAGTGTCTCCGAAGGGTGGTGTCTCGGCGCGCACGGGCGTGCGCCACCGACGGGACGCCCGAGGGCGTACCGGTGGAAAGGGTTTCGGGAAGGGCTGTGCTAGAGCGCGATGCCGCGACGACAGGCGGCGCTGCACATTCGCATCATGTCCACGTGCCGTCGCCGGGTCAGGGCGGGCGAGGGTCGACCGGTGCGGGCGTCCGCGACGTCGGTCGGTGGGGCGGTGCTGAGGATGCGCATGGTTCTCCCGGGTCTGTGCTGACCTGGGTGCCAGGCCACGCTTGCACCGACGTCGTGCCGGTGCCTGGTCTTCACCCGGGGCACCCCACCGCGGAGGAGGGTTGCCGGCCAGCGAGCCGGGGCTTCGCGCTGGCACTCATGACCTGCGCCGAGGCTAGCAGTACCAACGGGTGGGTCGTCCAGTCGTTATGACCACGCTCACCGTGCGCGATGAGCTGCCCGCCCGCAGGTCAGCCGGCGTGCACATGCGGTCGACGGTGCGGGTCGGGCTCGTGGCGGCGCAGGATCTCCCGGGTCACCGAGGCGATGGCGCCCTGCCCGAACGCGAGGTAGCGCAGGAAGTTGCGAACCGGGCCGCCCTCGGACCACTCGAAGTAAATGTGGGGGCGCCGACGGCTGCGGTCGCGGATCTCCAGCAGCAGGGCGGCGAGCGCGGTGGGCACCGACGAGCTGGCCAGGCTGAGCACCGGGAAGCGGCCGTCGACCACGCTGCCGCGGACCAACAGCCCGGTCTCGAAGTCGGACGGGTCGGTGACCTTGACCTCGACGAAGATGACGTCGCCGTCGCCGGGGAAGTCGTTGTCCGCCATGGTCTGCGCCAGCTTGGCGTGGTATTCCGCCGCGTCACGCCGGTCGGGTTCGTGCGCGATGAGACGGATCCGTCGTCCGGCGCGTTCGTCGATCAGCCGGGCCGCGGTCGGGTCCAGCTCGACGTGGCCGACGCGTAGCTCGTAGGCCCGCATCAGCCGGGACAGCACCGACACCAGGATGATCCCACCGATGAAACAGGCCGCGATCTTGACACCGTCCGGGCGCTCGACCACGTTCGCCAGCGTGGTGTAGACGAAGATCACCGCGATGACTCCGAACGCGATGGTGCGACCGCGCTGACGCTGCCGTCGCACGGCGAGCGTCACCGCCGTCGCCGCTGAGGTGATCAACACCAGGACCCCGGTGGCGTACGCGCCGCCCTGCGCGTCGACGCTGGCCTCGAAGACGATCGTGATCAGGAACGCCACGGCGGTGAAGACCAGCACCAGCGGCCGTACGGCTCGCGCCCAGGTCGGCGCCATGCCGTAGCGGGGGAGGTAGCGCGGCACGAGGTTGAGTAGACCGGCCATCGCCGATGCCCCGGCGAACCAGAGGATTCCGATGGTGGACAGGTCGTAGACGGTGCCGAACACCTCGCCGAGGTGGGCGTGCGCCAGGTAGGCCAGCGCCCGCCCGTTCGCCGGCCCACCCGGCTGGAAGGCCTCCGGTGGGATGAGCACGGTGGTCGTCACGCTGCTGGTGATCAAAAAGACGCTCATGATCACTGCTGCCGTGGTGAGCAGCCGGCGCGCGCCACGGATCCGGCCCAACGGTCGGGCCTCCGAGTCCTGCGGGTCACCTCGTACGCTCGGCATGACCGCCACCCCGGTCTCGAAGCCGGACAGGCCCAACGCCAGCTTCGGAAAGACCAACAGCGACAGCCCGACCACCAACCACGGGTCGCCGTGCCCGGTGGTCAGCATGGTGGTCCAGTCGCCGACCGCGCTCGGATGCGTCACCACCCGCCACAGCGCGTCGGCCACCACCACCGCGTTCAGCGTCAGGTAGATCGCGACCAGGACGACGGCGATCCCGATGGCCTGGGTGAATCCCTTGAGGAACACCGCGCCCAGCAGCGACACGAGCAGCAGCGTGACCAGCACCTCGTGCCCCTTGAGCCCGCTCGGCCAGAACGGGTTCTCGTCGATGTGCGCCGTCGCGTCGGCGGCCGAGAGGGTGATGGTGATGATGAAGTCGGTGGCCGCGAAACCGAGCAGCACCAGCACCAGCAGCTTGCCCGGCCAGTAGTTGAGCAGGCGTACCAGCATCGCGATGGAGCCCTCACCGTGCGGGCTCTCCACCGCCACCCGCCGGTAGACCGGCAGCGCCCCCAGCAGGGTCACCAGCACCAGCACCAGGGTCGCCACCGGTGAGAGCGCCCCGGCGGCCAGCGCCGCGATGCCCGGTTGGTAACCCAGCGTGGAGAAGTAGTCGACACCGGTCAGGCACATCACCTTCCACCACGGGTGGTGCCGGTGCTCCGGCGGGCGCCCGTGCGGCCCCGGGTGCTGCACGGCCTGGTCCGAGCCGGCGTCGAGCAGCCACCCCCGCAACCGGCCGGCGCGTCTGTCGACAGTCACCGGCGCGTCCCCCGTCATCCCGCCCACGGTCACCGTGAGTATCCGCCCGTCGGGCCGCCCCCGTCCGCCAGTGCGCGGAACCCAGCCGGTGCCACGGCGGGTTTCGGGCCCGGGACAGAGGGAAAGGCAGCGCTCCGGGCTGGACCGGACGGCACCGGGGGAGGGACAGGGCATGGTCGGCGGCCGTCGCTTCCGCCCGGGTGGTGGCTTCGGCCGCCAACTCGACGAGTACGAGACGACTGTCGGCGTGCCGCCGCCCGCGGAGTCGCCCGCCACGCCCCGCGGCGGTCTCGTGGACAGCGCGGTCTACCTCCGCGGGCACCGGTTCGCCTCGCCGTCCGGCCTCGCCGAGACGTACCGCTGCCTCCAGGAGCAGGACGGCGCGATGGCCTGGATCGGGTTGTACCGGCCGGACATCGAGCAGATCACCTCGCTGGCCCGGGAGTTCCGGCTGCACGACCTGGCGGTCGAGGACGCGATCAACGCCCACCAACGGCCCAAGCTGGAGCGGTACGCGCACACCCTGTTCGTGGTGCTGCGCGCCGCCCGCTACGACGACCTCCGGGAGGAGGTCGAGTTCTCCGAGCTGCACCTGTTCATCGGGCCGGGCTTCGTGGTCACCGTCCGACACGGTGAGGCGCCGGACCTGGCCGCGGTGCGGCGGCGGATGGAGACCGAGGCGCAGATGCTCGCCCGGGGCCCGGAGGCGGTCCTGTACGCCATCCTCGACCAGGTCGTCGACGGGTACGCGCCGGTGGTGGCCGGGCTGGAGAACGACATCGACGAGATCGAGACCCAGGTGTTCGGTGGCGACCCGAACGCCAGCCGGCGGATCTACGGGCTCAGCCGCGAGGTCATCCAGTTCCAGCGGGCCGCCCGCCCCCTGCTCAGCGTGCTCGACGCGCTGGCCGACGGCGCCGACGGCACCGGCAGCGCCAGCACGGACGAGGAGCTACGCCGTTACCTGCGCGACGTGACCGACCACCTGACCCAGGTGGTGGAGCGGGTGGACGGGTTCCGGCACCTGTTGCAGAACATCCTCACCGTCAACGCCACCCTCGTCTCGCAGCAGCAGAACGAGGAGATGCGCAGCCTCACCGCGGCCAGCTACAGCCAGAACGAGGAGCTGAAGAAGGTCTCCTCCTGGGCGGCGATCCTCTTCGCTCCCACGCTCATCGGCACCGTGTACGGCATGAACTTCGTCCACATGCCGGAGCTGAACTGGCGTTTCGGCTATCTCTTCGCACTGCTGTTGATGCTGCTGGTCTGCGGCACCCTCTACGTGATCTTCAAGCGGCGCGGCTGGCTCTGAGCCGTGCGGCCGGAGTTCACTCGATGCCGCGCAGGATGTGCCGTTCGTCCTCGACGTCGTCGTCGCCGGCACTGATCCGGCCGAGCAGTACGGCGGCCGCCCAGATCGTCAGTGGCGTGGCCGCCCCGGTCATCCCGCCGCCGGTCCGGTCGTCCCGGGTCTGGCTCCGCTCCGTGCGCGGTGGCCTGCGCTGAGCCTGCATGGGCCCTGCCTCTCCTCGTTGAAGCCGCCGTGGGTGGCGCGGGGTGACCCCGCGCCACACCGGCCGGGCGAACCGCCTGTGAGCAGCCCACCACCGGTACGGCAGCCACTCGAACCTTCCCACGCCCGGCCGTATCCGCACCGCTTGTTTTCGGGTTTCCGACTGCCGCCCGCCAAACCGGACATTACGCGTCGACGGTCGAGTCACGGTCAAGGCAGCGGGTGGGCGATGCCGTGGGCGTGGTCGGTGAGCGCCGCGCCGACCACGGTCGCGGCCAGCGGTAACACCTCCAGACAGCGGCGTACCGCGGCGGCCATCAGCGTGTTCGGCACCCGCATGGAGAGCGTGCAGTGCGGCACCCAGCGCCCCGGCTGGTAGTGCTCGGCGAGGGGGATGCCGGCGGCGGCGAGCCGGTCGTGGACCAGCCGGTGGTGCGCCAGCAACTCCGGGGTGGGCGCCGGGCCGAGCCAGAGCACCCGACCGAC
Source organism: Micromonospora sp. NPDC007208 (assembly GCF_042869175.1). Classification (NCBI taxonomy): domain Bacteria; kingdom Bacillati; phylum Actinomycetota; class Actinomycetes; order Micromonosporales; family Micromonosporaceae; genus Micromonospora; species Micromonospora sp. NPDC007208. Next base: position 12,588 of record NZ_JBIAFG010000023.1, on the reverse strand, counting down.
GAACTGGCCGGCGTGCTGGAAGTCGAGTCGCAGTGGGGCGGCCACCATCGTCCCCTGTAGCGCCTCGGCGACCTGCTCGGGGTCGAAACGGGGGGCCACCGCGAGCGAGACGTGCGGACGGTGGCGCTGCTCCAGCAGCGAGCGCATGCTCTGCACACCCTCGGCCTCCAGCGCGTCCCAGAGCACCCGGATCCGGCGGGTGGCGTCCGGGTCCAGGTACAACTCCACCGCGGCGACCATTTGATCACCGTAGCGGCCGAGGTTTGCGCGCCCGGGTCCGGCGGTACCTGTTGGGAAACCGACCAGGAAGGCGTACCCGTGGATGTGAGTGACCTGCTGACCGAGGCGTACGACCGGCTGCCCGGCCTCGTCCGTGCGGCCGTCGACGGCCTCAGCCCCGAGCAACTGCGCCAGCAGCCGGGGCCGGGCGCCAACTCGATCGGCTGGCTGGTCTGGCACCTCACCCGGGTGCAGGACCACCACGTCGCCGACCTCCTCGACGCCGACCAGATCTGGGTGAGCGGCGACTGGGCGGGTCGGTTCGGGCTCGCCGCCGACCCCGACGACACCGGCTACGGGCACTCGCCAGCTCAGGTCGCGGCGGTGCGGCCGGAGAGCGCGCAGGCGCTGGTCGACTACTACGAGGCGGTCGCGGCGCGTACCGGAAGCTTTCTGGCCGGCCTGGGCCCCGCGGACCTGGACCGCGTGGTCGACGAGGGGTGGGATCCGCCGGTCACCCTCGGCGTCCGGTTGGTCAGCGTCGTCGACGACGACCTGCAACACGTGGGCCAGGCCGCCTACGTGCGTGGCCTGGTCGAGGCCGGCTGACGCGCCCCCTCACCCCATGGTCTTGGCGCCGTCGATCGACTCCCGCAGGATGTCGGCGTGCCCGGCGTGCTGGGCCGTCTCGGCGATGACGTGAAGCAGCACCCGGCGGACCGTCCAACTCGCTCCCGGCTCGAACCAGGGCGCCTGCGGCAGCGGGTGCGCCGCGTCCAGGTCGAGAGTGGCGACCAATTCGTCGGTCTGGCCGGCCACCTGCTGGAAGCGCTCGACCAACCCGGCGAGGGTCTCGCCCGGTGCCATCTGGAACTGACCGACCCAGTCGACCTCCTCGCGGCCCATCGCCTCGGCGCCGCCCACCGCGAAGAGCATCCACCGGTGCTCGACGCCGGCCACGTGCTTGATCAGGCCGCCGAGGCAGAGGCCGCTGACGGTGGGGCGGCTGGCCGCCTGCTCGTCGGTGAGCCCGTCGACGGTCTGCAAGAGGAAACCGCGGTGCCTGCGGAGCGCCTGCAGGAGGTCGGTGCGCTCACCGGTGAGCTGCTCGGTGCTGCTGGTCATGCCGCCACCCTTCGTTGATGTCCACCCGGTGCCACCGTAGGGCGGGGCGCCGACACTTTCCGGGCACGACACCGGGTCGACGCAAGACGGCCCAGCGGTTGCCGATCCGCGCCGGTGGCGGTCCACTGAATGACATGGGTGTGATTAAGGTGGGCACGTCGTCCTGGGCGGACCAGTCCCTGCTGCGCTCCGGGTGGTACCCACGCTCGGCCAGCACGCCGGCCCGTCGGCTGGGCTTCTACGCCAGCCAGTTCCCGTTGGTCGAGGTGGACACGTCCTACTACGCCATTCCGGTGCCGGAGACGACACAGGGCTGGGTGGACGCCACACCTGACGACTTCACCTTCGACGTCAAGGCGTTCAGCCTCTTCACCGGGCACCCGACGCCGGTCGCCGTGCTGCCCCGGGACCTGCGTCCGGCCGCCGGCCCGAGCCGGATCCGCCGCCGTGACCTGCCGGAGCCGGCGTACGACGAGCTGTGGGCCCGGTTCCGCGCGGCCCTCGACCCGATCGCGGCGGCCGGCAAGCTCGGGGTGGTGATGTTGCAGTTCCCCCCGTGGCTGGTGCGCAGCCCCGCGGCCGAACGCCGGATCGTCGAGCTGGCGCAGCGCTGCCGACCGTGGCGGGTCGCCGTGGAGCTGCGGCACGGCTCCTGGTTGGACGACGACGCCGCGGCGGGCACTCTGGACCTGCTCCGCGCCCACGACCTGTCGCTGGTCTGCGTCGACATGCCACAGGGGCACCCGTCGTCGGTGCCGCCGATCCTGACCAGGACGGCGGAGCCGGCGGTCGTCCGCTTCCACGGTCACAGCGACGCCTGGGGTGAGGGCGACAAGCAGGAGAAGTTCCGGTACGCGTACGCCGAGGACGAGCTACGGCACTGGGCAAAACTGCTGGCCGAGTTCGCCGGTCTCCCCGACGATCTGCACGTGCTGTTCAACAACTGCTGCGCCGGGCAGGCCCAGCGCGACGCCACCCGGCTGGCACAACTGCTCGCCGAGACGTTGGTCGCCGAGCAGGCCGACCAGGCCGTCCCGGCGACCGGCTGACCGCCGCACGAGCCACCCGGCCGGGCGCGGGTCCGCTCAGGACCGCCGTCCCCGGCTGCGGAGGGCGTCCTGGGTCGACTCGCCGATGTCCGCGTCGTCGGGGAAGCTCCGGCCGCTGGGGGCGGGATCGGGTGGGGCACCCGGTCCGGCCATCGTCGTACGGGTCGGCTCGACCGAGCCGAAGCCGTGTCGTCCGGCCGGGTCGGACCGGCCCGCCGGGGCACCCGCGCGCCGCTCTCCGCGCCGTCCCTCGGGCACCGCGGTCTCCTCGCTGCCCTCGTCCATCGGTGAGTCGTCGTCCGTGCCCCAGGGCGCGTCGGCGTCGAAGCCGTCGCTGGTGCCCCACGGCTTGGTCGCCTCCGGCTCCAGCCGGTCGTTGTCACCGCTGCGTCCCTTGTGCGCCGTCATGGCCACCCCGCTCGTCGGTCCGCCGCTACCGGCGGATGATGTGCCGTCCTCGGGCCGGGACTGCCCGCCCGAGGGCGGCGCTCGACATGTCGCCGGCACGCCGCCGCGCGCGCGGGACGCGTCGTCGCTCCGGTGCGCGCGTAGGGCCGGCCAGCGCCCCGCCGTCGAGGTGGCGGCGGGACGCCGGCCGTCCCGACGTTTCAGCGTCCGGCCATCGCCATCGGCCGCTTGCCGTTACTCATTCCCGCCATCTTGATCAGGCTCTTCGAGGCGCCCTTCATCCCGCCGGTGCGACCGAGCATCCCGCGGAACACCTGGCCGGGCTTCTGCTGCTCACCCATGTACGCGGTGACCACGACCAGGGTTCCGGTCAGCGCCGGAATGGCCCACTGGAGCAGCTTCATCTGCCGCTGTGACGAGGCCACACTGGCCGGGGTCTGGTGGTTCGGCTCGGTGGCGCCGCTCACCGACGGGCCGCCGGCCTTCTCCAGCCGCATACCGATCAACCGGCTGTAGCCGGTGACCGCCAGCGCGCCGATGGTCAACGCGGTCTTGATGGCGCTGACCCGGGCGACGCCGGACTGGGCCGCCACCCGTGGGCTCTCGGTCACCAGCTCGCCGACGGCGCCGGCCAGGTGGGCGCCGATCGCGGCCGCGTTGACCGGGGTCCACTTGGACCATCCGGCCGAGGCGACCGGGAGCCGCTGGGTCGAGTCGCTGATTTTCGCCGCTGCGCCGTTGACGCCGAAGGCACCCATGAGGGAGCCGCCAAACCAGGCCGCCAGGCCCAGATCGTGCATCGAGCGCAGTGCGGTGTGCCGTTCGGACATGTGATCCCCTTCCGCCGTGTCGGGCGGTGCGGCTTACCCGCCGGTCGGGCAGCTAACCCCGCCCCGGGCGGGCCGATCCGCACCCTGGTGGGCAGCTAGCGGACACCCGTGCCGTCGGCGGGTCGACCTCGCCCCGGCAGGAGTCGTTCGCCCGGTGGCGGGTACATCCCGAGCGACGCCGACGAGAGGGAAACGCGATGTCACAGCCGGACGAGAGCCGGGAGAAGACCCCCAAAACAGACGCCGTGCTCATGCACCCCGACAACGACCCACACCGCAACACGTCCGAGGTCGCGCCCCGCAAGGAGCACGCGGAGATCCAGGTGGAGCGGGACGGCGAACTGGTGCCGCTGGACCAGGACGAGTAGCCGACCGTCGCCCGCCGACCGGAGGAGTACGGCTCAGCGGGGCGGCAGGTCGCCGGCGAAACCAGCGATCCGCCGCGCCAGCGGGTCGCTGGCGCGGACCCAGGTGAAGTGGTCCAACGCGGCCCCGGCCTGCGCCACTGTGTACCGTTCCCGGGTCACCGGCGCGCCACCGAGCTTCGCGCAGAGGTGGTCCATGGTCTCGTGCGGGGTGAACTGGTCGTCGTCCACACTGACGGCCAGCACCGGGGTTCGTACCGCCTGGACCGCCGCCTCGGTGTCCGTACCGTCGAGCCGGGGGAACCGGCCGGTCCGCGCGGTGTACGCCCAGTCGCGGATCACGCCGCGTGCCTGCCGACCGCCGAAGCCCCAGCCCGGCCAGACCCCGAGCAGCGCCGCCGTCGCGGCGATCCCCTGGGTGTAGGGCAGCACGCCGAGGCCGCGGCGGCCCGGGTAGGTCCGCCAGTACGGGATGCCGACCGCGACCAGCGCCAACCCGTCCACCTCGTCGCCGCCGTGCAGGGCGAGGTGCAGCAGCGCGGCCTGCCCGCCGAGCGAGTGCCCGAGGAGCAGTCGGGTGCGTCCGTCCAGTCGTGGTTTGAGGGCGGCCAGGACGGCGCCGACGTCGCCGGCCAGTTCGGTGTAGCCGTGCCGGTCCGCCCGGCTCGGCGCGGGCGTGCTGGCCCCGGTGCCGCGCAGGTCGGCCACGACCACGGCCAACCCGGCGGCGCGCAGCGCGGCGGCGAAGGGCCGGTAGTACCGGGCCCGGACGCCCATCGCGGGCCAGATCACGACCACCGGAGCGCCGACCACCCCGGCCGGCTCCGGATAGACCTGCACACCCAGCCGACCACCGTCGACGTCGACGAACTCCTGCGCGTACTCCGCATCCCCGTTCACCGGCCCAGCCTACGGCCTGACGTTACCGGCGGGTAGCAGCAGACCGCAGGGTCGACGACCGCGGTGTGCGGACGCGTCGCACGCTCGACGGACGCGGCGGAGGGCCCCGCCGGCTGGCGGGGCCCTCCGAAGGACGCTGCGGTCAGGAGACCGAGATCGCCCCGTTGCTGGCGCGGACGCAGGCCACCGAACGGGCACTGGTGGAGGCTGCTCCGCTCAGGCACTGGCCGAGCACCTGGTGCCCGGTGGCGTTCGGGTGCCACGACTCCTGGCAGGTCTGGAAGTAGGTGACGCAGGTGTTGGCGATCCGCTGGATGGCGATCTTGTCCTTGCCGGCGAGGCTGGTGACGAAGGTGCCGGTCGCGCCGTCCTGGAGCCGGATCGGAGTGGCCAGCGCGCCGCTCGGGCTGCTGGTCTGCTCGCAGAGCCGGGCACCGTTGAAGGCCTGCTGCACGTTCAGGTACACCAGGTCGTCGCCCGGGAACTCGGCGGCCAGGGTGTTCCTGGTGGACTGCACGATGCTGCCCAGACCCTGGGAGAAGCGGTGCCCCGGTGCCAGGCTTGCCCGGTGGATCGGGCATCCGGCCGCGTACCGCTCGGCACCCAGGTCCCGGAACTTGTCCCGGGTGTCGTCCCGGCTGTCCTCCTCGTGGAACTGCTGGTTCAGGTCCAGCGGCAGCGGGTTCGTGTAGTCCTGGAACACCACCCGGTGCTGACCGTCCGCGTCCACCTGGTCGAGGGTGGTCAGGATCTGGCGTACGGCCGCGGTGGTCTCCGCGGTAGCGGCGCTGAGCTGCGCGGCGGTGGCCAGGTCGGCGTCGCTGCACGGCTTCTGCTCCACCGGCCCGTTCAGGTACGCCCAGAACTCCCACCAGCCGGTCCAGGCGTCGGCGATGAACCGGTTGGCGCACTTCTCCGCGACGCTGCCGAAGGTGAACGAGCTGTTGTTGGAGCCGAGGCCGACAAGCACCAGGTCGATGTCCTGGGTCTGCGCGACGGCACGAAGCTGGTCCAACTGCGCGGCCACGGTACGACCGTTGGTCCGCGCCTGGGAGGCGTTGGCGATGTCGTGGGGCTGGCCACCGGAGCAGGCCAGGTTGAACCGGTTCTGGATGCCCGGCAGGTTGGCCTGGTTGAGCGAGGCGTTCGCCGAACGGTGACAGAAGAACGCGTTGTTGTTCGCCGCCGTCCAACCGGGGAAGCCCTGGCTGACGCCGTTGACGTCGACCACCGGGGTGTACGCCCCGGCGCCCTCGCCACTGATGAAGCTGTCCCCGAGCGCCACCGCGGCGGTGGGCAACGCGGCGGACGCGGGTGCGGGCAGCGCGACGGCGGTCGACAACGCGGCCATGGCGATCGTTAGTCCCGCGGCGAGCGCGGTACGCCGGAACCTGGGCATGGGGCCCCCATCCATCGAAAGATGAAAGATTCTCTGAGAGCGCGATCAGATCACCCTCGTGCGACGGGCGTCAATGGCCCGTAACAGATTCGTTCGACGAAAGACACGCGTGCGTAGGCATCACGCCCTACGCGTCGAGATTGGACCCGCGCTCCGGGTCGCCGACCAACCCGCGCCCCTCGGGCGCAGGGAGTCAGGGAGTCAGGGAGTCAGCGACCGGTCGGGCCGCCGCGGCGGTTCAGCATGACCGCGCCCACGGCGTTCAGGGCGACACCCCAGATCAGGAGTACGCACACCCACTGCACCCACCGCAGCCCGCTCATCTCGCCTGAGAGCAGGTTGCGCACGCTGCCGAGCGGGGTGAGCCACGGCTGCGCCGCACGGAGGGCGTCCACGGCGCCCAGCAGCGCGAACAGCCCCAGCGGCAGGATGATCGTGGCCAGGAACGCCACCACCACCGAGCGCAGTAACAGGCCCAGGCCGGTGCCCACCAGGCCGGCGACGATCTGCACCAGCACGCTGCCCACCGCGACCGTCCCGGCGAACCGCCACGGCTCGTCGGCGAGGTCGGCCGGCGTGAGGGCCAGCGTCGCGGCGCAGATCAGCACACCGACCACGCCGATGACGACCGCCGGCAGCCCCACCGCGAGCACGGTGGGCAGAATCGGGCCGCGGACGGGCGCCCGGCGCAGGTCACGCACCAGCAGGATGCCGAAGAGTGGGGTCGCCACCGACATCAGGCTCTGCACAGTGTCCGAGAGTTGGGCGAAGGTCCGGTCGGCGGGAGCCGCCGCGACCAGCGCAACGGCGGCCAGCGCCCCTGCCACCAGGGTGCCCACCAGCAGCCACCGCCGGGCCGGCGTGCCGAGGGAGCGCCGCAGCGCGTCGCGGATCGTCTCGTCCATCTCGACCGCCTCCTGATCTCCTCGACCCGGACGGCGTGCACCCCGCGCGCAAAACCGGCCGCGATCACGGGTCAGCGTACCGGTGGCGGTGTCATTGCGTGGTCCCATGATCACCCGCCGGCTGTTCGTTGGCTCACGTCCGGCGGGCCGCGCGCGGCGGGTCGCGTAGGTCCTCCGGTAGTTGTCCTAGCCTCGGGCTAGGCTCGCTGCGGCGCGCCACGCCGGCTGATGTCGCCGGTGACCGGCAGCACACCGCCGAGACCGGGGAGTACGACCAGTTGACCGCAGAGCCTGACACCCTGTACGGGGCCGATGACCTCACCCACCTTGAGGGGCTGGACGCTGTCCGCAAGCGGCCCGGCATGTACATCGGTTCCACTGACAGCCGTGGCGTGGGTCACCTCGTCAACGAGATCCTCGACAACTCCACCGACGAGGGCGTCGCCGGTCACGCCAGCCACGTCGAGGTGATCCTGCACCCCGACGGCTCGGTCCAGGTCGACGACGACGGCCGGGGCATCCCCACCGACGTGCACGCCAAGTCCGGCATCTCCGGCGTCGAGCTGGTGCTGACCCGGCTGCATGCCGGTGGCAAGTTCGGCGGCTCCGGCTACAAGACCTCCGGCGGCCTGCACGGCGTCGGCGCGTCGGCGGTCAACGCGCTGTCCCGCCGCTTCGACGTGACCGTCCGCCGGGCCGGCAAGACCCACGCGATGTCGTTCCGGCACGGCGTCCCGGGCATCTTCGACGGCGACGGGCCGGACGCCCCCTTCACCGCCGGCCCCGGGCTCCAGGTGATTGGCGCCATGAAGCGCGGCCAACGCACCGGCACCTCGATCCGCTGGTGGCACGACGCCCGCTATTTCGAGACCGGCGCGGCGCTCGACGTCGACGCCGTCCGGATGAAGCTGCGCAACACCGCGTTCCTGGTCCCGGGCGTGACCTACCTGCTCCGCGACCTGACCGGCGAGGCGCCCGTCGAGGAGCGGTTCCACTACCCCAACGGGCTCAGCGACATGGTGGAGTTCCTCGCCCCGGCCGGCGACCGGCCGGTCTCCGGCACCCTGCTGGTCAACGGCGAGGGCACCTACCGGGAGAACGCCGCCGACGCCAACGGCGTCATGCAGTCCAACGTGCAGCGGCGGGCCGAGGTCGAGGTGGCGTTCCGGTGGGGCACCGGCTACGAGCGCACCGTCGAGTGCTTCACCAACACCATCCGCAACGCGCACGGCGGCACCCACCGCAAGGGCTTCGAGCGGGCCCTCGTCCGCGCGCTCGCCGACGCGATCCGCAACACCCGCGGTCTGCTCAAGGCCAAGGAGGAGCCGCCCACCCTGGACGACGTCCTCGAGGGGATGACCGCTGTGGTGCACGTGCGGATCCCCGAGCCGCAGTTCACCTCGCAGACCAAGGACGAGCTCTCCACCACCGGCATCACCAAGGTTCTCCAGTCCCTGGTCGACGCGCACATCAAGGCCTGGCTGGAGGACCGGCGCACCAAGGCCGAGGCGCGCACCGTCCTGCAGAAGATCGTCGACGCCGCCCGGGTGCGACTCACCCAGAAGCAACAGAAGGACGCCGCCCGGCGCAAGACCGCCCTGGAGGGCGCGTCCATGCCGCCGAAGCTTGTCGACTGCCGGGCCACCGGCATCGACCGCAGCGAGCTGTTCATCGTCGAGGGTGACAGCGCCCTGGGGACGAGCCGGATGGCCCGTTCCTCGGAATACCAGGCGCTGCTGCCGATCCGGGGCAAGATCCTCAACGTGCAGAAGGCCAACCTCCAGCAGGTTCTGGACAATGCCGAGTGCGCGGCCATCGTGCAGGTCCTTGGCGCCGGCTCGGGGCGTACCTTCGACCTCGCCGCACTGCGCTACGGCCGCGTCCTGATCATGGCCGACGCCGATGTGGACGGCGCCCACATCCGTACGCTGCTGATCACCCTGTTCGCCCGGTACATGCGTCCGCTGATCGAGGCCGGTCGGCTCTACGCCGCGATGCCGCCCCTGCACAAGATCACGACCAGGGGGCGCAGCCCGCAGACCGTCTACACCTACACCCAGGCCGAGATGGAGACGACGGTCCGCAAGCTGGAGAAGGCCGGCAAGCAGATCGTCACGCCCATCCCACGGTTCAAGGGTCTCGGTGAGATGGACGCCGACGAGTTGTGGGACACCACGATGAACCCGGCCACCCGCGCCGTCCGCCGGATCACCCTCGACGACGTCGACGCCGCCGAACGCATCCTCGAACTGCTGATGGGCGAGAAGGTCGAGCCGCGCCGCAACTGGCTCATCGACTCCGCCGACCGCGTCGACCGGGATGCGATCGACGCATGAGCGAGCGAGTTCGGTGCAGCGTCCGTTCCGTTCCAGTGGAGAGCTGAGTCATGGCACGCCGTAAGGAAAACAAGGTCGACCTCTCCTCGTTCGACCAGGCCGGCGCGCGGGTCTTCGACAACCCGCTGGTCACCGAGGTCTCCGACTCCTACCTGGAGTACGCGTTCTCGGTCATCCACTCCCGTGCACTGCCCGACGCCCGCGACGGCCTCAAGCCCGTGCACCGGCGCATCCTCTGGTCGATGTACGAGCAGGGCTACCGTCCCGACCGTGGGCACGTGAAGTCTGCCCGAATTGTCGGGGATACGATGGGAAAGTACCATCCGCACGGCGACACGGCGATCTACGACGCCATGGTCCGCCTCGCTCAGGACTTCTCCCTCAACGTGCCGCTCATCGACGGGCACGGCAACTTCGGCAGCCCCGACGACGGCCCGGCCGCCTCGCGGTACACCGAAGCGCGGATGTCCCGGGAGGCCATGCTGCTCGTCGGTGAGCTGGGCGAGGACACCGTCGATGTCGAGCCCAACTACGACGGGTCGCTGACCCAGCCGACCGTGCTGCCGGCCGCGTTCCCCAACCTGCTGGTCAACGGCGCGTCCGGGATCGCGGTCGGCATGGCCACCAACATGATCCCGCACAACCTGGCGGAGGTCGTCTCCGCGGCCCGCTGGCTGATCAACCACCCGGACGCCACTCTGGACAAACTCATGGAGTTCGTCCCCGGCCCCGACCTGCCCACCGGTGGGGTGCTGCTCGGCCTGGACGAGGTGCGCCGGGCGTACGAGACCGGGCGTGGCGTGGTGCGGATGCGCGGCAAGGTGGAGATCGGCCCGATCGAGGGCAGCCGGGGTCGTCAGGCGATCACCGTGGTCGAGCTGCCCTACGGCGTCGGCGCGGAGAAGGTCATCGCCGCGATCACCAACGAGGTCACCAAGACCAAGCGGCTGACCGGCATCGCCGACGTCAAGGACCTCACCGACCGGGAGAGCGGCACCCGGCTCGTCGTCGAGTGCAAGGTCGGGGTCAACCCGCAGGCACTGCTCGCCGACCTCTACCGGCTGACCCCGCTGGAGCAGTCGTTCGGTGTCAACAACCTGGTCCTGGTCGACGGGCAGCCGCGCACGCTGGGCCTCAAGGCGCTGCTGGAGGTCTTCCTGGCCCACCGGTACGAGGTTGTCACCCGGCGCACCTCGTACCGCCGACGCAAGCGTCAGGAGCGCCTGCACCTGGTCGACGGTCTGCTGATCGCGCTGCTGGACATCGACGAGGTGGTCCGGCTGATCCGGGGCAGCGACGACGCGCAGGCCGCGAAGGACGGGCTGATGAGCCGGTTCGGCCTCTCCGACATCCAGGCCACCTACATCCTGGACACGCCGTTGCGCCGGCTGACCAAGTTCGACCGCATCGAGCTGGAGGCCGAGCAGGAACGGCTGCGCGCCGAGATCGCCGAGCTGAGCAAGATCCTCGACGACGAGCGGGTGCTCAGGAAGGTGGTCTCCGACGAGCTGGCGGCCGTGGTCAAGCAGTTCGGCACCGAACGTCGTACGACGCTTGTCGACGGTGACCTGAAGGAGGTGCTGGCCGCGTCCGCGCCGGCCGGCCCCCTCGAAGTCGCCGACGACCCGTGCCAGGTGATCCTCTCGGCGACCGGGCTGGTCGCCCGGACCGCGGCCGAGTCGGAGGAGAGCTCCGAGGGGCGCCGACGCAACGGCCGGGTCAAGCACGACACGGTACGCGCGATCGTGCACTCCACCGCCCGTGGTCGGGTGCTGCTGTTGACCAGCGCCGGCAGGGCGTTCAAGGTCGACGTCCTGCCGCTGCCGGTGCTGCCCGAGCAGGCGGGCACGGTGTCACTGCGGGGCGGGATGTCCGCGGCCGAGTTGGTGCCGTTGGCGGCGGGGGAGACCGTCGTCGGCCTGGCCCCGCTCGGCGGGCAGGCGGAGGGCTCACCAGGGTTGGCGTTGGGCACCCGACTGGGCGCGGTGAAGATCTGCGCGCCGGAGTGGCCGGTGCGTTCCGACGAGTTCGAGGTGATCGGTCTGCGCGACGGTGACGAGGTCGTCGGGGCAACCTGGCTGACCGACGGCACCGAGACGCTGACCTTCGTCACCTCGGAGGCGTCGCTGTTGCGCTTCCCCGCCGGGTTGGTCCGGCCGCAGGGCCTCAAGGGCGGCGGTATGGCCGGCATCAACCTGCCGGCCGGTGCGCGGGTGGCGTTCTTCGGCGCGGTGCGCACCGACGACCCGGGGCATGGCGAGCCGATGGTGGTCACCTCCACCGGCGCGACGGTCAAGGTGACGCCGTTCAAGGCGTACCCGGCGAAGGGCCGGGCGACCGGCGGCGTGCGCGCGCACCGCTTCCTCAAGGGTGAGACGGACGTGGCCGTCGCCTGGGTGGGCCCGCGACCGGTCGGCGCGACCGCCACCGGCGACCCGGTGGAGTTGCCCGCGGCGGACCCCCGCCGCGACGGCAGCGGCTTCGCGGTGATGCTCGGCCCAACGGTCGTAGGCCACCTGATCGAACGCGACTAACCCCGCGAGCGTTGTCGCGACGTGCGTCCGGGCATGCCCGGCGCGCCCGGGGTGTGCTCGGCGTGTGCTCGGCGTGCCTGGGGTGCGCGCTCGGGGTGCCCGGCGTGCGCGGGGTGCGCGCTCGGGGTGCCCGGCGTGCCTGGGGTGCGCGCTGGGGGTGCCCGGCGTGCCTGGGGTGCGCGCTCAGCGTGCGCGTTCACCGTGCGCGCTCGGGGTGCGCGGCGTGCCCGGCGTGCTTGGGGTGCGCGCTCGGGGTGCCCGGCGTGCGCGCTCGGCGTGCCCGGCCTCAAGATCCGCACAACTTCGGGGAAGTTGCTGCTTCCGGAGTGCCGCAGGCAGCACTTTCCCTGAAGTTGTGCGGATCTTGTCGGCCGGGCCGCCGCGTGATCGTGCTCGATCCTGGAAGTAGTGGTTTCATCGACGGGCGGTTTCAAGCGGCTGTTGCGACCAGGTGTTTGTGGAGTACCTCGGCTGGATTCTGCCAGTCGAGGGTTTGGCGTGGTCGTTCGTTGAGTTCG